>MEMO01000038.1 GCA_001767955.1 Alphaproteobacteria bacterium RIFCSPLOWO2_01_FULL_40_26 | reverse complement strand
TGTTGCGGGGTCCATTTGGTCGCAACCAATAAAATCAAGTCTTTGACGAGATGGACCCCGCAACAAGTGCGGGGTGACAGTGTGGTGAGATTTATGATTTAGCTTAGAGTCTGTAAATTTGAATCTGGGTTTCTTAAACGTTATTGGGGTTGGAATATGTTCTTGAAAATCGCTAAATTATCAGTTGAGAAAATCACAGAGATTTTGATTAACTGACAATCGATAATTGATTTATGTCTCCAAAACTCACTAATATCCTCCTTTTCCTCCTTCTCCGCCTCTTCGGACTTTGCCTTGTGGTTTTTTCTTTTGTCTTTGTTTTGGCGCTTTTTAGTTTTGATGTGAATGATCCTTCGTTTAACACTGTTTCAACTGATGGACACGTTAATAACTGGCTCGGAGCTTTTGGTTCGCATATTTCTGATTTGTCTTTTCAGCTTATCGGTTTGTCATCATTTTTTCTGGCGCTGATAATTTTTAGCATCGGCATGAAAATGAGTGGTCGCGAAGGGGTTAGAAATTTATTGCCAAAGATTATTTTAATACCTTTCTGTCTGTTATGTTTTGCCGTTGTTTTTGCTGTTTTGCCGCCACCTTCATGGTGGGAATTCAATTCGCTTGGCGGAGTTAACGGGCATTTTATTCTGGTCAAAATTGGTTATTTGCCCTCATACGCAACCGCGATTTTAGCAGCAATTTTTGGATTAATTCTGATTTCGATGATCATCGAAATTTCCCTGTCAGACTGGATTTATTTTTTCCGTTACAGCTTTATTTCCACGCGCTATCTTTTTGAAAAATTGCTGCAGTCTTTCAAAGATGAGCCAGTTACAACGCCGCGACAAATCAACTTGGAAGAAGATGATGATGATGAAGAAAAAAAATTACGCAAAACTCTGAAGAAAAAATTACAGACTATCAAAACCAAAAAGCCACTGCGCATAGGAAAATCAAGCTATCAATTGCCAAATTCTGATCTTTTAACTGATCGTGCCTCTGAAAATAAAGATAAAAAAATCAGCAAAGATGTGATCGAAAATCAGTCAAAAATGCTACTAAAAGTTCTGGAAGATTTTGGAGTTTATGGCATTTCGCTTGGCGCAAAAATCGGGCCTGTTGTCACTTTGCATGAATTTGAACCTGCCGCCGGCACCAAAGCTTCGCGAGTGATCGGGCTTTCTGACGATATAGCAAGATCAATGAGCGCGATTTCAACGCGTATTGCGGTAGTTCCTGGCAAAACTTCAATAGGCATCGAACTTCCAAACCCAAAGCGCGAAATGATTTTTTTACGCGAGTTGCTTGAATGCAAAGAGTATAAATTTTCGCAACATTTTCTGCCGATAATTTTGGGCAAAGATATTGCCGGCGAAACCATGATTGCCGATCTTGCCAAAATGCCGCATTTGCTAATTGCCGGAACAACCGGTTCAGGAAAATCGGTCGGTTTGAATGTGATGATTTTATCGATGCTCTACAAGCTTCGTCCCGATGAATGCAAATTCATCATGATTGATCCCAAAATGCTCGAGCTCTCAATTTATGATGGCATTCCACATCTTCTTGCGCCGGTTATAACCGAATCTGGAAGGGCGATAACAGCGCTCAAATGGGTGGTTGCCGAAATGGAAGAGCGTTATCGTCTGATGTCGAGTTTTGCTGTGCGCAATGTTGCCGGTTATAACGAAAAAGCTGAAAAAGCGATTTTAACCGGCGAAAAATTTGCACGCAAAGTGCAGACTGGTTTTGATCCGACAAATGGCCAGCCCATCATCGAAGAGATTGAATTTGAGCCGAAAAAATTACCTTTCATTGTGGTAATTGTTGATGAAATGGCCGATCTCATGCTGGTTGCCGGCAAGGAAATTGAAAATTCGGTGCAACGTCTGGCGCAAATGGCGCGCGCCGCCGGCATTCATTTGATTATGGCAACGCAGCGCCCATCGGTTGATGTCATAACCGGCGTGATCAAAGCAAATTTTCCAACCAGAATTTCCTTCCAAGTAACATCGCGAATCGACAGCCGCACAATTCTTGGCGTGCAAGGCGCAGAACAGTTGCTTGGGCAGGGCGATATGATCTACATGTCTGGCGGCAGCAAAATGACGCGCGTTCATGGGCCGTTTTGTTCCGATACCGAAATTGAAAATGTGGTCAATTTCATCAAGAATCAGGATCTAAGTGATTTTGAAGAGGATAAACAAATCTCCTTCGATGTCCCAATTCCTTCATCTGGAAATTCTACAACAGCTGATTTTGAGGGAGGTAATGGATCAGAAGAGGATCTTTACAGCAAGGCAGTGATGATCGTGCGCCGCGATAAAAAACCCTCAATCAGCTATATCCAGCGCCAACTCCGTATCGGCTATAACCGCGCCGCAACCCTGATTGAAAAAATGGAGGAAAATGGAGTGGTGAGTTCGCCAAGTATTTCGGGAAAGAGGGAGGTGATTGAGGAGTAGAAAACTATTAATCATCAATTATTAATTTGGTGATTATCCCTTCGAGCCAAGTAATCCTAGGAATAGACCCCGTCATGAAGACGGGGTGACAACTCATTCTCGATGTCACCCCGTCTTCATGACGGGGTCTATTTCATAAATTATTACCCCTCACCCCAACCCTCTCCCACAAGGGGAGAGGGAGTTAATCCGAATTCGGTGTAACTCCCTCTCCCCTTGTGGGAGAGGGTTGGTGTGAGGGGTAATACTTTTTGTGAGGGGTAATATTTTTTGTGATGGAGGCAATGTTCTTCAAAGAGTAAGGTTGGGAGCATTTTTCTTAAGCGTTATTGGGGTTAATTATAAATTTATTTATGGACAAAATTTCTTCCGTTTCTCTCGTAAATCTCATCCTTCACGCCGACATCGTAGTTCAGCTGGTAATGCTGCTTTTAGTCATCGCCTCCATCTGGTCTTGGGCGATTATTTTTGACAAGCTGGTGAAATTCAGAATTCTTAAAAATCGCAGCGACAAGTTTGAGGAGTTTTTTGAAAGCAACAAAATGCTGGAGGAAATCTACAGCCAAACCAAAGACAACGACAATCACCCGCTGGCGCGCATCTTTGTTTCCGGAATTGGTGAGTGGAAATCAAACAATGTTAAGCAAATCATTGCTGACGGCACAGACAAAAAATCCGCATTGAAAGAACGTCTGGCAAATGTCATGCGCGTTAGCTCCAACCGCTCAATGCAAAAAATGGAAAGTGGTTTGAATTTTCTGGCCATAACCGGCTCTTCCACACCTTTCATCGGTTTGTTTGGAACGGTTTGGGGGATTATGAATTCCTTTCAGGGCATCGCAATTAGCAAAAACACCAGCCTTGCTGTGGTTGCACCCGGCATCGCCGAAGCCTTGCTTGCCACCGCCTTCGGCCTTTTTGCCGCAATTCCGGCAGTATTTTTTTACAATATTTTCAGCGCCAGAATCAATCATTTCACCGAACGCGCCGAAAATTTTTCCCTACAACTTTTGAATATTCTTTCTAAGGAATTGGATCGTTAAATTCTTTTTATACCACGAAGTATCAGCCTAATCCCAACTACAACGAATATCAAAGGCAGAATCCAAAGCAAAATATTCGATTTTGGATCGGTCAAAATGTCCTTCCCGAACTTTCTGATTAATTCCTCTTTAATTTCCTCATCGCTTTTTCCCGTAACAATTTTTTCGCGGATTATTTTTCGCATTTGAAAGGCAAATTCGGTGTCAGAATTTTCAATTACCTGCCCATTGCAAACCAGGCAGCGCACTTGCAGGAAGAGATTCATGGCGCGCTGTTCTTGAACTTCATCATCTAGTCTTTTTTCAGGAGAAAGGGCGTAGGTAGAAAAGCAAAAGAAAAGAACTGCAAAAAAACTATACCAAAAATTTTTCATCAATTGTGCCTTCGAAATTTTTTTGATAGCCGCCTGTCATCACAATTGAATCGCCATTCCATTCAATAATCAGGTCGCCGCCTTTGAAGCGGGTGATGATTTTTTTTGATTTGATTAGATTGCTTTTGATTGCTGCAACCGCAACAGCACAGGCGCCAGAACCGCATGATAGAGTTTCTCCGCTTCCTCTTTCCCATACGCGAACTTCAATTAAATCATCGGCTAGAATGTGTGCAAATTCGACATTGGTTTGGTTTGGAAAAAATTCGTGTTTTTCGATTTTTGGCCCGATATCAAAAAATTTTTCATCAGAAATTTTTTCTTTAATAAATGCCACGGCATGAGGATTGCCAACATCAACGCAAATAAAATCAAAGCCAAAAAGTGTGATATTTTTTTCAAAAATCGGTTTACCCATATCAACTGAAATCAAATCGCCATTTTTTTTGCACAACAAAATTCCGGCAGCGGTTTTGATTTTTATTTCATTTTTTTCGATTAGAGAGGCAACACAGCGAGTAGCATTTCCACACGTGCCAGACATGGATCCATCGGAATTATAAATTTCCATCAGGCAGTCAGCATCATTGCAGTTTTTAATCAAAATTACCTGATCACAGCCGATATTTTTGCGATCGGAGATTTTTTTAATTTGTTCTGAAGTGAGAAAAATGGCGGATTTGCGCGCGTCAAAAATCACGAAGTCGTTTCCCGCTCCGTTCATTTTGATGAAATTAATTTTGTGATTTTGCACGTCCAACATAAGAAAAATCTTCGGTATTAACGATGATTTCTTCACCAGATTCGATAAAAGGTGGAACCATCACGCGCACGCCATTTTCAAGGGTTGCTGGCTTATATGAAGCAGCGGCGGTTTGGCCTTTAACTATGGCATCAGCTTGCGCGATAATTGCATTTACCTGTTGTGGCAGAAAGATTGAGATTGGCTTGTTGTTGCAATATTCAACACGGATATCCATGCCTTCTTGCAGAAATGGCAATGCTTCGCCAACTAAATTTTTATGAAATTGCTCGGTTTCAAAATTTTCCATATCCATGGCAACCAAATCGTCTTGATCGAAATATTGGAAAGTGAAGTGTTTCTGTTCGACATAGGCCACTTCAACATCCTCGCTGGAAGCAAAGCGGGTGTTGGTTTTGTTGCCAATTGTGATATTTTTCATTTCAAGCTGAATGTAAGCCCCGCCCTTGCCAGGCTTAACATGCTCGCGTTTTAAAATTTTCCACAACTGATTTTGGAATTCGATTATGTTGCCGATGCGAAGGGAGTTAGCGTTTGTTTTCATAAGATAAAAAAATAAACCCTCTTTGAAAAAGAGGGTGGCATCGCACGTAAGTGCGATGACGGGTGATTTTTGGGAGATAAACTTTGAATTGGAGTTTGTCTCCCAAAAATCCTCCGGCGCTCCGCGCCACCTCCTTTTTCAAAGGAGGTTTGGTCAAGAAAACCCTCTTTGAAAAAGAGGGTGGCATCGCACAAAGTGCGATGACGGGTGATTTGAAAGAGACAAACTCCAATCCAAAGTTTATCTCCCCCAAATCCTCCGTCTGATTGCTTCGCAATCAGCCACCTCCTTTTTCAAAGGAGGTTTGGTTCGAAAACCCTCTTTGAAAAAGAGGGTGGCATCGCACAAAGTGCGATGACGGGTGATTTGAGAGAGACAAACTCTAATTTAAAGTTTGTCTCCACAAATTGCGATGACGGGTGATTTGAGAGAGACAAACTCTAATTTAAAGTTTGTCTCCACAAATCCTCCGGCGCTTCGCGCCACCTCCTTTTTCAAAGGAGGTTTTTGAAATCCTCCGGCGCTTCGCGCCACCTCCTTTTTCAAAGGAGGTTATAAATTTTTTACTATCTCTTCCGTAACTTTTTTAGCATCGCCAAAAATCATCATGGTGTTGTCATTGAAGAATAGCTCATTCTCAACTCCGGCATAGCCGGAAGCCATTGAGCGTTTTACGAAGAAAACAGTTTTGGCGTGAGCGACATCGAGAATCGGCATGCCATAAATCGGACTGGTTTTGTCGGTTTTGGCGGCGGGATTTGTCACGTCATTTGCGCCAATAACAAAAGCGACATCGGTTGATTTGAATTCGCCGTTAATTTCTTCCAGCTCAAAAACTTTTTCATAATCAATGTGAGCTTCAGCAAGCAGGACATTCATGTGTCCAGGCATTCTTCCTGCAACTGGATGGATGGCAAATTTCACTTCAACTCCGGCTTCCTCAAGTTTTTTGGTCATCTCGGCAACAGCATGTTGCGCGCCAGCAACCGCCATGCCATAGCCTGGAACGATGATAATGGAAGATGATGATTTCATCAGATAAGCCGCGTCTTCAGCTGATCCTTGCTTGACTGGTTTTTGTTCTTTTTCCTCTCCTGCCACGCTTGAAACATGATCGCCAAAGCCTGAGAACATCACATTCAAAATCGAGCGATTCATCGCTTTGCACATGATGTAGGAAAGAATTGCGCCAGACGCGCCAACCAAAGCGCCGGTGATGATGAGAAGCTGATTATTCAAAGTAAAACCAATACCGCTTGCCGCCCATCCTGAATAGGAATTAAGCATTGAAACTACCACCGGCATATCAGCGCCGCCAACCGGCGCAATCAGCATGAAGCCGATAAAAAATGACAACAAAGTTAAAATCACGAATAAAAATTTTGAGCCGAAGGCAACAAAACCAAGCAAAACCAAGCCCAAAGCGCCGGCAACATATTTTGCAGATTTGGCCTGGTTTTTGAAAATAATGAATTTTGATTTCATATTGCCATTGAGCTTGAGGAAGGCGACGATTGAGCCGGTGAAGGTGATGGCACCAATCACCACGCCAAGCCCCATCTCGATCAAACTTGCAAGCTTGACGTGATTATCGATGAGAATATTGAATGATTTTGGCATCCATAAAGCGCTTGCAGCGATGAAAACAGCGGCCAAACCAACAAGAGAGTGAAAGCCTGCCACTAGTTGTGGCATTGAAGTCATTTTCACTTTCTTGGCGATGATATAACCAATCCCCGCGCCAATTGTGATTGCCAGAATAATGAAAAATAAATTGTGAATTTGTGGCAAAAACAACGTGGTTATAATCGCCAAGCCCATCCCAGCCATGCCGAAATAATTTCCCATGCGCGAAGTTTTTGGCGAAGAAAGACCGTAAAGCGAGAGGATGAAAAGGATGGCGGAGATTAGATAGGAGAAGGATGCAAGAGATGACATGGTTTAAAAATTAAAAAATATTCAAGACAGGATTATTTTTTGTGCCCCAATTACCAAAGCACGAAGCACGGCGCACGAAGCACGAAACCCTTATACCACCCCGCTGCGCAGGCAGTCATGAAGGTGCAAAATCCCGACAATTTTTTGTTCATCAAGAACAAAAAGGCTGGTGATGGATTTTTTGTTCATGATGGCGATTGCTTCGGCGGCGAGGGTGTCGGGTGAGGTGATTTTGGGATTTTTGGTCATGATTTTTTCTGCGTTATGATTGAGGAAATTGTTATCGATATGGCGGCGCAAATCGCCGTCGGTGATGATTCCAAGCAGATTGTCTTTTTCATCGACAACGCCAGTTACGCCAAGATGTTTTGAAGTCATTTCAAGCAAAACTTCCGGCATTTTTTTGTTTGATGAAACAAGCGGAATTTCTTTGCCGCTGCGCATCAGATCTTTCACTTTTAAAAAGTTTGAACCGAGCTTTCCGCCAGGATGAAAGAGGCCGAATTTTTCGGAATTAAAACCGCGCGCATCAATCAAACTCACGGCCAAAGCATCGCCCAAAGCAAGCATCATCGTGGTTGAAGTGGTAGGAGCATTGAGATGATTTGCCTCCGGAATTGCCGGCAGAATTAGTGGTACAGTGCTTGCTTTTGTAAGCTCGGATTCAGCGCGGCGAATAATGCCAATCAGCGGAATTTCAAAGCGTTTACAAAAATAGATGATGTCCTTGAGCTCCTTGGTTTCGCCGGAATTGGAAAGTAAAATCACCACATCATCTGATGCAATCATTCCCAAATCACCGTGGCTTGCTTCACCCGGATGGATGAAAAAAGATGGCGTTCCGGTTGAAGCAAAAGTGGCGGCGATTTTATGTGCGATATGTCCAGATTTTCCCATGCCGCTGACGATGATGCGGCCTTTGCAATTTAAGATCAGCTCAACAGCGCGCACATAATTTTCACCGAAAAAATCGAGCAAGGAATTCAAGCCGGCAATTTCAGTTTTAATCGTCGCAATTGCCGAAGAAATGTAGGATTTTTTATCTTGCATAATTTTTGTTTAATCTTGTTTAATCGGGATTTTATTACCCCTCACCCAACCCTCTCCCACAAGGGGAGAGGGCTTAATATTGAATTTGTATTAAGCCCTCTCCCCTTGTGGGAGAGGGTTGGGTGAGGGGTAGATTTTCAAAGTCAATTTCCAATCATGAACTTAAAAGAGCAAGAAATTTTGCAGGAATTTTCTGCTGCCAAAGCAATTTTGAAAGGCCATTTTATTCTTTCTTCCGGCCTTCATTCCGACACTTACATGCAATGTGCACGTGTTTTGATGGAGCCAAAAAGAGCTGAAAAACTCTGTGCTGAATTAGCAAATAAAATTGAAAAAAAATTGGGAAAAAATTTTGCCGACATCGTAATTGCGCCGGCAATGGGAGGCGTGGTGGTTGGTTATGAAATGGGACGCCAGCTTGGTTTGCCAACAATTTTTTGTGAAAGAGTAAATGGTCAATTCGAGTTGCGTCGCGGTTTTGAACTCAACGACAAAATGCGGGTTTTGGTGGTTGAAGATGTAATTACCACCGGAAAATCATCGCTTGAAACTTACGATCTGGTTAAAAAATTTAACGCCAAAATTGTTGCTGAAACAGCTTTGGTTGATCGCTCAAATGATAAAAATCTCGAGGCAAAAATGGGCATTCCAATCATTTCACTTTTGCAAATTAACGTCAAAACTTTCGATGAAAATAATGTGCCGCAAGAATTGAAAAATATTCCGGCGATAAAGCCAGGAAGTAGATTTTTAAAATAAAATGGACCCCGCAACAAGTGCGGGGTGACATCGTTTGAAGCATGGCTCCAGAACCATGTCACCCCGCACTTGTTGCGGGGTCCAACGCAATTAATCATGAAAACTTACACAAACAAACTTGAAGAAGTTGTTCTCAACACGCGTGAACTCAGTGTTTCTTTTGAATTCTTTCCGCCAAAAACTGATGAAATGGAAGAGCAATTATGGAAGGCGATTTCAAAATTAAAAAGTTTGAAACCGAATTTTGTTTCTGTCACTTATGGCGCCGGCGGATCAACGCGCGAAAGAACGCACCACACCATCAAGCGCATAATTGATGAAACTGATTTGAAGCCGGCTTCACACCTCACTTGCATTGCTGCCTCAAAGGAAGAAATTAACGAAATTTTACGCAATTACTGGAAAATCGGTGTGCGTCATATTGTGGCTTTACGTGGTGATATGCCTGCTTCCAGCCCCAATTATCAACTGCGCAAAGATGGCTATCAATATGCCAGCGAACTTGTCGAGGGCATAAAAAAAATCGCTGATTTTGAAATTTCTGTTGCCGGCTATCCGGAAAAACATCCGGAAGCAAAAAATATTGATGAAGATATCGACTATCTAAAACGCAAGGTAGACGCGGGCGCAAGCCGTATCATCACGCAGTTTTTTTTTGATGCCGATGTTTATTTTTCATTCGTGGAAAAATGTCGTAAACGCGGAATCAATGTGCCGATTGTGCCAGGAATCTTGCCGGTTACCAATGTCAAACAAACCAAACATTTTGCCAAAATGTGCGGTGCAAAAATTCCAAAATGGATGGATCAGATTTTTGAAAATCTTGATGAAAAGCAGGAAACGCGCCATCTCATCGCCGGAATTGTTGCTACCGAACTCTGCCGAATTTTGCATAATGGCGGAGTTAATGACTTCCACTTCTATACGCTAAACCGCGCCGAGTTAACATCTGCGATATGTCACGTGCTTGGAGTCAGATGAATTATGAATTAAATTGAGAATTAAGATTGAGTATATAAGCAGCCTGCCCATTTCGTAAATCGTAAATCTAAATCGTAATTTATATGCCCAAAGAGGATCTTCTAACCATGAATGGCGTCGTTGTTGAGGTTTTACCCAACACAATTTTTCGCGTTAAGTTTGAAAACGACCATCTCATTACCGCCCATGCTTCCGGCAAAATACGCAAAAACAAAATCAGAATTCTTAAGGGCGATAAGGTTGAAGTTGAGATGTCAACTTATGATTTGAGCAAAGGACGCATTTCAAAACGTATCGGATAATGAAAAATCTCCTCATCGTTGAATCTCCGGCGAAGGCCAAAACCATCGGCAAATATTTGGGAAAGGATTACATGGTAATGGCTTCTTTTGGCCATATTCGTGATTTGCCAAGCAAGGATGGGTCGGTTGAGCCGAATAATGATTTTGCCATGCATTACCAGGTTTCGGCAAAATCTTCCAAACATGTGAAGGAAATTGTCGATGCCGCGAAATCTTGTCAGAAGCTGATTCTTGCTCCAGATCCTGATCGCGAAGGAGAGTCAATCGCCTGGCATGTTCTCGAAGTTTTGAAGCAAAAAAAATCGTTAAAAAAAGATACGCCAATTGAGCGCGTTGTTTTTAATGCCATCACCAAAAATTCTGTTTCTGAAGCCATAAAAAATCCGCGTGATATTGATATGGATTTGGTCAATGCCCAGCAAGCGCGCCGCGCTTTAGACTATCTCGTGGGTTTTACACTTTCGCCGGTTTTGTGGAGAAAACTTCCCGGCAGCAGATCGGCCGGACGCGTGCAATCAGTGTCTTTGCGCCTGATTTGTGATCGCGAAGATGAAATTGAAAATTTCAAAAGTGAAGAATATTGGGATATAAAACTCGATCTTAAAACCGCGCAAAATGATGAGTTTCAGGCAAATCTTGTTGAGCTTGCAGGAAAAAAATTAGAAAAATTTTCGATCATAACTGAAGTCCAAGCCGGCAATATCAAAAAACTTCTCGAAGAAAAAAAATATCAGGTTTTATCAATCACAAAAAGGCAGGCCAAACGTCGTCCGCAAGCCCCTTTCACCACTTCTTCGATGCAGCAGGAAGCAGCGCGCAAATTAGGATTTTCTGCAAGCCGCACCATGATGTTGGCGCAACGTCTTTATGAAGGCATTGAAATTGACGGTGCGGCGCAAGGTCTTATCACTTACATGAGAACTGATTCAGTCGATGTCACTTTCGAAGCAATTTCTGCAGTGCGTACCAAAATTGAAAATCTTTATGGAAAAAATTATCTGCCCGAGTCGCCAAATGTTTTTAAGAGCAAAGTAAAAAACGCCCAAGAAGCCCACGAGGCAATTCGTCCAACTGATTTTTCTCTTACGCCAGATAAGGTAAAAAAACATCTCGATGACGCACAATTTGCGCTTTATGATTTGGTGTGGAAGCGCATGCTTGCTTCGCAAATGGCTGATGTGATTTTTGATCAAGTCATTGTGGAAATCACAACAATTCCCTCTTATGCAAAAGCTAGGGCGGTTGGATCTACAATCAGATTTGACGGATTTTATCGTGTTTATCGTGAAGATCGTGATGAAGGTGAAGGTGACGATGAAGAAGAAAAGCAAAATTTGCCCGATCTCAAAGAAAAAGAAAATCTCGATTTAATTGAAGTAAAACCGCAGCAACATTTCACCGAACCGCCACCACGTTATTCTGAAGCCAGTTTGGTAAAAAAAATGGAAGAACTTGGAATCGGCCGTCCTTCAACTTATGCGGCGATTATTTCAGTGTTGCAGGATCGCGGCTATGTCAAGCTTGACCGCCGCAGATTTTTTCCCGAAGAGCGCGGCAGAATTGTCACCACTTTCCTCAAAGAATTTTTTAGCAAATATGTCGAATATGATTACACCGCCAATCTTGAAGATGAGCTCGACATAATTTCCAATGGCAAGATGAATTGGAAAAATTTCCTTAATAAATTTTGGAAAGATTTTCACGGCAACACTTCGCAAGTAATGGAGAAGCCGTTTCCTGAAGTGCTAGAAGTTTTAAATCAAAAAGTTGGTGGCCATATTTTTGGTCGCGATGAAAAGGGTGAATTAAAAAATACTTGCCCAACTTGCGGTAATGGCAAACTCGGTTTGCGCCTCGGAAAATTCGGCGCTTTCATCGGCTGTTCCAATTATCCCGCTTGCAAACATACCATGCAGATTTTTGCCGCAGAAGGTGGTGAAGAGCGTGAAATCAAGCCGCAATTTGAGCCAAAGAGTTTAGGTAATGATCCAAAAAGCGGTGCAGAAATTCTTGTCAAAGTTGGGCCATACGGACCTTATCTCGAGTTGATCGGCACTGCAAATAAAGAGCATAAGGAAGAAAAATCTCCCGATAAAAAATCAAATAAATCAAAAAAGGAAAAAGCCGCAAAGAAGCCAAAAAGAGTTTCAATTCCAAAAAATATTGATCCAAACATGATTGATTTGGAAACCGCCACCCAATTTCTTGCTTTGCCGCGTGAGGTTGGTGCTCATCCTGAAACTGGTGAAAAAATAATTGCCAATATCGGGCCGTTTGGACCATATCTGCTTCACAACAAAAAATTCACTTCAGTTAAGGAAGATAACATTTTTGAGATTGGTTTAAACCGCGCTGTTGACTTGATAGCTTCTTCAGTAAAGAAAAAGGCTACACGAATAAGGAAGTCAAAAAATAAACATGTCTAAACAGGCTGCACAAAGTGAGTTTGAAAATAGTGAAGTAAAATCAGAAATTGTTGAGCTGCAAAGCATTGTTGATTCTATGCCAGAAGCTTCATTGCTGTGCGAAGGCAAGAAGAATAATCCAAATTATCTTTCCATAATTCACGCCAATAAGAATTTTCTTGAAACCTTTGGTTTTAAGGAATTTGAAGTTACGGGGAAAAGCTATGATTTTTTCTTCTCCGATTTTGATCTCGATTATTCATCAGAAGACCGGATGGAATATGTGCGTTTGATTAGAGATGTGAAGGCTTGGCGTAGTTGCTCGGTTATCGTTGCTGTTTCCAATCACAGAATTGGAGATATCAGGGTCAAAATCACCTTTACACCGCAAAAAGATGGTTTTGCAATTTTTGCTTTTGAAAAGCTGAATGATTTAGATTCTGCTAAGATGAATGACAAAACCTCTGATGTTTTTCTGCGAAATCTGGAAAGAACTTTGCGCAATGAAAGATTATTGCGCGAAGTTAGCAGTTTGATAATTGACGATGTTGCGATTGAAAAAATTGCACAGAATGTTGCCAAAATTCTGTGTGAGCATTTAAAAACCGATAGATGTCTGATTCATGATTATCGCGATGGTTCCACCAATTTTGTTGTCGAATATCATAACCAGTATAGCAAACCAATGTTTGATGATGCGCGAGACAAAAACTCTCAGGAAAATCTAACCAAATACATCAATTTCCAGAATCATTTTTACGAAAAATTTGGTGATAAAAAAAAGAAATCCTCATTGTCAATTGTTGAAGATGTTGCAAATGACCAGAATTTTTTGCCGGTTGAAGATATCTGCAAAAATTTTTCCATCATCTCGCAAATTGCTATCACCACCACTTTCAACGGCAAGATTAACGGAGGAGTTTATCTGCATCAGGCGGATAAAAGAGTCTGGCTTGAAGATGAAATTGAGTTGATGGAAATAATCGCTGATCAATTTTCTATTGCGCTTGATCGCTCCAATTCAATTGAACGCGTGATGATTGCAAATCACGCTTTGATGGAAAAAACCTCTCAACTCAAAGAGGCTTTGAAGCAGGAGCAGGAAATGCGCAAAATGCAAAATGAGTTTGTAGCTTTGGTATCACATGAATTCAAAACCCCTTTACAAATCATTGATAGCACACGTGAACTTTTGGTTAGAAAAATCAAACATCACAATATCGCCGACGAGACGATTGAGAAAGGTTTTGAACGTATCAAAAGTGGAATTCAAAGAATGAATGGTCTTATTCACAGCACGCTAAATCTTGCAAAGATGGAAAGCGGTGAAAGCAAAATTACCGTTGAACGGATTGTTTTTGATCTGAGAGAGTTTGTGCATGAAATCATTGCCAAAAGTTCCAATCTGGCAATGAATCGGAATATCAGAATTTTAACTAAAATAGATGAACTACCGCAAGATTTTAACGGTGATTCCAAACTCCTTGATCACTCAATCACCAACATAATTTCCAATGCCATCAAATATTCCAGAAGCGATTCAACAGTGAAAATTATTGCCAGAGCCAATGATAAAAAAATCGCTTTGCGCGTGATTGACCAGGGAATCGGAATTCCAAAAGAAGATTTAGCCAATATCGGAAAAAAATTTTTTCGTGCCAGAAATACTCTCTCGGTTGCAGGCACAGGAATCGGGCTTTATCTAACCAAACATTTTATTGAATTACATGGTGGTGAAGTTTTAATCGAAAGCGAAGTTAACGTTGGCACTTCAGTAACCGTTATTTTGCCGAGAATATAATGAAAAATTTTATCCTGTTTTTTTCCGGTTTTTTTCTGTTTGCCTGTGCGCTTCATGCTGAAGGGTTAAAAAAATTTCCCAATATTTCCGGCGATGTTTTATTTCAGATTCAAGCTGATCGTGTGTTGTCAACGCAAAAGCGCGGCGTTTCAGCGAATAATGCCTTTGTTTATATTGAGCCAAATCTGGTGCTGAATTTTAATCGCAATTGGGCAGTGAAAACGCAATGGCGATTGCAGCCAAACGATGTTTTAACCACCAGAAACACTACCTATCCCGAAAGATACAGAACATTTTTACAATCTAATCGCAGTGTAAATATCAGCGAAACCGGACTGATTATTGAAGAGTTGAAACTCAATTTTGAAAATGAAGATATGAGATTTTTTGCCGGTAAATTTGATCCAACTTTTGGCACGGCGTGGCGCAAAACAAAAAGACTTGGAGTTTTTGCTTCACAATTTACCGAAGATTACAATCTGCGCGAAAAAATCGGCGCCGGAGTTTCTGCTCTTCTTGAAAACAGCAACATCAATTTCAACGGCTTTTTTAACGATACTACCGGCATGAGCAGAAGCGCGTTTAACAATCGCGGGCGCGATTCTGACGGCCGTATCGCTGGTGATACAGGAACTCTTTCATCTTATAGTCTTTCCATGGAAGGAGAGAATTTTCTTGCTGTGGAGAATTGGTATTACAATTTTGGCTATCGTAGTTTAGGCGTTGATAAAACTGGCGACAGAAGCAGGGAAAAAGGATATGTTTTTGGTTCAGAATATCTCTACAAAATCAGCAATAACAGCTCGCTAATCCCGTTTATTGAGATGGTTAAAATTGACAATTTTACCGGCCAGAAAAATCGCGATGCCTATTACACAACTTTGGCTTTGATCGGAAAATATAGTGGCTGGACAGCCAGCGCATCGTTAATTGATCGTTATACCAAACAGCCGCGCAATGGCAATGTTTCCGACAAGATTCTGCAATTTTCCATAGGCTATAAATTCACCGATAATCTCACCATTGATGTCAGCCGCGCCAATTTGAAGGAAGAGGGAAAAACAGGATCATTGCTTGGAGTTACTTTCAGCTATCTTTACAAGTTTTAGAAAAGAGCGCGGTGTAGTTTATGTCGATGTTATCGCTTTCCTTCCATTCATCAGTCAGGATGTTGTAATTAAATCCTCTCAGCTCTTCCAATTTAAGGCCGCAGGCATTTGCACAAAAATTTATCTCCGATGGTTTCAAAAATTTTTTCCAATCATGAGTGCCGGCCGGTAGCCATTTCAAAACATATTCAGCAGCAAATTTTGCAAATGCCAAAGATTTCAAATTGCGATTGATTGTGGCAATAAAAATCAGCCCATCTTGCTTTACTAACTTTGCGCAAGCCGCGATGAATTTTTCTACATCAGCCACATGCTCAATAATTTCGAGAGCCAAAATTACGTCAAATTGTCCCGATATTTCTTCTGCTGAATTAACGCGATAATCAATTTTTAAGCCTGATTTTTCTGCATGGATTTTGGCAATTGTGATATTTTTTTCTGAAGCATCAATTGCTGTTACGTCAAATCCCAAGCGGGCAAAAGGTTCGGCAACTAGGCCACCACCGCAGCCTATGTCGAGGAGTTTTATGCTTCGTGCTTCGTGCTTCGTGCTTCGTGCTTCGTTATGTTTTTCGATTTTTTTTCTGATATAGGCAATCCGCGCTGGATTGAATTTGTGTAGTGGTTTGAATTTGCCGTTTTCATTCCACCATTCGTCAGCGATGCGGGAGAATTTTTCGATTTCGGATTTATCAATTGTTGAAGTCATGTTCAGTGTCATTCATCCAATCTTTTTTTACCTTCACAAATAAAAACAGATGAACTTTAGCGCCGGCAATCATTGCCAGATCTTTGCGCGCCTCTTCTCCTACATTTTTTATCATCGCACCTTTTTTGCCGATAATAATTTGTTTTTGGCTTTCCTTCAGAACGAAAATTGTTTGATGGATTTTGATTCCGCCATTTTTCAAAACTTCGTAAGAGTCAGTTTTAACCGCAAGAGAGTAGGGCAATTCCTGATGTAGTTTGAGAAACAATTTTTCGCGCGTGATTTCTGACGCGATGAAGCGCATCGGCGCATCAGTAATTTGATTTTCATCATAAATCCAACCGTTATTTGTGCATTTTGCGCTTAAGAATTTTTTTAAATTTTCTACGCCTTCTTTTGTTCCGGCAGAAATTGGAATAATATCTTCAAAACCAAGTGCAGCAAGGCTCGCGATTATTTCAAGAATTGATGATTTTTTGACAAGATCAATTTTGTTGATGACAATTGTCAGCGGCAGATTTTCTTTTTTTAAATCGGAAATTATGCGCGAATTTTCATTATTTACGCCACTTGTAGCATCAATAACGAAGCAAATATGATTGGCCCCGCGAAGCGCTTGCCAAGCGGATTTAACGATGATGCGTTCAAGAATTTTGTCATCACGCGGAATAAAAATTCCCGGCGTGTCGATGAGGATTAATTGTGTTTTACCTTCAATTGCAATAGCGCGAATTGAATTGCGCGTAGTTTGAACTTTGGGAGAAACAATCGTGAGTTTTTGACCGAGAAGAGCGTTGGTAAGAGTTGATTTTCCAGCATTTGGTGCGCCGACGATGGCGATGATTCCGTGTTTTTTCATCTGATTTCTTGCGCAATTGCAAATGCCAATTCCACACTTTGTGAGGCATTGAGGCGTGGATCGCAATGGGTGTGATAGCGATCACGCAAGTTAATTTCAGAAATTTTCTGATTGCCACCGAGGCATTCTGTGACGTCTTGTCCAGTCATTTCGAAATGTACGCCGCCGGCATAAGTTCCAAGCTTATTATGAATGGCGAAGAATGATTTTATCTCGCTTAAAATGTCATCGAATTTGCGTGTTTTATAACCATTTGCAGATTTGATGGTGTTGCCATGCATTGGGTCGCAGCTCCAGATCACCTTATTGCCGTTGTTTTTAATTGCTTTCACCAAAGGTGGTAAAAATTTATGCACCTGATCTTTGCCCATGCGCGAAATAAGGGTTACGCGGCCTGGTTCATTTTCCGGATTTAGAATTTCCAGAAGTTTCAGTAAACCATCTTGTGAGATTGTTGGACCAACTTTGAAAGCAATTGGATTGGCGATTCCGCGCAGAAATTCAACATGAGCTTCATCTGGTGAACGTGTACGATCGCCGATCCACAGCATGTGCGCGCTTAAGTCATAAAATTTTTTGTTATCTTTGTTTTTACGCAGGAATGGCTCTTCATAATTCAAAAGCAAAGCCTCGTGAGAAGTGAAGAAGCTTGCGGTTGTGAGTTGCGGAATTGCTTTGGAGTTAAGTCCGCAAGCTTGCATGAAATCAAGGTTTTCGTTGATTTTCTTAATAACCTCTTCGGTGTTTTTTTTGCTATTCAAACTATGGGCAAATTCTTCATTCCATTTATTAATTTTTTCGAGATTGCCATAACCGCCAAGAGCAAGGCAGCGAAGATAATTCAGTGATGCCGCAGCATAAAAATATGATTCAAGCAAGCGCTTTGGATTGGCCAAACGTGCTTCTTTTTTAAATTCAATTGAATTGATGATATCGCCGCGATAAGCGGGCAGGGTGATGTCGTTGATGGTTTCTTCATCTTGCGATCTAGGTTTGGCATATTGTCCGGCAATGCGCCCGACTTTGACGATTGGTTTTTTCAAACCATGCATCAAAGCAATTGTCATCTGCATGATTGTTCTGAAAAAACTCTTCAGATTGTCATGAGAAAATTCAGTAAAACTTTCAGCGCAATCTCCGCCTTGCAAAAGAAAGGCCTGGCCTTCAGCAACCCGAGCCAATTCTGATTTTAGATTTTCGATTTCATCAAATGAGACCAAAGGCGGAAAATTGGCGAGTTGGTTTTCAATCTTCTTTAACTCGCCTGGATTTTCATAAACTGGCTGTTGTTTGATTGGAAAATTTCTCCATGAATTTGGAGTCCAGTTTTTTGGCATAGATGCTTTGAATATTGATTTTGTTGAATGCGCCGGCAATTATGGTTCTGTCGCAAATCCCCATTTCTTACCATTTTTAAACTCGATGAGTCCTTATAAATCAAGGGTTCAGACTTTTTGGAAAGTTGATTTGCGACGGGGCAATTATCAAAATTGTTTCAATCAATGTCAAACTTTATGACCAGGATAATTGCATTTCAGGGCACGCTTGGCGCGAACTCCAATCTTGCTTGTCAAAAATTTTATTCAGATTTGGAAGCCAAAGCCTTTCAAACTTTTTACGATGTTTTTGTCGCGGTTGAAGAAGGTGAAGTTGAATATGGCATGATTCCTTTGGAAAATTCCTACGCCGGACGCGTTTCAGAAATCCATGATTTATTGCAAAAATACGAAGTTTCGATTATTGCCGAACATTTTTTTCCAATTTCGCATAACCTTTGCGGAATAGATGGAGTAAGGCTTGAAGAGATCAAAGAAGTTTTATCACATCCGCAAGCCCTGATGCAATGTCAAAATAATTTGCGCCAACTTGGAGTAAAAATAGGTGAGTTTTCAAATACGGCTGAAGCCGCAAAATTCATAGCCAGGCAAGCCGATAAATCAAAAGCCGCAATTTGCTCAAAAATGGCCGCCGAACTTTATGGTTTGAAAATCATCAGGGAGAACATGCAGGATTCCGGTAATGACAATACTACCATTTTTATCGTTATTGCCAAAGAGCCAAAAAATGTTGATCCAAAAATAGCGCCGGTGATTACCGCTTTGTTATTTACCATCAGAAACATTCCCGGCTCGCTTTACAAGGCGCTTGGCGGTTTTGCTACCAATGGCGTGAGTTTGGTAAAATTGGAAAGTTATATTCCTGGTGGCATGTCAAAACAGGCGCAATTTTTTATCACAATCGAAGGTCATCCCAGTCAGAAAAATGTCGCATTAGCTTTGGAAGAGTTAGGATTTTTTTCTAAAAATGTGAAGTTGCTCGGGGTTTATTACGCGGATGAGGCGAGGTGTAGAAAGTGAGAATAATCGCCGGAAAATTCCGTGGTAGAAAATTGGCGCAATCCAGTCGTTTAAAATCGCTTCGACCTACAACTGACAAAAATCGCGAATCGCTTTTTAATATTCTTTTTTCGCGCGGTTTTAAATTTGAAAATGCGAAGATTCTTGATTTGTGTTGCGGCAGCGGAGCTATTGCGTTTGAAGCTCTCTCACGTGGTGCGAAATCGGCAATTCTTGTTGATATCGATTATAACCATCTCGATCTTGTGAGGAAAAATTGTGAAATTCTTGGAGTGCAAGATCAGGTTGAAACCATCTGTTTGGATGTCAAAAAATTGCCACAAAATGAAGTTTTCTTTGATCTTATCTTTATTGATCCGCCTTATGAACAGAGTGTTTTGCCTTTCATCGAAAATCTTTTGAAAAAAAACTGGATACAAAAAAATTCACTGCTTGTTGCAGAGTTTGAAGCCAAACCCGATTCTTTTTCCGATGAATTAAACCTGCTCGATTTACGTCGCTATGGCAAAAGTTTTTTTGCGTTTTTGGAGTTAAAACAACCCCAATAACGCTTAAGAACCTGTCCTAAATCTTTTTTAACTCCATATTTTAACCCCAATAACGTTTAAGAAACCCAGATTCAAACTTACAGACTCTAAGCTA
>MEMO01000037.1 GCA_001767955.1 Alphaproteobacteria bacterium RIFCSPLOWO2_01_FULL_40_26 | reverse complement strand
AATATCAAGCTTGCGGAAGGGCAATATTTTTTTTCCGATATTAAGAAAGAAGGGATCATGATTTATGATTCGAAGAGGTTTGGGTTGGTGGAGAAAAGGAAGTTGGGTGTGAAAGAAAGGCAGAGAATTGCGAGAAATTATTTCAAACATTGGTTTGAAGAAAAAACCAAAGGATTTTGGAGGCATTATTTATTAGAGATAAAGGTGGATAGCGATGATAACGGTTTAACCGCTTTTTTTCTTCACCAAACCGCAGAACATGCCTATAAAACCCTCCATCTGGTTTTTACCAATTATTCTCCCCACGAACATTTTCTCTCATATCTTGCCAAAGATGTTAAACATCTCCATCACGATTTAAAAAAACTTTTCCCTCAAAAAACCAAATCACAACAGGATCGTTTTGAACTTCTTGAAGAGGCTTACATTAGCGGCAGATATGATATGGATTTTTACATGGCAAAGAAGGATTTGGAGATGTTGGCAAAGGATGTGATCAGGTTGCTTGAAATTGCTGAAGAAATCTGTCGGAAAAATGTTGGTAGTTTGTGATCGTTATGAAAGCTTACAAACAACCCCAAACGCGCTTGGAGCAAGCTCACCTTCCTTTCCTCTTCCACCAATAAAACACCGCCGGATAAATCAATAATTCCATTAAAAATGAAGTGATGATTCCGCCGAAAATCGGGGCGGCGATTCTTTTCATGACGTCGGAGCCGGCGCCATCTCCCGACATGATTGGGATTAGCCCTGCAATCAGTGCGCAAACCGTCATCAATTTTGGCCGTAAGCGATGCAGCGCGCCTTCGGTTATTGCCTCTTTCAAATCATTTTCCGAATTCATTTTATCTGCTTTGACGCGTTCATTATAGGCTAAATCGAGATACATCAGCATGAAAATTCCGGTTTCAGCATCAATGCCAAGCAAAGCGATAATGCCAACCCAAACTGCAATTGAGAGATTATAATCCAGTATGACCAGAATCCACGCCGCGCCGATTAAGGAAAATGGCACTGCCAATGCAATGATTGCCGTTTTAACCCATGATTTAGTGCTGAAATAAAGCAGAAAAATTATTAGAGCCAAAGTGATTGGAACCATGATTTTCAGGCGCTCTTTGACTCTTATCATATTTTCAAACTGTCCGCTTACCGAGATCAGATAATTTTGCGGCAGAATCAATTGTTCCAACAGCAATTTTTGAGCATTTTTGACATAATTGCCGATGTCGATTTTATTTTGGTCAATATCAACATAAACATATCCAACCAAAGAAGCGTTTTCGTTGCGAATCATTGAGGCGCCATTGCGGAAATTGATTTTGGCGATTTCGCTCAACGGAATTTGTGCGCCGGTTGGCGTTGTGATTAAAAGGCGTTTTATCGCTGAAACATCCTGTCTGAAATGTGGCGCAAATCTTACCTGAATTGGATAACGTTCTCTTCCGGCCAGAATTTCCGAAACATTGCTGCCGCCAATTGCTGTTGCAGCCTGATCCTGCGCGTCTTTAAGCGACAGACCAAAAATTTTTAATTTTTCGCGATCAAAATCAATATCGAGAAAATAGCCGCTCGATATGCGTTCGGCAATCACCGATCTGGTTTCAGGCATCGCTTTTAGAATATTTTCAATCTTGATGCCAATTGACTGAATTACCTGCAAATCGCTGCCAAAAATCTTAATGCCAATCGGGCTTCTGATGCCGGTTGCAAGCATGTCGATGCGGTTTTTGATTGGCATGGTCCAGATATTTGGCATGCCAGGAAAATCCAGTTTTTCATTCATCTCGTTAATCAGCTGTTCTTCATTTTTGATTTCTTTGCGCCATTGCGATTTTGGTTTTAAAACGATGGTGGTTTCAACCATGCTCAATGGCGCGATATCGGTTGCGGTTTCAGCGCGTCCGGCTTTGCCAAAAACCGTTTCAACCTCGGGAAATGATTTCAGAATTTTATCCTGGATTGTCAAAACGCGTTGTGCTTCGGCAACTGAAATTCCAGGCAAAGCGGTTGGCATGTAGAGAATTGTGCCTTCATGCAAAATTGGCATAAATTCCGAGCCGAGCATTTTGAAAGCCGGAATAACGGAAATGAAAAGAATAAAGGCAATAATCAGAACCTTTTTGCTGTTGGCCAAAACAAAGCGCAAAGCGGGCTCATAAACTCTGAAAATCTTTCTGGTTATCGGATGTTCCTGCTCGCTGTAATATTTTTGCTTGCCAGCGTTGATAAATAGCATTCTTACCGCCGGATTCAAAGTGATTGCGAGAAGAGCAGCAATTGCCATGGTAAAATTTTTGGAGATGGCCAAAGGCCGGAATAATCTGCCTTCCTGATCAACCAAAGTGAAAATCGGCAGAAAGGCGACGGCGATTATCAGCAGCGAAAAAAACACTGACGGGCTGACCTCTTTTAGTGAATTCAGATGAACCAAAAACAGTGATTCTTTTTTCTCCGAGCTTTGCCATTGCCGGACCTTGCGATAGGAATTTTCGCTTTGAATGATAGCGCCATCAACCAGAACGCCAATCGAGATCGCAATGCCGGCAAGAGACATGATGTTTGAAGTCTGGCCGGTGAAATAAAGCGCGATAAAGGCAAGAATGATGGTGATTGGAATGGTGATGACCGGAATTAATGCCGATTGCAAATGCCACAAAAACAGCAGAATAATCAGGCTGACGATGATCAATTCTTCGGTTAAAGTGATTTTAAGATTTTTAATGGCGCGCGAGATGAGATCGAGGCGATCATAAACCGGAATGATTTTTACTCCTTGCGGCAGCGATTTCTGGATTTCAGCGATTTTGGTTTTGACGCGTGTAATCACAGTTTTGGCGTCTTCGTTTTGCCGCATGATCACAATGCCTGCCACCGCATCACCAGATCCGTTAAAATCTGTGATGCCGCGGCGCATTTCCGGACCGACCGAAACTGTCGCCACCTGTTTGATTAAAACCGGCGCGCGGCTTTTGATGTCATAAGACAGCACAGCATTTTCAATATCCTCAATTTTATCAACCAAAGCGCGGCTTCGAACAATTGCTTCATTTCCGGAAAATTCGATGACACGTCCGCCGCTTTCCTGATTGGAGCTTTGAACCGCTTCAATCACTTGCTTTGTCGTAAGTTGAAACAGCGCCAGTTTTGTCGGATCAATTTTGATCTGATATTGCTTGATGAAACCGCCTATTGACGCGACTTCGGCAACGCCATCAACTGATTGCAACTGAAACCTGATCAGCCAATCCTGCATT
Source organism: Alphaproteobacteria bacterium RIFCSPLOWO2_01_FULL_40_26 (assembly GCA_001767955.1). Classification (GTDB taxonomy): domain Bacteria; phylum Pseudomonadota; class Alphaproteobacteria; order Rickettsiales; family UBA1997; genus UBA2645. Next base: position 22,672 of record MEMO01000037.1, on the reverse strand, counting down.
GAACGCAAATCAGCATTGTTGAATTGGCCAGACTCATCGTGCAAAACATATTGATAAACCCAGCCAACCGAGCTGGCATCAGGCCCGATTTCGGTTTTTACTCCTTCGGGAATTTTTGATTGAATGCGGTTGAGATTTTCTAAAACGCGCGATCTTGCGAAATAGAGATCAGTGTCATCTTCAAAAATCACATAAACATAGGAAAAGCCATAATCGGAAAAACCACGCACCGACTTGACCTTCGCCAGCCCAAGCATTGCTGACGCAAGAGGATAGGTGACCTGATTTTCCATAATGTCGGGCGAACGATCCCATCTGGAATAGATGATGACCTGCGTGTCGGAAAGATCAGGAATGGCATCGAGTGGAATTTTCTTCAGCGCGTAAATTCCGCAAAGCAGTAAAATCGCGCATGCAAACAAAACCAGAAAACGGTTGTTGGCGGAGAATTCGATGATTTTATTGATCATAATTTTGAGTCTATACCAAACTATAAATTTGGTTGTTACGCAAATTTGTGTCTGGCAAATTTCGTGTTTCGTGCTTCGTGCTTCGTGCTTCGTGGTTTAAAACTACCGAAGCACGATGCACGAAATTTGCCAGACACAAATTTGCGTAACAACCTCATAACCACCCAATTGGAATTGCCGTAACTTCCCGTGAGAGTGGAATAGCTTCTTCAACAAAACATATCACCATTCCATGTCCGATTTTTTTATTGAATTTTTTTAAGGACGAAAAATTAGCGACGAGATTTGGTGACGGGGTAGCGGTTTTTTTAAACTCAATTGGATAAAGCGTGTTGTCTGCTTCAATAATCAGATCAATTTCTTTTTGATCAGCATCGCGATAATAATAAAAATTCGCTTCCATGCCCGCATTCCAATAGCTTTTTAGTATTTCAGTAAAGATGTGAGTTTCAAGAATTGCTCCCGACATAGCTCCGCTTTGCAGAGATTCCACACTGGTCCATCTGGTCAGATAGGAGCAAAGTCCGCTGTCGAGAAAGTAGATTTTTGGTGCTTTTACCAATCGTTTGGAGAGGTTGCTGTGATAGCTGTTTAGCACGTAAACTAAACCTGATGTTTCAAGAACTGAAAGCCATGATTTGACAGTTTTATTATCAATTCCGACATCTCTTGCCAAATCATTGTAATTAAGCAGTTGACCAGTGCGCGAAGCAATCGCGCTTAAGAAATTATAAAAAGCGGTTTCATCGGAGATTTTCAGAATATCACGCACATCGCGCTGTAGATAGGTTTGAACATATGAGCTATAAAATCTCTGTCTGGTTTTTTCACTTTTATCAACATTGACAAAAGGAAATGAGCCTTGCCAGATTTGGCGATAAATTTCTTCCGGTTGTTTTTTAGGATTTTTTTTTGCCTGTTTTATCCAGCTTGCGGTTGGAATAAATGGTTTATTGGTTTTTCTGTCATCAATTTCAGCCTGTGACAAACCAAGTAAATCAAGGATTGCCACTCTACCGGCCAGAGTTTCGGTGATGCCTTTCATCAAATGAAATTTTTGTGAACCGGTTAGCCAGAACATGCCCTTCTTTTTTTCACGATCAACGGCGATTTTGATGTAGCTGAAAAGTTGTGGCGCATATTGAATTTCGTCAATTATGACCGGCGGTTTATAGGTTTTGATGAAAAGCGCCGGATCATTTTGTGCCATATTTCTGGCGTTTAGATCATCAAGTGTGACATATTTTCTGTTTTTCTCCGCAGAGATTTGCAACAAGGTGGTTTTTCCTACCTGTCTTGGCCCTGTTATTAGCAAAACAGAGAAGGATTTACTGGTTTCTCTTAAAGCTTTTATCGCTAAACGTGAATACATGATTATCGTGTATAATGGAATTATATTCCAACATACACGATTTAATTATCAATGATTATGATAATTTGGTTGGGCAGCGCCCAAAATTTTACTTTCGGAATCAACAAGAAAATTAGGGCCGGAGCTAATGATCTGGCCAGCGGTCAGGCCTGATATGACATCGTAAAAGCCCTCGGATTTTAAGCCCAGCTTGACATTTTGTGGTATCAGTTTGCCGTCATCTTTTATGACATAAACCAGATCGCCATTGCCGGTGTGCAGAACCGAGCTTTCAGGAATGGCGATGCGGTTTGGCAAATTAAATTCGATATTGCCGCGAAATCCGGTTTCAATGGCGGTTTTGGTGGTAATATTGTCGGCGCTATTTTTTATTGAGCCTATGATCCTAACGGTTCTGCTGGTTGGATCAACTATCGAATCAATTGATGAAATAACACCGCTGATTTCTTTTTCCGGATAAAAACTGCTTTCGCCTTTGAAAGATAATCCGGTTTTAACATAGCGCAGATCGCTTTCATAAATCTGAAATGCCACTTGTGCAGATGAAATAAAACGTCCGGCAACCGGAATGGAAAATTTTAAAGTCATGATCTCAACTTCATGTTTTTGAATTCCGGCAAGATTTAGCTGATTGTCATTTGCCACAATTTCAGCGCGTTGTTCATTTTCTTCTTTTGGCAAAGAGGGCGATTTTTTTAAAACCAGTTTCATGTGGCATATCGGACATTCTCCGGCATGATCCTGTCTGATTTGCGGATGCATCGGGCAAGTCCAGTAGCTTTCAGCTTGTTGGTGTTTTTCGTGAGAGATATTTTTTTCCTGCGGCGAGCTGGCGGATTTGGAAATCAGAATCACGCCTAAAATTATCACCACAATTGCGATTGCCGTTATTTTTTTCATAGCTTTTGATATTTCAAAATTTCCGCTGTGGTTTGCTCATATTCCGTTCTCACCTTCAATGCTTCAAGTTTGAGTTCAGGGAGATTTTTCATGGTTTCAAGATATTCCTGCAATGTCGACAAATCTCGCGGAGCGAGATTTTGAATCAGGCTCACGCGTTTTCTGGCAAGTGGAATCAGTTTTTGGTTGACGTTGTCTAGTCTTTCTTTCAGCGATTTCAGCCTGGTCATCATGGTTTTGATTTCGGTTTCGATTTTGATTTTTTCCTTTTGATATTCAATTTGCGCCAGCTCTTTTGTCGCCGCGCTTTTTTTACTGATTGCTTTTGGCTCCCACGGAAAAACAAAAGGCAGGCTAATGCCGATCATGGTTTCTTCGGTTGCTGGCATCATCTGGGTTTTTCCCATATTGCGATAGCGCAGGAAAATATCGGGCAACCACTCTGAATCCGCTTCATTTTCACGTTTTTTGCGGCTTTCGACGGTCAATTTTTTGGCTTCAAGCTGATGCGGATTTTGTGGTTTTTCAGTGATTGTGATGATTGGAATTTCTTTCAGAACCGGATTAAATTCTGAAGAATCGCTGTTGATAAACTCTGCCATTGCGGCGGTTTTTTCTTTTATATCCTGGTCTGTGGCGATTAGATCATTTTCAAGAAGTTCAAGGTCTGATTCTGTTCTGATCAGATGAACTTTCAAAAAACTATCCGATCTGCTGACGGCGCGCGCGAGTTTGATGTGTTTTTTAATCACCAGCTTTTTTTCATTTAAAATTTCTTTCAGCTTTAAAGCCTTCCACAGATTGAAATAAACCAGCCGCGCTTTGGCAAAAATTTCCGCTTCAGTTGCCAGCCTGATTTCATCACGCGATTTTGCCTCATATTTTCTGGCCAGATAATCATTGGTGATTTTTGTAGGGAAGGGGATGGTTTGTTTTATCTCGATTCCGTCAGCGCTGCCGGAATTATCGGAGCGATTCATATAACCAACCATTGGCGGCTCAATGTTTATGCCAATAGCATTGGCTTTGGCGATGTCTGATTCGGTTTCTCTGATCTTTAAATCAAGATTGGTTTCGCGCGCTTTTTGCCAGAAATCTTCAAAACTCATGGCGTTTGCGTGCGGACAGAAAATGATCAGCAATATCGTCAATTTTAAAATTTGCATTTTCCTTTTTTTATTTGCATTTTGCCGCACCTTTTCAGCAATCAACCAATTTTTCCTTAAAAATGAAAATAAAAGTCTCCGGCGTCAATATGGATGTTGGTCAGTCTTTGACGCAATATGTTTTAGAACATCTCGAAAAAGCCGTTAAAAAATATTTTGAAAAAGCGGTTAGCGGCGAAGCGCATTTTGTCAAGGATGGTCATTTATTCAAAGTTACTTTGACGATAAATGAAGGAGTAAGAGGCGGCATTGCGGTGAAATCCGATGCTGAAGCAGGTGATGCCTACGGCGCTTTCAACGAGGCTTGCGAAAAATCTGCAAAACAATTGCGTCGCTACAAAAGAAGAATCAAAAATTATCGTCGTAATGGCGGCGGGCTAAAAGCGGTTGAACCAAACTACAACGCCATTGACGCCATGAAATATGTGCTTCCCCCTCTTAATCACAATGTGTTTGAGGAAATGGAAAATGAAGAAACGGAAGAACAGCTTGACGATTCACACAAAATAATTGCCGAAAAAACCACCTTAATTGAAGAGCTTTCAGTTGATGAAGCAATCATGAAAATGGATTTAACCAATTTACCGGCGCTTGTTTTCATCAACGGCAAAAACAAAAAACTGAATGTGGTTTATCATCGCAGGGATGGGAACATCTCATGGATTGATCCGCAGGTTTAAGACAGGCTCTAAGAACCAACCCCCCATCCCACTTGATAAGGGGGAGGTCGCGCATACGCGTCGACTTCTTCGTTAAGTAACCCCAATAACGCTTAAGGAATTATGGCTTAAGTCTACAAACTCTAAGTAAAACCAATAAACTCCACCACACTGTCACCCCGCACTTGTTGCGGGGTCCATTTGGTCGCAACCAATAAAATCAAGTCTTTGACGAGATGGACCCCGCAACAAGTGCGGGGTGACAGTGTGGTGAGATTTGTGATTTAGCTTAGAGTCTGTAAGTTTGAATCTGGGTTTCTTAAACGTTATTGGGGTTAAGTAAATAACGAATTTTAAAAATTTTTTAGTTAGAAAAGGAGGTAAATTTAGATGGAAATTGTAGTTCATGGCAAAGCCAATGTTGAAATGGCGATTCGCACTTTCAGAAAAAAAACACAAAGAGAAGGTCTGGTAAAAGAAGCCAGAAGAAGAAAGGCTTATGAAAAGCCTTCAGAAAGAATCAAACGCAGAAAAGATGAATCTGTCGCAAGAAGAAAGAAGGCAAGAAGAGGTGAAATAGTTTTTTAACTCGAAAAAAAGATTGTTCGGTTGCTTGTTACTGATTAATTGCAAAAGCGGCTGGCAACCAACAATTGACAACTCGTTTCTATGAAATTTAGCCGCAAGGATAAGTCGCTTTTACTCCTGATCGCTACAGCTCTGATTGTTCTGTGGCTGATTTTTTTGTTGATTTCAAATTTACTTTTTCCCGCTCTTTTTCCTTTTGCCGACATCAGAAAAATCACCGATATAAAAGCTGATTGGCTCAATGTTTCACATCCGCTTGAAAACAGGGATTTAAAAAGTCGTGTTATTCTGCTGCATTTTTGGAATCATGGCTGTGTGAGTTGTCTGGTTACTCTGCCTGCAATCAAAAAATTGGAAAAGGAATTGGGAAATAAATTGCTCGTGATTGGCATTCATTCCTCCACGCTTGCGAACAGTAAAGATGCGGTCAAAAAGGCGATGTTAAAATATGATATTTCTCATCCTGTCATCAACGATCCCGATTTAAAAATCTGGAATGATTTTGCGGTTAAGGCCTGGCCAACTTTTATTCTCATTAATCCGCATGGTAATGTGGAAGAGATTTATGTTGGTGAAAAGTCGGTAAAAAATCTTGCTGATGATACCAAGAATCTGGTGGCAAAATACAAATATGAAATCAATCGCGACCCTTTACCTCTCATGCTTGAGAAGTATAATGTCATCGGCAATGTTTTAAGTTTTCCAACCAGGGTTGCATATACAAATAACCTCAAATCAAACTTCAAATCAGGGGCGGCAATTTTTATCGCAAATAGCGGACAAAATAACATCGTCATCGCCGCGCTTAATGGTGATATCATCATGAAAATTGGCTCCGGCCGCGAGGGAAATGAAGATGGTGATTTTGAGAGCGCATCCTTCACGCATCCACATGGATTGTTATTTGATGGGCTAGATAAGCTTTACATCGCTGATAGTGGCAATAATTCGTTGCGTGTTGTCGATTTTAACAAAGGCAAGGTTGAAACTTTGTTGAGCGATTTATCATTTCCAAACGATCTCGAATTTTTCCCCGACAAAAACAATATCGTTATCAGCAATTCTGCCGCCGGCCAAATTTTGTCATACGATTTGAAAAGTAAAAAAACTTCGATCCTAGCAAGTGGCTTGCCGCAAACCTCGGATATGTCGGTTTTTGCCAGCAAGCTTTATTTTGTTGATGCCATGGATTCTTCCCTACGCGTGCTTGATAAAAAAAATGAAGTCAAAATTTTGCATAAGGGAGTCAAACTCCCGCTAGCTCTTCATGCTGATGACACTGGTATTTATATCGCTGATGCTTCCAACAACCAAATCAAAAAATATGATTATTCTTCCAGTAAAATTCATAATTTTAGCAAAGTTGAGCTTGACGCGGCGGAGGGAATAATTGCTGTTTTGGATCGTTTCTACATCGCCGATTCCAACAATAATCGCATCATGGTTTTAAATCGCAGAAATCTGGAAAATGAAATTCTTAACGTCATGCCGCCTTTAAAATTGCCGAAAGTCGGGTTTTTGGAATATCTGCCGAATTTGCAAAAAATTTCTGAAGCTAAAGTGCAAGAAAATGCGGAAATTATGTTGAAGATTGATCTTGCCGATGGCTGGAAAATCAATGAACAAGGCCCAAGTTTTATTAATCTTCTTGAGCTGGTTAAAGAAAGTGAAGCCAATCTCATCGCAAGTTTTGATTGGAATTCCATCAAGGTAAAAGAAATGAAACTGCCAAAATTTGTGAAAGAAAAAAACTATCTGTTGCAAGGCACAATTTACTATTGCGAAGACCAACCAAACGCTTTGTGCTACATTAAAAGCTATGAGCAGAAGATTGTTGCTGATGATGGCAGGGAAGCGGAGGAAATTGTGATTAAACTTGGTTATTAAAACTTAATTTTTAGAGTTTGAACAGACTCAAAAACCACCATTACTTTACAAATGTTAGCACATAAATTTTCACTTAACATTCCCGATAAAACATATCGCACTTTAAAAGCCAGAGCTTCTTTTGAAGATAGATCGGTTAGCGATCTGATTCTTTTTTCAATAAAAAAAACTTTTGAAAACGAAGAAGAATCTTTGAGATTTATTTCGGGATCCAATGAAGTCTTTGCTAAAGAATGGAGTTCTTCAGAGGACGAAAAAGCATTCAAAAATCTACAAAAATTCAGGCCAAAAAGATAAAACCATGAGTCACCATAAATTTGACATAGTTGTTACTGCATTTCCTTTCATTGAAAAAAATCAGGAAACAAAAATCAGGCCAGCAGTCATTGTTTCTGATGATGATTACAATAAAAACACCGGATTTGTTGTAATCGCGATGGTTACTTCATCTGCGCATTCAGAGCTTTGGGGTTCTAAGAAAATCCAAACTTTATTACTTTTGTTATGACAATTACAATTTCCGCTCATATTCCAGATGACTTGGCGCAAAAATTGGAAAAAGTTGCAGAATTTGAACGCAGGTCAAAAAGCTATTACATCAAGGAAGGTCTTGCCGAAATTTTGGAGCAAAAATTTTATGACATGCAGCATTTAATCAGCGCTAAAAAAACTTTGCGGGAAGCAAAATCTAAAGGTGAATTTGTATCTTTTGAGGAAGTATTCAAAGGTATAAGATAATGGTTTGGCAGGTCATCTTCACAAAAAAAGCCCAGAAGCAAATCAATGCTTTGGACAGGCAAATTCAGTCAAGAATAAAAAAATCCATTCGCGAGAAATTAATTATAAATCCAACCCCAATAACGTTTAAGAAACCCAGATTCAAATTTACAGACTCTAAGCTAAATCACAAATCTCACCACACTGTCACCCCGCACTTGTTGCGGGGTCCATCTCGTCAAAGACTTGATTTTATTGGTTGCGACCAAATGGACCCCGCAACAAGTGCGGGGTGACAGTGTGGTGGAGTTTATTGGTTTTACTCAGAGTTTGTAGACTTAAGCCATAATTCCTTAAGCGTTATTGGGGTTAAATCCATTACTTTATCTTGAGCCTTTGGCAGGGGAGCTTGGTGGATATTATAAATTCAGAGTCGGAGATTATCGTTTGATTTGTTCAAAGGAGAATGAAAATTTTGTAGTTATTGTTATCGAACTTGGACATAGGCGTGAAATTTATTTAAATTAAAACCTCCTTCTCTTTTAAGTTTCGTTTTAGAAACTGTTTATGATCTTTTTTAACCCCAGATTTTAGCATGTTTTTAGCGCTTTACAGTTTCTTATATCTTGCACAACAAGCACAAACCCTTGAAGCAAGCACCTTCACAAATCTTTAAATCAATCTCAAAATGGAAAAAATGGCGGCGAAAAAGCAGGAAGTTTTATCTGACGAAAAAGTTGAAAATATTGCGGCGGAATATGCTGCTGATTCAATCAAAGTTCTCAAAGGTCTTGAAGCGGTGCGCAAGCGTCCCGGCATGTATATCGGCGATACCGATGATGGCTCCGGCTTGCATCACATGGTTTATGAGGTGGTTGACAATGCCATTGACGAGGCTCTGGCAGGGCATTGCGATGAGGTGATTGTTGCTTTGAACTCTGATGGTTCAGTGATGGTCAATGATAATGGTCGTGGCATTCCAACTGATATTCACAAGGAAGAAGGCGTTTCTGCGGCAGAAGTGATTATGACCCAACTCCATGCCGGCGGCAAATTCGATCAAAATTCCTACAAGGTTTCCGGTGGTTTGCACGGTGTTGGCGTATCAGTTGTTAATGCGCTTTCCGATTGGCTTGAGCTCACAATTTGGCGTGATGGCAAAGAGCATTTTATGCGTTTTGAACATGGCGAATCTGTTGCTCCGCTCAAAATTGTCGGCGATGCCAAAGGGCAAAAGGGAACTCAAGTCACTTTTCATCCTTCCGACAAAACCTTCGCCAATGTTTTGGAATTCAGCTTTTCCATCCTCGAACAACGTCTGCGTGAATTATCATTCCTCAATTCTGGCGTAAAAATTGTTTTAAAAGATTTGCGTGGCGACGAGCAAAAAGAATCGGTGTTGTTCTATGAAGGCGGAGTTGAGGCTTATGTGAAATTTCTCGATAAAAGCAAAAATGCCCTGCATCAAACCATCACTATTACCGCTTCCGACAAATCTGGCATCAGCATGGAGTTGTCAATGCAGTGGAACGATTCCTATCACGAGCATGTTTTGTGTTTCACCAACAATATCCGCCAGCGCGATGGTGGCACGCATCTTGCCGGTATGAAGGCGGCGTTGACACGTACCATCAACAATTATGCCACCGACAATAAACTCTTCAAAAAGGAAAAAATCGTTTTAAGCGGCGATGATGTGCGTGAAGGCTTAACCGGTGTGCTTTCTATTAAAGTTCCGGATCCAAAATTTTCTTCGCAAACCAAAGACAAACTGGTTTCTTCTGAGGTTAGAACTTACGTTGAATCGTGGATTAATGACAAGCTGGCACAATGGTTTGAAGAGCGTCCATCCGATGCCAGAACCATTGTTGGCAAAGCAGTTGAAGCGGCGCAAGCACGTGAAGCGGCAAGAAAAGCGCGCGAATTAACCCGCCGCAAATCTGCTCTCGAAGTTTCAAATCTGCCGGGAAAATTGGCTGATTGTCAGGAAAAAGATCCAGCTCTTTCCGAGCTTTTCATCGTTGAAGGAAATTCCGCCGGTGGTTCTGCCAAATCAGGACGCGATCGCAAATGTCAGGCAATTCTGCCAATTCGCGGAAAAATTCTGAATGTTGAACGCGCGCGTTTCGACAAAATGCTTTCGTCAGCTGAAATCGGAACCATGATCACCGCGCTTGGCTGTGGCATTGGCAGTGAAGATTTTGATCCATCCAAAGTGCGCTATCACAAAATCGTTATCATGGCCGACGCCGATGTTGATGGTTCTCACATCAGAACTTTGCTTCTCACCTTTTTCTTCCGCCATATGCCGAAATTGATCGAGCATGGTTTTCTCTACATCGCGCAGCCACCGCTTTACAAAGTTAAGAAGGGCAGTAGCGAAGTTTATTTGAAGAATGAGCAAGCTTTGCAGAATTATGTCATTAACAATGCTTTGGCCAATGCCGTTTTAAAATCAAAAGCTGGAGACCGCGCCGGCGTTGATTTGCGCGATTTTGTTTTAAAACTGGGAAAATTTTCACAATTAATTGCAAATCTTTCACGCGTGATGCCGCAAGAAATTGCTGAAAATCTGGCTCTGGCCGGCGCTTTCGATAAAGCATGGATAAAAAATCAAACCAAAGCCAAAGCGCTGATTGGTAAAATTGAAAAAATCTTTGCCTTTGATGAAGAAGTTTCATGGAAGTGCGAAATCACTAAAACCGAAGATATTGAAATCATCAAAGAATCCCGCGGCGTGAAAACCAGCTTCATGGTCAGAAGATTATATTTCGATTTGCCGGAAATTTCTGTTGTTGCGCAAATTAAAGATCAAATTGCTGATGATTTTGCTTTTGAAATTCAGTTTATTCGCGGCGAAGAAAAACACGTTGCTAAAAAACCAATTGAGCTGATGAACCTAATTCTCGCCTCCGGCAAAAAAGGCGTTTCCTTTCAGCGTTTCAAAGGCTTGGGTGAAATGAACGCCGAACAACTTTGGGAAACCACGCTCGATCCTGCAAACAGAACCTTGCTGCAAGTAAAGGTTGATGAATATGACGAGGCCGATCAAACCTTCTCAATCCTGATGGGCAACGTAGTCGAACCGCGCCGCGATTTCATTCAGGAAAACGCGCTGAAGGTGGTGAATTTGGATGTGTAGGATGATATGTATACTTTTGATAGTTAAACATGATGAATGCCGCTCTAAGAACGACCATGATTTGAGTTGATTTTGATAAGCGGATTTCTACTTTGCGCGGCCTTCTAATTTTTGAGGCAATTTTTTCCAAGCAAATTTTTTTAAAAAATTTATTTAACTTTTTTAGAACGGCGCTTATTAAGTTCTTAAATGTTTCAAACTTTATTTTTTAAATTTCTCAATGGATTGTATTTTAAAAAATTTAGAAAATTTGGATAGAGTTAAGAGCTTCGTGTCATTTCTTGAAGTTCGCGCCATTTCTAATGATAAGCTTTTTACCTCGCTTGCTGCTGCTAAAATGGCTTTGAATAAAGCAACCATAAAGTTTTTGTCCGACCTGGAAAAGAGGTTGGGAAATGATAATTATAATGAAATTAAACTTGGCGCAATTAGCAATGAAGTTATTGACGCCGCCAATCATCTAAAATTTTTTAATGATTTAGCTTTGACAAAGAAACTAAAAGACATGGTTGATTTTTTTTTGCAAATATGAAAGCAATTTGGTGGTCATTTCACAGGACAAAAAAAGAATTCACGCGAAAATTTTATCAATGGCAGCAGAAAATTTTGTGTAAATGAGTAGAAGAGAAGCCGCCGAATCCAAAAGAGAACGTTCTGGTTCAGAATTATCAGAAGACGGCAATAAATATCCTATCAATCAAGAAGCATTTACCTTCCTTCCAAGATGCGTTGGCTCAAGGTTTGATATGACATCAGCCGAGCCACCACATCCAAGACTAACTAGCATAATTCCACCGACTTCTATCGTTGAGCTAATGAGAACTGTGGATTTTGATGGGCTTGAAGAAGTTCATGGAATGTCTCGAGGTGAAGATTTTATGCTGGAGGCGTGCGTTGGATTTTTTTCCAGGCGTGGTATTAGGTGTGATAGAGATCATGTTTCTCTGACCATGGGTATTTTGCCGACATTGGAACATGTTTATCAAAAACTTGGTTTGAATGAATCCAATAAAATTATAGTTCCAACTCCAACTTTTGGTTATTTCTTTAGGCAATTCAAAGAAAAAAATATTAGCTTTGAAACTCTTCCGACAAAAGAAGAAGATGGATTTTTGCCGAATCCGGAGGAGTTGGAAAGATTGATTGTCAGTAGCGGCGCCAAAGCCATATTGTTATGCTATCCAAATAATCCAACTGGTTCTGTAATGACAGAGGAATGTGCTATGGCAATAGCTGATATTGCAACAAGACATGATATTTTTGTGATTTCCGATGAGGCTTTTGTGAGAAATTCGCTGTCCGGAAGGCCACATTTTTCCGTTGCTGCGGTTGATGGAATGTTGGAAAGAAGTTTCACAGTAACAAGCACTGCCAAATCAATGTTTATAGGAGTTAAAAATGGCTGTTGTGTTGGTCGCAGCGATATTGTTGCCGATTTTGAAAGGCTTGGTGGATATCCGACAAAACATATGCAACGAATTTTAACCGCTGCTTTGGAAGATAATGCAGAGAATAAAAAATATTTGGATAGTTGTCGTGATCATTATATCAGAAATATCGGTGTTGTTACAGACAAATTGACTGAATTGGACAGAAGGTTTTGTGAACAATTTGATGAGGCAAGAAGTTTTGTTAAGCCTCTTATTGCCATGCCAGATGCTACCAATGTTTATCTTTTGGATTTTTCCGGTTTACGTGGCAAAAAATATGGTGAAAAAGTCATGATGACTGGTCTAGATGTTGCTGAATGGCTGCTTAATTAAGCTGGAATCGGCACAGTTCCCGGCGAATGTTTTGCTTTTGAACCGAAAAAAATGGTTGTAAGAATGACGCTTAACGCTCCATCGGAACAATTGGCAATGGCCATTGATTCTGCTATTGCTGCCGCTACTAAAATTCAAAATTCTTCAGCAACAATATCAGCCACAACTGCAGTTGCTGTGCAAGATGGTCATGGAGCTGAAGAAGCTGCTGGTAGATAATGAGAATAATAGCGCTTCTTAACAACGATGTTCATTGCGCCGATGCTCTGGCTGCCATTATTCCCATGCTTAAAAATCATAATGTCAGGATTGTTTTGTCTCGCTATGTTGGCAGGATTGATGGCCATGTCGCAAATCAACTTTCTGAAAAATCTGAACCCTTGATTTGTGAGGACTCGTCGAGTTTGAAAATGGTAAGAAACGGGGATTTGCGACAGTCTGTTGATGGTTTGCCATATGATTTGCGCAGGTTAAGAAAAGCTGAAGAATGTTCTTTTGATTGGCGACAACTTTTTGGTTTTGGTGTTAAAATTTATGACGATATTAACTCCATTGATGCGGTAAGCGATATTGCGGAGTTTTTGCCTGATTTGATAATTTCAATTCGCTTTGGACAGATTTTACAGCAACCACTCATCAACATTCCTGAATTTGGCGTTTTAAATTTACATTCCGGAATTTTGCCGGCCTATCGCGGCATCATGCCGACATTTTGGGCAATTCTTAATGGTGAAAATGAAATCGGCATGACGTTGCATTACATTAACAATGCCAAAATTGATGCGGGAGAAATAATTGGTTGGACAAAAAATCAAGTTGATTTCAAAGCTTCGCTTTTTTCCAACATCAATGATTTATACGAAGGTGGATGTAGCTTGTTGTCGCAAACAATGAAAAAAATTTTTAACGGAGAAAAAGTCCAGACATTTAAGCCAAGTGGCAGTGGCAGTTATTTTTCTTATCCGAAGGAAGACGATGTTAAGAGGTTTTTGCGGATGATGAAGGTGGTTTGAGAATTGATTTGGTATAGGGTTTTAGGAAGCAAGAGTAGTTTCATAAATCACATCAACAAACTTCTGTACTGCCGGTTGCAGCAACTTTCCGTCCTTTAACAGAATCCGATAAGACATTTGCGGGAAAAATTGGGAAAGATTTTTTACCGCAAAATCCTTGTCATTTTTATCAATGCAAATTTGCGAAACTACCGCGGCGAAATCATTTTTTTTGACAAAGGCTTTCAACATTTCCCAACTGCCATTTTCAAACTCAACACTGCTTTTGACATTATAACTTTTTATTGCTTCTTCAAAGAGATTTAAAGTGATCAGCTTTTTATCAATGCGGATCAGATCAAATTTTTTCAAATCGCGCAAATTTTTTATTGTCTCTGTTTTTAGCGGATGATTTTTTCTGATAATTAAAACCGGATCATAAGAAATTGTTTTAATTTCCCTAATTCCAACTTCCCTTTTCATCCATGGATAAAAGGCCAGATCGATTGTTTCGTCTTTTAGCCTTTTTATAGCTTCGTCTTGCGCGATATTGCGGATTATAATTGTAATTTTTGGATGAGATTTTTTGAAGTCGGCAATGATTTGCGGCATTAGATAAGAAATGGAAATATGGTGCGCCGCAATATTAATTATTTTTTGTTCCCGATGTTTTTTGTATGACAAAAATTTTTCCACCACCGATTCAAATTGCTGCATCAAGGGACAGGCAAGCTGATAAAACATCTCTCCTTCTGTGGTTAAAATTAGAGGTTTTGAATCACGTTTAAGCAGGCTATATCCCAGATCCTTTTCCAGTGATTGAACCTGCAAAGTAACAGTTGATTGGGTAAGGTTCATAATTTGCGCGGCTTTGGAAATGCTCTGCAATCTGGCGGCGTGATAAAAACCTCTGATTTGTTGTTGGCGATTTTTTTTGTAAAGGAAGCTGTGAATTTTACTGCTCATTGGTTTTTTCAATGAAGGAATTGAAATTATTAATTTGTCTTCAATGTGTTTATCAACTTCATTGTTGCAAGTTTTATTTACTTTCTCAATCGCTCCATTTTGCAACAATATGAAACAACCAAAATTTCAACCACCTCAAAACAACATCATTGCCCTTCCTCCAACCAGATTTCATTCATCCGACTTTCTTCCCGCAATCGCTCATGAGTTAAAAACCCCGCTCTCCGCCATTATTGCCCTTGCTGAAGAATTGCGTCATAACATTGACGACAATGAGTTAATCGGAGACATTATTTCTGTGGCAAATGATATGAATGAGTTGGTTTATGATTTGCTGGATGTTTCTCATATTGAGGATTTTACCGTTGATTTGAGCAGAAAAATTGCAATCGAAAATGTTTTAAAAAAAGCAATCCGTCTTAATCGCGATTATGCCATTAAAAGGGGAATTTTGATCGAATGTGAAGTTGAAGAAAATGTCAGTGCGATAAATCTCGATGAAAAAAGAACAAAACAAATTCTGACCAATTTGATTTCCAACTCCATAAAATACAGCCCAGCCAAAACAAAAATAAAAATATCCGCCAAATCAAATGATGAATTTCTTGAAATTACCATTGCTGATCAGGGCTTTGGCATGACAAAAGAACAAATTCAAATTGCTTTCCAAAAATACCGGACAATTTCCAATCCGCATTTCGGCAAGATTGATTCCTTTGGGCTTGGCCTTCCTATAGTCAAAAGACTTGTTGAGCTGCAAAATGGGATAATCGAGGTTGAGTCGGAAATGGGGAAGGGGACGGAAGTAGGGTTAAAATTTTTTTATTAACTCCAATAACGCTTAAGAAGATTTGTAATTACTTATACTCATATTTACCCCTCACAGAATATTTACCCCTCACCCCAACCCTCTCCCACAAGGGGAGAGGGAGTTAGTCCGAATTCGGTGTTACTCCCTCTACCCTTGTGGGAGAGGGTTGGGGTGAGGGGTAAATATTCTGTGAGGGGGTATTAATTTCTAAAATTAATCCGATTTAAGAACGACCATGATTTGGGTTGATTTTGATAAGCGGATTTCTACTTTGCGCGGCCTTCTAATTTTTCCAATCAAAAATTTTCCAAGCAATGGGTACTAAAAACAATCCAAAAAACCGCGTTAAGAACGTTGAAAAAAGGAAGTTTAACGGCAAAGAAATCGAGCCGGTTTATTACTACGGAGTTCATGCCGGACATGGCAAGTATATGTCAGCAAAATATGCCGGTTCAATCCAGCTGGTGGTTGATTCTGCGCAAAAACCAATGCAATGGGACGAATTAGCGAATGCCTGAAGTAATCATTAACGGTCCCGCCGGACGTTTGGAAGGCCGCTATCACCAAAACGATAATCCAAAGTCTCCGGTTATTTTATTGCTTCATCCACATCCGCTTTATGGTGGCACGATGAACAACAAGGTGGTTTATAGCCTCTATCGTCGTTTTGTTGAAAACGGATTTTCAGTTTTGCGTATAAATTTTCGTGGTGTTGGCAAGTCGCAAGGCAAGTTTGACAATGGCGCTGGTGAGCTTCTGGATGCAACAGCCGCAGTTAACTGGCTTCACGATCAAAATATGGAAGCAAGTGAATATTGGATTGCCGGTTTTTCTTTTGGTGCATGGATCGCATTGCAAACAGTGATGAGAAGGCCAGAGCTGGAAAATTACATTCTAGTTGCCCCTCCCGCAAGCAAATATGATTTTAATTTTATTGTTCCCTGCACTTCTGCCGGCCTTGTTATTCAAGGCGGAAAAGACGAAATTACCAAAGAGTCCGATTCAGCAAAACTGGCAGAAAAGTTGGCGGCAAGAGATGGCGCCGATGTGATTTATCAGGCAATTCACGGCGCCGATCATTTTTTCAAAGATCACCTAAAAGAATTTGAGGAAGTCGTCGATAAACACATCAAACATCGCTTGGTTGTTGATTCAACAAAGGTGCGTAAAGTAAAGCGCGATCGTCGCCGTCGTCGTAAAAAGAAAAATATTTCTGAAGTTAAACCGGAGAGAAATCATTTCCCGGTGAAGTCGCTGGCTGCTTTTGAGGCCTGATATAGCACACCTCCGCAAGCTGAATCTGTAGAAATTCCTGTAGTGTTTTTAAAGCTGATTGGCATTCCAACTAGACTTCTGATGGCGAGAAAGGCGAAGGCTTCAGCTTCAATACTATCTCCGTTTAACCCAATTTCCTCAACGGTTCGAACCGTGATTCCGGAAAGCCACTTTTTCATTTCATTCATAATCGCAAGATTTTTTCTACCGCCGCCGCAAATGAAAATTTCTTTTGGTCGGGTTGATAAAAAATCGAGATTGATGCTGATTACTTTGGCATGCATGTAAGCAAAAGTTGCTAAAGCGTCTTCAATTTTAAGGTTTTTGATTGGAGCAAGTAACGCCGCAAAATCATCGCGATCAAAGGATTTTGGCGGCTTTTTATGAAAAATTTCATTTTGCAAAATGCGATCGGCAAGAATGAAATCGACATTACCGCTTTGTGATAATTTGCCGTCCTCGTCGAAATCATTATTGAGTTTTTCCTTCATCAGATCGTCAAAAGGGGCGTTGCCGAAGCAAACATCAAAAGCTATAATGTCCTTTTCATCGTTGCCGGTGAAATAGGTGATGTTGGAAATTCCGCCGATGTTGAGCACTACAACCGGACGTGGCTGTTCACAAAAAAGATGAAAGTGATAAATTGGAACCAGTGGTGCGCCTTCTCCGCCAAGTACAACATCGCGAGTGCGAAAATCAGAGACGACATCAATTCCGGTTTTGTGTGCAAGCAGATGAGCATTGCCGATTTGCCAGGTGATATGCTGTTTTGGATTGTGAAGTATGGTGTGGCCATGAAAGGCGATGACATCAATTGAATTGCGGTCAATTTTGTTTTCTGCAAGGAAATCATTGACCAGAGAGGCATGAAGGAGTGTGAGTTCATTTTCAATCTCTTTAATTTTTAACGCAGATGAATGCGAATAAATAATTTCCGTGAGATTTTTTTTGAATTCTTTGCTGTAAGCAAGGTGAGTAAAATTTTTGCGCGCAATATTTTTTCTGCCATCCGATTCGATTAATGCCAAATCTATTCCATCCATCGAAGTTCCGCTCATCAGCCCAATGGCTTTGTATAATTTATTCATGACAGATTCGATTAAAAATGTTGATGACGCATAGTTTTTTATCGAGGTAGAGCTTCTGTGCTTTGTGCAAGACAGACAGGCTTTCATCAGCTATGGCGAAAGTTTTTTGTGGCGCAAGATTTTTTAATAAATCCAGAAAAACTTTCTGCTCATCGAAGAAAAAATTTATTTGCGCGTTATTTGCAACTTTGATCAGGCGGTTGAAAAAAAACTCGATGATTTTTTCAGCAATGGCGAAGGAAAAATTTTTGTCAGAAATTTGTTTCAGCAATTCATCGCCAAGTTTTTGATTTAGAATTGAGCGCAGAAAAAGTTGATAAAACCTTGATAAATCTGGTCCCAGGTTAATTGCATCCGAGATTGATCCATCGCAGATTTCTGTAAGAAATTCGGTTGTTTCGGACGATGTTTTGTCGATTATCTGTGTAAAATCTTCAGCGGTTAGAGATGGGATTTTTGTAATCTGGCAGCGCGATCTAATTGTTGGTAAAATGCGGTTTGGATTATGCGTGATTAAAATCAGGAAATTGTTGGCATGAGGTTCTTCCAGAATTTTTAAAAGAGCGTTGGAAGCAGATTTGTTAAGCTCGCAGGCTGAATCAATGATAATAAATTTATGCAAAGCAATTGCTGCAGTTTGATTGAGAAAACCGGAAATATTCCTGATTTTTTCAATGCCAATTTCTTTTTTTTCTGCTTCTTTTTCGATGATGAGCAAATCGGGATGAGACGAGTTTTCGGTGTTCAAAATTTCTAGCACAAATTTTTTGGCAAAACTTGCCTTGCCAATACCTTTTTTTCCGCAAAGTAAAATGGCATGATGCAGTTTCTGATTCTGATATGATTGAATGAGGTTTGATTTTACTGTGTCAAACCCAATTAGCATCATTCTCCACCACCCAATGAATGAACATAAAGCGTCAATTGTTTAATGGTGTTGTCATCAAGACGTCCGCTCCAATAAGGCATTACACCATTGCGGGCATAATAAACCGTGAAACGAATGTCTTCTTTGTTTCCGCCATAAAGCCAAATTGCGTCAGTCAAATTTGGAGCGCCGAGATTGCGATTGCCCTTTGCCTGTTCGCCATGGCAAGCAACGCAATTGTCTTTAAAGATTTTTTCTCCTTCAGCGTTTTGTTTGGTTTTTCCGGTAAGAGACATCACATATTCAGCCACTGCTTCAATCTGATCTTTTTTCAAAACCTTATCGATACCAAAGGCCGGCATTTGATTTTCGCGAGCTTTGTTGTGACCTGATCTGATGCCGTATTTTATGGTTTGATAAATATCCTCCAATTTTCCACCCCACAGCCAATCATCGTCATTTAAATTGGGATAATTTTTTGCACCCTGTGCTCCACTGCCATGGCATGCGGCACAATTTTCTTTGAAAGCGGCGCGTCCGCCATTGACGGCAAACCTCATCAAATCGTGATCTTTCCGAATTTCTTGCAGATTCATTTTAGAAATTTTTTCCAGATGAAATGATTTTCTGGCATTAATTTCAGCTTGTGATTCCTGAAGTTCCAATTGTTGCGACCACCCAAGAATTCCCTTGGAATTTCCGCCAAAAATTGGCCAGGTTGGGTAAAAAATCCAATAACCAAAAGCCCAGATGATGCAGATGATCCAAACAATTAACCACCAGCGTGGTGCTGGAATGTTATATTCGGAAATGCCATCCCATTCATGTCCGGTGGTTTTGGTTTCTGTATTTTTTTCTTCAGTCATGAGTGTTAATCCTTTAGGGGAATTTTTGAATATTGATCAAATTTCTTTTTTGTGCCTTTCTTGAAGACGGCATAAATCACATAGCAAAACATGAGAAAAAAAAACACTGTTGCTACGCTTGCAGCATTATCGAGAACGAGCTGAATCATTGCTTTTTTTATTTTGGTTGTTCGATTTGATGACGTGATCAAATTTGGAAAAATCAACAAAAGTCCCAAGCGTTTGCAAATAAGCAACCAAGGCATCCATTTCGGAAACCTTGTTTGGATTGCCGTCAAAATCACGCACATTTAGCTTTTGGCCATAACGCTTGATTAAGCCTTCAGAGTCGCGATCAGCTGATGCCTGAACCATGGCATCGGAAACTGCGTTTTGAATCATTTCATCATTGTAAGGCACGCCCAATTTGCGCAAAATTGTCATATCATCCGCAAGCGCGGAAACATCTGCATCGCGCTTGGTTAAAAATTTATACCCGGGCATAATTGATTTTGGCACCACATCGCGCGGATTGATCAAATGGCTCACATGCCATTCATCAGAATATTTGCCGCCGACGCGCGCCAAATCAGGACCGGTGCGTTTTGATCCCCATTGGAAAGGAAAATCATACATGCTTTCAGCGGCGAGGGAGTAGTGTCCGTAGCGCTCAACTTCATCGCGCAAAACACGAATTTGTTGCGAATGACAACCATAACAACCTTCGCGCTTGTAAATTTTTGCGCCGGCGAGCTCAAGAGGTGTGTAAGGTCTCATGCCTTCAACTTTTTCCAGAGTTGTTTCCATGCGAAAAAGCGGCGCGATTTCAACCAGCCCGCCGATTGAAACCAGAATGACGGTGAGAATTAGAAACAGGATTGAATTGCGCTCGATTTTATCGTGATGCTGAAGCATTTTCCGAATAAATTGTTTTGTAGAAATTATACGCCATCACACAAGCTCCGGCAAGAAAGAATACACCTCCCAAAGCTCTGACAATGTAAAGCGGATGCAATGCTAAAACAGTTTCAGCAAAGGAATATTGCAGGAAGCCCATATCATCATAAGAGCGCCACATTAAGCCCTGCATAATGCCGGCAATCCACATTGAGGTGATATAAAGCACGATGCCAATTGAGGCGAGCCAGAAATGATATTCGACCAGACGGTTGGAATAAAGCTGGTTTTTTTTCCACAATATCGGAACGAGATGATAAAGAGCGCCAAAGCTGATCATAGCAACCCAGCCCAAAGCGCCGGAATGGACATGGCCGATAGTCCAGTCAGTGTAGTGGGAAAGCGCATTAACGGTTTTAATCGACATCAGCGGACCTTCAAAAGTGCTCATGCCGTAAAAGGCAACGGCGGTGATTAGGAAACGCAAAACTGGATCGGTGCGCAATTTGTCCCATGCGCCAGATAAGGTCATAATGCCGTTAATCATACCGCCCCAGCTTGGCATCCATAGCATGATTGAGAAAGTCATGCCCAAAGTTTGCACCCAATCAGGAAGCGAAGTATAATGCAGATGATGCGGGCCAGCCCAGATGTAAATGAAGATCAGCGACCAGAAATGCAGAATGGAGAGGCGATAGGAATAAACCGGCCGCTCGGCGCGTTTGGGCACGAAGTAATACATCATGCCAATGAATCCGGCGGTGAGAAAAAATCCGACCGCATTATGGCCATACCACCACTGAATCATCGCGCTTTGCACACCGCCAAAAAGCGGATAGCTTTGTGTTGAATCAAGACGCAGCGGAATCGCAAGATTGTTGACGATGTGCAGAATGGCGACCGTTACGATAAATCCGAGATAAAACCAGTTGGCGACGTAAATATGCGGTTCGCGGCGGTTTTTCAAAGTCAGGATATAAACCAGAAAATAGCATACCCAAATTATAGTCAGAAGCAAATCGGCATACCATTCCGGCTCAGCATATTCTTTGGCTTGAGTGATGCCGGTAACATAACCAATTGCGGCAATCACGATAAAAATCTGATAGCCCCAAAAGATGAATTTCAGAAGATTGTCATGTCCCCAAAGTCTTGCTTGCGAAGTGCGTTGCACCACAAAAAAGCTGGTGGCAAAAAGCGCATTGCCGCCGAAAGCAAAAATTACTGCCGAAGTGTGCAGCGGGCGTAAACGGCCGAAACTGGTCCACTCCAAATCAAAATTCAAAATCGGAAAAGCCAATTGCGATGCAATCAAAACGCCGACGGTAAATCCAATAATTCCCCAAAAAGTTGCGGCGATGGTAAAAAGTTTGATGATGTCGTAATTGTAGGAAATTGTAGGACTAGAGCTATGAGACGACATATTTAACTGCCATTAAAAATAACATGATTGCATTGATTAAAATTACCGTTTTAGCGATGAATTTTAACTGTGAGAATTTTAGTAAAAAATGGCTACCAATTGCTGTAAAAAACAATGATGGAAATGTTGCGATTCCGAAAAAAAACATTCCCAAAGCGGCTAAAAACGGATTTGAAATTGACATCGCAATCAGAAATGCGCCGTATAAAAGTCCGCAGGGAATAAATCCTAAAACAAGACCAAGGAAATAACCTTTCAGACCTTGCGGATTCTGCATTAGAAATGAGATTTTTTTTGCGAAAATTGAGGTCGCGCTTTCTAGAAAGCGCGATTTAAAGCGCAATAATTTCTTCTCGAAAAAAAGCTGTAAAAAGAACGCTGAAGCCAGAAATAAAAGCGTGGCGGAAAAAAATCTGAAATTGGAAAATTCGCGAATATTTTTTGACAAAAATGCGCAAAAAAATCCGATCATTGAGTAAGTTGAAATGCGGCCAAGATGATAAGGCAAAAGTGCCAAGCCTTTTAAACGCTGAAATCCAGAGAATTTTTCCAACGGAATTTTTTGAAAATTATTTGAAACTTGTGTTAAAACAAATGGTCCACACATACCAATGCAATGTGAAAATCCGCCGAAAAATCCGAGAGAAATTAACGAAATGAATAATGAAAAATCTGTCATAAGTTTAGATCCTGAAACAAGTTCAGGATGACCAGTTTTTTGAAGTTCAGGATGAGCAGTTTCTTAAGTTCAACCCCAATAACGCTTAAGGAATTATGGCTTAAGTCTACAAACTCTGAGTAAAACCAATAAACTCCACCACACTGTCACCCCGCACTTGTTGC
>MEMO01000036.1 GCA_001767955.1 Alphaproteobacteria bacterium RIFCSPLOWO2_01_FULL_40_26 | reverse complement strand
GTGCGGGGTGACAGTGTGGTGGAGTTTATTGGTTTTACTTAGAGTTTGTAGACTTAAGCCATAATTCCTTAAGCGTTATTGGGGTTAAAAAAGATTTTAGACAGGCTCTAAAGATAGGATTCAAAAAATACTAAAAGATTTTTCTTAAATGCTCCCCCTAAAAATTTCTGCAATTTCCAAATCATTTAACAGGCTGGCATTTAACAGGACCGTTTTGTCCGATGTTAGTCTTGAGGTGAAGCCAAATGAGATTTTTGGTTTTATTGGTTTGAACGGGCAGGGCAAAACCACTTTGATCAAAATTATTCTCGATTTGCTTGATTGCGATAATGGCGAGGTAGAAATTTTTGGCGTGCCTTGTGCCTTACCGCAAGCGCGCAAAAAAATCTGCTATTTGCCGGAAAAATTTCAGCCTTCGATTCATCAAAAAGGTGAAGAGTTTTTGCGCTTTGTTCTCGGTTTTTACGGTAAAAAATTTGATGCCGAAAAAGCGCATCAAACCTGTGAAAATCTTGATCTGCCTTTTGCGGTTTTATCACAAAAAATTTCCGGCTATTCCAAAGGCATGACACAAAAACTTGGCCTGATGGCGGTGTTTTTGTCGGAAGCGGAATTGGTGATTTTGGATGAGCCGATGTCTGGTCTTGATCCCAAGGCACGCATTGCTCTAAAGCGCGAATTAATTTCTTACAAAAATTCCGGCAAAACCATTTTTTTCAGCTCGCATATTTTGTCGGATATGGATGAAATTTGTGATACAATTGCGGTTTTAAACAACAGCAAAATCACTTATCACGGCAGCCCGCAAGGCTTTAAAACCAAGCATCAGGAAGATAATCTGGACAAAGCTTTCCTGGCTGAAATTGGAATAAGATAATGCAAAAAAACTCAAAGATCTTTGTTGCCGGACATTGCGGCATGGTTGGTTCGGCAATTATGCGCGAGCTTGAAAAACAGGGCTATGGCAATGTTGTCGTTAGAACCAGGCTGGAACTTGACTTGCTTAATTGGCAGGCAGTCGCCGATTTTTTTGCGCAAGAAAAGCCAGAATATGTTTTTTTGGCGGCGGCAAAAGTTGGTGGCATTGAGGCCAACAGAACACAGCTTGGAGCCTTTGCTTACGAAAATCTGCAAATTCAAAATAATGTCATTCACAGCTCATATCTCAACTTTGTGAAGCGTCTGATTTTTTTGGGAAGTTCCTGCATTTATCCACGTTTGGCAAAACAGCCAATCAAGGAAGAATATCTCTTAACCGGCGCGCTGGAGCCAACAAATTATGGCTATGCCATTGCCAAAATTGCCGGTTTAAAAATGTGTGAAGCCTATCGCGCCCAATATGGCTGTGATTTCGTGCCGGTGATGCCAACCAATCTTTATGGCATTAACGATAATTTTGATCTCAAAGAATCTCATGTTTTGCCGGCTTTGATGCGCAAATTTCACGAAGCAAAAATTGCCAATCAGCCTTTTGTTGAAGTGTGGGGAAGCGGTAATCCAAAGCGTGAATTGCTTTATGTTGATGATCTGGCGCAAGCCTGCATTTACATCATGAACAATGAAAAAATCACCGAGCTGCTCAATATCGGTACTGGTGAAGATTTAACAATTCGTGAATTGGCTGAGTTGATGAAAAAAACTGTCTTCTATCAAGGCGAAATCAGATTTAATACTTCAATGCCTGACGGCGCGCCGCGCAAATGCTTGGATGTTTCAAAAATAAATTCTTATGGTTGGAAAGCTGAAACTTCACTTGCGGAAGGCTTAAAAAGCGTGTATCAATGGTATCTAGAAAATGATTGTTCTTAAGATTGATGTTTCGTGCTTCGTGCTTCGTGATTCGGTAATTTTAACCAACGAAGCACGACGCACGAAGCACGAAACATTCTGCAGAATTTTACTTAACACAACCTAGCTAACAGCGTCTAACATGACATCTCAAATCATCAACGGCAAGGAAATCGCCGCTACAATGCGCGCAGAAATCACTTCGCAGGTTGAAGAAATAAAAAAGAAATTCCACATCACACCAAGTTTGGCAGTTATCCTTGTTGGCAACGATCCGGCCAGTGAAATTTATGTCAGCAACAAGGAAAAAGCGGCGCATTTTGTGGGGATGAATTCTATACAATTCAAGCTCGCTGCCGATATTTCCGAAAGTGAATTAATCGCCAAAATTGAAGAATTAAATCGTGATAAAAAAGTTCACGGCATATTGGTGCAACTGCCTTTGCCCAAACATATCGATGCCAAAAAAGTGATTCATGCCATTGATTATCGCAAAGATGTTGATGGTTTTCATGTCATCAATGTCGGCAAACTCGCTATCGGCGAAATTGAAGGAGCTGAAAAAGCAATGATTCCCTGCACGCCGCTTGGTTGTCTGCATTTGCTAAAATCGGTCAAAGGTGAGGGTTTATCCGGATTAAAAATTTTGGTGATTGGTGCTTCCAACATTGTCGGAAGGCCTTTGGCGCGTCTTTTGATGCTGGAAAAGTGCACCGTTACCATCGCCAATAAAAGCACACGCGATCTGAAAGCAGAATGCCTGCAAGCCGATGTTATCATCGCAGCCGCCGGCGTGCCTAATCTGATTAAAGCCGATATGGTAAAAAAAGATGTGGTGGTGATTGATGTTGGAATCAACCGTCTTGCTACAAAACTGGTTGGTGATGTTGATTTTGAAAATGTAAAAAAAGTGGCATCAGCAATCACGCCAGTTCCAGGTGGAGTAGGGCCGATGACGATTTCTTATTTACTTAAAAACACTGTAGAGTGTTGTTTAAAACTAATTTCCAATTGAGAGCAAACTATGTCGAGCGAAATGATGAGTTTAATTAATCAGGCAAAATCCCAGGTTAGAACCGATAAGCTTGTAAAATTTTTTTTCGATAATGGCCGGCTATTGTTGCAGTTAGGATTGGCGTTGATTGTGGTTGCAATTATTTTTGTCGGTTTTGTTTCCTGGCAAAAAGCAAATCGCGAAAAATTTTCTTCAATTCTGCATCAATCATTGATCTATCAGCAAAATGGCGAGCTTGACAAGGCCAAAGAAAATTTGAAAAAAATTGTGGATTCCGATTCTGCGCCAGAGGGCATAAAATCCCTGGCATCATTGCGCTACGGCGCATTTTTGCTTGAAGAGGGAAAAAAGGATGAAGCGGCAAAAATTTATCTCGATGTTAATGATTGCCGTTCCTGTGATGATTACGTTCGTGAGCTTGCCGGCCTGCTTGCAGTGAGGACATTTCTATCTGATGAAACGCAAAAACCTGATCTCGCGGAACATATCGAAAGAGTTGAAAACAAATCCAGAATTCTGCGCTACCACATCGCCGAACAACGCGCCTTTTTTGAGCTGCAAAAAAATAATCTCGAAAAATCCTATCAGATTTTTGAAATGATTGCTAAAGCCCCGGAATCCGCACAGACTTTAAAAACAAGAGCTGAAGATGGGATGAAGATAGTAATATCTAAAGGTTTTCAGCCAAAAGAATGAAAAAATTTTGTATAGTTTTGTGGTTGGTTTTTTTATTGACTAACTGCGACAAGGATGCCGATTACGATAAAACAAAGGCAGTTTCCGCCTTTGTGCAAATTGATCCGCTGCAGATTGATAAGGCTCTAGAAAAAGTTGAGATGAAATTGCCGCCGCAAAAAAGAAATTTGTTTTGGAGTGGATCAGCAAGCTTGCAAAACCAATCAATCGAAAATTTTGAGAAAAATTTTTCCATCACAGAGCGCGGATTTTTTAAAAAAGTGAAGGAGATTTCATTTAAAAAATCATCACCGCTATGGTTTTTTTACAGTGGCGATATCGATGATCATTTTGTTTTTGCGCCGGTGATTAAAAATGAAAAAGTTTTTGTGCTTGATACTGCCGGAGTTCTTTCTGCTTACGATCTCGTCAGCGAGAAGAAAATTTGGAAATCACAAATTTTTAAAAAATCTTTTCTAAAAAATTATCACACACCAAAAATTTCTTATGCCGACGGAAAAATTTTCTGTATTGCCGGAGTCAATAAAATTGCGGCCGCAAATCAAAGTGATGGTAAAGTTTTGTGGTCAAAGGAAATCGCGGCAATTCCGGTTTCAACTCCGGTTTCTGATGGAAAATCGCTTTACGTCTCAACCAATGATAACAAACTTTATGCCTTTGATGCCATAAGCGGCGAGCTTTTATGGGTGCAAGCCGGAATCGCGCGTCCAACCGCGATTCTTGGTGCGGCTGATTTGGTGATTTACAAAGATTTGGTGATTGCTTCCTATTCGTCCGGCGAAATTTATGCGGTCAATAAAAAAACCGGCGAGCCGCTGTGGTCACAGGATTTAAACATTAACAAAGCCACCACTTCCGATTTTTATTTGAATGATGTTGATGCTACGCCAGTGGTTAAGGATGATGTGATTTATGCCATCGGTAATGGCGGTTTGATGAAGGCGATTTCTATAAAAGACGGCAATTATTTATGGAAAAAGCAGATTGCCGGAATTACTGATTTCTGGCTGGCCGATGAATTTCTGTTTGTGATTAACAATGACAACAAGCTGCTTGCTATCAGCAGGAAAACCGGCGGTATTAAATGGATTTCACAATTGCCGCATTTGAAAAAAGAAAAAAAACCGCAAACAAAATTCATTTATTCCGGTTTGGTGATGGCTGGCGATAAGCTTCTGGTTTCAAGGGCTGATGGTGAGTTGTTAATCATTTCTCCATTTGATGGCAAACTCGAAAAAACTTTTGAATTCGGCAAAAAAATTTCCCACTCGCCGGTTGTTATAAACAACAAAATCTATCTTCACGCCATCGGTAAATACATCATTGATCTCATTGAAATTGAATAAATGACAAAGCTTCCAGAGCGCTATAACGCCAAAACCCGTGAAAAATTTTGGCAGAATTATTGGCGCGAAAAAAAAATTTTTAAGTGGCAAAACGACAAATCCCGTGCTGAAACTTTTGTTATTGATACGCCTCCGCCCACTGTTTCCGGCCTTTTGCATATGGGGCATGTTTTTTCTTATACCCAGGCTGATTTTGTGGCGCGTTTTCAAAGAATGAGTGGAAAAGATGTTTTTTATCCGATGGGTTTTGATGATAATGGCCTGCCGACTGAACGGTTAGTTGAAAAAATTATCGGCAAAAAAGCCGGAGTTTATGAGCATGAAAATGGCCATGGTTCTTTCGTAAAAAAATGCCGTGAAGTGGTTGAAGAAGCGGAAAAAGAATTTGAAATGTTCTTCAACGAGATCGCGTTATCTGTAGATTGGGAGCAAAAATACCAAACCATTTCGCCAAAATCGCAAAAAATTTCGCAAGCCTCTTTCATTGATTTATATTGCAAAGGCCATGTTGAAAAAAAATTTGAACCGGTTTTTTGGGATATCTCTGACCGCACGGCTCTAGCGCAAGCGGATTTGATCGATAGAGAAGTTGAAGGGATGATGAATGAAATCGAGTTTGGAATTGATGGAAGCGATGAAAAAATCATCATCATGACAACCCGCCCCGAGCTGCTTTCTGCCTGTGTTGCAGTGATGATTCATCCTGATGATGAGCGCTACAAACATCTTCATGATAAAACTGCAATCACACCACTTTTTGGCATAAAAGTTCCAATTATTTGTGATGATTCAGTGCAGCTAGACAAAGGCACTGGCGCGGTGATGTGTTGTACGTTTGGCGATGAAACCGACATATTGTGGTGGAAAAAACATCATCTCGAATTGAAGGTTATTATCGGCAAAGATGGTAAAATTGATGGACTTCCGCTCAAACAATTCAAAGAGAAAATCATCGCAGATCTCAAGGCCAAAAATCTTTTACTTAAGCAAGAGCTAATCAAGCGCGCCGTCAAATGTGCCGAGCGTTCCGGTGTGCCGATTGAAATTCTTGTCGTGCCGCAATGGTTTGTAAAAATTCTCGACAAAAAAGATCAGCTCAAAGCCAAAGCAAATGAATGCCAATGGTTTCCCGAATATATGCGTATACGCATCGAGCAATGGATTGACGGGCTTTCATGGGATTGGTGCATTTCGCGACAAAGATTTTTTGGCGTAAAATTTCCGCTTTGGTATTCAAAAAAAGAAGGTGAAGAAGGAAAAATTTTAGTAGCCGATATTAATCAATTGCCATGCGATCCGGTGCTCGATTTGCCGCATGGCTATTTGCGTGATGAGGTGGAAGCCGAAACCGATATCATGGACACTTGGGCGACATCTTCAATTTCTCCGCAGCTTTCTTCGTACGGAATTAGTGCGGAAATTTGTTTCGATCGCGCTCGTCATCAAAAACTTTTTCCTGCCGATATGCGTCCACAAGCGCACGAGATCATTCGCACCTGGGCGTTTTACACAATTGTGAAAGCGATGTTGCATGAAAATTCCGTGCCATGGAAAAACCTGATGATTTCCGGTTGGTGCTTGGCTTCTGATAAAACCAAGATGAGCAAATCAAAAGGAAATGTGGTGACCCCAACCTCTTTGATTGAGGAAAAAGGTTCGGACATTGTGCGCTATTGGGCTTCAACATCACATCTTGGCGCTGATACCGCCTACAGCGAAGAAGTTTTTAAAATTGGACAAAAACTACTTACCAAACTCTTAAATGCTTCCAAGTTTTGTTCGATGAATTTTGCTTTATTGCAAGAAGAGGCAAGCATAACCAAAGCCGCTGATTTGTGGGTTTTAAGCAAGCTTTATAAAACAACTCAATGCGTCACAAAAGAATTTGAAAAATTCGAATATGCTCGTGCGCGTGAAGCGGTTGAAGAATTTTTCTGGAAAGATTTTTGTGATAATTATCTCGAAATTTGCAAAGTTCGATCATATGGCCTTGAGGCGGAAAAGCTTGCTGGCATTGATTTAAACGAAGATCAGAAAAGAGAAATTTTGGCTAAACAGCAAAGTGCAATTTCAACCTTGCAAGTTTGTCTTAACACGATTCTTAAACTTTTCGCACCTTTTGTTCCGCATATTTGCGATGAAATTTATTCAACAATTTTTGCTGAAGAATTTGCTAAAACTGGCTCGATAAATGCGCGCGGAAACTGGCCAAGATTAAGTGAGAAGTTTTTTAATCAAAAATTTTACGACATCGGCGAAGCAGCGCTGGCTGTGATTTTTGAGGTAAGAAAATTCAAATCAGGGCATAATATTTCGATGAAAACCACGGTAAAAAAAATCATCATTAATTGTGAAAAAGATTTATCCGAAATAGCCGAAGATCTAAAAAATGTTTGCAATGCGGAAGAGCTGGAAATTTCCAAGGGAAATTTTTCTGTACAGATAAAATGAAAAAATTAGAGCGAAAATTTTTTCTGCAAAACACTGATGAGGTTGCAAAACAGCTGATTGGGAAGCTGATAGTTATTGGCAAGTTCAAAGCAATAATCACTGAAACAGAAAGCTATCATGGTGACGATCCAGCATCCCATGGATCGCGTGGTAAGACTAAAGGCAACGAGGCGATGTTTTTGCGAGGCGGACACCTCTACGTTTATCTGATTTATGGTATGTATTTTTGTCTCAATGTTGTAACGGAAAGTTCTGATTATCCGGCGGCTGTTCTGATTCGCGGAGTGAAAGTAATTGAACCTGAAAAAAAGTTACTTGATGGACCAGGCAAGCTATGCCGCTATCTTGCTATCGATAAGAAATTTGATCGTTTTGATTTCTGTGCACAAAAAAATTCCAAAAAATTTTCCATTTTTGATATCGGATTAAAGCCGGAATTTTGTGCTACAAAAAGGATCGGAATCAGTAAGAATAAAAATGCGCTATTAAGATTTTTGATTTAATTATGCGCGAAAATATCAACATTGCTGAAGCCTTGCAAATCAAGTTTTACGCGTGCTGGTAAGAATTTCAGGCAGGCTGCAAAAATTTCGGTGCGGTTTTCTCTTTTGAGCATTTGATCAAGTTTTTCTTTGAGACGGTGAAGATGTAAAACATCAGAAGCGGCATATTCTTTTTGCTTTTCGCTAATTTCGAAATTTCCCCAGTAAGAAGTTTGTTGTTTTTTTGACAATTCAACTCCAATGAGTTCATCGCATAAAGCCTTGAGACCGTGCGAATCGGAATAAGTGCGAATAAGTTTGGAGGCGATTTTAGTGCAGTAAATATTTTCCATTTCAATGCCGAGATAGAAGAGCAGGGCTGTTAGATCAAAGCGTGCGAAATGAAAAATTTTTAATTTGCTGTTATCGGATAAAAGTTTTTTCAGGTTTGGCGCTTCATATTTTTTTGCTTCAAACTGCACCAGATGAGCATTGCCATCACCGGCAGAAAGTTGCACCAGACAAAGCCGGTCGCGCACTATGTTTAAACCCATTGTTTCAGTATCAATGGCGATTGCGTTGCCAAATTGAATTTCGGAAGGGATGTCGTGTTTGTGCAGAAAAATTGTCATATTCAGGCAGTTAGTTTTTCAAAAAATTTGTCGGTTAAATTTGGCAAAACGGAATCAATTTCTTTCATTTCGTTCATATTGCCATTGCAATGTAAAACCAGATCACAGCCGGCGTCTAAAATTGATTTGGTTTTGTCGGCGAAGCCGCTTTTAAGCGCTTTCATCGACATATCATCGCTCATCAAAATATTTTTAAATCCAATTTCTTCACGGATTAATCCAATCACTTTTTTGGAAATTGTGGCGCAATTTTTTTGATCAATCGCGGAGTAAAGAATATGGGCAGTCATGGCGAATTTTTGATCGTTTAAATTTTGAAACGGAACAAAATCTGTTTGGCGCAATTCTTCCAAACTGGCATCAACAATTGGCAATTCCAAATGGCTATCGGAAACCCCTCTTCCATGGCCGGGGATGTGTTTGATAATCGGATAAACCCCTTCGCTTAACAAGCCTTCGCAAACTTTTTTTCCTAATTCTGAAACTTGATTTGGTTCGTTTCCGTAGGCACGATTGCCGATAATTTCGTGAGTTTGTTTAGTCAAAATGTCAAGCACGGGAGCGCAATTAACATTGATTCCGATCTCAATTAAATCGCGCGCAATTGCGGCAAAATTTTCGAAGAGAGATTTTTTTGCTAGCTCACGATCAATTTGATAAAGTTCAGCGAAATGCTGCCCGGCAGGATATTCTTTCCAATGTGGCGATTCAAGACGCGCCACTCTTCCGCCCTCCTGATCTGTTAAAATTAAAACTTCACCGCCCATCACTTCGCGTAGCGAGTTAGTAAGATTTTTTAGCTGCGTTTTATCGGTAATATTTCGTGTAAAAATTATGAAGCCAATTGGCGCGCTTTTTTCAAAAAAATATTTTTCTTCATCGGTAAGAAATGTGCTTGCGATGCCGTAAATTACTGGCTTACTGATGTTTTTGTTTTGAGCGATTTTTGTTAACATTTACAAAATTCCCTTTGTGGAATTTATCGCATCTTTTTTTCTTTCATCAATTGTGATCGCCTGACGAAGCGCTCTGGCCAAGGCTTTAAAGCATGATTCAATGATATGGTGATTGTTAACGCCGTAAAGATTTTCAATGTGGAGATTACAGCTAATTGCTTGCGCAATGGCATGAAAAAATTCACGGAATAATTCGCAATCCATTTCGCCAACTTTATCGCGTTTGAATTCGCAATTAAAAACCGGATAGGCGCGGCCTGATAAATCAATGATGCAGCGGCTCAAAGTTTCATCCATTGGAATGTAGGAATGACCAAAACGTGTGATACCCTTTTTGTCTCCCAAAGCCTGTTTGATGGCCTCACCAATGGCGATGGCGGTATCTTCGGTGGTATGGTGAAAATCAATGTGGAGATCGCCTTTGGTCTCAAGATCAATGTCAATCAGTGAATGATGTGAAAGTTGTTCGATCATGTGGTTCAAAAAACCAATGCCGGTTGAAACCTTGTATTTACCGGTTCCGTCGAGATTTACTTCAACTTTGATTTTGGTTTCTTTGGTATTTCTTTCTAACTGTGCTTTACGCATTATTGCTTCAAATTTTCAGCGACAAAATCCCAATTCACCAAATGGTTCAAGAAAGTGTCGATGTAGGTTGGACGGGCATTTTGGTAGTCGAGATAATAAGCATGCTCCCAAACATCCATGGTCATCAAAGGCTTGTTTGCGCTGGTTAGCGGAGTTTCGGCGTTGCCGGTTTTTGTTACTTTCAATTTTCCGGAATCGAGAACAAGCCAAGCCCAGCCTGATCCAAATTGGGTTGCGCCAGCTTGCTTGAATTCAGCAACAAAATTTTCGTAAGAACCAAAATCAGTTTCGATTTTTTTCAAAATTTCATCGCCTGGTTTGCCGCCGCCATTCGGTTTCATTGAGTGCCAGTAAAAAGTGTGATTCCAGACTTGCGCCGCATTGTTGAAAATGCCGGCTTTTGTTTTGTCGGCGGCGGAAATTTTAATAATTTCTTCCAGAGATTTTCCTGCAAAATCGGTGCCGGTAATCAGATTGTTCAGGTTGGTCACATAGGCCTGATGATGTTTACCGTAATGAAAATTTATGGTGTTTTCTGAAATGTGTGGGGCCAGAGCATTTTTTGCATAAGGCAGTTTTGGAAGTTCGAAATTTTTGATTTCATTTGGCATAAATTTTTCTCCAAAAAGTTTTGATTTGTTAGGAAGTTTTAGTTTGCAGCAAGAAAGTAAAATAGCCGATGTAAACAGGCCTGATTTGATGAAGTTTCTCTTTGACACTTGCATGTGTGAAAGCTTAGAAACTGGCTTGCCGCAAGTCAATTTTAAATTTTATGAGAAGAATTTCTGCCGTCATTGTTGCACATAACGAAGAAAAAAAAATTGAAGATTGTTTACGCAGCCTTGATTTTGTTGATGAGATCGTGGTTGTGCTTGATAAGTGCAATGATCAAACCGAAGAAATTGCCAGAAAATTTAGCGATAAAATTATCAAAGGTTCGTGGAAAATTGAAGGAGCGAGACGCAATGTCGCTCTAGCATCTGCAACTGGTGAATGGATTTTGGAAATAGATGCTGACGAGAGAATTTCTCCTGAATTAAAAACTGAAATTTTAGCAACAATAAAAAACTCCAAGCCCTGCGGATTTTTTGTGCCGGTTGCAAATTATATCGGTAGCAGATGGGTTAAATATGGTTGGCTCAGAACGCTTGGTGTTTTAAAGCGTCAAACCCTTACCTATTATGGCTTGAAGCTTTATAATGAAGATAAGGAAATTCATCCCACTTTCATTTTAAGAGGCAAAATAAAATCTTTGAAAAATCCAATTATTCATCTCGTTGATGATGATGTTTCAGACCTAATTGCACGCTTCAACCGCTACACCACATGGAAGGCCAATGACATGATTTCCAAAGGAAAAATCCGTGGCGGTTTTTTGCGTCTTGTGATCACTTTTAAATTGCGGTTTTTCAAATCTCTCGTGGTTAAAAAAGGTTATAAGGAAGGTTTGCTCGGTGTTTTAATCGCATTTCTATCAGGCCTTTATCCGCTTGTTTCATATCTTAAAGCCATCTCAAAATGAAAATCGTAAATGTGATTTTAACCTCACAAAATGGTGGTGCAGAGCAGGTGTTTCTTGATTACATTTTGGTTTTAAAAAAACTCGGCCATGAAGTTTCGGCAATTATAAAAAATGACGCGCCCTACGAATCAAAGGTGCAAAAGCTGTGCAAGCTTGTTGGAAAAACCAGTAATAATTTCGGTTTTTACGATTTTATTGCGGTTGGAAATATCAAAAAATTTCTTAAAGAATTTGATGCTGATGTGGTTTTTGTTCACTCGGGACGCTCGACTATTCTTGTTCGCAAAGCGGTTGCAAAAATCAAAGATAAAAAAATTTTTGTGGTGTCGATCAATCACAGTATGAATGTTAAAAGGTCGATTGGTTGTGATCTGGTTTTATCGGTGAATAAGGAAATTTTTTTTAGAACGATAGAGCGTGGACAAAGTGAGGATCGCAGTTTTGTTGTGCATAATGCCACTGATGTTTCGGATGCTTTCACCAGCGCTTTGGCAATTGATCTGAGTCGCAAGGAAAAGATTGTTATCGGCGTGATTGGACGTCTTGACGAGATTAAATCTTTTGAATTTGCGATTTTGGCAATCAAAAAATTGCAGCAAAAATCAGATAAAAAATTTCTGCTTAAAATTGCCGGCTCTGGTCCAAAAAAAGCCTTTCTGCACGCTTTGGTAAAGGATTTGCAGCTTGAAGATTCCGTCGAATTTTTAAGTTGGGTGCAAGATAAAAAATCATTTTTTGAATCAATTGATATTTTCTGTCTGACCTCAAGAAGGGAAACTTTCGGTCTGGTTTTGCTGGAAGCGATGAAGTTTTGTAAACCAATAATTT
The DNA here is from genome assembly GCA_001767955.1 of Alphaproteobacteria bacterium RIFCSPLOWO2_01_FULL_40_26. Taxonomy (GTDB): domain Bacteria; phylum Pseudomonadota; class Alphaproteobacteria; order Rickettsiales; family UBA1997; genus UBA2645. The sequence continues at coordinate 23,522 of MEMO01000036.1, read as the reverse complement.
CAACCAATTGTGATGGTCCGCGTGAAATTGTACGAAATGATTTATGTGCTTTGCTGATAGATATAGAGCCGCTTACAAGCATTGACGATAGAATTGCCGATGCTGTAATTCGCATTATAAACGATCCGGAATTTGCCAGTAAAATCGTTGCAAATTCTCTTCAAAAAGTGTGTGAGAAATTTTCTTATCAGGCGTTGGAAAAGAGGCTCGTCGAGATAGTTGGAACTATTTTAACCCCCCCCAATAACGTTTAAGAAACCCAGATTCAAATTTACAGACTCTAAGCTAAATCACAAATCTCACCACACTGTCACCCCGCACTTGTTGCGGGGTCCATCTCGTCAAAGACTTGATTTTATTGGTTGCGACCAAATGGACCCCGCAACAAGTGCGGGGTGACAGTGTGGTGGAGTTTATTGGTTTTACTTAGAGTTTGTAGACTTAAGCCATAATTCCTTAAGCGTTATTGGGGTTATTTTATGACAATCCTGAAGAAATTTTTTTTCCCCGCCGACACTTCAAATTCTCCTGAATTCGTAAAACAAAAATTTTCATCCATCAGCTTTTCCCCATTTATTTTTATGGCTTTGCCCTGAATCAATCTTTTTACTTCAGACTTTGATGCATAAAGGTTGGTGCCAATTAACACATCAACCAATTTTGTGTTTTTAGCTACGGTTATCGTCTCAAAAAAATCGCTGTTTTTTTTCTCAAAAACTTCGTTGGCTTTTTGTAAAACTTCTTCGGCAATTTTTTCACCATGGCAGATTTTTGTAGTCTCAAAAGCCAGGATTTTCTTGGCTTCGTTGATGTTCTGATTTTTTAATTTTTCAATTTCGCAAAGTGAAAGATCAGTGAAAAGTTTTAAAAATCTTTCCACATCAGCATCATGAACATTGCGGAAATATTGAAAATAATCGAAAGGTGAAAGCATATCGGAATCCAGCCAAATTGCGCCATCAGCGCTTTTGCCCATTTTTTTTCCGCCTTCCGTGGTAAGCAGAGATGAGATGAGACCGAAAGATTCCTTACCACTAATTCTGCGAATTAATTCGATGCCGTTGATAATATTCCCCCACTGATCCGAACCGCCAATTTGTAGAGTGCAGCCATATTTTTTATTGAGTTCAAAAAAGTCGTAAGCTTGCAGGATCATGTAGTTGAATTCGAGGAAGGAAAGCGGTTGTTCGCGCTCAAGACGCAATTTTACTGAATCGAAAGTGAGCATGCGATTGACGGAAAAATGTCGACCGACATCGCGCAAAAAATCGATGTAATTGAGATGATGCAGCCAATCATCATTATTGACCAGCATTGCGTTTGAGCCGCTTGCTCCGAAGGTGATGAATTTTTCCAGAGTTTTTCTGATGCCGTGCAAATTTTCTGCAATTTGCTCATCGCTTAAAACCTGGCGTGCCTCGTCTTTTCCTGAAGGATCGCCGATTTTGGTGGTGCCGCCGCCAAGCAAAATAATTGGCTTATGACCGTGTTTTTGCAAGAGACGCAAGATCATGATCTGGATTAAACTGCCGGCATGAAGTGATCTGGCGGTGCAATCAAATCCAATGTAGGCGATGATTTTTTCGCCGCATAAAATCTCATCCAATTCTTTTGCGTGAGTACAATTGGCAAAAAAGCCGCGCGCGGAGAATTCCTGTAAAAAATCTGATTTAAATTTTAGTCTTAAGTCGTAAGTCATAAGTTTTTTAAAATTCATGAACCTCTTGGAAAAACAAGAAATTACTTCGCAATGGTTTCGCTCTTTGCGTGATCAGATTTGTGCGGAATTTGAAAAGATTGAAAATGAGTTTGATGCAAAAAATCCTGGTAAATTCTCTCGTAAAAATTGGGATAGGGAAGGTGGTGGAAGTGGTGAGATGTCGCTGATGAAAGGCAATGTTTTTGAAAAAGTCGGCGTAAATTTTTCCAAAGTTTTTGGTAAATTTTCTAAAGAATTTTGTAAGGAAATTCCAGGTGCAGAAAAAAATCCACAATTTTGGGCAAGCGGCATTTCTTTGGTGGCGCACATGAAATCGCCTTTAGTGCCTTCAGTGCATATGAATACACGCTTCATTTGCACCGAAAAAGAATGGTTTGGTGGTGGCGCTGATTTAAATCCGGTTTTTCCAAATGAAGAAGAGACAGGCGATTTTCATCAAGCCTTTAAAGTCGTATGTGATAAGGCTTCGCCTGATTATTACGACAAGTTCAAAAAATGGTGTGATGAATATTTTTTTATCAAACATCGTGGAATCGCGCGCGGCGCTGGCGGTGTTTTTTATGATTATCTTGATTCAGGAAACTTTGCGGCGGATTTTGAATTTACCCAAAATGTCGGTCTGGCTTTTTTAGAAATTTTTCCGAAATTGGTGCGAAGCAAAATGCATGAAAAATGGAATGATGATCAGCGTGAAGAGCAATTAAAAAAACGCGGATTTTATGCCGAATTTAATTTGATTTACGATCGCGGCACAAAATTTGGATTAATGACTGGCGGCAACACGGAAGCGATTTTGATGTCTTTGCCGCCAATAGCAAAATGGGAGTAAAATTGGCTAAATTGGTTGTTATCAAAAATGTTGTGTCTCTAAAATAGATCCTGAAACAGGTTCTAAGAACAATCGTTAATGAAATATGAAAAAACTTGAAAAAATTTATGAGGGAAAAGCCAAACAGCTCTTCACCACCGAAGACGAAAATCTGCTAATTCAATTTTTCAAAGATGATGCCACAGCATTTAATGCGCAAAAGAAGGCGGTTATTGAAGGGAAGGGTGTTTTGAATAATTTGATTTCCGAACATATCATGCTTGAAATGGCAAAAAACGGCATTCCAACGCATTTCGTCAAACGCTTAAATGAGCGCGAACAATTAGTGAAAAAAGTCAAAATAATTCCCCTGGAAGTAATTGTTAGAAATATTACTGCCGGCTCAATGGCCAAGCGTCTTGGTATCGAAGAAGGTCGTGAACTTTTGGCGCCGGTTTTTGAAATTTGTTTTAAGGATGATGCGCTTTCCGATCCTTTGATTAATGACGATCATGTGCTCAATGTGTTAAAAATTGTTAGCAGGAAACAGCTCGATGAAATCAGAAATTACGCGCTTTCAATTAACCAGATTTTACAAAAAATTTTCAAAAATATCGGCATTAAACTGGTTGATTTTAAGATCGAATTTGGATTTGATGCCGCACAAAATATCATTCTTGCCGATGAGATAAGTCCAGACAGTTGTAGGCTCTGGGATGAAAAAACTTCCGAAAAAATGGATAAGGATCGTTTCAGAAGAGATTTAGGCGGACTTATCGAAGCTTACGAGGAAGTGGCAAAGAGGCTTGGTATACAAATCAAATAAACATGAAAATCAGAATTCTAGTTTCACTAAAAAAAGGTGTGCTTGATATCCAAGGCAAGGCCATCGAAGCTTCTTTACAGAAAAATCTCGGTTTTACGCAAATCTCGCAAGTTAGGCAGGGCAAGGTTGTAGAGCTTGAAATTGCCGAGACTGATTCAGAAAAAATCAAAAAAATTGTTGATGAAATTTGCGACAAACTGCTCGTTAACAAAATCATCGAGGATTACAGCCATGAGGTAATTTCATGAAGGCCGGTGTCATTACTTTTCCTGGCTCAAATTGCGATCGTGATGCTGTTGTGGCGTTGCAAAAAGTTGGTGCCAAGGTGCAGAAAATATGGCATCAGGAAACAAAGCTGGATGATAATTTTGATCTCATCATCGTTCCTGGCGGTTTCTCCTACGGTGATTATCTTCGCTCCGGCGCTATGGCCTCAATTTCTCCGGTGATGCGGGAAGTTAAAAATCTTGCTAAAAAAGGTGTAAGAGTGCTTGGAATTTGCAATGGTTTTCAAATTTTAACCGAAGCCGGGTTGTTGCCCGGAGCGCTTTTGCGCAATAAAAAAATGAAATTTATCTGTCGCACCATCAATTTGCGTGTTGAAAATTCCGCCTCTGATTTCACCGCCAAATATAAAAAAAATCAGATTATCAGAATTCCAATAGCTCACATGGACGGCAATTATTTCGCTGATTCTGATGTGATCAAAAAACTTGAAGACAGTCAAAATGTGGCTTTTCGCTATGTTGATAACAGAGGCAATGTTAGCGATGAATCCAATGTAAATGGCTCGATGCTCAATATTGCCGGAATTTTCAATGATGCAAAAAATGTGCTTGGCATGATGCCACATCCCGAAAGAGCAATTGATGAGGATACCGGATCGAAAGATGGTTTGCTGATGTTTGAATCTCTATTTGGTTAAACCCATATCCGTCATTAGAACCGCCCATAATTCCTACTAATCCACGATTCTCTTGACCTCGTTCTGCGCTCCGCTCCGTCAGCGTATGCATGATACGCTTCCGGTGCGGTGCTCGCCCGAGGCCAAGAGAATCGTGGCTTAGCGGAATTCTGGACGGTTCTAATGACGGATCTGGGTTAAAGGACAGACGAATTTCCCCTTTTCTTCTTTTTCGTTGTCGAATTTGCCATCGCATTTCTTTCTGATTTCGATTAAATCATTCACTAAAGAATTTCTGATATTTTGTGCGGCGATTTTGGTTAGGTTGTTTTGCACATATTCTTCGGCGGTGTAAGTGCCATAGCGGTTTGAGCTGACGTCGTAATTGTCATTTACCGAAGTTGCTCCGTTGCTAATCATTGCGGCGTTTTCAAGATTTTTCAGAGTGTAGTTTATCTCCAAAGTTACCTTGTTGCGCCCTGATGCGCCGGTTGAGGTGATGAAGGTTGATGAAACCGCTCTTCTGACTTCAAGAATCAAAATATACTTTGCCTCGGTTTTTAGATGATCGGGATTTAAAACATCATAAAGACTGTTGCGTATTTCCTGGGTTAAACGCCCGTGATTTTTTTGGATACGGACCGAAGCCAGTTCGTTGGCATGGGAATCTTTGTTGTTTTCATCAGCGTAAATCACCTGAAAACCGCAGGCGGAAATGGCTAATAATGTTGCCAAAGCCAGTATTCTGCTTTTTCGTGCATCGTGCATCGTGCATCGTGCTTCGATAATTTTAAGCCACGAAGCACGAAGCACGAAGCACGAAGCACGAAATATTCCAGACACATAATTTTGTTTACACATTTCTTGTCGCAGCTTTAACGAACGAGACAAATAAAGGATGAGGGGCAAAGGGTTTTGATTTGAGCTCCGGATGAAACTGCACGCCGATGAAAAAAGGATGATTTTTGATTTCGATAATTTCCGGCAATTTACTGTCTGGTGACATGCCGGAGAAAATTAATCCGGCTTTTTCCAGCTTTTCTTTGAAGTTGATATTTACCTCATAACGATGGCGATGACGTTCGGAAATTGCGGTTTTTCCATAAATTTTTTCGACAAAACTTCCCTTGGTAATTTTACAAGGATAAGCGCCAAGCCTCATGGTTCCGCCCAAATCTGCGCCGGCTTTTTTGGTTTTTTTGCCGTCTTGCCATTCATGCATCATGCCAATCAGAAATTGTCCGGTTTTTGCAATTTCGCTGGAGGTGGCGTTTTTGATATCAAGCACGTTGCGCGCATATTCAATCACCGCCATCTGCATGCCGAAACAAATGCCAAGATATGGAATTTTATTGATACGCGCATGTTTAATCATGGCAATTTTTCCTTCAGTGCCACTTTCGCCAAACCCGCCGGGAACAAGGATGGCATGTATGTTTTTTGGTAAATCGATTTTGCTGCTGCGGGCATTAACCCATATGACATTGGCTTTCGATTTCAGCGAAAATGCGGCATGGTCAATGGCTTCAAGCAGTGATTTGTAGGAGTCGCGATAGTCGGTATATTTTCCAACAATGGCAATATTCACTTCCTTTTGCGGATTTTCGATGGCGTCTTTGATCTTGAGCCACTTTGTGAGATCGGGCTTCTTTTTGTAATCGAGTTTAAAAAATTTGAGAATTTCAGTGTCGAGCCCGTTTTGATGATAAACCAGCGGCGCTTCATAAATGCTTTTAACATTAGGTGCGGCAATCACGCAGGATCGCGGCACTGAACACATTTGAGCGATTTTTTCGAGATGTGCTTGTGTAACCGTTCTTTCGGCGCGGCATAGTAAAATTGAGGGCTGGATTCCGATTGAGCGCAATTCTTTTACCGAATGTTGTGTTGGTTTTGTTTTTAGTTCGTTAGCGCTTTCAATGTAGGGAAGAAGGGTGAGATGCAGGAAGGCGCAAGAATTTGGCATTTCATAGCCAAGCTGGCGAATAGCTTCAAAAAATGGCAAAGCTTCAATATCGCCGACAGTTCCACCGATCTCGCACAGCAAAAAATCCGTGTTGGCAAAATCAGCATTGGAAACACCGTTTAAAATGAATTCTTTGATGAGATTGGTGACGTGCGGAATTACTTGCACTGTGCCGCCGAGATAATCGCCTTTACGCTCTTTGGCGAGAAGTTTGAAATAAATCTGGCCTGCGGTCACATTATCGGATTTTTTGGCATCAACGCCGGTGAAGCGTTCATAATGTCCAAGATCCAAGTCGGTTTCTGCGCCATCTTCAGTGACGAAAACTTCGCCATGTTGTGTCGGGCTCATTGTGCCAGGATCAACATTGAGATAGGGATCAAGTTTGCGCAGTTTTACTGAATAACCGCGAGCCTGAAGAAGCGCAGCGAGAGAAGCAGAAGCCAGGCCTTTTCCCAGAGAAGAAACTACGCCGCCGGTGATGAAGATAAATTTTGTTTTGATGGTTGTGGCTGGTATCATTTGCCCTGCATGATTCGATCAACTAACTGCCTAATCGTTGGCACAAATCCATTGTCATAAAATGGATCTGTTGCGAAACGATAAGCGCTGTGTCCGGAGAACATGAGCTGGTGTTCAGTGTCAATTCCGTGGCGAATATCTTGTAATGTTTTTTGGATGCAGAAACTGCGTGGATCGGCTTTGCGGTCGGTTGTATAATTCATTTCTGGTTTATCTGACCAGTTGCTGAAACGGCATTGGCTGAGGCAGCCCATGCAATTTATCTGATCGGTTATGATTTGAACCGATTTTGATTTATCGACAAACATCAAAGTTTCGTCCGGGGTTTTCATGCTTTCAGTATGGCCGGCCTTGGTCCATTCATCAACTTTTACCTTGTCTTCTGGTTTAATGTAAACAAGGCGTCCGCGTTGGCCAAAAGGGATTTCGCAGATGAAATTATCGATTGGTTTGGTACGGTATTCGACTTGTCTGATTTCGCGTCCTTTGAGTTCACGAATGAATTCGTTTTCAACGGCAGAGGAGTAGAAGCCGGTTGGGCTGAAGCGATTGAGATAAACATCGCCTTTTTTCAAGGTTAGCAATTTTTTCTTCCAGGCATCAGGAACCGGATATTCCTGCGTAACGATTGGGCGTGTGCCGAATTGAAAAACGATTGGGCCAATTTCAGGATTGTCGAGCCAATGTTCAAATTCTTCCAAATTCCACACGCCACCAGCCATGATGATTGGCGTGTCATGCAGACCAATTTCATTCATAAAGCTGCGCAGCTCGGCAACGCGGGGATATGGATCTTCATAGGCATTTGGATCTTCAGCATTTGACAAGCCATTATGGCCACCGGCGCGCCACGGGCATTCATAAACCACGCCACCGAGAAGATTTTTAGCTTTGTGATAACTACGCTTCCACAAAGCGCGAAAGGCGCGCATCGAGGAAACTATTGGATAATAATAAACACGATATTTTTCGGCGATTTCAGCAAGGCGATATGGCATGCCGGCGCCGCAAGTGATGCCGTTAATTAAACCTTTGGCGCCATCAAGAATGCCATGCAAAACGCGTTCAGCGCCGCCCATTTCCCAAAGGATGTTCATGTGAATGCGACCAAGTTTTCCGGCAATATCATGAGCAATTTTTGCCTGTGAAATTCCGCCTTTGATTGAATATGAAATTAGTTCGTCATGCTTTTCACGGCGTGTGTGGGTTTTGTATTCAAGCGGAATTATTCTGCCATTTTCATCAATCCAATCAGCATTAACGCCAGAAAAAGTGCCAACAGCCCCCGCTTTTGCAAAATTGCCTGCGGTCATGCCAGTAGTGATTCCAACGCCTTTTCCGCCTTCAATAATTGGTAAAGTTTCAACACCGGAGACGAGGAAGGATTTGATTTTTTTTAACAAGGGAGCTCCGGAGAATTTAAAATTTAGGATTTAGAATTTAGGATTTAAATACAATCTATACTCATTCAAGCTGAAGAAGCCGAACTATGACGAAGCATTTTTGAGGAAAAATTGCGACGGAGAATGCGGGCTGTATCAAGTGATACAGCCAAATTCTCCGAGCAAATTTTTACCAAAAAGGCGAAGTCAGAGTTCGGCTTCTTCAGCTTGAATGAGTATAAAGTCCTAAATCTTAAGTCTTAAGTCTTAAATCATAAATTTGTTCAACGTTCCAGAATTTACAGTTTCTGAATTTTCCCGCGCCATTAAACGCACTGTTGAAGATGCGTTTGGTTATGTTCGTATCAAAGGTGAAATCAGCGGTTTCAAGCGTGCTGCTTCCGGGCATCTTTATTTCAATTTGAAAGATGAAAATTCTGTGCTTTCTGCCGTGTGTTTTCGCGGTTTGGCAGCATTGGTTGATTTTGAAATTGGCGATGGTTTACAGGTTTGCGCTTTTGGTCGTATCACCACTTATGAAGGTAGATCGAACTATCAAATCATCGTTGAGAAGCTGGAAATTGCCGGCATTGGTGCTATTTTGGAGATGATTGAAAAACGCAGGCAAAAACTTTTGGCCGAAGGTTTGTTTGATGAAATCCATAAAAAACCAATTCCGTTTTTCTCAAAAATTATTGGCGTTATTACATCATCAAGCGGCGCAGTAATTGAAGATATAAAACATCGCATTGAAGCGCGTTGCGGGACTCATCTCATGATTTATTCATCTGCAGTTCAGGGAGAAAAAGCGGTTTTTGAAATAATTTCCGGCATCAGATTTTTTAACGCTTTGAAGAAAAACCGCCCCGATGTTTTGATTATTGCCAGAGGCGGTGGATCGTTTGAAGACCTTCTTGCTTTCAATGATGAAAATTTGGTGCGCGAAGTTTTTAAATCGGAAATTCCAGTCATTTCTGCAGTTGGACATGAAACCGATACAACTCTGATTGATTATGTTGCTGATTTGCGTGCGCCCACGCCAACAGCGGCAGCAGAGCTTGCGACTCCGGTTTTGTTCGATCTCAAATCGCGGCTGAATTTTTTTAAAGAAAAACTGGAATTTTTGCCGCAGAGCTTTTTAGAAAACAGATTTATTCATCTGAACAATCTGCGAAAATATCTGATTGATCCCAAAAAACTTTTTGAGCAAATCGCAGAAAAATTGCGTAATCTGCAAATTTCAAACCAACTGATTCTTGCAAAAATAAATGCTGAAAAACAGAGAACAGATTTTGTGTTTGAATGTTTGAGATCAAGGGTTGATGCCAGATTAAGAGAAGAAAAAACCGCGCTTGAAAATTTAGGAAAATTCCTCAAATCAAATCATTATCGTGAAATTTTGAAACGCGGTTTTGCTTTGGTAAAAGACGAAAAAGGCAAATTGATTTCTTCAATTACTGAAGCAAAAGTGAAAGAAAAAATTACAATTGAGATGAGTGATGGCGAAGCTCAATTGGTAGTTCGTAAATCATAAATCATAAATCATAAATGCCAAAAACTCCAAATTTCTGGACAAAAAAGAATCTGATTTCCTTTACTCTTTTGCCCTTCAGTTTTGTTTATTTTTTAGGATTTCTTTTAGTCAATTTTTTCACCAAAACATATAAAATTTCCAAACCAGTAATTTGTGTTGGAAATATCATTGCCGGCGGCGCTGGAAAGACTCCAACCGCAATTGCTTTGGGGAAAATTCTAAATGAAATGGGGGTTAATTTCGCCTTTCTGAGTCGCGGTTATATGAGCGACGGATCAGAGTTTTTACTGCTGAAGGACAAGGAAAAATACAAAATCAATCAGGTTGGAGATGAGCCGCTATTATTGGCTCAAACCGCTCCAACCTTTGTTTCCAAAAATCGTCTTTTCGGCGCAAAGGAAATTGAGCGAATGAGCCAGTTTCAGGCAATTGTGCTTGATGATGGCATGCAAAATAATTCACTACATCGTGATTTTGTCATCATGGTTGTTGATGGAAATGTTGGCTTTGGCAACGGATTTTTGATTCCTGCCGGACCAATGCGTGAGCCACTTTGTGCTGGTTTGAAAAAAGTTGATCTGATTGTTGCGATAGGGAAAACCCCCGATGCTTTAATGAAAAAAATTTCCGGTAAAAAAATTGTTAAAGCAAAAGTTACGCCTTTGAATCTGAAAAATTTTTCAGGGCAAAAACTCATCGCTTTTTGTGGCTTGGCTTATCCCAAAAAATTCTTTTCTTTTCTTGCAAATGAGGGGCTGGATGTTGTTGAAACTCATGATTTTGCCGATCATCACAATTACAAACTCCACGAGTTAGAAAATCTTCATCAAATCGCCAAAGAAAAAAAGGCCACTCTGATTACCACCAAAAAAGATTGGGTGAAATTTCCAAAATTATTCCAGGAAAAAATCTCTTATCTCGATGTTGAATTGCAGTTTGAGAATAAAGAATTGCTCATTTCCGAATTGACAAAAATTTTATGAAAAAAATCCGCTATTTGCTTGAGGCGATTGTGGTGAAATTTGGCTTGTGGTTTTTTGGCGCTTTGAATGTCAAAGCCGCATCAAATCTTGCTGCATTGATTGCAAAATTTGTCGGCAAAAAAATTTCCGTGCAAAAACTTGCTGATAAAAATTTGAGCAATGCCATGCCAAATCTGTCTTTTGATCAAAGAGAAAAAATTCTCGATTGCATGTGGGATAGTTTGGGGCGAATTGTTGGTGAGTTTCCCCATATCGCAAAATTGTCGCCGGATGAATTGAGCAAAATCGTCGAAATTTCAGACGAATCCAAAAAGAATATCGAGGCCTTAAAGCAAAGCGGCAAAGGTGGCATAATCTTTTCCGGTCACATCGGCAATTGGGAAATCGGGCCAAAGATTTTTTTAAAGAGTGGTTTGAAGGTAAGCACGGTTTATCGTCCGCTTAACAACCCATACGTTGAAGAAATGACCGCAAAGTTTCGCGGTGTTGATATGATTGAAAAAAGCGCCGGCGGTAATCGCAAAATTATCGAAGTGATCAAGAGTGGCGGGTTTGTGATTATCTTGGCTGATCAGAAAATCAGCGAAGGAGAGAAGATAAAATTTTTTCATGGAAATGCGATAACCACAACTTCCATCGCCCGCATTGCTTTGAAATATGATGTGCCATTAATTCCGGCACGCTCTGTTCGAATCGGTAATGATTTCAGCTTTCGTGTTGATGTGGAAAAACCGCTTGTAATTCAAAAAACGACAAACATTAATTTTGATATTCTTTCTTTGACTCGCAAAATTAACTGCAAGCTTGAAGAATGGATTAGCGAGTTTCCATCACAATGGTTTTGGGTTCATGATCGTTGGAAACAGTAAAATCAATCTAAAAACTATGAAATTAATTCGTTTAATTGCGATGCTTGCATTGATGGCTGGCATGTCATCATGTGCTTTTTTTAATGGCAGCACGGTTGATCTTTCAATCAATAGCAATCCTCCTGGAGCGGATATTTTTATCGAAGGAAGAAATTATGGACGAACTCCTGCTATCATCAATATCGAGCCAAAAGCTTATACTGTGACTTTGGTTAAAGAGGGGCACGGTTCGGCAAATTTTGTCACCGATATTTGGTATGGCACTGTTAGAACCGATGTCAGCGGCAACAGAACTGCCGATGGAACCAGATGTGTGCTTGATATGATGACAGTGGTATTTTCTTTTAATTCCTGGAACAGAGCTAAATGCGGCGATTTCAAGCAGAAGGAATATTTCATTAACATTCCGCGTATTGGTCCGTCAGTTGGATCGGCAGGTAGCGGTTCATTAATTGGCGCCGGAAATAATCCGGCGAATGTGGTAGATTACTACTACAACCAGGACATGATCAAAAATGACATGGCGAAAAGCCCTTACTACAACCCTTACGCTCCTCATCAAAATCAGTAATAAACCCTCTTTGAAAAAGAGGGTGGCATCGCACGGAGTGCGATGACGGGTGATTTGATGTAGAGCCTGTCTTTAAATTCCGAGTTTGCCTCCACAAAACTCTCCAGCGCTTCGCGCCACCTCCTTTTAGCAAACAACACCGTCCCTGATTGAAACTATACGATCAGCCTTTTTTGACAGCTCAAGATTGTGCGTGACTATCAGACATCCGATTTCATGTTTTTTTGTTAAATCGCGCAGCAGGGTAAAAATTTTTTCCGACAGATTTGAATCGAGATTCCCTGTTGGTTCATCTGCCAGAACCAAAGATGGTTTGGCGACGATTGCGCGCGCTAGCGCCACTCTTTGTTGTTGGCCGCCTGATAATTGTGATGGCATATGATGCAAATGGCTGCCGAGTTCCACTTCATTTAAAATTTTTTCTGCTGCGGCGAAAGATTCCGTGCGGTTTTTTTGTTGGATCAGCAAAGGCATGGCAACATTTTCCAATGCAGAAAATTCCGGCAGAAGATAATGAAACTGATAAACGAAACCGATGTGATTTTTTCTCATCACGGTTCTTTCAGAATCACTGGCCTTTGCGGCGTTAACATCATTTATAAAAATTTGCCCCGAACTTGCTAAATCAAGAAGGCCGGCAATCTGCAGCAAAGTGGTTTTTCCCGATCCGGAAGGGCCGGTTAGGGCAACCATCTCGCCTTTATTAATCGCAAGATTAACGCCTTTGATCACCACAATTTCCTGTCCGGCTTGAAAAAAGTTTTTGGTTATGTTGACTAGTTTTAGAGCTTGTCTGGTCTCGGATTTTGACATATTTTATTTCTTCTTTTTCCTCTTCTTCTTTGGTGCATCTTCGTCATCTTCATCGTTATAGTCAAAATCATCATCCTCATCTTCCTCCTCTTCATCTTCGCTTTCTTCATTTTCATTTTCTTCGCCATCTTCGAGATCAAACTCATCAAATTCATCTTTTTGCGCTGCTTTTGCTTCAGAGCCGAGTTTGTCTTTTGCGGTGGTGATTATTTTTTCTTTGGCTTCATCAACATTTATTCCATAAATCACCGCATATTCGCTGGCCAGGCGGTGAATTGCAGTTTCGTAGATGATGCGTTCGGAATATGATCTTTCACTTTCTTCAACATCGCGGGTTAAATCGCGTAAAACTTCAGCCAGAAGGATGATGTCTCCGGAATTGATTTTGGTTTCATATTCTTGCGCTCTTCTGCTCCACATGCCTTTGAGTTTTTTAATTCCGCTGCGAAGTATGGAAAACACTTCATCCATTTGTGATTTTGAAATCAAAGGCCGTAGACCAATTCTTGCAGCGCTATCAATTGGAATTTTTATGGATAGTTTTTCCTTTTCAAAATTCATCAGATAGCAGTTGTGCTCCTGATTCAGGATTGCGGTTTTTTCAATGCCGATGATTTTGCCGACGCCGTGGGAAGGATAGACCGCGTAATCTCCAACTTTAAAAGTGATTTTTGATCTGTCGGTTCTTGGTCTGTCATCAAATTTTTTTATAATTTTTTGCTGAAGCGGATGGTTTTCTGTTTTTTCAGGAAGAACTTTTGGCTTCTTTTTTGAATCTAGAATTGCCTTGGCCAGAGATTTTTTGTTGGATTTTTTAACGTGGGATTTTGTTGTCGTGTTCTTAATTTTGTTGTGTGGTTTTTTTTCTTTGGATGGTTTTGATTTTGTTTTTGGCGCCGGTTTTTTAGGAGATTTTTTTATTGCTTTTTTTGAGATTTTTTTTGCCGCAATTTTTACAGTTTGTTTTTTTGCGATTTGTTTTTTTAGTTTGAGCGCAGTTTTTTTGTTTGTCTTTTTAGCCATAATATTTTGGAAAAGTTTTTAAAAAATAGGGCAGGCAAAATGCTTGTTTTTTATCTTCAGGCAAGCTTTTTTTACGTCCCTCATTTTCCAACATATCAGTTCCAAATCTTTGAAAAATTTCATCAAGAAAATCAAAAAGCCAAATTGGTATGCATTCGCTCTAGTTGTTGATCGCATTATTGAGCATCGCCTTTTCAAGCCTGTGGCAATTGTGATTATTACCAGCTTTATCCTGTTTAAAGGCCTCTCCTACATACAATTTGTCATTGATAATTATCGCCATGATTTAACAGAAAAACGCGTCAATACCCCGATAAAGATAAACATTTCCAATTCCGGAGTGGATTTTGATGTTGAAGAAGAGCAAGTGTTTGCGTATCGAGTCAGGCAAGGCGATACCATGATGAAAATTCTGGTTAATCTCGGTGTTTCTGAAAGCGATGTTGTTGCCATTCTTTCCGCGATGAAAAAAGTTTTTGCGCCCAGCGCGATTGTTGAAGGCAACAATATTGAAGCCAAATATAACGTTAAAATTGGCTATGATGTCAGCAGACCTCAAAGCCACGTTGATCGGAAAGTTGTGATTAATGTGATAAAAATTGCTCACACTTTTGATGAAGAAATTGTCATATCGCGCAAAAATGATGGAACTTACGATGCCAGAAAGATTGAGGTTAAACTATTGCGTTACGTCTCCAAATATTTTGGGGTCATAAAAAACGGCCTGTTTGTTGATGGTGTGGAATCCGGTATTTCGCCGACTTCGATGATGAATATGATCAGCCTTTATGGTTACGATGTTGATTTCCAGCGCGACATTCGCAGCGGAGACAAGTTTGAAATGCTGGTTGAAAGTTTTTATTCGCAGGATGGTAAAAAAGTGAAGGATGGCAATGTTTTGTTTTCATCGCTTATTTTGCAGAATCGCGGCATCAATGTTTACATGCACAAGATTGAAAACCGTATCGAATATTTTGACGCCAAAGGAAATTCCATTCGCAAATCATTGTTAAAAACTCCGATAAACGGTGCGCGCGTTTCGTCTGGCTTTGGCATGAGAAGACATCCAATTTTAGGCTATTCTAAAATGCATAAAGGCATGGATTTTGCTGCATCGAGCGGTACTCCAATCCTTGCCGCTGGCAATGGCATTGTTGTTTATATGGCAAGGAAAGGCGGTTATGGCAATTATGTTGAAATCAGGCATAATTCTGAATATTCAACTGCCTATGGTCATGCCAGCAGATTCAATAAAAAATTTCGTGTTAGAGCAAAAGTGAAGCAGGGTGATGTTGTTGCTTATGTTGGTTCAACCGGACGCTCCACCGGTCCACATCTTCATTTTGAAGTTTTGTATAAGGGCAGGCAGATTAATCCGTCAAAAGTTAAAGCTACTTCCGGCATAAAATTGCTTGGCAAGGAATTGGCAAGATTTGAGGTTTCAAAAGCGGAGATAGAAAAATATCGCAAAAATATTCCCAATCAGATTCGTAGATGAAAATTGCCAACATCCTTTTTAACTACAAAAAATCTGCTCATGATAACCAGATTCTTGGGGTTGAACGTTGTTTTATTGATTATGCCAAATATTTGACTTTGCTTGGCCATGAAGTGATTTCAGTGTTAAAAAGTGGTATGGTTTATCTCGATGATGTCAAAAAAACCGATTCGCAAACACTTGAATTGCCAGCTTTCAATCAAGGTGACATTTTTTCGATTTTGCGGTTGGGATTGATGTTTTTTAAATTCAAACCGGATGTTGTGATTTGTCATTCTGGTCGGGCTCTGTCATTTAGCCGTGCGGCACGTTTTTTAAGTATAAGAAAATTTCCTATCATTGCCATTGATCACGGCATTAATCCAAAAAAGTTTCTCAAAGCTGATTATGTTTTATCGGTAAATTCGCATTTTAGCCGTAAGTTGCAAAAGGCAGGAAAGCCTGCCAATCGTGCTTTGGTGATTCCAAATATGATCGAAGTGCCGCAGGATTTTATGCCATTGATTAAAAAATCTTTTCGCAAACCTCTCAAACTCGGTTCTCTCGGTCGTCTTTATCAGGAAAAATTTTTTGATAAGGTTTTGCGCGCTATGGAAATTTTGCGTGAGCGCGGTATTGAATGCGAATATGTTATTGGCGGAGTTGGACCAATGGCAGAACCTCTCAAAAATTTAGCGCGCGAATTGAATCTCGAAAAAAATTTTAAAATTCTTGGCTGGACAACCGATAAAAGAAAATTTTTTGATGAAATTGATATTTTTATTTTGCCATCTTTTGGCGAAACATTCGGCATTGTTTTGCTTGAAGCGATGCTTTACTCAACCCCGATCATAACCAGCAATTCCTGGGGTCCAGACGAGGTGATTGATCATGAAATTAATGGTCTGAAAGTTTCAAAAGATGATGAAAAAGAAATGCCAAAACTTCTTGCTGATGCTATTGAGCGCTTAATGAGGGACGAAAATTTTGCCCACAAATTGGCGCAAACAGCGCAGAAAAAATTTTATGAAAATTATACGGCGGAGATGGTGATTAAAAAGCTGATTGAGGTTTGTAATATGGCGATTGAGACATTTACCACCTTAAAACTATCGAACCCCAAGTAAGCCCGCCGCCCAAAGCTTCCAGAACTATCACATTATCTTTTTTAATTTTGCCATTGCGATTTGTGCAATCTAGCGCGATGGGAATGGAGGCGGCAGAAGTGTTGGCGTGGTCATGAACTGTGATAATAACTTTTTCTGGCGTTAGTTTCAGATGGTTGGCAACCGAATTTAGAATGCGCAAATTTGCTTGATGGGGAATGAGAAAATCAATGTTATCGATAGTTAATCCAGCCTTGGCAATTGCAGTTTGAGCTGATTTTGTCATTTTTTCTACCGCATGTTTAAACACTTCTTTTCCGGCCATTTCGATGAAGCCGGATTTTTGATTAAATGCCACACCGCCGCTGGTTTTTAAAATGTTGTTTAGTGAGCCATCAGAGTGCAAATCAGTTGCGATGATTCCACGATTTTCTTCAGAAGTTGCTTCAAGTAAAACCGCACCGGCTCCATCACCAAAAAGCACGCAGGTGTTTCTATCTTTCCAGTCAACGATGCGCGAAAGAGTTTCTGCGCCGATGATCAAAGCGTTTTTTACCTGTCCGGATTTGATAAAATTATCTGCACATGCAAGCGCAAAAACAAAACCAGAGCAAACAGCCTGTATATCAAAGGCAAAAGCATTTCTGGCGCCAATTTTGGATTGGACGATTGTGGCGGTAGCAGGAAAGGTGAAATCTGGAGTTGTGGTTGCGACAATAATCATCCCAATTTCTTCTGCTTTTATGTTGCGATTTTTTAGTGCATTTTGTGCTGCTTTAACTGCCAGATCGGAAGTGAGCTCTTTTTCATCTGCAATATGACGCTGTTTGATACCGGTGCGTTCAACTATCCATTCATCAGTTGTTTCAACGATTTTTTCGAGATCGGAATTAGTGAGGATTTTTTGCGGGAGATAAGAGCCGGTGGCAGTGATTTGACTTTTCATAATTTTTGTTCACCGCTGTTTTGTTCCGTTGCGGTTTTTATTGATTCAGCGGCTGATTTTAATTCATGAATAATTTTGTCGTTGATTCTGTTTTCAACTAGCGAGATCGCAACTTTGATTGCATTTTCAAAACCAAGCGCGTCGGTGCTGCCATGGCTTTTAACGACAACACCATTAAGCCCAACCAGCATGGCGCCATTGTGTAGGCGCGGATCCATGGTTTTAACTTTTTTGCCAAGTGCGGTGCTGGCAAGAAGGTAAGCGATTTTTGACCATATTGAGTCGGTGAATGCTTCTTTGAGAAAGCCGGAAATTAATTTTGCCGTGCCTTCGATTGCTTTAAGAGTGATATTACCGGTGAAGCCATCAGTGACTACAACATCAACAGTTCCTTTGGCAATGTCATCGCCTTCAACATAGCCGTAAAAATCATTTTTGAGGTCGCTGTTTTTAAGCATAGAGGCAACGTTGCGCACATCATCATGGCCTTTCAACTCTTCGCTTCCAACGTTTAAAACGCCGATTACCGGATTATCAATTTTCAGTGCGGTGCGTGCAAATGCTCGCCCCATTACTGCAAACTGGAAAAGAATTTCAGCGCTGCATTCAACATTGGCGCCCATATCAAGAAAAACCGTGCCTTTAAGTTTTTTGTTAGGGATTGAAGTGACAATGGCGGGACGATCGATTGAAGGAAGGGGGCGCAACACAATTTTTGCGATTGCCATTAGAGCGCCGGTATTGCCGGCGGAAATCACGACATCGGCTTTGCCTTCCTTTACCGCGTCAACTGCCAAACGCATGCTGGAATTAGCGCCACGACGCAGAGCAATTGAAGGTTTTTCATCAGCGGAAATAAATTCATCGGTGTGAGTGAGAGTGTAGCGACCTTTGAGATAGCGACAGTGATGGATGATTGGCAGAATTTTTTTTGAATCGCCAAATAGCAAAAAATGAATGTGAAGATTGTTTGTGGCAATGCGATCTGCTCCTTCAATTACAACTTGTGGAGCCCTGTCGCCTCCCATGCAATCCAATGCTATTGTAAACTTTTTCACGGTTTACTCTTCAGCTTGTTTTTTCTTTTTGTCGGCTATGACTTTTCTGCCTTTGTAATAGCCATCGATTGAGATGTGATGCGATAATTTGTATTCACCGCTGGTTTTATCGACAGCCACATTCGGAAAATCAGCAACGAAAGAACCGTTACTTCCTCTTCTCATGCCACTTTTTGATTTTGATTTTTTCTTTTTTGGAACTGCCATAAGTTTGTTTTAAGTTTTGTTAAAATTAATTTGATTTTGGGAGGGTGCTGAATATCAAGCTTTGGAAGCGGCGAAAAATATTTTTAACCCTGATAAAAGCAATGTTTAAATTTCTCCCAACAATTTTTTTACTGATAGCTATGAGCTCTTGTGTTTCAAGGCTTGAGCGCCATGGCTATATGTTTGATTTTTCTGATCATGAGATGTTGCAGGAAGGTATAACAAGTAAAGAGAAGCTCCTTCGCGTTATGGGTTCGCCAACGATAATTTCCAATCTGGAAAGTGATGAGGCATGGATTTATTTTGCAGAAAAAACCGACAGTTTTTTATTTTTCAAACCGGACATTGTCGAAAGAAGCGTTCTGGTTATCAGATTTGATGGGCTTGATACAATCAGGGAAATCAAAAAATTGAGCCTGGCTAATGAAAGCCAAAAGATAGATTTTGTTTCAAATTATACCGCGGTTGACAGCCATAAAAAGGATGGATTTTTCAAATCAATTTTCAGCAATGTTGGGCAAGTCAGACCGCAATAAATCATGTTTATTTTTTCTGTTAATTTTGGCTTCCTGCGCCGGAAAAAAAATTTTTTACAATACCGAAATCATTTGTCCTGACGGTAGAGAAATTTTAGTGCGTTATGCCAGAATCGATGAAATTCGTGCCGCAATTTTAAAGGCTGATGCTGATAAGAAGTTTTATAAAACCAGTGAAAATTATACCATAATCAGATTGCCGGAAAACCGCTCTTTTAAAATTGAGAAAATTGCGCCGGAAATCATGATTAATTGCTCATTGCGCGAGAGCGTTATGGGGCAGGTGGACAAAATTATGTGAAATATTTCGACACGAGATATCGCTAAATCTTTAGAGACAGGCTCTAATCATTTTTATTTGCTATGAGTAGAAAAAGAGGCAAAGCAACAGAAGGAAAAGCAACAAAAGAAGCTGGTAAAAGACATGAGCCTGCCGAAGAAAGCGATAGTGAAAATGAACTGGATGAGTCTTATCGTGATCGGTATTCCGGCGGTGACGAAGGTACCGGAGCGCCTTATTTCAAAAGGTTTCGATCCTCTACCGCTATAACAATTAAAGAAAGAAACCTGGTTACAAAATCCGTGATGGATAGTGTTGTAGTTTGGGCTAGAGCCGGAGGTGGAGACAAATTTGTTATTTTTGATTTTGGTGGAGGAGGGGGAAGGTTTTTTGAACTATTCAGAGATATTGCTGCAAGAATTCCTGCAAAAACTGAAGTAATTTGCTATGATTTAGTAGCGCCAGATCCCTCCTATGTTACTTTGCTTAAACGTAATGGATATTCCAGGTTGGAAACAGCATCTCCTTTGAAGCAAGTTTCAGTTGAAGGTTTGGGTGATGTTGAAGATCAGGGGACTTTTGCGTGTGGGGAAAGCAATCCTCATATTCGTTTTATTTCCGGACCGATGATTACGCGTCCAGGAAAATCAGGCAGTGTTGAAGCAATTGAAGCGCAAAGAAAACAGATAAACGCCAGAGTCAGAGAGCTTTGTCTGGCGATAAAAGAAGTGACCGGAGAGATGGCAGATGCTTCAGTTGCAATGTTTGGCAGCATATCGCATATCATGGGTCACGATAACAGAGAAGCAATTTTTGGAATGATCAGGGAAATAACCAAAGGTTATTTTGCTACCACTTTGCCCGCCTTTCAGGCTCACACGGATGATGTGCAAAGAGCTTCTGATAGAATTGACAGCAAACCTTCTTCAAGATTAGAGCGTGGAGATGCCAAATATACTGCAACCGATGGTTCAATGAAACTTTTTTATCATCATTATTCGAGTAGAGATGATTTACGGCGTGAACTGGAAAGAGCCGGATTTGCAAGAGATGATATTCATGTCGGAATATCTGCCATAACGTC
This sequence comes from Alphaproteobacteria bacterium RIFCSPLOWO2_01_FULL_40_26, assembly GCA_001767955.1. Taxonomy (GTDB): domain Bacteria; phylum Pseudomonadota; class Alphaproteobacteria; order Rickettsiales; family UBA1997; genus UBA2645. The sequence continues at coordinate 2,907 of MEMO01000036.1, read as the reverse complement.
TCCCGTTCATCTTTTGCGTGACGATAAGCTGGATCGCAGAGATGCTGCGCTTATTGACAGGAAAGTATGTCTCATAGAATCAGGAGAAGTTAGAGATAATTCGGATGAGGTTGCGTCTTACTTTGAAGTGCAGGCGGGATGCGGTGTTGCGCTGGTTCCAGCAAGCAGTGTCAAGCCATTAAGTTATAGCGCCGCCAGAAAAAAAGAAGGTATGGGTAATGTAGCTGGTGGAGGTGGAAGTGGCGAATCAAGATAGGTTCTAAACCAACCTCCACCCATCTTCATCCATCAAAAACTCATGCAAAAATTTGTTGTTAATCGAATGCCCCGGTTTTGAAGTTTTAAAATGTCCGATGATGAAGTAGGAGGCGAGATACATATCGCCTAGAAAATCCAAGGTTTTGTGGCGCACAAATTCATCTTCATAACGCAAACCATCCTTGTTAACCACGCCATTTTCATCTACCACTATTGCATTGTTAAGTGATCCGCCTTTAGCCAGACCAAGCTTATGCATGTGATCAATTTCATGTTTGAAACAAAAAGTTCTGGCGCGGGAAATATCGTTTTTGAAGGAAGTCATGGTTGAGTGGTAATCGAATCTTTGTTGCAGGATTTTTTTGTTGTCGAAATCGATATGCAAATCAACCGCAAATTCTTTTGCCGGCTCAATTTCGACAAATTTATCTTTTTCTTCGACGCGGATTTTTTTTAATACTTCAATGATGCGGCGTTGTTCTCCCTGAACATTGATTCCGGCGCATTCAATCAGAAACACAAAGGGGGCGGAAGAGCCATCCATTATCGGAATTTCTTCAGCGTTGAGTTCAACAATAAGATTGTCAATTCCACAGCCCCAAATTGCTGCCATCAAATGCTCGATGGTTGCAACTTTGGTGCCAAATTCATTAGAAATCGTGGTGCCAAGATTTGTGGCAACAACGTTTTTGTAATGAGCTTTGATCTCATTTTTTCCGGATTCAACATCGCTACGTCTGAAAATTATCCCGCTATTGCACGGCGCGGGCAAAAGCATCATTTTTACATTAGCTCCGCTATGCAACCCAATCGAATTGCAGCTAACTTTGCTGTTAATGGTTTTTTGGGAAATATTTAGCATTGCTTATCTGTCTTACTCCATGGCCATTTTGCTTCAGTTTTTCCGTTTACTAAAACTGTGTTGCAAATCAGATCATAAGCGGTGGTTTTGTTTTTGGTGAATAGGTGAATTTGTATCCATAACAGAAAGAGAATCCCAAAGAAAATCATGGTTTCGGAATAGGTGACAGCCTGATAAAATGTCAGTTCATTTTTGAACTGGAAGCTGGTAAGAAAAAGTATGAAAGCGAAAGGTAGAATTGAGAGGAAATAATGCAGCAAGCCACGTTTTAAGCCGATTTTCAGATTATTGTTGGTGATAATTGTTATTTTCATTATGCGCTTTCCAATTGTTCCCATCCATGATGAAGAATTGAGATAGGCGTGATAAATCGCGCCAACCATGATGATTAAAAAATAGAAAGTCAGCGCGTAAACAAAAACGCGGTGATGAACAACGAAATCGATATGTTCCGGTGTATTTTTCATGGTTTCGGTGCCGAATTTTTCTCTAAACTCCTGGATAAATTCGATAATAGCATTGTTCATCCATATCGCTCCCAAAATTTGCATGGCGATGATGCGCAGGAAAAGAACGATGGAAATATCAATAGAAGCCGCAGTACTACGCCTGAAGGAGCTAGCGTATTTTTCATTGCTTTTGGTTGGGTTAAAAATGGTTGTGTTAAAAATGCTCATAACCGAATTTTTTAATTTTTATTTTTTGGTTTTTTTCGTTGCGCAAAACGACCTCGAATTTTTTCTGCGTGGATTTTTTAAACTCACCAATACAAGTCAAATCAAGTTTTAACGATTTTGCCAGATGCAAAATTTTTTTACGGTTTTTTGGATTTACAGCGAAGATCAGCTCATAATCATCGCCATGGGAGAGAAGATCAAGAGTAGTGAATTTAGATCCTGAAACAAGTTCAGGATGACTACAAACTCGGCCGCCATCCTGAACTTGTTTCAGGATCTTTTGCGCATGAATAGAAAATGGTATTTTTGTAAGAAAAACTTCTGCATCCAATTTTGAAGCGTGGCAAATATGACGTAAATCGGCAAGCAATCCGTCCGAAATATCAATCGCGCATTTCGATAGTTTTTTTGCAAGCAATTGTTTTCCTAATTCGATTCTTGGTGTTGGAAAAAAATGCCGTTGTGAAAAATATTTCATCGACTCGCAAGCTTTGGTAAAGCCAATAAACGCATCTCCAATTGTTCCCGAAACAAAGATCAAATCACCTTCTTTAGCCTGATTGCGCGATAAAATTTGCCATTTTTTTACCTTACCAAAAATTGTTACCGAGAAGAATTTTTCCTGCGATCTCACCGTGTCGCCACCGATCAGGCATAAATCAAATTCATCTTGCACTGATTTCAAACCGCGGGCGAATTCACGCAAAAATTTTTCATCACAATCTTTGGTTTTAGAAAATCCGAGCATGTAATAAAGTGGTGTGGCGCCAGAAGCAGCAAGGTCTGATAAATTTACGCGCAAAAGTTTGGAAGCAATTTTAAAACCGCCATCATCCGACAAAAAATGCACATTTTCAACCATCACATCTTTGCTGATCACCAGCTCTTCATTTTTTTTTAGAGAAATTTTTGCAGCATCATCAGCAAGGCATTGCGCAGCATCACAGCCTTTAGTCAGCGGTTTAAAAATTTTTTCTATTAACTGAAATTCACGCATAATTTTTAATTTTATCCCCCCTAAGAACCTGTCCTGAATCTTTTTTAACCCCATATTTTACCCTGTTTTTGCTTATTTTTTGACAAAATTACTCACCGTATTGCCAGATACGC
>MEMO01000035.1:21435-56579 GCA_001767955.1 Alphaproteobacteria bacterium RIFCSPLOWO2_01_FULL_40_26 | reverse complement strand
CAAATCAAACAAAAAGATTTAAAAAAACTGGTCTCCGTCATCCGCAAAAATTGTGATGATGTTGAGATGATCATTCTCTTTGGCTCCTATGCCAGAGGTGATTATAGGGAATTGCAGGATGTTATTCCAAACAAACCGGGATTTAGAAGAGTTTCCGATTATGACATTTTGGTTATAACCAAAAAGAAAAACTTCTCCATCTGGCATAAGATTGAAGATGAATGCAGAAAGCTGAAATTAACCGCTCCGGTGAATACCATTCTTGCCCATGACATCAAGAAGCTGAATGAGAAATTGGAAGTGGGACAATATTTTTTTTCCGATATCAGGAAGGAAGGCATTGTGCTTTATGATTCAAAAAGATCGAAATTGGCTAAAGCCAGAAAGCTTGCTTTGGGGGAGAAGAGAAGGGCTGCGAGAGAGAATTTTGAATGGTGGTTTGAAAGAGCGAAAGGATTTTGGGATTCGTATTTGTTTCATTTGCCTAGAAATGAAAAAGGCAATGGTTTGGCGGCTTTCAATCTTCATCAATCCATAGAACACTCCTACAAAACCCTCCACCTAGTTTTCACCAACTATTGTCCCAACGAACATTTCCTCTCTCTCCTCGCCATCAAAATCAACCGCCTCCACCCCAATCTCAAAAAACTCTTCCCTCAAAAAACCGACATTCAAAAAACCCGCTTCAAACTCCTCGAATATGCCTATATCGGCGGCCGCTACGATACAAAATTTTTCATGACCAAAAAGGATTTGGAGATTTTGGCGAAGGATGTCGTGAAGCTTTTGAGAATTGTTGAAGAGATTTGCGGGAAGAAAATACAACTCACTTAACTCAAAATTGTTTATGAAAAAATCAACCAACATCAAAATTTTTGAATCAAAAAAAATTCGTTCTGTTTGGAATGACAAGGAAGAAAAATGGTATTTTTCAATTGTGGATATTGTTGCTGTTCTGACCGATCAGGCAAATTTTAGTTTGGCACGAAACTATTGGAAAGTTCTAAAACACAGGTTGTTAAAGGAAGGAAGTCAGTTGGTTACAAATTGTAACCAACTGAAAATACAGGCAAGTGATGGTAAATTTTACAATACCGATGTTGCCGATCTTCAAACAGTTTTCCGTCTCATCCAATCAATCCCATCTCCAAAAGCTGAACCATTCAAATTATGGCTGGCCAAAGTTGGAGCAGAAAGAATTGATGAAATTGAAGATCCGGAAATTGGTATTGAAAGATTAATGGAAACCTATCTGCGCAAAGGTTACTCCAAAGAATGGGTTAACCAGCGTTTGAAAAGTATTGAGGTGCGTAAAGAGTTAACCAATGAATGGGAAAATCGTGGTGTTAAAAAAGGGGAAGAATTTGCAATTTTGACTGATGAAATTACTGAAGCGTGGTCGGAATTTACCACAAAACAATACAGAAATTTTAAAGGTTTAAAAAAGCAGAATTTACGCGATAACATGACCAATCTTGAACTGGTTTTAAATATGCTTGCCGAAGCAACTACCACCGAAATCTCCAAAGAAAAACAACCAAAAAATTTTTCTGAAAATCGTAAAATTGCAAGACAAGGTGGCGCAATTGCCGGTAATACACGTAAAGCTATTGAAAGAAAAACCGGCAAAAAAATAGTTTCCAGCCTCAATGTCAAACATCTACAAATCAGCAATGAAAGTTAAACTCTGCGGTTTTACTGATGAAAAATCAGTTGAAGTCGCAATTGCGTGCAAATGTGATTTTATCGGTTTTGTTTTTTGCAAAGATTCTGTGCGCTATATTTCTCCTGAAGATGCCGCAAAAATTTCTGCCAAGATTCCGTCTGGCATTGCTAAAGTTGCGGTTGTAGTTGACGCCGGTTTCGATTTTTTGTCAAAGATTTCACAAAAATTTTCTCCTGATTTTTTTCAATTTCACGGGCAAGAAGATGTCAGTTTTCTGCAAATGGTGAGGCAGAAATTTCCGCAAATAAAAATCATCAAGGCCTTCCGAATCAGCAACGACAGTGATCTCGATCAAGTAAAGTATTTTGAAGAAGTAGTAGATTTTTTTCTCTTCGACAGCAAAAAAGCCGGCAGTGGTGAAAGTTTTGACTGGAAGATTCTGCGGGATTTTCATGGTAAAAAGGATTGGTTTTTATCCGGCGGTCTGAATATCAACAACATCGATGAAGCCTTGCAAATCACCGGTGCAAAAATGATTGATATTTCTTCGGGAATAGAAAAAGTGCGCGGCCTGAAATCGCCGGAATTAATCGAGCGGTTAATGAAAAAACTTAGACACTGTTAGCTAATTATTTTTTCCGTGCTTTTTTGCGAATTTTTGCTCATTTTTTTGAAGAATTTTTCGCAGTATGTCTAATACAGCTTCAAAATTCTTCAAAAAAGTCGCTAAAAATTGGCAAAAAATCCCGAAAAAAATAATTAGCTAACAGTGTCTAAATAAATGTTTTTCAAAATCAGAAATTTTCTCTTCGGACAAAAGCGCGATCCTTTCGACAAAGAAACCAGAAAACACATTTCTTTAGCCGCCTTTCTTGCCTGGGTTGGCCTTGGAGCGGATGGGATTTCTTCCTCATGTTATGGTCCGGAAGAAGGATTTATTGCGCTTGGCGTTCATAGCGATCTGGCGATCTATCTCGTGATTGCCATTACTCTCACCATTTTCATCATCTCTTACGCTTACACTCAAGTCATCGAACTTTTTCCAAATGGTGGCGGAGGATATCGTGTGGCAACAAAGCTTTTAGGGCGCCATGCCGGTCTTGTTTCGGGTTCAGCTTTGATTGTTGATTATGTTTTAACCATCTCGATTTCGATTGCCGCTGCAATTGACGCAATTTTCAGTTTTCTTCCTCCCGAATGGCAAAAAGCCAAAATAGTTTTTGCCGCTATTCTGATTTGTTTTCTCGCCTTCCTGAATCTGCGCGGCATGAAAGAGTCAATTAAGATTCTGCTGCCAGTTTTTCTTGGCTTCATCATCACACATTTTGCTTTGATTGTTTATGGTATTGTGGCACATCGCTATGGCCTTGCCACCCTTATTCCTCAAGCCGTTGCCGAAACCGGAGAAATGAAAAACGCTTTTGGCTGGGTTTTTATTTTATCAATTTTTCTCAAAGCCTTTTCGATGGGAGCCGGCACATACACTGGTTTGGAAGCGGTTTCAAACAATGTTAATACCTTGTCGGAACCACGAGATCGCACCGGAAAATTGACAATGTTCATGGTGGCAATTTCTCTCGCTTTCATGGCCGCCGGAATCACCTTGCTTTATCTGTTGTGGGGCGTTGCCAAAGTTGAAGGACAAACTTTGAACGCCACTACCTTCTACATCCTCACCGAAACCTGGAACTACAATGACATCGAATTCGGTAATTTTCTGGTGCCAATTGTGATGCTTTTTGAAACCGGTCTTTTGGTTGTTGCTGCCAATGCCGGATTTCTTGCCGGTCCCAATGTCATTGCCAACATGGCTTCTGATGAATGGATGCCCAAATCTTTTAGCTCTCTTTCCAGCAGATTGGTCACGAAAAACGGCATTTTATTTATGGCGATTGCGGCAATTATCACACTGATCATCACCGGCGGCTCGGTTCATGTTTTGGTGGTGCTTTATTCGATCAACGTGTTCATCACTTTTTCGATGTCGCTTCTCGGCCTTACGATTTATTGGCTGCGCAACCGTAGAAGAAAACCGGCATGGAAAAGCAAAATGCTGATTTCGTTTGTCGGTTTCATTGTCTGCTTTGGCATTTTATCAATCACCATTTTTGAAAAATTTTATGAAGGTGGTTGGGTGACGTTGCTGATTACTTCCATTTTCATCGCTTTTGGTTTGCTGATTAAAAATATTTATCGCCGTTTCAGATTACATTTAAGCCAAAAGGAAAATGAATTTCTGGATTATAATGTGGTTTCGGAAGTTGAAATCACGGAAGTTGATAAAGAAGCGCCAACAGCGGCGATCATCGTTGATCAAACTTTTGGCAGCGGCATGAATTGTCTGCTTGAGATCAAAAAACTTTTTCCCGGAATTTTTAAGAATTTTATTTTCGTTATGGTTGGCGAAGTTGATTTCAACAATTTCCGCGAAGAAAAAAGATGGCGCGAAATGCGTAGCAAAACCAAAATGATTTTGCGCAAATACAAAAATTACTGCAATGCCAATGGCCGCTTTGCCAAAGCCTATGTCGGATATGATGCCGATATTGTCGAAAAGATGACACAACTAACCAATCGTGTGGTAAGGGATTATCCAAATACGGTTTTCTTCGGCACCAAATTTATCTTCGACAATGAAAATATTTTCACCCAAATCCTCTTCAACCACATCCCATACATCATGCAAAGACGCTTGCATGTCCAAGGACAAAACATGGTGATTTTGCCGATGAAAATTTGAGGGTATAAAAATGACATGTTTTGAAACCATCTCTCCAAGATTGTCATCCCGAACTTGTTTCGGGATCTAATTTTTCTGCCCTCACTTCAAAAGCGTCCATCATTTTTGTCACCGCTTTCTCAAAAATTGTGCCGACCATTTTGGTTAGAAAAATTGAGTTGAATTCAAACTCGATGAAAAATTCCACTTCGCAATTTTCATTTTCCAAATCACGGAATTTCCATTTATTTACCAAATTTTTGAATGGACCCTGAATTGCAATCACATCAACAAAAAACTCATCAGGCCTTGATTTTCCATGCTTCACGTCAGAGCGATATTTTTCAAAAAGATTTTTAAAATTAATCAATAAATCGGCGCGCAAATTTTCTTCTGAAATTTTTTCAACAATTTTTGCCTGTTTGCACCAGGGCAAAAATTCCGGATATTTTTCAATATCCATCACCAGATCATAAATTTTTTTTGCCGGATAAGGGAGAATTTTTGTTTGGCTTAAAGATGACATACAGCTAAATAAAATTTCTAAATTTTGACATTTCACCTTCGTTAAAATTTCCCATCATCTCTTTCATTTTTTCTGGATCAATTTTTCCCATTTTTCCCATCATTTTTTTCATCTGTTTATATTTTTTCATCAGGCGATTGACCTCCTGAATTGTGCTGCCAGCGCCTTTGGCGATTCTGTGTTTGCGTGAGGAATTTAAAATTTCCGGATCATTTCTTTCGGTTTTGGTCATCGAAAGAATCAGGGCTTCCTGCAATTTTATTTCCTTTTCGAGATTGTTCATTTTGCCGAGTTGCTCTTTTATCTTCCCGATGCCTGGCAGCAGATTTATTATGTTCGCCGCACCACCCATTTTTTTCATATTGCGGATTTGCGATAGCAAATCATTGAAGTCAAACTCACCGGCACGCAACTTTTTTGCTGCCTTTTTCATCTCTTCTTCGTCAAAAATTTCCTGCGCTTTTTCAACCAGAGAAACCACATCACCCATGCCGACAATTCTTGAAGCGATACGCTCCGGATTAAATTCATCGAGCTCTTCTACTTTTTCGCCGACGCCGATAAATTTGATTGGACAATTGGTTGCAGCCTTCATGGTCAAAGCTGCGCCACCACGAGAATCGCCATCCAAACGTGTTAAGATAACTCCGCTGATTGGCAATTTTTCCAGGAAATTTTTGGCAACATTTATAGCATCCTGTCCAATCATGGCATCAACGACGAGCAGAGTTTCCGTAGCAACAACGGCATTTTGAATTTCAACCAATTCCTGCATCATTGTTTTATCGATTGCGATGCGTCCCGCGGTGTCGAGAATTAAAACATCATAACCGAAATCAGCGGCTTTTTGTCTGGCTTTTTTTGCGAGCTCGATTGGTTTTTTTTGTGTGTCGAACTCATCACAATCAACAAAGATTTTTTGTGACAAAATTTTTAACTGCTCTGCCGCTGCTGGCCTGTAAGTGTCAAGTGAGGCGAGCAAAATCTTTTTATGGTTTTTATTTTTTAACCGCAGCGCCAATTTTGCCGCAGATGTGGTTTTGCCTGCGCCTTGCAAACCAACCATTAAAATCACTGCAGGCGGGCGTGTATCAAGGTTGATTTCTGATTTTTCGCTTCCCAGTAATTTTGCCAATTCATCATGAACGATCTTTACGATCATTTGTCCTGGTGAAACAGATTTGATCAGCTGTTGTCCCAAGGCAGTTTGTTTGACTTGCTCGATAAAATTTTTGGCAATTGGCAAAGCAACATCAGCTTCCAAAAGTGCGATTCGAATTTCGCGCATCGCGGTATTTAAATCATCTTCCGAGATGAATTTTTTGCCGGAAATCTGATTAAAGATTTTTGTGATTTTGTCGGAAAAATTATCAAACATGGTATTTTTTAGAGCCTGTTTTCAAAAATGTTGTGTCTCTAAAAATAGATCCTGAAACAAGTTCAGGATGACATGTTTTAGAAGTTCAGGATGACATGTTTTAGAAGTTCAGGATGACATGTTTTAGAATCATCTTTCCCAGATTGTCATCCTGAACTTGTTTCAGGATCTATTTTTTGGACACAAAATTTTAAGAACAATCTTGAAAACAGGCTCTAAAACTATTTGGTTTCAACATAACAATTCGGCGTTTCGTAAAGTTTTATTGCCACGCATTTGACATTTTTTTTGGCGAAAAGTTTCGGACAAATTTCTTTTAAAAGGTGGTTGGCGATATTTTCGGCGGTTGGATTTTCTTTGAGGTAATAAATTTTTTGTCCGGTTTCAGAGGAAATTTTTCCACCAAGTTTTTTATCTTTGATTGAAAGAATTGTGTTGTGATCGAGATGCTCTTCAACCCAAGAACCAAGCACTTCACGAATTGTTCCAAAATCAATTACACGTCCCAAATCATCAAGTTTTTTTGCGGTAAAACTTGCCTCCAGCGCATAGCGATGACCGTGCAACATTTTGCATTTGCTTTCATGATTGAGAATTCTGTGTGCGGCGTCAAACTCGATGCGCCTAGTGCAAATAAACTCAAATCCGTCATCAGAACCACCCATAATTTCTACTAACCCTTGATTCTGCCGGCCTTGTGCTCCGCTCCGCTCAGGAACCGTATGCATGATACGCTTCCTGTGCGGTGCTCGCACAAGACCGGCAGAATCAAGGGTTAGCGAAATTCTGGATGGTTCTGATGACGGATTTGAGTTTATAATTTTTTTCATGTCAGAGATTTTAAAGAAGTTAAAATTCGATCACAACGGTCTCATTCCTGCAATAGCCAAAGATGTTAAAAGTGGTGAGGTTTTGATGATGGCCTGGATGAATGAAGAATCCCTGCGCCTTACTCTTGCAAGTGGATATGCCACGTATTTTTCGCGTTCACGAAATGCTTTGTGGAAAAAGGGTGAGACTTCCGGTCATGTTCAAAAAGTAATCTCAATTACTGCTGATTGCGATTTTGATTGTCTTTTGCTTGCAGTTGAACAAAGCGGGCCAGCATGTCATACCGGCAAACCAAATTGTTTTTTCAATAAAATTGCATGATTACAACTTGGCTTGAAATCAGTAAAAAAGCGCTTCTAAACAATATTTTTCAAATCAAAAAAATTCTGCCACAGAAGACAAAATTCATGGCAGTGATCAAAGCCAATGCTTATGGACATGGGCTTTTAGAGGTGGCAAAATTGATCGAAAACAAGGTGGATTATTTTGCTGTTTATGCTTTTAGGGACGCGCTTTTACTGCGTCAAAATGGTTTTAAAAAAAAGCTATTGGTTTTGGAGCGCGCTTTTTTGGATCAGGTTGATCTGGCGATAAAACATGATATTGAACTGACCGTCACAACTTTCGATATTTTACAAAAAGTTAAAAAAAATCTGAAGATTCACATCTGTGTTGATACCGGCTTGGGAAGAGATGGTTTTATCGAAGACGATATGAAAAAAGTGGTGAATTTCCTGAGAAAATCACCTTTGCACGTTGTTGGTCTTTATGCGCATTTTGCTTCTGCTGATGATTTTAATTTTGACGATTACACTAAAAATCAGGCGCGGCAATTATTGCGCTTACAAGAGGAATTTTTGCGCTTCAAAATTAATCCTCTAATCCATCATTGCGCTAGCGCTTCAACCTTGATAGGTAAGGTTTCAAAGCATTTTGATATGGCAAGAATCGGTGTTTCGCTTTATGGTTTATGGCCTTCAAAACAGATCAAAAAAAGTAAACAAAATCAGGTAAAATTAACGCCGGTTTTGTCATGGAAAGCAAAAATTCTGGAAGTGAAATTTTTAAAAAAAGGCAGCGCCATTTCCTACAATTGCACTCACATTTTGCAGCGTGATTCAAAATTGGCAGTGCTTGGCATTGGCTATTTCGATGGCATTCCTCGCCTTGCTTCAAACAAGGCCTTTGTGATTGTTAAAGGCAAAAAAGTTCCACAAATCGGGCGTGTGACGATGAATCTGATCGTGCTTGATGTGACAGAAATTGAAAATGTCAAAGTCGGCGATATCGCAACAATAATTGGCTGCGAAAAAAAGGTTGCAATTTCTGCCGATGATTGGGCAGAATTCTCGCAAAGTTCAAATTACGAAATTGTTACAAGGATCAACTCCGGCATAAAGCGTGTCGTTGTCTAATTTACGGAGTTAACATGAAAAACCACCTCTCATCGCTGGTTAATTTTTTTTCCGGTTTTGGTAAAAAGTCAGAAATTGACTTTTGCTCGAATGGAGTTTTAACGCTTGGTGTTGAAATCGAGTTGCAACTGATTGACAGAGATTCTTTCAATTTAACTCCGAGAGCGGAAGAGATTTTAAAAGCCGCATCTTCACTTACCAAAAAGATCAAGCAGGAATTTTATTTGAGCACGGTTGAGATCAATACCAGCAAGTGTTTTGATGTTTGTGAAGTCGAAAAAGATTTAAGCCAATCTTATGATATCATCACTAAAATCGGCGATGAGTTTGGCATTAATTTTGCCACCACCGGCTGCCATCCTTTTTCGCTTTATTCAGATTGTGTCATCACTTCGCTTCCGCGTTATCAGGATTTGATTGATCGCAACCAATGGCTGACTCGTCGTATGACGGTTTATGGTTTGCATGTCCATTTGGGAATGAAAAGCGGCGATGATGCCATTCGCTTTAATAATTTTTTTCTTAATTTTGTTCCGCATTTACTGGCGCTTTCAGCCAGTTCACCTTTTTGGCAGGGTGATGACACTGGTCTTGCTTCATGCCGTCCAACCACTTATGAAGCATTGCCAACTGCCGGACATCCTTATCGCGCCAGAAACTGGAATGAATTTGAGCATCTCTATCGCATCTTAAAGAAATGCAAGGCTATAAATTCCATCAAGGATTTATGGTGGGATATTCGTCCAAGTCCGGCTTACGGCACCCTTGAAATTCGTGCCTGCGATGGTCCTGCTACTTTGGATGAAGCTTTGGCCATCGTTGCTTTTATTCATATGTTGAGCCATTGGTTTAATGATAGCGGTGATTGGATAGGGCAGGTGCCAACCCCGCCATTATGGTTCTCGCGTGAAAATAAGTGGCGCGTGATCAGGCATGGTTTACATGCCGATCTCGTTGTTGATTTTGACGGCGCAACAAAGCCAATCAGCGAAGATATTTTGCAGTGGCTGGACAAGCTTGCTATCTACGAAAAAAAACTGGGTTACAAAAAATATGTCGACGTTTTACGTGAAATTATCAGCAAGGGAAACAGTTCAAATCGCCAGCGCAAAATACACGCTGACAACAATTCGTTTTCAGATGTGGTGAAATTTAACGTTGAAGAATTTTTGGCAAGAAAGCCGGTTTGGAATTAGCTGTGAATCTGACGCTTATCAACTGCTAAAGCTGCTTCCTTCACAGCTTCGTTGTAGGTTGGATGAGAGTGGCAGGTTCTTGCGATATCTTCTGCTGATCCGCCAAATTCCATGGCGACAACCACTTCGTGAATTGTGTTTCCGGCTTCGCGTCCAATTATGTGAGCGCCTAAAATGCGGTCGGTTTTTGCATCGGATAAAATTTTAACAAAACCTTCTGAATCAAAAGTGGCACGGGCGCGTGAGTTTGCCATCATCGAAAATTTTCCGACTTTGTAATTGATGCCGGCCGCTTTTAATTCTTCTTCAGTTTTACCGACTGATGCGATTTCCGGATAAGTGTAAATTACGTTTGGAATCGTGTCATAATTTACATGTCCGGCTTGTCCGGCGATGATTTCTGCTGCGGCAACGCCTTCATCTTCAGCCTTGTGGGCAAGCATCGGGCCTGTTGTTACATCGCCAATAACGAAAATATTTTCAACTGATGTGCGCAGATGATGATTTTCAATGAAACCGCGTGCGTTGGTTTTGATGCCAACATTTTCCAATCCAAGATTTTCTGTGTTTGGTTTGCGTCCAATCGCAACTAGAACAACATCGGCTGATAAAGTTTCTTTTTTGCTATTTTCTTTTTTGTCATCGGCAACAGATTCAATCTCAACTTTAGCGCCGTTTTTTTCGTTCTTCACTGCAACAACTTTTGTCGAAAGACGGAATTTAAAACATTGTTTTTCGAGAATTCTCTGGAAGTTGCGCGAGATTTCCGCATCCATTGAAGGCGTGATTTTGTCGAGGAATTCAATGACTTCAATTTCAGCGCCAAATCTGCCCCAAACAGAGCCAAGCTCAAGCCCGATAACGCCAGCGCCAATTATGATCATTTTTTGCGGGACTTTTTCAAGATCAAGTGCGCCGGTTGAAGAGACAATCACCTTTTCATCAATATCAACACCGGGAAGTTTTGTCACTTCCGATCCGGTGGCGATGATGAAATTTTTAGCGGAAATTTTTTCTTTACTGCCGTCGGATTTTGTTACTTCGATCGTATTTTTATCCAAAAATTTTCCTGCACCTTCGATGTAGGAAACTTTGTTTTTCTTGAATAATCCGGCGATACCTTGAGTTAAGCCAGAAACAATTTCGTTTTTGTTTTGCAGCAATTTTTTTATGTCAATTTTTGGTTCGGAAATTTGGATTCCTAATTTTTCAAAACCATGTTTTGCATCATGAAATTTATGCGAAATTTCAAGCAGAGCTTTTGAGGGAATACAGCCGATATTCAAACAAGTTCCGCCCAAAGTTTTTCTTTTTTCCACACAGGCTGTTTTAAGCCCAAGTTGTGATGCGCGAATTGCCGCAACATATCCGCCCGGCCCGCCGCCGATTATTACTACGTCAAAATTTTGTTCGGTCATTTTTGAAATTTTAAAATTTGAGCAATAAAAAACCGGTCCGTTTGTATTAGGACCGGTTTGTTTTTGAAGAGTTTATTTACCCTCTTGCTAAATATTACCCCTCACCCCAACCCTCTCCCACAAGGGGAGAGGGAGTTGCACCGAATTCGGATTAACTCCCCCTCTCCTTGTGGGAGAGGGTTGGGGTGAGGGGTAAAATTGAAATTATTTTTTAATTTTCTTTTTTGCTGCTTTCTTTTCTCTAATGATTTTAACGTCAGAGAGTTTGCCGGAATCAATCAACTTATTTTTGATTTTTGTTCTTATCTTTTTTCCAAGAGCAGTGAGTTTGGCATAGCGACAATTAATCAGGAAATTGTCAATATTGCCAAGCTTGTTGATAGTTCTAATGGTTGATACAGCTAGCTTTAACCTTATGTCAACGCCAAGCGTATCGCTCTTCAAAGAAACATTTTTTAAATTTGGGCGAAACTCTCTTTTTGTTTTACGGTTAGAGTGAGAGACTTTGTGTCCACTCATAACAGAAACAGCAAGCAAATCGCATTTTCTTGACATGTTTTTAAACGTTTTGAAGCGGATTAATTAAGCGCCGCAATCGTAAGCGCCTTTGCCAGTGATGGCGGAAACGATTGATGGAGCGCCAAACATCGCGGCGATACCAGCGGCAACACCAATCATCAAACCCCAGGATACTTTACCAGTAAAGAAGCCGATACCAACAGAGATGATGGCAAAAGCAGCGAAGGCTTTACCAGCATTGCCGGTGATGATTTTTAATACGTTACAAACCGTATCAACCAAGACATTTGAGCTTGTAGTGGTAGAGACGGTGGTTCCGCTTTGTGCAAATGCATCAGATGAAATTGCAGGGACAACTAGTGGAGCTAATGCAAGGATTAGAAATGATAGAATGGTAATTTTTGCCACAGAAGAAAAAATCTTTTTCATAATTAGTTTTTGGATTGATTGACTGAAATAACCCAAACAATCATGGTTCGCATGACGATTTGTAAGGCGCGGCGCAACTTGCCTGACTTGTTTTAAAATTGCAACAGAGAATTTTATTTCACTTCAAGATTTTTATTTCCCATTCCAAATCGACACCGGTTTTTTCTTTCACTGATTTTTTTACTTCATTGCCTAAATCAATCAAATCCTTTGCCTTCGCTTGTCCGCGATTGATCATGAAGTTGCAGTGTTTTTCTGAAATTTGTGCATCGCCGATAATTTTTCCGCGATATCCGGCTTCATCAATTAACTTCCACGCACTCAATCTTGGCGGATTTTTAAAAGTGCTGCCTCCGGTTTTGGCGCGGATTGGTTGCGCTTTTTCGCGTTGCCTGTTTAATTCAGTAATTTTTTTTTCAACTTCATCGAAGCTTGATTTTGCTGCTTTGAAACGTCCTTCGATAAAAATAAAATTTTTTGAAATTTTATTGCCGCGATAAAAAAATCCAAAATCGGAATTCGATAATTTGTGCAAATTTCCATCAAAATCCATTGCGATAGCGCTGATTAGATTTTGTGCGACATCAAAACCATAACAGCCAGCATTCATGGCGATTGCGCCACCGATTGAGCCGGGAATTCCGCTGAAGAATTCTAAACCGGAAAGAGCAGCATTTTTGCAATAAAGCGCGACATTGCCGCACAAAGCGGCAGCGCCCGCTGTCACCATTTTCTCTTCATGCGAAATTTTGGCAAATTCAGCGGGAAGTTTGATGACAACACCTTTCACGCCTTCATCAGAAACTATAACATTTGAACCAGCGCCTAAAATCTGGATTGGAATTTTTTTGGGACAATTTTTTAAAAAATACTGCAAATCAGCCATATCAGCGGGACGAAACATAATTTCGGCATGGCCGCCGACATCGAACCAGTTTTTTAGTTTGGCGTTTTGGCGATACGAACCGCGAATGTTTGGTAATTGATAATTCATTGATGAATCAGATTCAAAATTATTGGAATTCTTCCTTCGTTTTCGGCCTTTTTTTGGTATTTGGTTTTGGTCCAATTTTCAGGGAAAATCTGCCAGTCTTTTTTGGAATTTGCGAGCCAGAAAAATTTTTTGCTGTGCAAAATTTCTGATAAAATCCAGGTTTTGTAAGAGTCGTGGTCTGTTGCAATTATTAGTCTTGCAGCTTTTTTCATTTTTGGCGAAAGAATTTCATCAAGAAATTTTGTAGTGATCAGACGGCGTTTGAAATGCTTTAATTTTGGCCAGGGATCGGGAAATAAAATATAAATTTCATCAAAAAAATTATCGGGAAAATTTTGTAAAAAAACGCGGACATCTTCTTGCGAGATTTTGAGATTTGAAAGTGGCTCTTTCTCAAGTTTAGCCAATAAATTCACAACTCCGTTGAGGTGAGGTTCGCAACCAAAAAAATTTTTATCAGGATTTTTTTTGGCTTTTTCAAAAAGAAAATCACCGAAGCCGAAGCCGATTTCTATTTTAGATCCCGAAACAAGTTCGGGATGACAAGTGTAAGTCATGTTGTGAATGCAAACCAGATTGTCATCCCGAACTTGTTTCGGGATCTGATAAGTTGACAGTAGGTTTTTCAGCAAAAATTTTTTGTGATCGGAGAGTTTGCGGCTTTTGATGCGGCCAAAGCTTCTAATCCATCTGTCTCCTATCTCTTGCTCTCCGCTTCCTTCAATCATCTTCCGAGTTTTTTAACTCTTTCTTCATGCCTTCCGCCTTCAAATTTGCCGTTTAAGAAGGCTTTTGCAATTGCTAGGGCTGATTGGTCTTTAGTCATTCTGGCGCCAAGGCAAAGCACGTTGGCATCGTTGTGAGCTCTTGCAAGTTTTGCTGATTTTACATTATAGCTTAATGCGGCGCGCACATGTTTGAAGCGATTTGCCGCCATGCAAATTCCAACACCGCTTCCGCAAATTAAAATCCCGAATTCTTTTTTGATTTTTTTGACGAGCTTTTGCGCGTAATCAGGATAATCCACTGATTTTTCTGCCGAATTGCAACCAAGATCAGCAAGCTTGAATCCTGATTTTGTGAGTTCTGTGATTAGAAATTTTTTTAAGTGAAAACCGGCGTGATCGGAGGCGATGAAAATTCGTGCTTCGTGCTTCGTGCTTCGTGCTTCGTGCACTTTCTTTAAATTAACGTTTGCGGTAGGTTTGGCCTTTGCGTGCCTTTTTGAGGCCGTATTTTTTGCGTTCGACAACTCTTGGATCGCGAGTGAGAAAGCCACCTTTTCTTAAAGCCTTGTGTGTATCGCAATCAAACTCAACCAAAGCTTTGCTGATGCCGTGAGCCAACGCTCCGGCTTGTCCGCTTTTGCCGCCGCCTGTGATTGTGGCTATAACATCAAATTTATTTTCACCTTTTGCTGTGGCAAAGGGAGCTTTAACCATGCTTACCAAAATTTCGCGGCCGAAATAGGTTTTGGCATCGAGACCATTAACGGTGATTTTGCCATTGCCCTTTTTTATCCATACGCGCGCTGCGGCGTTTTTTCTTTTGCCGGTTGCGTAAGAGCGGCCGGAAGCATCAATTTTTGGGGTGGAGACTTTTTCTCTCACCTTTGTTTCTTCTTCCTCTTTTTTGATGATTTTTTCTTTAGAGCTTATCTTCAAATTCATATCTTAGTTAAATTTTTTGTTTTTACGATTCATTGAAGCCACATCCAAAATTTGTGGATTTTGCGCCTGATGTTTGTGATTGGCTCCTTTGTAGATGTGGAGTTTAACCATGATGTCGCGTTGCAGAGGTCCGCGGGAAATCATTCTTTCAACGGCATAATGCAAAACTCTTTCGGGAAATTTTCCTTCAATGATTTGGCGTGCGGTTTTGTCTTTGATTCCGCCTGGATAGCCAGTGTGCCAGTGATAAAGTTTTTCGGCGTATTTTTTGCCGGTGAGTTTCACTTTTTCGGCGTTGATGACAACGATATGATCGCCGCAATCAAGATTTGGCGAGAAGCTTGCTTTATGTTTGCCGCGCAGAATTTTGGCGACAATTGAAGCAAGACGGCCAACCACCAGATTTTCCGCATCAATCAGCCACCATTTTCTTTGAATTTCACTCGGCTTTGCCGTGTAAGTTTTTAGCATTTTCTAGAAAGATTTAAGAGCCAGTAAGAAAGGGCGGCGCATTAAAGGCATGGCAAAACAAAAGTCAAATTGAAATTAGCTTTTGGAAAATTTTTTAAAAAATTATGTTGCAAAAAGATCAAATGTTTTTTCTTGTTTTGCGCTTCAACTAAATACCAAGTTTGGTATATCCTGTGCGGGACTGTCGCAAATCCCCATTTCTTGCCATTTTTAAACGCGATGAGCCCTTGTAAATCAAGAGTTTAGACTTTGCAGAAAGTTGATTTGCGACATGGCCCGTGTAAGCCTGTTTTATTAAATCTTATTTGAAATTATGTCTAAACCTCCTTTTACATTTACCGATCCTTTTAGCGAGCTTCCAATTGACCATGAGAATGCTTCGTCAAGTAATCATAAGCTTTTCACAAATATCAGAAGGATAGGAGGATTATTTTTGACAAATCAGATTGGCATGACTGCAACCGGAGTTCTGGCACAACCAATCATTACAGTTGGTTTAAGATTATCCGCTAAAAAGGGAATTGAAGGTCAAACTTACAAAGGAGCTTTCGGGTGTCTTGCTTCTTTAAAATCTGAGTTTGTCTCCATGACAACATTTGGCTTTTTACGAAGAACCACTTCCGCTATTCCTGTAGCTTCTGCAATTATGGCCGGAGGGGATCATATGAATATTGATCCATTTTCCAGGTCATTATTGTCAGCTGCGGTGGAAACCGGTCTGGCATATAAAACCGATCCGGAAGAAACGTTTAGATTGGTAAATATCGGCCTTGATCAAGAAAAAATAGGACGAAGAAGGGAAGTAGCCATTGCTAACAGGCCGGCAAGCATGTCTTTGCTTTTTACCAGAAATTTTCTTTATGCCATGGCGATTTATGGCATTGATCCGATAAGCGCCGTTCTTTTTCAGGAATATGGTAAGTTTTTAAGCGATAAAACCGGTATGAAAGATGATCAAATCAAAAAGGTGATGCAACATAGTTTGCGTCTGGCTTGTTGTGCTTCCACAACGCCTTTGCATAATCTTTATAGCGCCTTTGCTTCAGGAAAATATTCTTCCATTCCGCATGAAATGTTTGAGCCAAAAAATTTGTTCAAAGGTGGCGTTGCAAGAGTGGCAGCTCTCATGGCTGCGACTACTTCAATAAGTAAGGGAAAGGAATTGGCTGGCGGAATATCGAACTTGTTTGATGGTCTCAGTTTTTTTGAAAAGCGCGCTATTTCTGATATTGCCGCTATACGTCAAATTAATGAGCCGCCAGTTTTTGAATTGGAAAAGAAAGTGGAAGAAGAAGTTCCGGGAGCCGCAGAAAGATCAGAATCTTTGGTGCGGGAATTATCTGTGGCAATCAACGCTGCGCAACCATCAAATACAGTCAGTTCTGTAACGGCAACGCCTACCGTTCGCGAAGGAGATTTAAGACAGGCTCCTTAACACAAATCCCCGCGCAACATGCTGAAAAAATAAACATCAACGAATTGGCCAAGATGAAGGCGATGTTGGCGCAGAATGCCTTCGAGAACAAATCCGCATTTCAACAACAACTCTTTTGACGGGATATTGTAAACCGAAATCGAAGCTTCAATGCGATTTACGCGCAAATCGTCGAAAGCATATTGAACTATGCGCTCAATTGCCCGTGTCATAATGCCGCGTCGCCAATATTCCTGTGCCAAATCATAACTTAATTCGATGCGGCTTTGATATGAGTTAAAACTGCTTAACCCGATTGAACCAATCATCTTATCGGTTTGCTTGTCGGCGATGGCAAAATAAGCGCCGTCATTTTGATAAAAAATTTTACGCCAGTAATGCAGCTCATGTCTGGCCTCCTCGAGGGTTTTTGGAATTTCACAGAGAATGAATTTGTTGACTTCGGGATTGGAATAATAGGCAAAAAAATTCTCAACATCCTCATCGCATTTTTCACGCAAGACAAAGTCGCCAAGATCGAAAAAAGGGAAAATTTTTTGAGTTGAGGGATGCATTTACGATTGTTCTTAGAAACTGGGTTGTTGTACAAAGTTGTGTCTGAAATTAGATCCTGAAACAAGTTCAGGATGACAATCACCTCTTGTCATCCTGAACTTGTTTCAGGATCTATTTTAGAGATACAACATTTCTGATAACAACCACATTTACGATTATTCTTATTTATGAAACTAGTCGCTCAAATGGATGAGCTCTCATCCATCAACATTGAATCCGACTCAACCTTTGCCATACTTCTCGCCGCGCAAAACCGCGGTTATGAGATTTTTTATTATTTGCCGCGTGAGCTAAATTTTGATTTTGCCGCGCGCAAAGTTTTTGCGCCGCTAAAAAAAATCCGCCTCAAAAAGGAGAAAAAAAATCACTTTGAAATTCTTGAAACAAAGGAGCGCGATTTAACCGAGATGGATGTTGTTTTAGTGCGGCAGGATCCGCCATTCGACATGAACTACATCACCTCAACCTACATTCTAGAAAAAATCAGAAATCAGGTTTTGATTATTAACGATCCAAGCGAAATCAGAAATTGTCCGGAAAAGATTTTTGTCTCCGAATTTGCCGATTTAACTCCGCCAACCCTAATCACTTCTGAAATCAAAAAGGTTATGGAATTTCGCAAGACACACGGCAAAATCATTCTCAAGCCGCTTTACGGCTGTGGTGGTGAAGGTGTGATATTGCTTGAGGAAAATGATCCAAATCTTGCTTCGGTTTTTGAGCTGATGACTAAAGCTTATCAAACTTCTCTCATCGCGCAGAAATTTTTGCCGGAAGTCAGATTTGGCGATAAAAGAATTATTCTGATTGATGGAAAATTTGCCGGCGGTGTGGCACGTGTTCCGCAGAGTGATAATGTGCGCGCCAATCTTCACACCGGCGGCGTGGCGCAAAAAATGCAATTGTCGCAAAGGGAAAAAGAAATTTGCGAACGTATTGGCCCCGAGATAAAAAAACGCGGATTATTTTTTGTCGGAATTGATGTGATCGGCGATTATCTAACCGAAATCAACGTTACTTCCCCAACCTGCATTCCACAAATCAACCAGCTTGATTCAGTGAGGTTGGAGGAGGTTGTGCTGGATGGGATTGAAGATTGGTTGTAGTTCCGCAGCTTTATCTACGCCAATTCCGGATAAGGCATCAAGCCAATCTCGATTAGTTCCCTCTCCCCTTGTGGGAGAGGGTTAGGGTGAGGGGTATTAACTTTTTTAATCGATTCTTTCCAAAATGGGACTGTCGCAAATCCCCATTTCTTACCATTTTTAAACTCGACAAGCCCTTGTAAATCAAGGGTTCAGATTTTTCAGAAAGTTGATTTGCGACATGGCCAAAATTTCTGAATTGATGTTTTAAAATTTACCCCTCACCCCAACCCTCTCCCACAAGGGGAGAGGGGAGTAGATCGAGAAAAATTTAGGCAGGTTCTTATTCGGAATTGGCGCTAATTGTCATCCTGAACTTGTTTCAGGATCTGTTTTTTCTGGACACAAATTTTAAGAACAACCGTAAAATATGGGGTTAAAAAAGATTTAGGACAGGTTCTTAAGCTGCTGCAGCTGCGATTCCGCATCTTGCCATAGCTAATTGAGTGGCGCTGGTTGGTATGGTTGATGGGGATGGGCGTAGTCTTTCCTGCGATCTTTGTCTTTCTGCCGATTGGTCAAGCTTGCTTGTTTCTCTCGGTTTTATTGTTGGTTTTGGTTCAAGATTTTTTTCCTCTATTCCACTAGCCGCTGTGATACTTGACCATTTAAACCGAAAATCTTCTGGTGCTGGCAGTGTAACATCTTTAAAAGTGCAATTGTGAAAAACCATGGTGTCTATGGTTTTCTTCATCTCCGGCGTCATGCCTGATAAATCAAGGTTCTTAATGGTGCATTTGCGGAAATCGGCATAGAAGGCGTGTTTAAAAAATTTTTCGAGATATTCTTGATCAACCCTTTCGAAATCAATGGTTAGACCAACAAATTCAGGATAATATAACACGGCAGGATTTTGATCTTTTTCCGGTCGCAAAGCCATTAATTTTATTGTTTCCGCATCTATTGTTTCTGACAATCCTTCTTGTTCAAAATCTTTTTTGGATAGATGGAATTTTCTGTCCATGCCATTGGCTTTGATAAAGGCTAGCTCTATCACATAAGCCGGTGTGTTAGCTTCTCTCTCTGTATTGAGAGTTGCCAACATTGCTTTCAAAGCTCCTTCTCTCTTGCACCATGGAAGTTTTTCTAATTTTCCTTCCTTATTTTGAACAAAAATATCTTCACTTTCTTTGTCAAAATAAAATTTTCCGATTTTTTTCTTTTTATCTCTATCTTCAAATTTGTGCAGATTCAGGTGATTTTTGACCTGATCAATCAGGTCTGTTAAATTCACTCGTTTTTGTGTGACATATTCTTGCAACCTTTCACAAAAGCCACGTTTGGCCGTATCTCCTCTTAAGGTGAAGACTATTTCTTTTTCATCCTCTTTTCTTCCTTCTCCAACCACCTCATCTTCCAGATCCAGATTTCTTTCTTTGGCAAATCTTTTCAGCAGGTCGCTCATTTCCGGCATATTTGGCACGATGAAATCGTCGCATGTGTCGTGTTTACAATCGGGAATTGTTGTGATTTGGGTTATTAAGTCTCGTGTTGCTTTTGAAAGATCAAAATCAGTGCTGCATTCATCACATAAGGCATCGCGAACTGTATCAAATCGTTTAATGTTAACGCTTTCTTCGCGGAACAATCCGTTACTCATAATTTCACTGCTATCATCCGAATGTTCGCTTGCGCCATCTTCGGCCTTGCCTCTTTTTACGCTTTCAACATGATATCCTAAAGCGCGAGTGAAGCTGGCATTGTCTTCGCATAATAGCTCATCTCTGAAGGTTGCGAATTTGCTGTCTTCCTCGGGAATAGTTTTTGGTTTGCTGCCAGTCTCACGGCCGCTTAAAATTTCGCGGATGAATAGGGAAGCGATTTGTTGTTTGGTTAGGGATTCGTGTTGTGATCTTTTCTCACTTGCTTCAACTGTTGCTACTCTTGCTTTAAATTCTTGCCATTCAGTGTTTTCTATTGCTTCAGTGGAAGAAAATTTATCCCAATCAACATAAACAACTTCGCCATTTGACAATGGCACCATGATTTTAAAATCTTCTCCTGCATCAAGCTTGGCTTGTATTGCTTCTTCTTGAATTTTCCCTTTTTTCTCCAGCGCTTTCTCCAAACTTTCCTGCGGATAAAATAAAATCACATTTTTGTGATCTTTGTTTCTGCCCCAGAACCAGTCATGTTTTTGTGTGAGATTTTTGGTAGCGGGCTGGCTAAAAACCCATTTAATACCATCTTCTTGATCCGGTATTTTTGCTTTTTGATCCGGTATTTTTGCTTTTTCTTTAAACTTTTTTCGACTTGCTAAATCTTCAAAATTTAAGACATACAGCTCATTGTCATCATCAACATATTCTTCTTTTTTCTCGAGTATTTCTTCTCCTTCTCGGCCGAAAGTGATGTTTGGAATTGGATTTGCTTCAAGGAATGCTTTAACAAACTCTTTAGGGCTTAAATCTTTTTCATTTTCTACTTCCTTAGGCTCTCCATCTAACAACCCCTTCAAAACCTCTTTTAATTGCTGTTTTAATTTTTGCTTTCCTTCCCCTGTTTTTGGAACAACAAATCCGATTTGAGATGTTGTGATCATTTCCTGCAGGCTTACAACTCCATTTATTTTTCCTTCTTCAGTTTCTGCTATTTCTTCGCTAAGGCCTTTTATTTTATATCCATGATCATGCAGATGAGCCATGGATAGCATATGAAGCTGCATCCCCGTGTAATTTCCTGCCTTTCCAAGATAAAGTTGGTGATAAATTTCATAACTTAATTCTCCGGTTGGAACACATACTTTTCTGAGCGCCATCTCTTTGTGAATCGCATCTCTGGCTTTTTGTGATAGTGATCTTACCTCCTCATCCTCGTCGCTATAAGTTCTTCTATGATAGTGATAGAAAGCCCTTCTCTGTTGCGCATAATCGGCAGTTACCTTTGCTCTTTCGTGGAAAGACGCCATTCCAGCCTGCGCGTTCAGAGTGGCTTGATAACTTCTAATATTTGTATCAACTTCTGATCTTATTTTTTGCGCCAATTCTTCGCTTTGTGTTTCAAGTTTTTTATCTTCTTCCGGCTTAAGCCTTAATTCCGACAATAGCTGTTTTTCGATAAAACCTTCCCACTCCTCAAGCAATGGTTCCTCAACCGCCTTATCAAACTGGTCTTTATCAAACTCTTCTCCCAGCTCATATTGGTTTTTGTAATAAGCGAATTTGCTGCTCATGAAGCTGGCAAATCTTTTATCAAGATCGGAGGACAGGGTGCTGACTTCGTCCGGGGCAAAGCGATCATTATTGGCCATGATCGCTCTCTTATAGTGGCAAAATTGTAGAAACAGATCTTCGGCTGCTTCCGATTCCGCAACTTGTAGTTTGGTGCTTTCGCGGTCTTTGGCGTAGAGTTGTTTTCTGATGTAGCTGATTTGTGTTTCTGCCGGATCTTTGCAGTCTGGCACTTTTTCGCCATGTGTATCAAGAATTGCTGCATATTTCTTGCGATCGATGATCGAGATGGTTTTTCCTGGCCAGCCATTTCTGCCGCTTCTGCCTTTAACCTGTGCGGTGGTGCGATCGGGAAATACTGAAAGCAGCACGGTATAAAGTCCTTTTGGATGATCAGTTTTGATGTCGGTTCCGCGTCCGGAAAATGGAGTGGAAATTGTGACGATGCCTTTTTTTGAGGCTCTTTCCAGTTTACGTTCCAGTTCAAAAGTTGTTTCTCTGCCGGAGATGATTTGAACATTGGTATCAGACTTCATTTTTTCAAACAACTCATCAGCAGCGCGCATAGTGTCGCAAATTACCAGCATTGGTTGTTGATCTTCACGATTTTGTGCGGCGTCTTCGTGATCTCCTCGGCAGATTTCTGTCAATAGTTCAACTTGCGCGGCATCATCATCAACCATCACCCCATCCAAATCTTTTCTTCTGGAAATCCGGTGAGTTGGAATATTGACCGCATCCTGAACGCCGAATGTTTCGCGTAGTAAATCCAAATCTTCCTCAACGCCCATCGTTCCGGTGATGCCAACAAAATGGCCGAAATATTTGGTTAATTGTCTTCCGGTTCCGGCAGTTAGAGAAAGATTTTCAACTTCGCAGGCGAATTTTCCCCCTCCTTCTCTTTCAAGTCTTGCGTGAAGCAATTGTTGTACACCGTCTCCCCATGATGAATAACGATCCGGCTCGCCGGAAGATTTGATGATTCTTGCGACATTGACCTTTCGAACCTTTTCTTCACCAGCTTCCCGGATTTTGGTTTCTATCGCTTCAACCATGTAATCCTTGCCTTCCGCAAGAGTTGCGGCGTAGCGCGCGGAGGCCAGCAGGGATTTTGCCTTATCTAGCAGTAATTCTTCACTATTGCCGACTGAATCATTTAAGGCGTTGTATAAATCGAGATAATCCCTTCTTAACAGATCAAGAAAACTCCTGGCAATTTCATTTGCTGCCTCCTCTTGACCATCCTCTAGGGCTGGAATATCGTCGATTTCATCCTTATTTTCGGCATAGAATCCGTTAACAATCGGATATAAATCTTTCAGCTTATTTTCCCTTTCATCCCCAACCGCCAATCTCCAGGTGGTTTTGTTGTCAAGCATGGTATCTGCTTCATCGGAGATTAGAACACGGTCTCCCACCGCAACAACTCCCGATCTGCCTTCAAGATGCGCTTTGGCGCAGAAGAAATAGAGATTGCTTTGGCTGGAATGATAAATCGCGCCCTTTTTGTAGGCGCCACCTTTGCTGATGCCGTTATTGTCTATGTAGAAGGATTCGAGGCCGATATATTCGTAGAAACGTTTATTCTCAAAATAATCCCTGATTGAAAGGGCATCGGTTGAAGAGGTGATATGAACCGCATTGCCGGATAAAGCCTGAAATGAGCTGTAAAGCGCCGTGATCAGACTTTTGCCTTGTCCGGTGGCAATTTCAGCCATTAGCTTTTTGGCGCCATCTTCATCTGCATGCATCAGATAAAGAATCGGCAAAAATTGTGTTGAATAGGCAAATTTGTGATCAACGCGAAAACATGATTCACGCAGCAAGGCAAGCAATTCTATTTGCGCGCCGTATTTTTTTTCGGGAGCTAAATCCACGCTGTTTGACAAGGATTGACTGACCTTTTTTATTTTTTCCTGAAGGTCTTTCTTGCTAAATTTGGCATATACTCTGCCGACGCTATTTATCAGATGAAAGCTATGCTGGATTTGTCTGCGAAGCCGGATTTGTCTGCGAATATGACCGGCATCTTCTTCTCTACCTTGACTGATCAAACGATTAATGCGATCGGCAAGAAACAGGGATGAATCATCGAATTGTACGTGCAAATCAACATCACGACTTCCGGTTGGATCACGATCGGTTGCGGTTTGTAGCCTTTTGACATAACCATCGAAATCACCACTGACTTCCTTCAGGGATTTTTCTGTTTTGGAGATTTCGGAATCGAGATGTTGGATTATTGAGGCTATATTTTCAGCTTCGTTATTATCATAATTTAATCCATCTAGTTCTTCCTCCATCTCTTTTATCAATTTCTCTCTCATCAATTTTGTGGAGCTTGGTTCTTCGCCTATGAGTTTTATTGCTGTTAATAGATTTTCTATTTCCGTTATGAGTTTAGAAAATATTGCATAATGTCCTGGTACAGTTTCATTAAATTTATCCTTCCTAAAATCATCTTGTAGACGAAATAGTTTATATGCACTAAGCCGATCTGAACCAAGTTTTGTTAATCCTGCTATCGCTCGTTTAGCATATTCTTGCAGTTTTTTTAGTGATTCACTTTTTGTTTCTAGTTCTTCCTGAGTTGTATCAAATGCAGCTCTGTCTTGTTCTAATTTTTTAAGCTCTTCACCTTGTTCCTGCAGCTGTCTATAATCCGCATTATCATCATCAAAATAGCTGGTCAGTTTGTCGAAATGGGTGTGGGTATCGGTGTATAAGTCTCTTAATTTTTCACATCCTCCATGTTCTTTTTCCAAAACAAGATTACAGAATTTGGTGAATTTATCGACATTTTCGATTTTTGAATGCTCAAGGAAATTAAGGGCTAAATGCTGGTAATGTTCCCAATCAGCGCATGCTTTTGTTGTGTCTGTTCTTCCACCGCGGATCAGTGTTTCTATGGTGTAATCAAGAAATTTGAGATAGCTTTTATGATCTTCATCTGTTTCCAAAGCAAAGCCGGCTTCGATTATTTTAACCAGATTATCAATGTTTTGCTTGATTCTAAATTTCTCAAGCGGGTCTCTTTCTGTTTCCAGAGTTTCAACATAACCTTCGATTGCCTGTAAAATGTCGGTGATGCGGGAGCAATAGGAGCGGGCATATCTGTTTAATGATGCAATATCATCAATCCCTTCTGAAAAGGAAATTTGGTTTATAAAATGAATTGCCTTGCCATAAATTCTATCCAGCAAATCAGGATCAAAATCATGTTTATCATCCTTTTTACATCTCTCAAATAAGGCCTGTAATCTTGTGCCGACTTCATCAAGTCCAACTATCGCAACCACATCTGGTTGCAAAATAACATATTTTTCCTTGGTTTCTGTTTTAACCAGCGGGTTGTCGACGACTCTTCTGATTAATCCCGGATTCAGGTTTTTGTTCTCAAGGCAATAATAAAAGAAATCTATCGGAAAATCTTTTTCGCAGGAAGTGGCGAATAATTTTAGTCTTTTGAGGAAAAAATTTCGGTTTTCGTCAGTGATATTTAAAGATTCGTTATGTCGAAATGCGGTTAAAATTACTTCCAGATCATTGGGGAATTTTTGGTTAAGAAGTGCGATGGTGTCAAAGAGGGAAATTATCTGTTCTTTGTTGGCATCAAAAGTTGTGAAGTTGGCTATTCCCAGTTTTTCTTTAATAAATCCTATTAGCTCTCTTTCAATTCCTCTTAATCTTCTCACATCTTTCAAATCCATTTCCCTCTCGCCGACCACGGCTTTCATGAATAATAATTCCAGACAGAAATCGTGGAATGTTGATTGGGTATTGGTGGTCTCGCCTGCTTTTAAGGCGGCTTCAAATATTGGTTGGTACTTCATCCGCCTTTCTGGTGGAATTTGAAGTGAGGCCTCTGGTTGTTTATCGATGGTTAGATTAATAAAAAATATCATCCGATTATCGGGCAACCACTTATATACCATATTTTCATCCCAAACCTTCCGCATCTGGTCTCGATCTTCAAAACATTGCCTACTTATTTGTGGGTTTTTCGTGACGTGGAGGCGATGAGAACATTTAACAACATCCCCATCATCAGCTCCGATCAAAACAAGAAATTCTTCATAACTCATCTTCTCTGTTACGGTTTTTATTTCATCACCAATCCTCACCTTCATTTCAAAGTTTCTTGTTGGTGTGTCATGTCTTCTTTCGATTATTGGTGGATTCAGATTGTGTGCGACATCTGTGAAGATTTGTCTGCCATCCCCATCTAACCCCGCTTCTTTGAATCTTCCTTCATAATCACGGAATAAACGTTTAGTGGTGTAATAATCGGATTTCTTGGAGGAAAGAGGTTGTAATTCTGCCTCGAGTTTTGCTGTTACAAAAGTGGCTAATGATTCTGCTTTTTCGTCGCCGGTTTTGGTTTGGTATTCTGTAATGAATCGTGTCAGTTCATCGATTGTTACCAAGGTTGATCCAGCTATCAGCCTGATTGTGCATAAATCATAAAGTTTTGCTGGATCGAGAGTTTTAGCGGCTGCAATCAGTGCATCCAACTGTTCTGATGTGTATCTGATTCGAACAAGAGTTAGTAGAGTGAAAATCTGGGGAAATAAGTCTGTTTCGGTGCTTGGGTTGCATCCAGGTTCAAGAAGTTTGAAAGCTTCATTGAAATCAAAAAATTCTGATGTTCTCGCTGCAATATTTTGAAAAATTCTGGAATAAAATTTCCAATCGTGACCTTTGGTTTTTGTCAAATTTTCGGTGAATACTCTTACTTTATCATTCGGATATTTTTGAGTTGCAGCAGCGATAAAGGCCAGATCATCAAAGCTTGGTTTATTGTCTTTGATGGTTTCGCATAATTGACAAAATGAAGGAATTTTGCTTTTAATAATAAAATAAAGGAAATCGATATATCCTTTTCTGTAATGTTGCTGCGGTGGAAAATCGATAAGCAGCTTTAATAGATTTTTTTTATCTTCTTCCCCGATACCCTTGTCTTTTCCGATACCCTTGTCTTCCCCGATACCCTCGAGATTTTCCAAATCTGCCAAAAAATTCTTTGCCTGTTCAAGTGCGCTAACCTTGTGTCCGAATTCATCAGTATATTCTTCAAAAACTATTTTCTTCTCTGTTGGGTTTTTGACGGGAGTTGCGATGTGGCGCAAGAAATTGACAGCCAACTCAGCATATTCTACATCCAGATTTCTTAATTCTGTCAGTGACCTCGCATAAGAATAGGTTCTTCCCATTCTGTCAGGTGATAACTCCATACCCTTATCCAGCTGCTCAAAACCATCAACAAACAAGGCGTGATAGGCTCCTTTTTCAGCGAGAGAAATTTCTCCGGCGCAAATTTGTCTCAAAATCTCCGGACGTTTACCCTCGCATGCTTTATGAGTCAGGATTTTTGTCATCCGATACAGCAACACCCTCATATCGCCATCGCCTTGAAGATCGAACTTTGTCGGAAAATTTTCGTCTGTTATTCCAAAAGAATCTAATGTGCGGCGGAATTCGATGAATGAATCAATCAGATATAATGGGTTTAAATTTGGCGCTATTTCGCGGTTTCTTCCAGCGAGATAAAAGAAAAAATTCTGTTCTGTTTCTGACATCGAGCATAAGCGGTTTAATAGCTCCAAATGCTCGGTTTCGATGAAGAAGTTAAAGCCGGAATTTTGATTTGCGGTAACCGGATCGAGGAAGAATTGTTTAAATAACGAAAAACGTTCTTCCCCAACGCTGTGTTTGATGTTTTCGCAAATTGTCAGGAATGTTTTTAAAGAGCTTAAATCACCGTGATAGAGGCATTTAAAAAATGGTATCTGATAGTCTTCTCTGTCTGTAAATAATCTGCTGTATCTTGTTTCAATATTTTGCTTCGTTTCATCGGCACCAACACATCCCATCAAATAATTACGAAATCCAGGCCTTCCCAACGCTGCATAGTTGTATATATCATCATGATAAGCATATTCCCGAACCCGGTCAAAAGTGAGGCGGGGATAAGGTGATTTTGCCGATTTGCGACTGATGTTGAAATCGAGGACAATGTCATCACCTCTTTTGCACAGATAGAAACCTTCCGGCAGATAAAGCAAATTGAGGCCGGGAGCAAATATGCCGTCATTCCAATAACTATAGAGCATCTCGGCGGCATCGATTGTCATCGCGCTGATTCTGGCTCTTTCATCGGCAAATTTTACGCCATCGCCAGCAATGCCGGTCATGCCGGTGATTTGATCCCAGGCAGTTTGTAATTCCTCTTCGTTTCGTGCTTTAAGGGTTTCGGGAAATTTTAATTTGCCGCCGGGACCATGCGATTTTTGATAAATATTTCTGCGTCTGATTAAACGATCTTCGTTGAAGCGCTGATTTTCATCCATCTCCTCCTCTTGCTCCTGTTCCTGCTCCTGTTCCTGTTCCTGTTGTAAAGCTTGAGTTTGTTCAACCGAAACACTGGCTTTGCCGCTGACTAATCTGGCATGGCCATGGCCTTTGACGGATTCGGGAGAGGTTGTGGGGCGTTCTTCGAATCGGACTTTGACAGCACCGCCTTCTTTTCCGACTGGTTTTTTTGCATCAGTTTCTTCCTCCTCATCGCTTATTTCCGATACTGCATCATCAGCTGCCTTGGCCCTGATTTTTCTTACAACCGCTCTTGCTGCATCTTTTTCTTCCTGTCTTGGGTGATAATAAAATGGATAATCCAGCTCAATGTCGAGCTCGTTTTTCTCGATGAAATGCAATAATTCCAATATTTCATTTTGATGTTGCTTGTGGTTCAAAACTTTTGGATTGCGAGAAATCAGTGTCAGTTTTTTTATTCCCAGTTTTGCCAGATAAAACAGCGAGTCCCTTAGGTTATTTTTATCGGCAAATTCATCCTCTCTGATAACCAGCTCTTTAACAAAAACATGGGCGGGCGGTAATTTATCCTCATCCCTTTGTTTGCTGTAAAATTTTTCCAATTCCGGAAGCAAAACCGCCTGCGCTCTGAATGAAACTTCCAGCCGGTCGAGATGGATATGTTTGTGATATATGGCATCAAGAATTGCCGGCAATCCGAGCGGATCAATGACATCGCTCATTACCACATCTCTTTTGCCGCTTTCTATGGCCTGCAGATATTCGCGTTGGAATAATTGCTGATAACCACTGGCTAGATCATTTGCGCTTATGCCTTTCTCCGCAAGATCAACCAAAGCGGCAGCAAAATTTTGATATTTTGGAGTGCTGCAAATTCTGGCGAGCAATTCTTTGTGATTTGCAACAAAGGCATTAATCAGCCTCTCCTCTTCCTCGCCGGGATTTTCCCTGATGTAGAAAATTACTTTGCATTTATTTACGCCATCTTTTTTATATGCGACTACTTTGTGGGTTTTGGTTTGTTCTCCATCGAACTGGAATTCAATTTCAGCAAATTTATCTTCTCCCAATCTTGTAATTTGGCCTGATATGCACTCAAGGCTCCATTCCAGGATTCCTTTGTCGGTTCCGTCTTCAAGCCTTCTAAAATCGCCGAACGTTACATAAACACTTTCATAATACTGATCTTCTTCTGATCTTGCCGCTTCCAGTGGTAAAAAATCTAGTGGGATAAAAAAATCTCCCAGTTTGCTTAATGTGCCGGCGCCTGTTTTGTTTATTGTTCTTCCGTTAGTATAGGTGACGCCTCCTTCCGATACCGCTCTTAATGCCGCATATAGTTTACTTTTTCCTGTCCCGTCTTCCAATCTTACCTGACGCAGAAAGCTGAATTTATTCAGTAGTTTTTCTGTTGTTTTTTTGGCTTCATCTTCATCGATGTGATCAATTAATTTTTTTAGTTGATCAAGTAAGGCAGGAAATGCCTGTATTGCTCGTTCAATATCAGAAGCGCCTGATTCCCACCAACCTTTTCTTGAATGGATTTTGTCGACGACAGTATATTCATATTGCTCCCTGATTACTTCATAGAGACAATAAAGCGCTTTCTTGCGCAATTCGCGCTCATAAATCTCTTTTTCCTTTTTGGCTAATTTGTCGAAAAATGAAGGTAGATCATCTTTTGCTTCAAGCGCGACAGAATTTATTTCCTCTTCTATAAAAGTTTGGCCGCAGGTTTTTATTTCGACTTTATGCTCCTCCCATTCGGCGTAACCTTGAGGTTGAGTTATTTCGTCGGTTTCTCCTTCATCATACCAGTGTATTGCTTCCAGATCAGTGGTTAGGTGCCGTTTGTAAAGCTGCCTTATTGCTGTTTGGACTTCTTCAGTAGACAAGTCAATATTGCAGCCACCAAGTAATTCCTTAACCTCGTCAAGAGTTAAATGTTGTTCGGTAATAAAAGTGATAACATGGTTAAGATCCTCAACCGATATGGTGGCACCGCCTTTTGTTGGATATGCGCGATCGAGGAAATTTTTAAGACAGAGAATTCTGTAATGTTTGAGTTCAGGGGAAGCTTTGCCTTCTTCATCTATTTCGCCTTCTTCACCCATGTCGCGCGGTGAAACAAATTTCATCTTTCCAATCAGGTCTATAACTGCTTCAACTTCGTCTCTTTCCAACTTTGGTGGTAATGAGCCAAGAAAAGCCTGATAAATATTGGCCCGAAGTGTTTCAACCTCCAGTTTTTTTTCCGCAATTTTTCTGGCCTTTTGCGCTTTGGCGATGCGTTTTTTTACTTCATCTGTGCCTGCGATATCTGCATCTTCAGCTGCTGTATCCACTTCAAATGGAACCAGATTTTTTACATTTTTTATTGTATCGCTTATCGTTGCTATTGTCTTGAAATCTGCTTTTAGGTAGGTTGCAAGCCTATCAAAACATATCAGCAATTCATCGCGAAAACCACCTTTGACGATGTCGTCATCTGATTCGCGATATTTATCACATATTTCCTGAATCAGCACCCCCACCTCCACCATTATTTGGGTTTGGGTTGTTGCTGTTATTTCTTTAGCACGTCTCGCAACTTGTACCTGATATCTTATTGCTTTTAATTTCGGATGAATCTCGTCGCTGTCGCTTAATTCCTTAAAATCACGTAATAATTTTTTTCCTCTTTCTTCCCTGACTTGTTTTTTTTCTTCTAAATCTTTCGCTGCGGGTTTGCTACTTCTGCTGAATGTTCGTGATCTTGATTGCGTTGATTGCGATGTCTCTTTTTTCTCCCTACTTCCTATATCTGCTCCAGTATCAAAAAGACCAGATTCTGCATCGATATCTAAATCAGGAGCTCTTCTCTCCTTCTCGCTTTCATGCAGAGAAGTAAAAGAAAGTGCAAAGGCAAAAGCGGCATTGAGATAGCAGCTATTGCCGGTGTTTTTTGTGCCCTCCTGCTTATCTGGCAAGTTTGCTTTCGGTGGCGAATATTTCACCAGATAGGCATCGCCCATTGCTGCGGTTAGAGCATCTCCTGATATTTCCGTTCTACTGCTGTCATTATAGCAATACCACTTCTCATCGCTTTCCTTGATATATGCCACATAATGCCCGCTTGATGGGCTTCCTGTGTGAACCACAAAGGCAGTTGCTGTATATGTTTTGTTTTCTCCGGTTTCCTGAACGGGTAAAGAAATATTATCTAGCGTGACTCTGTATCTGATTTTTACACTTCCTCTTTCTGTATATTGAAAGCGCTTCAATATCACCATCACATCCTGTGTAGGCTGTGCTACTTTGATTTCTCGGTGTTGTATTTTTCCTGTCTGGACTCTTTCTTCCCCGCAGAATTGCGTAAACATTTCTGTAACTTTTGTAACTGTTGTCGCTTCTGACGGAACATCAAGATGAATAACATTGCACGGGGTAAGGACGGTTGATTCTGCATGAGTAGTATCATCCGGTTTCGATGTCATTTCCTCTAACAAAGGATTGCTTTCATACAGAGCATCAAACAGCGGCGTCAGAAACTCGCCGGCATCTTCTTGAGTTCCCGCGCTCATTCTGTCTCTAACTGCTTGGCTGTAGGATGCTACTTCTGTGAGTAATAAGTCGCGCGATCTTACTCTTTGATCCGGAGTTTCTACATGTTTGCCAACGGCTTGTTGAAATCTGATATAGGCACGCTGTTGGGCATACATTTCATAGATAAAGTGTTTGAATCTGTAGGCCTGATCAGTATTGGCTGAAGAACGGGCAATAGCGACTAGAATATCTTTAAATTTTGGATCATCGTCAATTGCAGCATGTTCTGGAAGAATTTCTGTAATTTCTTGTTTACGACTTGCTGTGGAAACGTCACTAACAGCCTCATCAACCAGTGTTTTGAAATCTCCGGTTCTGTCCAATAACGCCCGCGCATCTCCTTCTTCATAACCACAATTATCATGTAAAAATTGTGGCATGTCTGCTTCTTTAATCCCGCCAGCCTTTGCAGCAGCAAGCGCCATTGCCTCATGAAGTTCCTTTGCGGATAAACCTTTATAGTGTACTTTGCAGTGAAATGCCGCTAATACGGCTTCGGCTCTCTTGGCAGTCGGAAGGTGATCAATGATATTTTTCAGCTGTCGATAGATTCTCACTGATAGGGATTTTTAATTCTTAATTTTTGCAGGATTTTTATTTCCAGATTTTCCATTTTCTTTGCCGATGTTTCATCTTCATGATCATGGCCAAGAAGGTGCAAAATGCTGTGCAGAATTAAATGCGTCAAGTGATGTTCGAATTTTTTCTTTTGTGCCAGGGATTCTTTTTGTAATCTGTCGATGGAAATTACGATATCGCCTAGAAACAGGTGATTGCCTATGGATTTAGTTTGAGCCGGAAAAGAAAGGATATTGGTTGGCTGGTTTTTTTGCCGGAATTTGAAATTGATCTTTTTCATCTGCAGATCCGAAACCAGCAAAATTGCAAGCTCAAGCCTGATGTTTTTTTTGAGGAGTTTTTTTAGCTCGGTTATCGGGATTAGTTTCAGGCAGGTTTTTTTGACAAGATTTTCCAACCCGCGCCATTTTTTGCTTTTAGTTGCGATGTCAATTTCAATCATTTTTGAAACATAATTTGAAATTTTTCGGACAGATTTTTGTTTGCAAATCATCAGCATTTCTCACCATTTTTGCCAAAGCTTTGATGAAATGTCCCTCGATGTTTAATGCCGGCACGCGCAGATAATTTTTTGTGCCGAGCTGATATGCCAGGTTTTTATATTTTACATCAAGCTCGAACAAGGTTTCGCAATGTTCGGAAACAAAAGAAATCGGAATTATTACCGGAATTTTTTTATCCAGAATTGCCTTGCCAAGCTCGTGTTCAAGGCTTGGTTGTGTCCATTGCAAAGGACCAACTTTTGACTGATAGCAGATTCTGAAATCAATATGAGACTGTCGCAAATCCCCATTTCTTACCATTTTTAAACTCGACGAGTTATTGCAAATAAAGGATTCGGATTTTTCAGAAAGTTGATTTGCGACATGGGCAACATCGCCAAGATTTTTTACAATTGCCGCGGCGGTTTGATTGATTTGAAAAACGTAGGGATCACCTTTGTTGATCAGCTTTTGTGGCAAACCGTGGGCAGAAAATAAAAAACGTAATTTGTCGAAATTGCCGTCATAAAATTCAGCAATTTTTTGCCTGATTAGAAAAGTGTGCGATTTGATAAAATCCGGCTCTTCGTGATAGCAGCAAATTGTTTTTATCGGAATTTTTGCAGAAAAATTTTGTAAAAAATTCTTAATCGAAGATGCACTGGTTGCTGAAGAAAATTGTGGATAAAGCGGCAATAAAATCACCTGATCCGGCTGATATTTTTCAACTTCCTTTGCTACTTCACATGCTAGCGGATGCCAATAACGCATCGCCACAAAAACTTTGAAATTACCAAAAAAAGAAAGCTCATATTCAAGCGAATGTGCTTGTGAAAGCGTGATTTCCAAAAGCGGTGATTTGCCGCCGATTTGTTCATAAATTTTTTGGGTTTTTTTTGATCTTTTTGCCGAGATAAATTTTGCCAAAAGAAAGCGCAAAGGTTGTGGAAGGTTGATGATTGCGTTATCGTTGAATAGGTTGAACAAAAAAGGTTTGACCGCTGAAATTTTATCCGGTCCGCCAAGATTGAACAAAACAATTGCGGTTTTTTTTTCAAAGTTTTTCACGAAGTTTTTCACGAATCAGGGAGAGAAAAAAAATAATGCCAAAAATCACAATGATTGTCGGGCCCAAAGTGAGGTTGAACCGGTTTGCGATTGCAAAAGAAGTGGCGGAAATTGTGATGCCAATAATCAGGCTTAAAACCATCATTTGTTTTGCTGACGTAGAAAAAATTCTTGCGATTGAAGCAGGCAAAATCAGAAGCGCGGTCATCAGCAAAATTCCGACAATTTGCACTGAAAAAGCGATGGTGAGGCTTAATAAAATCAGAAAAGATGCGTTCCATCTTTCAGTTTTGATTCCCGAAATTTTTGCCAGATCGGGATTGGCGTTGATCAAAAGAATTTTTCTGAAGGCAAAAATTGAATAAAAAATTGTTGAGCACGTGATTGCTGTAAGCGCTGTGATTTCAGTGCTTCCCACGGTAAGAACATCGCCGAAAATGTAGGATGTAAAATTAAAACCGGAGGAAAAAACATCATTTAAAACTATCGCCAAAGCGACACAAAAATATGACAGAATCATCACAATTGTTCCCTTGTTGAAATAACGATTTTGCGACAGAGAAGAAACCGCGCCGGCAAAAATTATGGCAAATATCATCAAAGCAAAAATCTGGTTTATTTCAAAAAATGCGCCGCATATTAATCCAAACAGAATTGCGTGCGACAAGGCATCGCCAAAATATGCCAATTTTTTCCACAATACGAAAACGCCGAGAATAGATGAGGCTGTTGAGATTAGGATTATAGCGAGGAGAGGGAAGAGAAGGAATGATTCCATGAAAATTTACGATTTACGATTTGCGAGAGGTTCATGATTCGTAAATCGTAAATCATAAATTCATAATTTCGTCTATGTCTAAGCAAAACAAAGACTTGCTTTTCTCTTTCATGAAAAAGCAAATCAGCGAAAAATCTAGCAAAAAAACTTCTGCCGCCAAATCGCAAAAATCGGCGAAGAAAGAAGATTCTGCCGCACAAAATCAGGAAGATGAAAACAAGGAAGGTGAAGAGCAAAATCAGGAAGAGATGACCGAAGAGGAACAACTCGAAGAGGCAAAAAAGGCTTCGCGCAACAAGGCGGCGCAACAAGATCAAACCGAGATGATGAAAAAATTATTCATGGAAAATGCTTTGAAATATGTCGTGGTGATTTCAGTGATGGTGATTTTTTCCATCGGTTTGATCAAATTTGGCCCGGCAATTATGGAGATGCTAAACGGATTTCTTTACAAAATTTTGATGAGTGCATTGGGCAAGTAAAACCCTCTTTGAAAAAGAGGGTGGCATCGCACGTAAGTGCGATGACGGGTGATTTTTGGGAGACAAAAACTTTGAATTGGAGTTTATCTCCCAAAAATCCTCCGGCGCTCCGCGCCACCTCCTTTTTCAAAGGAGGTTAGCCCTCTTTGAAAAAGAGGGTGGCATCGCACGTAAGTGCGATGACGGGTGATTTGAGATAGACAAACTCTAATTTAAAGTTTGTCTCCACAAATCCTCCGGCGCTTCGCGCCACCTCCTTTTTCAAAGGAGGTTTGGTTCAAAACCCTCTTTGAAAAAGAG
>MEMO01000035.1:0-21422 GCA_001767955.1 Alphaproteobacteria bacterium RIFCSPLOWO2_01_FULL_40_26 | reverse complement strand
GATTTGGGAGAGACAAACTCTAACTCTGAGTTTGTCTCCATAAATCCTCCGTCTGATTGCTTCGCAATCAGCCACCTCCTTTTTCAAAGGAGGTCAGGAAAACCCTCTTTGAAAAAGAGGGTGGATCAATCGCGATAGCGATTGAGACGGGTGATTTGAGAGAGACAAACTCCAATCCAAAGTTTGTCTCCACAAATCCTCCGGCGCTTCGCGCCACCTCCTTTTTCAAAGGAGGTTATTTGACTTTTAGAATCACATTTTTATCAAGCGCGCCTTATGACTGCAAAAGATAAACACAGTTCTTCCGTTAAAGATTTTTCCAAAAAAGATCTCCTGTCTTTTTATCGCGAAATGCTACTGATTCGCCGTTTTGAAGAAAAGGCCGGACAGCTTTATGGCATGGGTTTGATTGCCGGTTTTTGCCATCTTTACATCGGTCAGGAAGCAATCGCATGCGGCATGCGCCATACTATGAAAAAAGGCGATAAGGTGATCACAACCTATCGCGATCACGGCCATATGATTTCAGTTGGTTCTGATCCAAAAAGAATCATGGCTGAATTGCTGGGAAGGCGTGATGGCTCTTCAAAAGGCAAGGGCGGTTCGATGCATCTTTTTGATCTGGAAAAACATTTTTATGGCGGACATGGAATTGTCGGCGCTTCAGTTTCGATTGGCGCCGGTCTTGCTTTTGCCGATAAATATCGCGGCAATAACAATGTCACTTACTGCTATTTTGGTGATGGTGCAGCGCATCAGGGACAAGTTTATGAAACTCTCAACATGGCAAAATTATGGAATTTGCCGGTATTGTTCATCATCGAAAATAATCACTACGCCATGGGCACTTCACAGATGCGTTCATCATCAACCAACGAGCTGCACAAAAGAGGTCAGGGCTTCAATATTCCCGGCGTCAAAATCAACGGTATGGATATTTTTGAAGTTATTTGCGAAGGCCAAAAATGCGTTGATTATGTGCGAAGCGGCATGGGACCGATGATTGTCGAAATGGACACTTATCGCTATCGCGGCCATTCAATGTCTGATCCCGCGACATATCGCAGCAAGGAAGAGCTCAATTGCAAAAAAGAAAAAGACCCGATCGACAAGCTTCACGCGCACATCCTGACCAATAAAATCGCCGCTGAAACCGAAATCAAAAAAATCGACGACGAAATTAAACAGCAAATCAGCGACATAGTCGACTTCGCCAAAAACTCCCCAGAGCCCGATGAGAGCGAGCTCATGACTGAGATTTACAAGTGAACATGATGAATCAAATCCACAATTTTCTTGAAAATTATCAGCTAGATTCGCCGCAGCCTGACTTGTTTGGATCAACTTTTTCACATCCAACAAAAATCTTTTTTTCGCCAAATTCCGACAAAAAAATCTCAAATTTTCAAAACGAGTTCTGGACTGCGAAACAGCGCAAATCCTGTTCTCTTCACGAAATTTCCTACCGCGCTTGCTTCAAAGCGGAGCTACCAAGTTTTTTCATCAATCTGCTCACCAAAGAAAATGACGTAGTTTACGATCCATTCTCCGGACGAGGAACGACGGCGATTGAAGCCGCACTGCAAAAACGCCAGATCATCAGCAATGACGTCAATCCGCTGTCGCAAATTTTTGCTGAAGCGAGACTTGAAATACCAAACATCCAAGACGTCGTGAGGAGACTTGAGGGAATAAAAATCAGCAAAAAATTTTCTGCCGGAATTGATCTTTCGATGTTTTTCGAAAAAGAAACGCTGCACGAAATTTTGTCGCTAAAAAATTATCTGCAAAAAAAACGTGATTCTAAAAGTGAAGATGGAGTTGATCGCTGGATTCGCATGGTTGCAACTAATCGCTTAACTGGCCATTCGTCAGGTTTTTTTTCAGTCTACACCTTGCCGCCAAACCAGGCAATTTCTGCAAAAAAACAGGCTGAGATAAATGCAAAAAATAATCGCAGAGCGGAATATCGCGACACGAAGTCAATCATTGCGAAGAAAAGCCAGTCGCTGTTGCGCAGCCTCTCTCATGAGCAAAAAGAAAATCTGCATCAGGCAAAAAAAACTGCGATTTTTTTGAATGAATCAGCCGCATCAACTGCAAAAATTTTAGCAAATTCTGTAAATTTAATTGTG
Organism: Alphaproteobacteria bacterium RIFCSPLOWO2_01_FULL_40_26; assembly: GCA_001767955.1. Taxonomy (GTDB): domain Bacteria; phylum Pseudomonadota; class Alphaproteobacteria; order Rickettsiales; family UBA1997; genus UBA2645. The sequence continues at coordinate 19,287 of MEMO01000035.1, read as the reverse complement.
ACCTCGCCGCCATTTTTGGATGTCGTGGACTACGCCTCCGACAACTGGTTACGCTGTTGGTTCAACGGAATCGACCAATTTGAACTGCAAAAAAAAATTTCTTCCCACTCAAAAATTGAGCAGTGGAACAAATTTATTTTTTCCTGTTTTTCAGAATTTTATCGCGTCGTAAAGCCAGGCGGATATGTGGCATTCGAAGTTGGCGAAGTAAAAAACGGAAAAATTAAACTCGAAGATCACGTGCTGCCGATTGGCTTAAATGTTGGCTTCAATTGCATAGCTGTCATCGTAAATTCTCAAACATTCACAAAAACTTCAAACATCTGGGGTGTCATCAATAACAAAAAAGGTACGAATTCAAACCGAATTGTTTTGTTCCAAAAATCATGAGAGACAATTATACAAAAACCCTCGAAGAGCTTGTAAAACAAATCATCAAACCACTGAAAAATGTGCCGTTTAATTTGATCGTTGAGTCGATTTACAACAAAAAAGTTTTGCCTTTCGATCGGTCAAATTCGAAAAATAAATCTCTAAATAAATCTCTCTTGGAAAATTTAAAAAAAGCTTCCGAAAACGCTGGTAAAGCGGTTAACAAAGCTGGTGGAATTTCAAGCAAAAGAGTCAATGAAGTAGGAAATTACATCGAATTTTTTGTTAAAAAATCTTTGGAAAAAGTCGGCTACAAAGTACTTTCGCAAATAACAAAATCAGGAAAAAATAAATCAGCCGGATATCCAGATGTGCAGTTTAGAGATGAGTTTGGCAGAGTCTGCTACCTGGAATGCAAAACTTTTAATTCAAAAAATATTGCGACCACGCAAAGAAGTTTTTACCTCTCGCCGTCAAGCGATCCAAAAGTAAATTCCGATGGATTTCATTTCGTTTTGTCTTTCGAAATTGAACCACGTGCAAAAAAGTTTTACTGCGCTTCCTACAAACTTCTCTCAATCGAAAATTTATCCTGTGACTTAAAGCACGAGTTCAACAGCGATAACAAGCGGCTCTACACAAAAGAATTAATTTTAGCAGAAGGGAGATTTTTATGATTCTACGAAAACTAACAGTCCGTGAAGCCTTGCGCGAAGCCATGGCAGAAGAAATGCGTGCCGATCAAAATATTTTTGTCATGGGTGAAGAAGTGGCGGAATATAACGGTGCATACAAGGTGACTCAAGGATTGCTTGCCGAATTTGGTCAAAAAAGAGTGATTGATACGCCAATCACCGAACACGGTTTTACCGGTCTGGCAATTGGTGCGGCGTTGGCTGGTTTAAAACCGGTTGTCGAATTTATGACTTTCAATTTTGCCATGCAGGCGATGGATCAAATTGTCAATTCTGCGGCAAAAACCAATTACATGTCCGGTGGGCAGGTGAGATGTCCGATTGTGTTTCGCGGTCCAAATGGCCCGGCCGCACGCGTTGCAGCGCAACATTCGCAATGTTATGCCGCCTGGTATGGCTCAATTCCAGGCCTTAAAGTGGTTTCTCCCTACAGTGCTGCTGATTGCAAAGGTTTACTGAAAAGCGCAATTCGCGATCCAAATCCGGTAATCTTTCTCGAAAATGAAATCACCTACGGTTTTTCTTTTGAGGAAGAATATGACGAAGATCATCTGGTTGAAATTGGCAAAGCCAAAATTTTGCGCGAGGGGCGGGATGTGACGATAATCACTTTTTCTCTGGTAGTGAAATATGCGCTTGAAGCCGCAGAAGAATTGGCAAAAGAAGGGATTGAAGCAGAGGTGATTGATCTTCGCACCATTCGTCCGCTTGATCGTCAAACCATTGTCGATTCAGTGAAAAAAACTTCACGTTGTATAACGGTTGAAGAAGGTTTTCCCTTCGCTTCAATCGGCAGCGAAATTGCTTCAATCATGATGGAAGAAGCTTTCGATTATCTCGACGCTCCAATCAAAAAACTCGCTTCAGTTGATGCCCCGCTTCCCTACGCCGCCAATCTCGAAAAACTTGCATTACCAAAAACCGCAAACATTATCGCGGCGGTTAAGAACGTAGTTCATGGCAGAAAATTTTTTGTATAATTTTGTAAGAAGTCACCACATAACCAAAACACTGTTTGTTGCTTATTTTGTAGTATTCTTTGCAATTCTTTATTTTTTTTCTTTTGCAATTTTTGGTGAAAAAGGATTGATGGAATTTTTTGCTTTGAAAAAAGCAATTGCAGGTAGGGATATCATTAAACAGGAGCTTTCAAGCAAAGTTCAGGCTAAAAAAAATATGATTGAAGGTATGAATCCAAACTCACTCGATCTTGATTTGCTAGATGAACAATCACGCAAGGTTCTGGGTTATGTCGGAAAAAATGAAGTGGTAGTTTATCATGATGAAAAGAACGCAAAAAATGGTGATATACAATGAGCCTTACGCATGAAATTTATCGCAAATTTTTGCATTTTTTGCTGATTCTGATCCCCGTTGCTTTTGTTGTTTTTGGCAAATGGAAAACTTTGTTAATCCTTGCCCCTCTTACTACGGCAATTGTTTCTCTTGATTACATGCGTCGCAACAATGACAAGGTTAAAAATATTTTTAACCAAATCTTTGGCATAATTCTGCGCGAACATGAAATTGACGGCGGCAAATTATGCGGCGCCAGCTGGGTTTTTTTAGGCGCTTGTGTGAACTTTTTTTTCTTTAAAACAGAAATTGCCGTCAGCGGATTTTTAATTCTGGTAATTTCTGATGCTTTGTCAGCGTTGCTTGGGAAGTCTTATCCAAGTCAGCCGTTTTTTGAAAAATCTCTTTTGGGATCCTTGGCGTTTTTTGTTAGCGCCGTAGTCATTCTGATTTCCTGCGGAATTTATTTTGATTCACGTTTCTGGTTTTATTTCTTTGGAATTTTTTGTGTTTTTTTTGTGACAATAGTTGAAGCGCGTCCAAGCTTCATCGGCATTGACGATAATTTTACCATTCCAATCATATTCGGTTCTCTCATGACAGCATTTGATTTTATGTGGAGCTGATACAAAATGTGTTCAATTCAAATTTAAGAGGTTTTATGCTTAAAAAAATATTGTTTCTTGCCACAATTTTTATGCTCGCATCATGTCAGAGTAAAACCGTAACTTCGGAAGAAAAACTCAAGGTTGAAGATCAAGCAGCTGAAGCCTATCAAACCATAGAAGGTGAAGAAGAAGCGGCAAAAATGAACCAGCAACAAGATGTGCAAGTACAGGAAATTGAAGTTCAGGATCGTATATTTTTTTCCTATGATTCCTCTGACTTAAGCGATGAGGCAAAAAAAATTCTTGATACACAGGTTTCATGGCTCAAAAGCGACACGGCAGTTCGCATCACTGTTGAAGGTCATTGCGATGAGCGCGGCACACGCGAATACAATATCGCTCTTGGTGAAAAAAGAGCTAACACCGTCAAAAATTATTTAGTTGCGAATGGTATTGATGTCGTGCGTATCAAAATCGTTTCTTATGGCAAAGAGCGTCCTGCCTATTTTGGCGCCACTGATGAAATTTTTTCCAAAAATCGCCGTGCGGTAACTTTAATTAACTAGCGATGGTTGCAACTAAACAGTCAGTAGCAAAAAACATTCAGGAAATTTACGGAGTTGATAGAGAAGCCGCGTTTGGAATAATTCAATATGATATGACATTTCGCAGATCATTAAACAGGCTTGGAATGCTTGCCGCCGTTGCTGATACCGGAAAGTTTGAATTTAAGGAAGGCGTTGCCACAACAGCAACTGGCGTGGCTAAAGAAGGGGTTGGAATGATACCGGTTGTTGGGTCAATTGCCTCTTTTGTCGGCCATCTTGCAGCTTTAGGTGTTAGAAAAATTGAATCGCATCTTATCGAGCGCGATGTGAAAAGAATTTCTGCAATGAATCCGTCGCAAGATATGGAAGATTGGTATTCCTTCACCAAAGATCTTTCAGCATCTGTTATCGCCAGTAAAGCAAAGCAAATAGCCACTATGGATGAAAAGCAGATTGCTGAACTTGCCAAAAAAGATGCCGGCAGAATCGCAGAAGAAATTATGGATGGAAAAGCAAAAACAATTGATGATGAGGAAGCAATTTCCGGTTTGACAAAAGTTGTAACCGGAGTTGAGAAATCTACCTCCGAAAAACCGGCAGCAACATTTAGACCGGTTGAAGTTTTACAACCATTTCCTCATCTTGTGGGAGCCGCAAGGGCTGCCTGATTCTCTAAGAACCTGTCCTAAGTCTTTTTTAACCCCAGATTTTAGCATGTTTTTAGCGCTTTTTTGACAAAATTACGAAGCGTATCTGGCAATACGGTGAGTAATTTTGTCAAAAAATAAGCAAAAACAGGGTAAAATATGGGGTTAAAAAAGATTTAGGACAGGTTCTAAGAACTCAATCCACAATTTCGTCATTTTTTCTGATAAAGAATTTTGTTCGCAGCGATGGTGGAGATGTGTAAAATCAAAGTGATCCATATTCTGATCCTGTTGCCCGCAAGAATAAAAATATTCTGTTTCGCCTTTTTCATTTATTCTTTTTTGCAGACATTGTGAGCACACGCCTTTCATCATGCATTGCATCGGCGCATTAAGGCTGGTGATGGCAAATTTTGCTTGCGATAAAATTGGATTTTCGTGACGTAATTTTGCCACTTTATGCATCATTTGATCATTGCCGATGGTAAAGATTCGGTCGAATTTAGGCATGTGGAAATTTTTTATCACATCAATTACCGAGCCTTGAAAACGGCCATTTGTTGCAGGTTCATCCTCGATTGCAATTACCAGCTCATCGCAGGATTTTTTCATTTCTTCTTCAAGTATGACGTAGGAATTTTTGCGATAGCCAGCAAAGAAAAAAACTTTGCAGCCGTTTTTTTTCATTGCTTTGGCGATGGTTATGAGTTGATTACCACGTCCACTACCGATTAGAAGTACGGTTTCATTTTGCGGAATTTCCGTTGGCTTGCCGCCTGGACCCATAAAAACACAAGGTTCGCCAGATTTGAAATTTTTAATTAAACTCGTTGACCCACCAGTCTCAACCATAATGCCGCTGATAATCCCATTTTCGCGATTAATTGAAAGCGCCGTTACTGCGATATTTTCCATCGCCATCAACTGATCGCCATTTTTTTTTGCTGAAGCGTGGTAGTTTTGGAGGCGGAAAATTTGTCCAATTTGTGTTTTCATGGCTAAAAGTGGCGCCCTTACCGATAGCTCAACCACATAATCGGAGAGCCTTTCGACTTTCTCGATTTGTACCAAGAAATCCTTATAGATATTTCTAGAACCTGTTTCCATCTGTTGATTTTCAACCAGCTCCAATACCCCATTAATTTCTTGACGGCCAATCTTCGCGCTCGCCATTGCCTTCACCACATTGCCTTCAAATTCTGGATGTAGATCACCAAAAAAACTCACTGATTTTTTGCTCTTCCCATCAATTTTGGTGATAAATTTATAACCATCCAAAGCCTTGAAATATCTGCCTTGCAGCGGAATTTCCAAACCATCTTCCAAAACCGGTGAAAGATTCGGAGTTGTGCCAGCGGCAATGATTAAAGAACGGCATGGAAAATTTTTTTTGTCAGCACATTTAAGATTTTTGATATGACCAAACTCATCAAGTTCAGCTTCAAGAGGCGTGATATTCTCAACAAATTCGATGCCCTCTTCAAAAGCCTTTATGAGCTCTTGGTGATTGAGTTTGTAAGCCGGAGATTCTTGCAGTTTTTTGCGATATAAAATTTTTACCGGTGGAAAATTTTCATTTTTTTTTGCATCCTGTAAAAATTCTTCGGCAATAATTTTTTCTTCTTCATTCAAAATTTTGAAAACTTTTTCCTTGCCGATTGCCGCAACTTTTTTGGCAAATTTTTTTACCTGCACAAAATAGTAAGTCTGCGCCTCGCATGCGCAATCAACGGCTGTAAGGCCTCCGCCGATTATCACAATTGGCATTCTGATTTGCAAATTGGTGAATAATTCTTCTTTAAATGCGCCGCTTAATTGCAATGACATTAGAAAATCTGAAGCGCTTCTGATGCCTTTGGCGAAATTATTTTTGATGTCGATGATATTTGGTCGTCCCGCGCCGATACAGAGCGCAACATGATCAAAACCATAATCCTCAAACGCAATTTTATCGGTGATTGAAGAACCAAAACGAATGCCGCCAAACATGCGAAAATTTTTTCTTCTCTCTAAAAGCAGGCGGATGATTTTAAGATAATTTTTGTCCCAACGCACTGTTATGCCATATTCAGCAACGCCTCCGAATCCGCCAATCAAGCGGCTTGAAAGTGGTTCATAAATTTCATCAAGAAACTTTATCGGACGGAATTTTTGTCGATTGTAAAAGGTATCAATGCCGGAAATTTCCGGATTTAGCGGTTCAATTTTTAAGCCGTCAATTGCCACCACCTCATGTCCATCATTGAGCAGATGATGCGCCAGAGTATAGCCAGCAGGGCCTAAACCACAGATTAGAATTTTTTTGCCGGAATTTTTTTGCGGAAATTTTTTCTGCGGATTAAGCGGATTCCAGCGTGTCAGCAGTGAATAGATTTCAAAGCCGTATGGCAGGTTCAAAACATCTTTCAGGATTCGTGTTTCAATTTGCGGAATATCAACCGGATCCTGTTTTTGGTAGATGCAGGATTTCATGCAATCATTGCAAATGCGGTGTCCGGTGCCGGCAATCATCGGATTGTCAATTGTTGCAACCGCAAGTGCAGCGAGTGAAAAGCCTTCGCTTTTCAAAAGATTCATCTCTGAAATTTTTTCATCGAGAGGACAGCCGTGAAGTTCAATTCCGAGTGGATCTTTTTTGAATTCGGTTGAATTTTTTTCATGCAAACCGCTGCGACAGGAATCTTTTTTTTGTTGGTGGCAGAATATGCAGTAATTGGCTTCACCCTGTGCACGGTTGAGGCTGTAACCTTGATCGCTTAAATCAAAATTTTCACGCCGTGATTTTTTTTCGCATGGCGAAATGAGATTTTGGTGATCAGTTTTTTTTGGCAGGATAAAAAGTGCGCCGTTTTTATGTAGCTTGCGACCAGTGTCAGAGTGAAGCGCCCAAGCTGCATAAATTCTTAATTTTTCCAGATTCTTTTCTGCAAGAATTTCTGCTGCGAGTTTTTTTTCCAAATCATCAACGTCATCGAAAGAAATGTCTAGCTCCTGCAAAATTGCCATCCCATCTGGTTCTGATGGAGTTTTGCTGAATTTTTTTGCCACATCGCGTTGCACAAATTCGCGTCGCGCGATGTAGATTTTTTGTAGCTCTTGGTGATTTCTTTTCAGTTCATTATTTTCCTTTTCGATGCAGAAAAGTTTTGTCAGAAAATCTTCAAGAATTCGTGCGGATTCAAGCAAATCCGGTTTTCGTCCCGATAGGAATTCTTCAAATTTTTGATCCAGTTTTTCTAACCCCTCACGCTCGTAAAGATCTTCAAAATTTAGTTCAAACTTGGGATTGAGAAAGTTTTGTGAGGGCATTTTTTACGATTAATTCTTCGTCAAATTCAAATTTTTGATCTCCGATGATCTGGTATTTTTCGTGGCCTTTGCCGGCAAGAATCAGGATGTCGCAAGCTTGCAGCAAACTTGTCGCTTTTTCAATTGCCGATTTACGGTCATTAATTTCGATTGTTTTTGATCTATCGCAAGCGGCAAGAATTTCTGCGCGGATTGTTGCCGGATTTTCCAATCTTGGATTGTCGTCGGTGATAATGACAAGATCGGTAAGCCTTGAAGCAATTGCTCCCATCACCGGACGCTTTGTGGCATCGCGATTTCCCCCGCATCCAAATAAAACCACAACACGATCTTTGGCGAGGTCGCGCGCTAACTTCAAAACATTTTCCAAAGCATCGGGAGAATGGGCAAAATCAATAAAAATTTGAGCGCCATTTGGCAAAGTGGAAACCTGTTGCATTCGCCCTGGTGCTGGTTGTAGCAGGTGCAGTTTTTTTACAAGATCGTATAATTTTTCTTCAGGAATTTGGTGCTTTGCCAAGACATTTCCTAAAGCGCAAAGCGTGTTGAATGCTTGAAACTCGCCGCTTGCTACCAGTTCAAATTCGTAAGTTTTTTTGTTGAATAAAAATTTTATTTTCCCGTTCAACACAATCAGAAGCTTGATGGCATTGGCTTTAAAGCCATAATCAATAATTGGATGATTATTTTCTTCGCAGATTTTTTTGATTTTTTTAAATTCGGGAATGTCTGAATTAAGCACCGCAAAACCGCTATTTTCTAGGACAGAATTAAACAGGATCATTTTGCATCTGAAATATTCGGCAATTGATTGGTGATAATCGAGATGATCTTGCGTGAAGTTTGTAAAAGCGCCGACAGCAATTTTCAAACCAGCAATACGACCTTGTTCAAGGCCAATTGAACTTACTTCTAGCGCTACATCATCGATGTCGTGTTTTTTTAGGATGTGAAGATTTTTGTAGAGCGAAGCAATGTCTGGAGTGGTGAGTGAGGAATTTTGTAAATCGTTTTTTACATCCTCGTCACACATCACGCCAAGCGTTCCGATTGAGGCCGATTTTTTTTCTAAAAACTGCAAAATCTGGCGTGTAAATTCAGCAGTGGAAGTTTTGCCGTTAGTGCCAGTAATGGCGTAGATGTTTTGGGGTAGGGGAGTGTAAAAGATTTTTAGGAATTCAGTTAGGAGTGTGAAGGGATTTTCGCAAATTATTGATTCGTGCTTCGTGCTTCGTGCTTCGTGCTTCGACAGTACAATTATGGCAGCGCCGTTTTTTATGGCGTCGGTGATGAATTTAGAGCCGTTTTGAGTTTTTCCCTGTAGAGCGAAAAAGGCTGAATTTTTTGTAACTAGGCGTGAGTCGATGGCGATGTCTGAGACTTCGATTTGAGTAGGATCGCAGCTGATTTCAAAGGGAGTTTTAACTTGCGAAAGAATTGTTGAGAGCTTCATGAATCAGTTTGTTGAACTGCGCTGCTGCAGTTCTGGGGTTGGTTGCGCGTGTGATTGGACGCCCGACAACTAAATGCGACGATCCGTTTGTCAATGAAGTTTTGACATCGCAAACACGTTTTTGGTCGTCATTTGCGATTGCTTGTGCCCTGATTCCCGGGCTTACAATCAAAAAATCATTACCAAAATTCTGGCGCAGATTTTTCGCTTCAAGTCCTGATGCGACAACACCGTCAAGTCCGGAAGAAAGTGCCAGCGCGGTTTTTTTGTTGATTAATTCTTCGAGTGAAACTGATGGATCGAACCCCATTTCATTTAAATCTTTTGTATCAAAATTGGTTAAAATTGTGACACCAATGATCTGTATTTTGCCCTTGTTTTGCGCGGCTTTTTCCATGGTTTCGCGGTTGGCGGTGTGGATGGTTAAAAGATCAATTTCATATTGTGCCAGATTTTGCACTGCGCGCGCAACAGTTTCGGAAATATCGTAAAGTTTGAGATCAGCGAAAATCTTTTTACCCTTTGATTTCAGCCATTTGAGCAGTGAAAAATATTCACCACTCATCATCAATTCCAAACCGATTTTATAAAATGACACTTCACTTCCAAGTTCATCAACCAATTTTTTTGCGGCGGAAAAATCAGGAATGTCGAGTGCGACTATGAGTTTGTCTTTCATAATTTTTTTTCTTCACCGGTGATTAGGCGTATGATGTTTTCCTTGTGGCGGATAAAAATTAATATGAAGAGCAGGCCGCAAAAAATTAGTTGCGATGTAGGAGAATCATAGGCGGAAGAGAGGATTATCGAAGAGAAAATGGCTATTAGGGAAGCGATGGAAGAAATGCGAAATAGGCAAAATGACATGATCCAAAAGCATATGGCAAGAAATCCAACGCTGAAATCAAGCGTGAGTAAAACAGCAATTGCTGTTGCAACGCCTTTGCCGCCTTTGAAATTGAGATAAATTGGATAAATATGGGCAATCACTGCTGTTGCAGCAACCAGCACCAAAAACAAATGCAGATTGCCGGCATCATAAAATGAAAAGCGCGCGATGATAACCATGATTGCGCCTTTCAGCCCATCGAGAATCAGGGTTAATAATCCCAATTTTTTTCCGGCAATGCGCGAAACATTCGTGGCGCCGATATTTTTTGAGCCAAGCTCACGAATATCTTTTTTGGAAAATTTTTTTGTGAGGAGAAAACCAAATGGGATTGCGGCAATTACGTAGGTGATGACAAGAAAAAGAGCTTGATAAGCTATCATGCGTTGTTGTCGGGATCGCTGTTTATGTTTCTGTTTTTGCGGAAGGCCTCAAGTGATACTACTTTTGCTGATAAATCAATTTCAGTTTTACTTTTATTGGCCTGATTTGATTCATTGTAATCTTCTGACTCAATTTCTTCGAGATCGCCATATCCCATGCTGAATTTCAGCACAAAATTTACCGATGGATCGGCAAAGGAAGTAACGGATTTATAAGGGACGGAAATTTTTTCATATTTTCCGCCGAAGCTTAAAGAAACTTCAAAATTCTCATGTTTAACCGTGAGTGATTTGTATTGATATTGGAGGGCAATGGTCATTTCATCCGGGTATTTTTCGAGCAGATGTTTTGACATTGAAACGCCAGGAAAGCGTGTGAGAAAGGTGAAGATAAAATAATGTTTGCCAGGCAGGCCGGCTTTTTCGATTTTTTTTAGAGTTTCAAAAATCACCGAACGCATCGAATTTTCGATGATTTCGTCATAGCCGATTAGATCTTGCATTAGACAGGTTCTGAGATTGAGAGAAAGAGTGCCCGACTTCTGTTGACAGGCGTCGGGCGAGCCCCGATAATTTCACTTATGCAAGAGCAACTTTTGTTGCAGGAGCAAATTCGAAGTTATCATTAGCAAAGTTATCGTTTGCGTTTACTTGTTTGAACGGATGCCTGCGAAGCAGACCGGCAGTTTCTCAACCGTGTGAAAACATTTCCTTTAGCGAATGTCGAAAGCTGGTCGCCCCCAAATTTAGTGGTGGAGGCGTTGGGAATTGCACCCAAGTCCATAACGTTTATTGCGAAATGCGTTTATCACCATAGTCTCCCAGCTGTGAGGCCGGGAGCGGTATGGCAATATAAGTGGGAGAAATTTTTTAACAAGATTTTATGTTGCCAAGGTTAGGCATACCGGACAGTGATCCGAAGCTTTTTCCTGATCACGCACTCCGCGATCTTCAATAGTTGCTTCCAAAATTTTATCTGCCGCGAGAGGTGAGGTTAAAAGATAATCGATGCGAAAGCCTTTATTGTGTTGCCAGGAATTGCCTCGATAATCCCACCACGAGAAAGCCTGGTGATTTGGGTTGGCAGCACGGTAGGAATCAATGAAGCCAAGATTTAAAAGTGAGCGAAATTTTTGTCTTTCGAGAGGATGAAATAAAATTTGTCCATCCGCGCTTTTTGGATCAAAGCAGTCAATTTCTTCGACTGCGACATTGAAATCGCCGCCAAAAATCTGGATTTCATCATATTCGTGAAGTTCTGCCAGATGTGTTTTCAAAGCATCAAAAAAATCCAGCTTGTAAAGAAATTTTTCTTCATCTCCTCCGCCATTTGGAACATAAATTGATGCAACGCGCATTACTGAATTTTTTAAAGAAACTATTGCTTCAATATAACGCGCTTGTTCATCCTCATAGTTTGGGAGGCCTTTAACCACATCTTCAATTTTGAATTTGGAAATGATTGCTACTCCATTGTAAGTTTTTTGTCCATAAACTGCGGCGTTGTAACCGGCATCAAATAAAGCTTCGAAAGGAAAATCCGCTTCAATGCATTTTAGTTCCTGCAATAAAACTATGTCAGGTTGTGAATTTTTTAACCAGGCAAGAAGCTGCGGCAATCTTGCTTTGACAGAGTTGACGTTGAATGAGGATATTTTGACATTGGTCATAAATCCTTCATGAAATGAAAACCGCGAATGTAAAATCCTTCGCGGAAAAATAGCGGATGCGATCTTTTGTTTTCAGTGTAAGAGTCGAGAGCGAATATATCGCATTTTTCCAGGCGTGCCTTTTTTTCGAGATAATTAAGAATTTTTCCGCCAACGCCACTTTTGCGATTTTTTTTATCAACCACAAAATTGCAGACTTGCAAATAACGGCCGCAATAGAACATGTAGGAAATCCAGTATCCGGCAACGCCGATCATCTTTTCATCACAAAAAGCGGCGACCATTTTGTAATTGTTGCGTGAAATCATTTCATCGAGCGCTGATATAAATTTTTCGCTGTTTATTTTTTCGTACATCTGACCGATTAAAGGGAGGGCTAAAAGCATTTCATCTTTATTGTTGAGCTCTCTGATTTCGATTTCCATCTAAAGGTTTTTTAATTGTTGTTCGAGTGCGGCAGCCCAGTTGGTGATAGTGCCGGCGCCGGTGCAGAAAATTATGTCACCGGCTTTAACAAGAGGTTTGATGATTGCAGCTAAATCTTTTTCGTTCGCAAGTTTGATTACGTTTTTGTGTCCGGAATTTTTTATTCCCGCAATCATGGCATCTTGCGTGATGCCATTAATTGGCTTTTGTCCGGCGGAATAAATATCTGAAACTATGACGATATCAGCATCTAAAAAAGCATGACAAAATTCGCTGAACAAATCATGCACGCGCGAATATTTGTGCGGCTGAAAAACACAAATTACTTTATGGGACTGTCGCAAATCCCCATTTCTTACCATTTTTAAACTCGACGAGCCCTTGTAAATCAAGGGTTCAGATTTTTCAGAAAGTTGATTTGCGACGTGGCCTTTATGCTTGAAAACCAGTTTACGCGCGGCTTTAAGCGTGGTTGAAATTTCAGTTGGATGATGTCCGTAATCATCGATGATTGCCACGCCTTCATATTCACCAACCTTGGTGAAACGGCGTTTCACGCCATTAAAAGCAGCTAAACCTTTTTTGATTTTGTCATCGGAAATTCCTAAAAACTTTCCAATGGCAATGCCAATTAAAGCATTGCTGGCATTGTGCTCGCCATAGATTGGCATGTGAATATTTTCGATTTTTTTTCCGTCGCGAAATTCAACATCAAAACTCAAACCGTTAACATCCATCGCAATATTTTTTGCCACTAAATCAGCCGGTTTTTTTACTGAATAGGCGATGAGATTTTTTTTCTCGTTTTTCAGTTTTTCATAAATTTTTTCGACTTCAAAATCATCAAGGCAAAGCACGCATATTCCGGCTTCAGGGATTTGTCTGACATAAGTTTCAAAACATTGTTTCTGCTTTTCAAAAGAACCGCCATAACCGGAAAATTCGAGATGTTCCGGTTCGATATTGGTGACTGCGCCAATAAAGCTTGGTAAGGCAACAAAGCTGGCATCGGATTCATCAGATTCCGCCACTAAATATTTGCTTTTTCCCACTTTTGAATTGCTGTGAAAATAGTGGATAACACCGCCATTGATCACGGTTGGATCAAGTCCGCCAATTTCCAGAATAAGCGAAACGATTCCGGTGGTACTGGTTTTGCCATGTGTGCCGGCGATGGTGATGCCGTTATATTCGCTCATGATCAAAGCCAGCAAATTAGCGCGCGTAATCACCGGAATATTTCTTTTTTGTGCTTCAAGAATTTCAGGATTTTCTGATTTGATGATTGAAGTTTGCACGATCAGCGAAACATCTTTCGTGATATTTTTGGCATCATGTCCGACAAAATAATCAACATCTTTTTCACGCAATTTTGGTGTGAGATAATTTTCTGCCAAATCAGAACCCTGAACCGGAATTTTCCATTCACGTAAAATGAAGGCAAGCGCACTCATACCAATGCCTCCAAGGCCGATAAAATGAACCTTGCTCTGTTGTTTTAGTTTAGAAAAATTCATCGAATCTGTAAAAATGCGAACGTAAAAACCAAAAATGAAAACACAACAAATTGATAAAATTTTTTCGATTTGGGCAGCTGAAAATCCTCATCCGGCAACTGAATTAAATTATATCAACAACTACACGCTTCTGGTTGCAGTTGTTTTATCTGCCCAAAGCACAGATGTCGGCGTAAATAAAGCAACAAAGGCACTTTTTAAAATTGCTGACACGCCGCAAAAAATGTTAAAACTCGGCGAAGAAAATTTAAAAAAATACATTGCAACTATTGGGCTCTACAATGCAAAAGCATCCAACATTATCAAGCTCTCGCAGCGATTAGTTGATGATTTTAATTCCGAAGTTCCAAACAATTTTGCCAAACTGAAATCGCTACCGGGCGTTGGACAAAAAACTGCCAATGTTGTGTTAAATTGCGCCTTTGGACAGCCAACAATTGCGGTTGATACTCACGTTTTTCGCGTGGCAAATCGCATTGGTTTTGTTGATGAAAACACTCCGGAAAAAACCGAAATCGCTTTGCTAAAAATTATTCCCAGAAAATGGCAACAACATGCTCATCACTGGCTAATTCTGCACGGGCGTTATATCTGCAAAGCCAGAAAACCGGAATGCAAAAAATGCAAAATTGAGAAATTCTGCAATTTCAAGGAGAAAACCCAGCCATAAAGACGGGGTGACAAAATGAAGGAATTTGAAGACAGGCTCTAGACAGGTTCTTAAATTACCCCAATAACGTTTAAGAAACCCAGATTCAAATTTACAGACTCTAAGCTAAATCACAAATCTCACCACACTGTCACCCCGCACTTGTTGCGGGGTCCATCTCGTCAAAGACTTGATTTTATTGGTTGCGACCAAATGGACCCTGCAACAAGTGCGGGGTGACAGTGTGGTGGAGTTTATTGGTTTTACTTAGAGTTTGTAGACTTAAGCCATAATTCCTTAAGCGTTATTTGGGGTTAAATTGAGAACAAATCAGTGATCAAAAGCAGAATTGCTGATAGATAGGTGATCGAAAGTAGTAAAATGAAAAACGAAGTGAACTCGATTTGTATTAGCGACAGAGGTTTTATTCCTGAAAATCTGACTGAAAAAATCATGAAGCCGCTGACAAAGAGAACCAGTGAGTAAATAAAGGCAAAAAATCCGTTTTCAAAAAAACCAAAAAGAAAAAATAGACCGTATAAAAAAATTACTGGGATTAGGAAATTTATTAATGCTGAAAGAATAAGATCATTTTTCATCGAAACTGAATTTAATATAACCCCCAATAACGCTTAAGAAAATTTGTAATCACTTACCCCTCACAAAATATTACCCCTCACCCCAACCCTCTCCCACAAGGGGAGAGGGAGTAGCGCCGAATTCGGATTAACTCCCTCTCCCCTTGTGGGAGAGGGTTGGGGTGAGGGGTATTTTTTTGTGAGGGGGATAATGTTCTTTCAAAGAGTAAGGTTGGTAGCATTTTTCTTAAGCGTTATTGGGGTTAATATAAGACGGTGAAAAAAAAAGGGGGGGGGTGATGACTGGTTGAGGGAATGGCGAAAATTCTGAAAAAATCTCTCATATTTTTACCGACTGGAATTCCTCGATCTAACCTCATCACGCAAAGCAATAACAGAAATCAACTGCACTACCGCAGATGGTTTTTTATTTTCGTCAAACAAGGCTTTTTTGGCATCTTCATTTTTCTGCTTGTCCCCTTGATCTTTGTAATAATCCATGATTCTTTTTCGCCATTCCGTCATATCGATTTTAACACCTTTTTTACCATCTTTTTCATACTTTTCCCAAAGATTCTGATCTTCCTTCAAAACAATCTTTTCCTCTTCCTGCGACTTTTTTGTGGTAACCATTGGACTGATGTGCCAACCCTCCCATTCTTTTCGCAATTCCATTTCCACCTTATTTGGATTTCCTTCCATTTTTGATTTTTCACCATCAACCATCTCATCAAAAAAAATTACCATTTCCTCTCTCTTTTGCTTTGGTTCATGAGAGACAGATGGCCTTTTCCTCCACGCCTTTCCAATAACGGAGGCGGCTCGTTCTCTTTCTGCTTGTTGGCTTGCAGATGAAACATGCGAAGGCGTCGCGTCTGATGCCGGA
Source organism: Alphaproteobacteria bacterium RIFCSPLOWO2_01_FULL_40_26 (assembly GCA_001767955.1). Classification (GTDB taxonomy): domain Bacteria; phylum Pseudomonadota; class Alphaproteobacteria; order Rickettsiales; family UBA1997; genus UBA2645. Next base: position 3,361 of record MEMO01000035.1, on the reverse strand, counting down.
GAAGACACTGAAGAAATAGACGGCGGGGCGCCAGGAGAGGCAGGTTGTGAACGATGATGCTTCATCCACGTCTGAATAATGATGGCGGCTTGTTTTTCTTTTGCCTGTTGTTTTCTTACGCGATGACCACGAAAAGCTGCTTGGATTGTGGTAGCTGCGTCTGCTTGTTGGCTTGTGGCGGCTGCGGCGGCGGCTCGTTCTTCTCGTTCTCTTTCTTCGGCTTGTTTGCTTGCGGCGACTGCGGCGGAGGCTCGTTCTCTTTCTGCTTCAGCAACTCTTCTGGCTTCTTCTTCAGCTTCAGCAACTCTTCTGGCTTCAGCAACTCTTTTGGCTTCAGCAGCTCTTTTGGCTGCGTCGGCTGCTTCTCGGCTTGCGGCTGCTGCGGTTGCTCGTTCTTTTTCTTCAGCTTCTCGGCTTGCGGCGGCTGCGGCGGTTCGTTCTCTTTCTTCGGTGGCGGCTCGTTCTCTTTCGGCACGCTCTCTTTCGGCATGATCTTTTTCTGCTTGTTCTCTTGTGGCTGCGGTGGCTATTCTGGCAGCACGACCTCTAGCAACTGCTTGAATTCTGGCTGCAGCAGCAGAAGCTATTGCTTCGGTTTCTCGGCTTGCGGTGGCGGTTCGTTCTCTTTCTAAACGCTCTCTTTCGGCACGTTCTCTTTCGGCACGTTCTCTTTCTGCTTCTTCGGCGGTGGCACGTTCTCTTTCGGCACGTTCTCTTTCTGCTTCTTCGGCGGCGGCTCGTTCTCTTGCGGCACGCTCTCTTCTTTCGGTACGCTCTGTTTCTGTTTGTGCGGTAGCTAATGCGGAGGCGGCTCTTGCTTCGTCAGATTTAACTCTGTTAGCAAGAATATCTTCCGCTGCCATCATGTCGGCGGTGGCTTGTTCTTTTTTTGATTGTTCTCTTGCGGCTGCGGCGGAGGCTCGTTCTTTTTCTTCAGGTTCTCGGATTGCGGCGGCTGCGGCGGTTCGTTCTCTTTCGGTACGCTCTTTTTCTGCTTGTTCTCTTGTGTCTGCGTAGACTTTTCTGGCAGCACGACCTCTAGCAACTGCTTGAATTCTGGCTGCAGCAGAAGCTATTGCTTCAGCTTCTCGGCTTGCGGCGGCTTGTTCTATTTTGGCACGTTCTCTTTCTGCTTCGGCTGCGGCTCGTTCTCTTTGTGCAGTAGCTAATGCGGCGGCGGAGAGGGTCACTCTTGCTCGATGGACACGAAACACTTTTTGGATAGGAGTAGCGGCTCGGTCTCTTTCTTCCGCTGCAGCAGCTGCAGATCTAATGCTATCAGCAAGAATATCTTCCGCTGCCGCTATTGCATCTGTATCTCGTTCCTCTTTTGTGAGCGGATCAACCTCAACTTCGTATCTTTCCCACAAGATTTTGGCATAGCGTTCACGTTTTTCGCGAGCTCCGGATGTAGGTGTTATTTTGTAAAGCAGATAGGCAACGCCTCTTTCTTTATCTTCAGCTTTGGTGTTTTGGTCTATTTCGCTTTGAACAGCTTCAGCTTCCAACACTTTTCTGCCATCGTGAATGATAAGATAAGTTGCCGGCGTTTTAGCAGCGTCATCTTGCGTGCGGTCGCGTCCTAAAGCCTGGGCGAGATTTTGTTTGGTGAAGCGGCTAACATGAGGTTCACCGCCACCTTTACCATCAAGACCTTTAGTTATATGCACCACCTGCCTTGAAACCATTGTGCTTGCCAAACCATAATCACCGCCGACTGCGTTTCTTCTGTCGTAGAGCATGATTAGTTTGGTGTTTGGTTTGATATAACTAGCAACAAATTCTTTTAGCGCATCTTCATCTGCGCAAAATTGCTCCCCATTGGTAGAAACAATTTTGTAGCCAAGTCCTCCCTCTGTTTTTGTATGAGGAAGAAAAATAAAATTTGCAGCGCCGACTCTTAAAATTTCACGCGCATCTGCGTCTGATATTTCAACATCTCGATCGGGGACAATGTATTGCACCCTCTTATCGGTATCTGTTAATTTATGCGCTTCGAAATGATCTTTGATTAGACCTTCTGACCAGCTTCCTTGCGTTTTTGTTTCAATTGTCGCTTCTGCAATACGATCAAATTTTTCATTCAATCTTGCGACCAAAGCCTGATGTTGCGCTTGTCTTTCTTCCAGATTTCTTTTGCGTTGTGGCAGATCTGTTTTTAACTCCTCCAATTTTTTTTCAATCTCTCCGACATCTTCTGTATCATCTTTTTTTTCAATCTCTCCGACATCTCTTGCATCATCTCTTTGGACAGTAAGAGTTTTGATCAAATCATCATATTTTGCTTCGAGGATAATTCTTTTTATTAATTCAAATCTGCTATCATAAGGAGTTGATCTAACTTCGGACAGTTGTTTAATACGCTGTCTACACTTTTCTTTTTCATCACCACTCGCTTTTTTTTCCAGAGCTTTTTGATGGTTGAGAATGGCACCACATACCTTCAAAAGAAATCGCGTCCAATTCGTTTCTGCCAATGACATTGGATCAAGTTCTCTCAAATTTCCTGCTCCAACAATTCGATTTATTGTCTCAGATAATCCATGAATCTCGTCCAATGTTCTATCCTGCCGTAATATCTGCCTTTTTCTTGCCTCAAGTTCTTTTATCTCCCGCTCAATCTTTGCAATTTTATCTTCCTTTCTGTCAATTTCGGACTGCACCCTATCCGGACTTTCGCTGGCGCCGAAAACCACTACCATACCACCTTGTCTTCTGATTTTTTTGATCAGTTCATTTTTTTTGCGGTTAATGGCGATGCTTTTTGCAATCTCTTCAGCATGCCCTGCTGTGGCAATTTTATTGGCTACTTCACGGTCTTTATCTGTTATGCCAGTAAAAAATTCCTGATGCCGGTAATAATCATAAAAAAACGCCTCATCAAGCATCACCATTTTGCCGGCAAAACTTCCATCGGAATCAAAAACTTTATGCAAATCGGCTTCGGAACTATTGAGATCAATCGAAATAATTTCTCTAATTTCCGTTTTATCCCCGATGTAATGTTCCTTTATTTTTGCGGCGAGAAAAGTTTTGCCACCGCCAGTTGCGATTCTGATATGGGCATGGCCGCCTTTTCCTACCCCTTTTTTTGTAATGCTTGCCGCTTTATCTATCGCTGCCATCGCTTGACGCTGCTCTTCGGAAAGACAGACATCATCACCAAGACTTACTCCCAATTCAGGAGAAATAAATGGCCTGGTTGACGGTGTCCGCAAACCGGGATGAAGAGTGCCGCCAGAAAGGATAGCGTCTCTTCCCGACTTGTCCTACCTAGTGCGGTAAAATCATCTCCAAAATATTCCTAACCTCATCACTGATCTTTGGCTTCATTATCACTTCTCGTTTGTTCACTTCGTCG
>MEMO01000034.1:0-31611 GCA_001767955.1 Alphaproteobacteria bacterium RIFCSPLOWO2_01_FULL_40_26 | reverse complement strand
ATTTATGGAAAATCGAGACACGTTGGGTTTTAAGACAGGCTCTAGAAAAATGTCTTCTTTTTTTACTTTAAAACGGCCCCTAACTTGATGATTTTCAGCAAATTGAAACTCTTCTTTCGCAGAATTTTTTACCCTTATTTTCACTTTCCAAATATGCTCTGGCTCTGGTGGTTATTTGCTTTAAAGCATCATCGGAAATTTCTTGATTCTCTTCCGATACGTAATTGTTTCTCGCATCCCACCATCTTTTGCCAGAGTGGTTAGAGCCTGTCTTCAAACTCATCACAGCTCGATTTTTCAGAAATTTTGAGCGACTTTTCAGCAAAATTTTGCCGCTGTATCTGGCATACTGCAAAAAATTTTGCCGGAAAACGAGCCAAAATTTGTGGAAAAGCGAGCTGTGATGAGTTTGAAGACAGGCTCTAGAACGAAGCAAACCCAGATGTCCTTTTCAACCACATCAAATCTCAATCCAAGATCAAACGCCGCTTTCTGAATTACATTTTTTCGTTCTTGGTTGGATAGTTTGATGAATTTTTCCATTACGCCGCCACGATTTTAGGAATAAAATCAGAAACCCATCCCGACACTCTGGAAGACATTTTTTGCAAAGATTTTCTGTCAGGATCGCTCAGATATTTGGAGCATTTTTTGATTACAGAATCATCGACTTTATTTTTTCCGATGTAGCTCAGAGCATTTAAAACCATTACCACGACGGTTGGGGTGTTTGGTATTGGATTAATTCTGACATGCTTGAAATGGATAGAGTTTTTCCCAAGATGCTTGGTCATCGATTTGCCATGCGTCCAATAAATGTTTTGCGAAGGAACTTGATTGGAGAGACCAAGCATGTTGGCAGATAAAGCGCCGGAAGGATAGATTGAAATGCCGGCATTGCGCGCAATGGCATCAGCAACTGTATTCAGATCGGGCGGGATAATGCCTACGCCATCTTGCACAATTGGGTAATAATAAACACCACGAGTGACTCGAGTGATTTTATTGTCATCATCAGAATTTTTATCATCAGCCATGCGCGACAAAGCTTTATCTACAGCATTTCTTGAGCCGAGATCATGAAAATCTTTAGCACAAAACACCCAGCCTCTTTTTTTAGCTTTTATTTTTCTTAGAATTTTATCGGTAATCACTATGTGTTTTGACGTTTAAATTTGGCCAAAATTCTTGATGGATTTGTCAGGAGATAATGGCTGTTTTTCTGACAGTCAAGGTTTATAAATCTAGGTAAAGATTGATGCATTGACATGGCTACACGCGTAAGAACCTGTCCTGAATCTTTTTTAACCCCAGATTTTAGCATGTTTTTGCTTATTTTTTGACAAAATTACGAAGCGTATCTGGAAATACGGTGAGTAATTTTGTCAAAAAATAAGCAAAAGCAGGGTAAAATATGGGGTTAAAAAAGATTTAGGACAGGTTCTATTTAAGCTCTCACATTCTTCCAAATTCAATTTTCTTATTGCCGCACCATTGCCGCATTTTAGGTAAAATTGCATCGGAACCAATAAAAGATTGTAAAACATGAATTGGACATAAACCCTTGATATGTCAAGCTCTATCTAACTAAAGATTAGTAAAAGGTAGGACTTTCTGGCTGTTAACCAATTGGTCGGAGGTTCGAATCCTTCCCGGGGAGCCATTTCTTTTTCAGGCTTAGAGCCACGAGGCTCCAGACGGTTTTCCAATTTAAGAGCAGATTATTCGAACTAGAACCTGTTTTATAAGTCATAATAATTGCATAAAACCACTTGAAATGCAAGTAAAGATATTCATAATTGCCTAAAATAATTTTTTAAACAATTTATGAGCATTACTAATTTCAAATCAGGCAATTTGGTTCAGCGCTATCAATATAAAAGCTTTGAACCATCGAAGGTTAATACCGAGTGGCTTATTGATAATGCAGAACTTCAACTTTTGTTAAGTCAGGCAGATATTAAGCTCGGCGAATTAAATGCTTTTTCGCAGTTAATTCCTGATGTCGATTTCTTCATCAAGATGCACATTTTAAAAGAAGGAACGAAGAGCAGCAGAATTGAAGGAACACAGACCAACATTGATGATGCGGTGCAAAAGGAAGAATATGTCGAAGCGGAAAAAAAAGATGATTGGCTTGAAGTGCACAATTATGTCGAAGCAATGAATCAATCGATAAAATCTTTGGATAAACTTCCTCTGAGTAATCGCCTGCTAAAACAAGCGCATAGAACCTTGATGCAAGACGTTCGAGGAAATCGCAAAACTCCCGGTGAATTTCGTAAAAGCCAAAACTGGATTGGTGGCGCAAGTTTGCGCGATGCAGTTTTTATTCCACCGCATCAGGATTCAGTGGATGATTTAATGGCTGACTTAGAAAAGTTTTTACACAATGAAAATTTAGCAATTCCACAGCTAATCAAAATTGGCATTGCTCATTATCAATTTGAAACCATCCACCCGTTTCTTGACGGCAACGGCCGAATTGGGCGCTTGTTGATTACACTTTATTTGGTGAGCAACGATTTGCTGACAAAACCAACGCTTTATTTGTCTGACTTTTTTGAAAAACACCGCTCACTTTATTATGACAATTTAACGCGTGTTCGAACTCACAATGATTTAGTGCAGTGGCTAAAATTCTTTTTAGAAGGCATGCGCGCAACTTCAGAAAATTCAATTCAGACTTTCAAAAATATCATAAAATTAAGAAGTGAAGCAGAAACAAAAATTGCCAAACTTGGTAAGAAACAAGAAATGGCGAGAGAGTTGTTACAGCATCTTTATTCAAACCCGATGGTTGATAGTTCTGATGTGGTGAAGCTTTTTAAAATCAACATCTCAACTGCTCTGCGTTTGATTGATGATTTTGTGAAGCTAGGGATTTTGAAGGAAACAACGGGCCAAAAACGCAATCGTAACTTCGTGTTTGAAGGATATATCAAATTATTTAGGTAAAAAAATGTCCAATTATAGTGCGCCCCTCCCTTCAGACCACCACCCCCCCCCTCAATTCCTAATTAGACTTTTTCCATAAGAACCTGTCTAAAGTCTTGTGTCTTTATTTCGTATATCGCGCTTTGTGCATCGTGGTTTAGAACTACCGAATACAGGCTCTAGAGCCTGTATTCAAATTCATTCGCCCCCGCTTTTTTGTAAATTTTTGCTCTTTTTTGCATAAAATTTTTCAAAATATTCCCGATATTATGAAAAATTTTATGCAAAAATCGCTAAAAATTTCCTAAAAAATCGGAAACGAATGAATTTGAATACAGGCTCTAGTAAACCGGAAAGAGCTTAAATGGCAGTATCACAACTTTTCCAATTAAAATCACAGCATCGAGTGTTACGGCAACTGGTGTGACTGCAGCTTTGCCAACACCCTTGATCAAGCTTGGATCACTGTAATAAATTCTGATTTTGTAAATGTTTTCATTTGGAATTGAACCTTGCCCCAGGTAGCGCGCGGCATATCTTCTGCCAATAAGAGGAATTTTAATAACAATGCGATATTCACGATCGGGGTTAAATCCCATGCTTTGCAATTTTATCATGTCTTCACGCGGCAGTAAATCGAACTCTCCTTCAAGAACGAGATGACCTTTAACATCATTGTTTGATTTAAGATTGAGATAAGTTTCCTTTGTGTTTAATGACAAAACTCCGCTCTGTTTTAACGACAAAATCTGCTGCAATAATTTGGAATTATCGGTGAAAACATAGTGATAATCCCTGGCGACAAAAACGATATATCTGCCATCCGATCCAACAAAAAACTGTTTGATTTCCTCGTCATATCCAGTGCCTCTCCACAGCGCTTTGGTCACGCATGAAGTTATAAAAGAAACCAGCAATAAGCAAAAAACAATTCTCACAATTGCAACAAAATTCTTTTTCTCACTTCCGCAAGTTCATCATCACTCAAAGCGATGAGACCGCTGTGTGTCAGATAACCTTTGTGTCCGATAGTTTCCGGGCTGATGATTTCTTTGATAAAATCACGCATTTCAGAAATCAGATCCAGATGCTCTTTTTTGAAATAAACAAAAAGCGGGCGTGAAAGCTGATATTGCTTGGAAGCAATTGTTTTCGGGCTTGGCATGATTCCATCAATTTTTATCGCCCTGATTTGACCTTTATTTGCCACAATAAAATTGAAACCAACGATTCCGAGAGCCCGCTGATTCTTTTTCAGGCTTGCAATCATTGTATTATCATTCTCTCCCGATTCGATAAAAGCTCCGTCATTTCTGACGGAATGACATTGTTTTTTACGCAAAGCGCGATTTTCAAAAGCGGCAATAAATCCAACATTATTCATGCAAACATCTTCCATCACCAAATCGACAAACACATCACGCGTGCCTGAAGTTGTTGGCGGGCCGTAAATCAGGATTTTTTCTTGCGGCAGTTTTTCGTCGATTTCATTCCAGAAGTAATAGGGATTTTTTACAATTTTTTGCGATTTCAAATCATACACCTTTTCTGCCAGCGCTAAAAAAATTTGTTCTTTGGTAAGGTTAAATTTTGTGCCACCTTTGGCATTGGCAATCACGATACCGTCATAGCCAATTTTAATTTCAATCGGCGTGACTTTGTTTTTTGCGCAAGATGCTTTTTCATTTTCCCTGATTGCTTGCGAAGCGCTAACAAAATCTGGATATTCATATCCAACACCAGCGCAAAAACTTTGAAAACCGGCATGAGTTCCAGTTGATTCGACAAGCGGAATTTCGATATTTTTTTCACTACGAACCCGGGCAAATTCTTCTGAAATCGTGGCCATGAAAGGTGAAATTGTCGAAGAGCCAACGATATGAATATTGCTTCTTGGTTCTTTCGCAAAAAAAGCCCGCATAAAAAAAGCTTGGGCATTTTGCCAAGTTGCAAAAATCATCGCGATGATGAAAAAGCCCCATCGCAAATCAACTTTCTCAAAAAAGATTTTGTAATTCATGAATCTCATGCGCTTTGTTTTTTTAATTTTGATTCTACTGGCCGGGCAATCATGCGTTGCCATCCATAACCAGTTTTTAAAAAACTCTGTTGATTGCGAAAAATCAAGCTCGGAATTAAATGCAAGACAAGACCTGTTCGGCAAGCTTGCCAGAAAAGAAATCGCACGCAGAAAAAAAATTGATCTTACCACCTATTCCGCCCTCAATCACCCAAGCGTATTTTCCAAAATTGTCGAAGCGGTAAAAAACGCTGAAAAAAATGCCAGATTTATTCCGGTTGATTTGCGTTATTATGAACATGTCTCGCTTGGAAATATTAAAATCACCAATCTTTCACAATCGTGGCTTGATGCTTTTCTTAAAACTTCAAAATACTCCCAAACATTCTTCGCTTTGATAAATTTCAATTCCGAAAAAATCACCATCGCTCCACCCTTATTTGACAAGGACTTTGAGCGGCAGGAAATTTTGCGAGATGATTTGGCGGCAAGCGAAATCGTGCTTGATGTCAGCCATGCGAAAAGACTTTCCGGCAATATGAAATTTTCTTCCGGACAAAAAGTTTCCATAATTGCCAATCAGATCAAAACGCCATATCGCCTTGATTTAAGAGAGGCTAGCAACATGCAGTTTAATCTCGACCGCAAATGGATCATGTCAGTTTATAGCATCAATGGCAGCTCACTTTCTGGCGGCAAAGATACTACTGGATTTTTCAGGTTTGTTAATAATAAAAATGCCCAAATCAAACTTGATAAATTCAACCGCTCAACAGTTGCGTGCTATATTGACGCAAATGGAGCAAAATTTAATCCATAACATGAAAAAATTCTTTGCGACTTTGATCCTACTTCTTGCAAGTTGCACCAACTACTCAACTGATCTTAACGAACAGCAAAAAATACAAATTTCACAAATGACAGAAATCAAAAAAGGTGAAGCTTGCAGCAAAAATATTTTTGGTGGATTCACTCTGCCCTACATCGGTGACACCGCAATAAAACTTTCCGGCGATCAATCAGTCGTTGCCGCCATCAAAGAAGCGGGAATCACCGATGTTTACGCTGTGGATAAATCAACCAAAAACTATTTCTTCTATAGCAAAAGATGCACCATCGTTTTTGGTAAATGACAAACTTTCTCATCACCGGCGGCGCTGGATTTATCGGCAGTCATTTTGTTATCAAAGTTGCAGATCTCGGACATAATGCTGTTGTTTTAGACAAGTTAACATACGCGGCAAACCCTGATAATATTGCTGCGGTAAAGCATAAACTAATTGAAGGTGATATTGCCGATTTCAGTCTGGTTTCAAAAATTCTGCATCAAGAAAAAATTGATTTTATAGTGAATTTTGCCGCTGAATCCCACGTCGATAATTCCATCAAAGCGCCGGAAAATTTTATTCAAACTAACATCATCGGAACCTACAACCTCCTGAATTGCGCTCTCACGCATTTTCAAAATTCAAGCAACGAAAAAAAATCACAATTTCGTTTTTTACATGTTTCAACCGATGAAGTTTACGGCTCGCTTGCAGCAACAGATCCAAAATTTAACGAAGAAAATCCTTACAAACCAAACTCACCCTATTCCGCATCCAAAGCCGCTTCCGATCATTTAGTACGTGCCTGGCATGAAACCTACGGCTTGCCAACAATCACCACAAATTGCTCCAATAATTTCGGTGCACATCAGCATCGCGAAAAATTTATTCCTACCATTATTTCTTCAGCAATTGCAGGTAAAAATATTCCGCTTTACGGCAATGGAAAAAATATTCGCGACTGGATTTTTGTAAAAGATCATGTCGATGGAATCTATGCCGCTCTAACGCAAGGAAGACTTGGAGAAACTTATTGTTTTGGCGGCAAGTGCGAAAAAGAAAATATCGAATTAGCGCATGAAATTTGTGAAATTCTTGACGAAATAAAACCACGCCAGGACGGCAAATCTTACAAAAAACAAATCACTTTCATAACCGACCGCCTCGGCCACGACAAACGCTACGCTATCAGCAATAACAAGGTTTCGCGTGAATTCGGTTTTAAACCAAGTAAAAAATTTTCCGAGAGACTACGCGAAACTGTGATGTGGTACCTTGATGATAAAAGAGCAATTCCAAAAAAATAAATCAGGCTGGATAAAATCTTTTATCGAAGGTTTCTCGCAAGATGAAAATGGCGAAGCATTGCCGTGGATGACCTATCCGGCGATTGAATTTCTGCAAAAAAATCTTACCAAAAATCATGAAGTTTTTGAATTTGGCTGCGGCGCTTCAACTTTGTTTTTTGCCAAAAGAGTGAAAAAAATTGTCAGTTTGGAAACAGAAAAAAGATGGTTCGAAATTATCAAAGAAAAATTACAGGAAAAAAATACTGAACTGAACTTGATGCAAAACGGTCTGACAAATTCTGCTTATGAAAATTTTGCCAAAAACTGCCAACAAAAATTTGACTTCATCATCATCGATTCTCTCAAAAGATTTGAATGCGCTACAAATTCCATTCACGCTCTAAAACCAGGCGGAACAATCATTCTTGACGATTCTGAAAGAAAAAATTACCGCAAAATTTTTGATTTTTTTGCTGAAAGAAATTTCAACAAACAGGATTTTTTTGGTATCGCTCCCGGACAACTTCGCCTCAAAAACACCACATTTTTTACACAAAAAAATTAGAACACAGATTGTCTAGCCAAGATTTTTCATCAGAATTCAAACCGGATTCTAACACATCAAAAATCTGACGATGATAATCACATAGCCATTTTTTTTCATCCTGTGTCAGCATTTTAAAATCAACCAATCGTGGATCAATCGGCACAAGAGTAAGGGTCTTAAAACACAAAAATTTATCACTTTCCTTCTCAACCAACATCAGATTTTCGATACGAATGCCATATTCATTTTCTTTGTAAAATCCTGGTTCGTTGGAAATAATCATTCCTGGCAATAAAGGTTGATGGCCACGACGACTTACATTTTGCGGGCATTCATGAACCAAAAGAAAAGAACCAACGCCATGACCAGTTCCATGGTCGTAATCAAGACCAACCTGCCACAAATATTGTCGCGCTAAAACATCGAGCTGCGCTCCGCTTGTGCCAATTGGAAACCTGGCCAACGCAAGAGCAATATGGCCTTTCAAAACACGGGTAAAATTTTCAATCATTTCGGCTGTCGGTTTTCCAATGGCAATTGTGCGCGTTACATCAGTTGTGCCGCAAAAATCTTTACCAAAATATTGCCCGCCGGAATCAAGCAGAAGCAAAGAATTGCCAGAAATTTTCTTATTGGTTTTGGTAGTGGCATGATAGTGAATAACCGCTCCATTGCTGGCAAAACCGGCGATAGTAGAAAAACTTGGATATAAAAAATCAGGATTTTCTTTGCGGAATTCGAGCAATGTTTCTGCTGCTTTTATCTCATCAATTTCGCCAGCATTTGTAAGCCAGAATAAAAACTTTGTCAGCGCCAAACCATCAGCTTCGTGGGCTTTAATCGCACCTTCAATTTCAGCAGAATTTTTTTGCGCTTTCAAAATTTCACACGGATCTTTTTTGGAAATTATCTCAAATCCGCTTTTTTCTAAAAGGCTGTAAAGCCAATAGTTTGTAGCGCTCTCATTAAGCTGAATTTTTTTAAGTTCTTTACGTAAAACCGAAATTCGCAAATCAAGACAATCGGGCTGCACGAAATTTACTTTTTCCAAATCAAGATTTTTGGCGCGCTTTTCATCGACGAATAAATCCATTTCACCATTTTTAAAAAGAATTCCATAGGCCAAAAGCAGCGGCGTAAATTCGACATCGCTGGCGCGGATGTTTAACAACCAGCAAAGATTTTCTGGCTTGGTAATCATCATCGCATCGCCTTCTATTGCTTGCAAAACCAGTTTACGCTTTGAAAAAGAGTTGAGACCGGAAAGATTTTCGGGAAGTTGGAAGATAAATCCTGAAACAAGTTCAGGATGACGATACGGGATATTGGGCGCTGGACACGCAAAAATGTCATCCTGAACTTGTTTCAGGATCTGCTCTTTGCAATCAAAAAATACCAGATCGCAAGACAATTTTTTAACGAACTCAACCGAGCTTAATTTTGCATCAAGCGCTAATTTATTTTGTTTGCCGATATTGTCTTCAAGCCAGGAAAAAAGCGGCGTGGTGGCAATGTTAAAAATCTCAAATTCAGCTAGATCGAGTTGCTGATTTGCCTGCAAAATATAGCGCCCGTCAGTGAAGAAATATGATTTTTTCTGCCCGAAAATCACAATAGCATTTGAACCGGCAAAACCTGTCAAAGATTGAATTCGCTTTTCACTTTCTGGCAAAATTTCTGAAAAAAATTCGTCAGAATTTGGCAATAAAAGGAAATCAATTTTTTGATCTTTTAAAAAATTTTTAAGCCTTGATAATGCAGGATTCATAAGAAGTTTATGGCAAATAAAAAAATAGCTTATTCATGCCAATCCTGCGGCGCAATTCATTTTAAATGGGCTGGAAAATGTCCGGATTGCGGAGCATGGAACAGTCTAGTTGAAGAATTTGAAGAAGGCGGCAGTTCGCATTTTACGCGCATTTCAGAAGAAAAAAGAGCTGGCAAAGAATCCGGTAAAAACTCTGCGGCAAAAAAAATTGAATTGGTAAAATTAAGCGGCGAAGCGCAGGAATTTTCGCGCATCAAAACCAATATCGGTGAATTGGATCGCGTGCTTGGAGGCGGTCTGGTTCAAGGTTCGGTAGTGTTAATTGGTGGCGATCCCGGAATCGGAAAATCAACTTTACTTTTGCAAACGGCGGAAAGTTTGGCCAAACAAAAAGTAAAAATTATTTACATTTCCGGCGAAGAATCGGTTGACCAAGTTCGTCTTCGCGCCAAAAGAATGGGGGTTTTGCAAGATTCAATCGAAATTGCCGCCACCACCAATGTTGCGGAAATTGTTAACTCAATTAAGGCAGAAAAAATTCCAACAATTGTGATCATCGACTCAATTCAAACAATGTTTTTGGATGAGCTTTCATCCGCACCTGGCACGGTTTCACAGGTGCGCGCCGCAGCGGGCGAACTCACAATTTTTGCCAAGAAAAATAACATCACTCTGCTTATTGTTTCGCATGTAACAAAAGATGGCCAAATCGCCGGCCCCAAGGTTTTAGAGCATATGGTCGACACCGTGCTTTATTTTGAAGGCGAGAAAGATCTGCATTTTAGAATCCTGCGCGCACAAAAAAACCGCTTCGGTGCCGCCAGTGAAATCGGTGTGTTTGAGATGAATGAAGTCGGACTTTCCGAGGTTTCAAATCCCAGCGAATTATTTTTAACTTCCTACGAAAATGAAACTTCCGGCGCCTGCGTTTTCGCCGGAATTGAAGGCACGCGTCCAATTCTGGTTGAAATTCAATCGTTAGTTTCACCATCTTTCATGCCAACTCCAAGACGCGCCGTTGTTGGTTGGGATATTAATCGCCTTGCCATGATTATTGCTGTTTTAAACAACCGCTTCGGCCTCAATCTTTTTGATAAAGAAGTTTATCTCAATGTAGTCGGCGGTTTAAAAATTGAAGAAACTTCTGCTGATCTTGCAGTCGCCTGCGCACTAATTTCCGCCGCGCGCGATATTGCGCTACCCTCCTCAACAATTGCAATCGGTGAAATCGGCTTAAGCGGAGAGATAAGAATGATAAGCAATCTTGAAGGAAGATTAAAAGAAGCCGCCAAGCTCGGATTCAGGAACTGCCTGATTCCAAAAGCCAATGAAAAAAACAAAAACTTCGCCGCACTAAAAAAATCTTTGCCGGAATTAAATTTACAGCTAATCAGCCATGTCCGCGACTTGGCTAAATTTTTTAAGAAATCTTGACTAAATCCTCCCTCTCCCACCTCCCAAAAAACAAACAAAGCGAACTAAAAAAAATCATCGCAACAATTCGCGATATTGCTGATGTTGAGATGATCATTTTATTTGGTTCTTATGCGAGAGGAAATTGGCGTGAGGCCAGAGATGTAATAGCGGACAAACCAGGTTTTAGAAGAATTTCCGATTATGACATTTTGATCATCACGGAAAAAAAAGATAAATCTTCGTGGCATAAAATTTCCTCCAAATGTCAAAAACTAAAGTTAAGCGCGCCGGTTAGAGTTGAAGCTCATGATATTGAAATGCTCAATATCAAGCTTGCGGAAGGGCAATATTTTTTTTCCGATATTAAGAAAGAAGGGATCATGATTTATGATTCGAAGAGGTTTGAATTGGTGGAGAAAGGGAAGTTAAAGCCGCAGGAAGAACAAAGAATCATAAAAGATTATTTCGAGCATTGGTTTGAAAAGGCAGAAAGTTTTTGGAAAACATTCAAAATAATGATGAAGGACAAGAACTTTACCAGAGCGGCCTTTGATCTTCACCAGACAGCTGAACACGCCTACAAAACCATCCATCTTGTTTTCACTAATTATCTTCCTCACGAACATTTTCTTGCACTTCTTGCCGTTGAAATAAACCATCTTAACCCCGATCTAAAAAAACTTTTTTCTCAAAAAACCGAAGAACAAAAGGCGCGCCTGAAACTTCTGGAATATGCCTATATCGGCGGCAGATATGATGCTGATTTTTACATGGCAAAAGAGGATCTCGAAATTCTTTCCAAGGATGTAAAAAGGCTTTTGGAACTCACAAAAAAAATCTGCAAACAAAAAATCGTGGAGATGAAATGAAACTGGATTTTGACTATTTGCAACGCTGCAATCTAACTCTTGAACGCTCGCTGCAAACTCTGGAAGCCGCAAAGGACAGTGTCGATTATGAAGTAGCACGCAATGCTGTAGTTAAAAGTTTTGAACTCACTTTAGAAATAGCGGGGAAATTGTTGAGAAAAATTTTGAAACTTTATCACGGATCACCAAAAACAGTCGATCAGCTGACCTATAAAGATGTTTTTCGCCATGCAGCAAAACATGATTTACTAACAATGGAAGAACTGGAACGTTTTCTGAAATATCGCGATAACCGCAATTCTACAGCACATGATTATGGTGAAGAATTCGCTGACAACACACTAAAGCTGATAAAAACATTTCAGAAAGATATAAGAACCTGTCCTAAATCTTTTTTAACCCCATATTTTACCCTGTTTTTGCTTATTTTTTGACAAAATTACTCACCGTATTTCCAGATACGCTTCGTAATTTTGTCAAAAAAGCGCTAAAAACATGCTAAAATCTGGGGTTAAAAAAGATTCAGGACAGGTTCTAATAAGTTTGCATGATAATTTGTTGAAAAAACATGATTGGTCTAAAGAAAAAACATCTTGATGAATTGCTACACTTGCTTGCGCTCTATTTGCCAGATGAAGAAGTTTGGGCTTATGGCAGCCGCATTGATGGCACTGCGCATGAGGCAAGCGATTTAGATTTAGTGACGCGTAATCCAAAAGATCCAAATAAAAGAAATGAAAAAATTTTTGAGTTAAGAGAGGCGTTAAGTGAAAGCAATATTCCGCTCATCATTGATATTCACGATTGGGCTTCTCTGCCGGAAAATTTCCATAAAAATATCGAAAAAAAATATCTTGTAATTCAATCAAAAAACTCATGAAAAAATTTCTGATTATTTTCTTTTTAATTACTTCGACTTCCTTTGCCGAAGAAATGAAATATCTGATCAAGATTAAAGACCATAAGTTTCAGCCTACAGAAATCACTGTTGCGGCCGAACAAAAATTTATTCTGGTGATTGAAAATCTCGATGAAACTCTCGAAGAATTTGAAAGCGATGATTTAAGGAAGGAAAAACTGGTTGGCGCGGGGAAAAAAATTACCATTCCGGTTAACGCCCTGAAACCAGGAGAATATAAGTTTTACGGCGATTTCCATCAAAAAACAGCGCAGGGAAAAATTGTGGTCAAACCCAAATCTGATCCATTTTTTTAACAATTTTTCCAGCAATATTCTGTGAATTTTTAATCACTTCCAGAGCCTTTTGGGTCATGGCTTTAGCTGATTCTTTTTCTGTCAAAAAAATCCTGGTTTTTTTAACCAACTCTTCAGCGGAATTAACAATCACGCAGGCTTTTTGTTCTGAAAGATTTTGATAAATTTCCTTAAAATTAAACAGATGCGAACCACTGATTACAGCGCATCCAAGCTTAATTGCTTCGAAAGGATTATGTCCGCCAACTTCAACCAGTGAACCACCGATGAAAGCAAAATCTGTCAGGCTATAAAAAATTCCGAGCTCACCCAAACTATCGGCAAGATAGATTTCTGTAGAGGTCTCAATGTTATGATTTTTGCTGCGTTGAGCATAATTTTTGTCTCCAATCAACAATTTTATTTCTTCAACGCGATTGGGATGGCGCGGAATTATGATGGTTAGAAGATCAGAAAATTCTTTTTTTAACTCCTGATGAACTCGCAAAATAACTTCCTCTTCACCATTGTGAGTACTGGCTGCAGTGAAGATTTTTCTTTTACCAATTTGTGTTTTTAGCTGCGATAATTTTTGAGCATTGATGTCCAAATTTTGTGCCTGGGATTTTAAATTGCCGTAAAGCAAAATTTCCTGATTAGTAAGTTTTTTTAAACGCTTTTTATCATCTTCACTTTGAGCAAAAATCGCGGCGAAATAATCAAAAATCTTCAAGCCAAAAAATTTGGCAATACGCCACTTTAACGCGGATTTATCTGACATTCTGGCATTAACCAGAAATGTTGAAATACCTCTCTTTCGTGCTTCAAAAATAAGGTTTGGCCAGATTTCCGATTCAACAAAAATTGCTGCGCGCATCTGCCAGAAATCAAAAAAATTCTGCACACAAAAATAGGAATCAATCGGTAAAAACTGGTGAATCACCCTGCCATTAAATTGCGGCAGTTTTTCGGCAATAATTTTTGCAGAAGTAAGGGTTGTAGTAGTAAACAAAATAGTGGTTTTCGGAGTAAATTTTAGAATTTCATCCACCAAAATTAACGCTGAATTAGCTTCACCGACACTAACAGCATGAAGCCAAATCAATTGGCCATCGGGACGATTTTGTGTTGTATGTCCGAAACGCTCTTTCAGGCGGTTTTTATCTTCCTTTTTTTTGACAACGCGAAAGATCAGATAAAGCTCAAGAAAAGGAAAAAGTAAGATGGAAAAAATTCGGTAAACTATCATTTAGACACTGTTATCTAATTATTTTTTTTGGGATTTTTTGCTAATTTTTAGCGACTTTTTTGAAGAATTTTGAAGCTGTATTAGACATACTGCGAAAAATTCTTCAAAAAAATGAGCAAAAATTCGCAAAAAAGCACGGAAAAAATAATTAGATAACAGTGTCTAAAACCCACCGGCCGATTTGATAAAAAAATTTTTTAGACGCGGTAATTTATTAACCAAGCCAAGCCCAAAGCCGCGTGCCAAACTGATTGGGAAGTTTTTTGTTTCAAACAATGAATTTAAAATATCGGTCGCAATCAACATTTTTTTTGCGGTTATTTTGGCCTTTTTGTTATAAGCATCAATCAAACTTTGCGCTGAAATTTTAAGCCCGCAGAAAAGATTTTGTTCAAGCAATTCGCACAAAATTTTGATACCAGAAATTGCCAGATTAAATCCCTGACCGGCAATTGGATGCACGCCACAAGCGGCATCTCCAACTAGCAGCATTTTTTCAAAATAAAATTTATCAGCCTCAATGGCAAACAAAGGATAAGAAAATTTTTCTGAAATCACTTCAATTTCGCCAAGACAATCTTCCATTTTTGTTTGCAATTGATGAATAAAATTTTTGTCATCGAGCTCTATAATTGCTTGCGCTATTTCATCTTTTGCAACCCAAACAATTGATGATTGATGCTGATCTTTAAAAGGTAAAATCGCTAAAGGGCCACCGGGGAAAAATTTTTCGTAAGCAACATTTTGATGCGGATGTTGGTGCGAAATATTAAAAACAATCGCGGTCTGATGATAATCTTTGCGTGTGGTATAAATCTGATAAAGCTCGCGCAGCCTTGAAAGACGGCCATCACAAGCGAGAAGTAGTTTTGCTTCCAGAATTTTTCCATCATCAAGCTCGAGTTTAACATCATCCAAGAATTCAATCTTTTGATAAAAATTCGGTGAAAAAATTTTGATATTTTCACGCTGCAACATCTGGTTGCGTAGCGCGTTATAAATATGGAAATTTTCAATAATCTGGCCAAGTTGGTCTTCTTTTTCATCAACCTCCCGCCCTAGAAAATCAAGAATAAAAGGTGAGTTGTGATCGGTGATTTTTATGTCAGAAATTTTTCCGGCATGAGTCTGTAATTCATCGTAAATTCCGATTTTGTGAAAAAGTTTTAGCGATGCGGAAGAAATCGCATAAGCCCTGCCATCACGTTTCCTATCGTGATTGACAATGTCTTGTTTTTCGATAACAGCAATTTTCAAATCACGCGGCAAAGCAAGCGCCGCGGTCATTCCGGCAAAGGATCCGCCAATAATTATGATATCAAAATTCATGCTTCGTGCTTCGTGCAGCCTGCACTGAACTTGTTTCAGTGTGATTCGCATTTTAAAATCAGATCATTTTTTTTGGATCAACCCATCCATCAAATTGTTCTTCGGTCACTAGTCCCGAAGCAAGCGCTGCCTGTTTTAGAGTGCTTCCTTCCTTATGCGCTTTTTTGGCGATTTTGGCGGCGTTGTCATAGCCGATATAGGGATTTAGCGCGGTTACTAACATCAGAGATTGTTCGAGAAGTTGTGTGATGCGCTCACGATTGGCAATGATTCCAACCAGACATTGATCGATAAAGCTGTTGATTCCGTCCGCCAAAAGATTGATCGAATTGATGATATTTGCGATAATCATCGGGCGAAAAACATTTAATTCGAAATGTCCGTTTGAACCGCCAATTGTTACTGCCACGTGATTTCCCATCACTTGCGCTGCAATCATGGTTAGCGCTTCGCATTGTGTTGGATTAACTTTTCCAGGCATGATTGACGATCCCGGCTCATTTTCAGGAAGCGAGATTTCGCCAAGTCCGGAGCGCGGTCCTGAAGCGAGAAAGCGAATATCGTTGGCGATTTTCATAACCGCAACGGCAAGCGTATTAAGCGCGCCGGAAAAATTTATGAGCTCGTCATTACAGGCAAGTGAAGCAAATTTGTTGGGATTGGTGAAAAATTTTACATCTTTTTCTGCCGCAATTTCAGTGATTTTTTCAGCAAATTTTTTGGCAAATTGCGGATGGCAATTAAGACCGGTGCCAACCGCTGTGCCACCCTGCGCCAAAGCGCAAACCGCTTTTACATTTTCAGAAACATATTTCAGGCACATTTCAATTTGTGTGTGATAGCCGGAAAATTCCTGACCCAATGTTACCGGCGTCGCATCTTGTGTGTGAGTGCGGCCAATCTTGATGATATCGGCAAATTCTTTCTCTTTTTTTCCAAGTTCATTAGCAAATCTGGCCAATGTTGGCAAAAGTTTTTTGTAAGTTGTAAGCACTGCCGCAACATGCATGGCAGTAGGAAATGTGTCGTTTGAGCTTTGCCCTAAATTTACATGATCATTTGGATGCAGCGGCGATTTCCCGCCTTTTTTTCCGCTGACTTTTTCATTGGCAAATGATGCCACAACCTCGTTGACATTCATGTTGGTTTGCGTGCCCGAACCAGTTTGCCAAATTACTAGCGGGAAATGATTTTCGTAGAACCAGTCAAAGCGCGCAAGAATTGTATCAACGGCATCGACAATCTGATTTGCCAATTGCGGCGAAAATTTTTTGAACTCATCGGATTTTGGATCATCTGCCATCAGCTCTTTATTTGTCAGCGCCGCCGCCTTTTTAATTAACAACATCGCATGAATCACTTCCTTTGGCATTTTGTGCCCAGGGTTGTCGTTCTGAATTGGAAAATTTTGCCTCGAGCGCTCAGTTTGCGCGCCATAATAAGCATCAGCTGGAACTTTGATTTCACCGAAAGAATCGGATTCAAGACGGAAAATCATAGAGATAAACAAATGTTGATAAACTCGCTGGCATCAAGGCTGGCTTTGCCGATGAGCAAACCGCCGATACCTGCAATTGCCAGAATTTCTTTGGAATTTTTTGCTGCAACTGAACCGCCGTAAAGCATAAAATATTCATCGGCGCGGCTGGAAAATTTTTCTGCAAAAATTTTTTTCATCAGATTGGCTATTTCAGCGATTTGTGCCGATGTAGGCGTGATGCCGGTTCCAATTGACCAGATTGGTTCATAAGCGATCACCATTTTTTCAAATTTCGCTTCCTTTGGCACTGATTGCATCACCTGTTTATAGACAAATTCCAGATGTTTGTTGGCATCGCGGATTTCTTTGCTTTCACCAACACAGATGATCGGAATAAGTTTGGCATTTACAGCCGAGAGTGCTTTTTTTGCCACCATTTCATTAGATTCAAAATGATTGGTTCTGCGTTCAAAATGTCCTGAAATCACATATTGGCAACCGACCTTGCTCAACATTTTTGCGCTGATATCACCGGTAAAAGAACCGCTTTCTTCAAAATGACAATCTTGTGCTCCAAGCTTGATTGGACGGCTTCCGACAACAATTTCTGTAATTTCTTCCGCAGAAAAATCTTCAGCTTTTCGTCCCTCCTTTTTTATCAATTCCTCAAAAAAACCCATGCCGTCTTCCATCAGCTCCGAGTCAATGTAATCAAGCAAAATAGAAGGCGGACATAGAACCATTTCGACATTTTGCAGCTTGTCATAATTTGCGGTATAGTTTTGGAAAAAACTATCGAGCCAAATATCGGTTTCATCAAAATCGTGATTCATTTTCCAGTTTGCCGCGATTATTTTTTTCATAAATTCAGTTAAAAATTATCTCCTTCAATTCCTTTCCAAACACCTCCTTGCGCCATCCGGTGATGGTTTCGTCAAAGAAACTTTTTTCACAAATGATTTTTGTGAGATCGGAAGAAGTAAGTAAAAATTGCGCGGAAAAATTTTCCTTTGCCGCCACATCGGCAATAAGTTTTTTGGCTTCCTGAAAATATTTCCGTTGCATTTCATTCATAAAAAATCTTCCGGTTTCGCCGCTGAATTTTTCTTCACTGGCAAGAATTTTTTCTATTTCGAAAAGCGCTTCCTGACTTAATTTTGAAACCAGATTTTTTCCGACAAAAGCAAAGCGTACAATCTGTCCTATTGCTTCATCAGAAAGAAAATGTTTGCGCGGAACATTAGTTTTTTTTGCCTGATTCTCGCGCCAAAAAACCAGATTTCTGATTTGCGCTATCTGCCTTGAGTTCAAACCTTTAAAAGCAAAATTTTTCAAAAGATTTTCCTGCTGCGGAAGCAGGGCTTTTTCCATAAAAATTTTTACCTCTTCGCAATACCATTGATGGCGACCATTCTTCTCCATGAGCGCAAGAAACCGTTCATAAATTTCCTCAAGAAAAACAACATCGACGATGGCATATTCAATCTGCTTTTTGCTCAAGGGACGCCTTTGCCAATCGCTGTTTTGCTGCTTTTTGCTGATATCTCTGCCAAAGATTTTTTTCACCAGCGAGGAATAGCCGGCATTAAAACCAAAGCCGCAAAAATTGGCCATGATTTGGGTGTCAATTATCGCACCTGGCATTGCGTTGGAATTATAGTGAAAAATTTGTAAATCCTGTCTTGAGGAGTGAAAGATTTTTTCAATTCTGCTGTTGGAGATAATGGCAAACAATTCAGTCAAATCAAGATCGCAAACACAATCAACGATGAAACTTTTCTGCTTTTTTGCATCATCTTGCAAGGCAATCTGAACCAAAGAAAGAACCGGATAATAAGTGACACGACGAGTAAATTCAGTATCAATGGCAATACGATTGGCCTGCCTGATTAAAGTCACGGCATCATCAAGCTGTGATTGTGAGGATATGTAAAAATCCGGTTTGTTCATTTTTGTTATCATGCCGCCGCTGCTACTTGAGGGGTCTGGCCGCCAATTTGTTTTGCCGATACGGGAGAACATTCCGGTAATGGAATTTTCGGTGATGGAATTCCTTGCGCGGCAACACGTGATCTGATTTTTAACTCGATGAACTGTTTTTCGAAATCAACACGACGCAATTCCCGTAGAGTGGCTTTCTTCTCATCCGTAAACGGCTCATCCGAATCAGTGCGGGGTAATCTGGGATCGGTACATGCGCTGTAAAAACCATGAAGATCGGCATAATCTTCCATAAATTGTTGCCTTGATTCCATTGCCTGTTTTTTTTGTATTTCTTCGAGTTTTCCTGCAGCTTTTGCCAGATCAAATTGTGCGATACCATCATCAACATCATCTTTACGAAATTCCTGATAAGCGCAATGTCTTTGCACTATCTGATCTCTGGCGGCTTTATTCTCATTTAAAACTTTCAACATTTCATGCGTTGACAAAGCAACAGCACCCTTACTCGTAACAAAATCTTTTAACGACATTTCTTTGCCGTCAGTTGTTAATCCGATATCTTTAAAAATTCCCAATTCACCATCGCGGCAATCCAAAATAAATTTTACCGCCTCAACCGTCATATTGGCGCCAACCATTGCATCCAATTCCTTTTTGGAAAATTCGGCAATTCTGGCTTTTATAGAATCGCTTAAAATGGTTTTTTCAAAATCCTCACAGGCCGCTTTTAGTTTTTGCCGTTGTTTTCCGACGTTGAATTTATCGCCAACATCTTTCTGCGTTTCCCTTTGCTCCTGATAATGCTTAACTTCGCTATCAAAACGAAACAAAGAATAAACACCGGTAAGTCCAATCATTGGCAAAGCGGAACCGGTTAATGCCGGACCTACAACACCACCCAGATTCTGCATAAATTCAGTGTTGGTCACAGTGTCAAACACCTGACCAAATTCCTTGACTATCGGTAAATTATTGGTCAGCCATTCGGTTGCGACATCAAGTTGCAACCAGTCAAAAAGCTGACCAAACGGTCCAAAAACCGGACTTGTGCCAATCGCCGCCAACCCCTGTCCGAAATTCATCGCCGGATTAAACAGCGGAGAAATCAGCTGCAGTGCCGGCGTCATAAAAATAATATTGCCGACAGGAAACAACATCAGCAAAGCAATCTGGGCAACACGGAATTTCCACATGTCATCTTCCTTCACCAGATTGGATTTGACTGTATCGACCATTTCGGCATTCAGACTTTGAATCTGTTCGTTAAATTTTTTTAGAGCTGCTTCGTCCATTTCTGTAACCTTCCCGATTTCATCCTGTATTAATTTCTGCATCTCGACAAATTGCGCCTGATCAAGCAAATCACCACTCGTATGCAATCTTTGTGCCAAAGCGTGCAATGAATTCAGATATGATGTTTGCGGCGTATCTCCGACTCTCCAAACCGATTGCGATAATATCTCATTTCTGAGGCGCAGATATTCATGCAATCTTTTATCCTCTGAAACTTTGGATTTACTGGCAACACCGCGAAGGGCAAAATTAAAAACATCCATGGCGCCGCTGGCGGTGACCTCAAGCAGGTTGCTGGCTATTTGTGATCCGCGACCGATTTTGGTTAGACTTGCTCTCTCTTTCTCTGACAACTCTTCACCTCTTAATCCTGCTTCAAATTCTGCCTTAGCAAGACGCAAATCCTGAAAACACATTCCGGCCTGATCAAACACAAGATTACGATAAAGTTTTGATGGCGTAGCACTGTGAATTATCGGCGCATAATTTCTTCTTACCCAATCAACTGCTTCCACGCTGCCACCAACTATACTCGATGGAAATGCCGGCACAGCATCGCCAAAACCATCTCTGCGCGAAATCCAACCTCTGCAACCACCTCCCTCAAAAGGAATCATTCTGGCCTCCTGCCCTACAAACTCCCTGACATCAACATGACCAGGTTTTAGCTCATATTGCATGATTTCATATTGCTGGCGTTTGACATTTTTAAGCTCTTCGGCGCGCGCGGCAATCTGCTGCAACTTCGCCTGCAGATTCTCAAAATATTGCTTTGTCACCTCCTCATTTCCTTTGTACCTCTCCACTTCACCCATCATTTGACACCTGAAATCTTCCATCTCCTCTCTGGAGAATAGATCGGATAAAGCGTGATCGCGTATTATGCCGTGAAATTTCTTCTGACAAAATTCATCAACTTCCGTAGCGGCTTTGATTATTCTGGCGGTGCGAGATGAAACTTCTGCTTTTCTGCTCATTGGATTCTATTAGTAAAATTAAGGGGCTAACCAAACTTAAACCATGAATTTGTTTAACAACAATTTCATTATAATTTTTTGACGATGTTGTGAATTTTGGTTGTTGTACAAAATGTTGTATCTGAAATTAGATCCTGAAACAAGTTCAGGATGACAACCACCTCTTGTCATCCTGAACTTGTTTCAGGATCTGTTTTTAGAGACACAATTTATTTTTGATAACAACCAAATCCGGCATTAAAATCTAAAATGTTTTTCCCCAAAGATTTTCCAGAAAAATTGCGCTCGACGGTTTTGGTTTCTGAGATTGTTGGCAAAAAAGTTAGGCTGAAGCAGCGCGGTAAAGAGTTTCTTGGGCTTTGCCCTTTTCATAACGAAAAAACTCCCTCTTTTACCATCAACGACCAGAAAGGTTTTTATCACTGTTTTGGCTGTCAAGCACATGGTGATATCATCAGCTTCGTGATGAATGCAGAAAGAATGGATTACCGCGATGCGGTGATAAAAATTGCTGGTGATTTTGGTATTGCCATTCCGCGCGTAAAATATGATGAAGCTAAAGAAGACAAGCTTTCGCGCGACTATTTGCTTTTGGAGAAATCAGCACAATTTTTTGAAAAAAATCTTTATGAGGATGCCGGAAAAGAAGCGCGAAATTATCTCAAAAAACGCGGCTTAAACTCAAACATCGCCAAAAAATTTCGCCTTGGTTTTGCCTTGGATTCCTACGAAAAACTCACCGATTTTTTGCGAGCGGAAAATTTTTCCGAAACTGAAATTTTGCGTAGCGGCATTATCGGCAAAAATGAGAAAAACAGACTTTACGACAAATTCAGAAACCGCATAATTTTTCCAATCACCGACAAAAAAAATCGCATCATTGCCTTTGGTGGACGCAGCATTGGTGATGATATGCCGAAATATCTCAACTCCGCCGAAACAGAAATTTTCAAAAAAAATCAAACCCTTTACAACCTTGCCAACGCAAGATCGGCGATATTTTCCAAAGGTTTCGCCATTGTGGTTGAGGGTTATATGGACGCTATCGCGCTTGCCGCAAATGGCATTGAAAATGTGATAGCCGGCCTTGGCACGGCTCTTGGCATCGAACATCTGAAAGAATTATTTTACACCACCGATAAAATTGTGATTTGCCTTGATGGAGATGCGGCAGGAATTCGCGCTGCCAAACGTGTTTCCGAAATTGCACTGCCTTTGATTTCCGCAAGAAAAAATATCGCTTTTGCCTTTTTGCCCGGCGGCCTTGATCCCGATGATTTTATCAAAAAATCCGGAAGCAAAGAGCTGGAAAAAATCCTGCTTGCTGCAACACCGCTCTCCGAAAGCCTTTTTGAGTTTGCTTTAACTGAACTTGGTATCGATAAAAACAAAAAAATTTCGGCAGAGGACAAGGCAAAAATTGAAGCCAATCTAAACGCAAAAATCAGCGTCATTGCTGACTTCACAACCAAAAGACATTTTTCGTCATTTTTCAAAAACGCGCTTTTTTTCCGCCTTTCTCACAGTGGGGAAAAAAACGGTGGGAAAAAAACCGGCGGGGGAAAAAACAATTTCAGCTCAAAAATTCATCTCAAACCACAAAGCGATGTAGCGGAAAATCTAGGAAAACAAATCATCGCTCTAATGCTTAAATTTCCTGAATTGACGCATTTCCGCAATCAGCGTTTTGACATTCACAATCTGCATTTAAGCAGCGAAAAAATGACACGCCTGAAAGATCTGATTATTGAAAAAACCGATATTTCAGAATTTGCAAATGAAATGGCTGAAATAAAAAATCTGCTTGCAAGCCTTGGAAATACTGATTTAGAATCAGGTTTGATCAAATTCCGCATTCTCCTTTTGAAAGACTTATTGCTTCAGGTTGAATCACAATGCATGGAAATCACAGATCACAAAATCGAGGAAATTGTTAATTACAAAAGCTCGCTTCAGTTTGAAATTCTGGATTTGGAGAGGCAAATTATCTGACTTATGAAAAAGAAAAAAAAGATGATCAAAAAATCAATTAAAAAACCGGTAAAAAAACTTGCAAAGGCTGTAAAAAAGCTGGTTAAGAAGGTTAAGAAAAAAATCTCAAAACCTGTAAAAAAGAAACTTAAGAAGCTGAAAAAAGTTCAGAAAAAAATTGTAAAAGCCGCTGCAAAAAAAACTGTAAAACCTGTCAAAAAAAAGCTGCAAAAAATCGAAGAGAAAAAATCTCTTAAAATCAAAAAAGAGCTGAAACCAAAAAAAGAAGCGAAGAAAAAAGAAGCGAAGAAAAAAGAGCCGAAGATCAGAAAATCCGCAGCAAAAAAACTTCCTGTCAATGACAAAACCATCTTTCTGGCGCAAAAATTCCAGCTGATTCAGGATGTGCGTTCAGCCGTGCAAAAGCATGATGAAGACGGCAAAAAACTCTCAACCGACATGGCCGATCGCCTGAAAAAACTTTTGGCGCTTGGCAAAACACAGGGCTATCTGACCCATGATCAAATCAACGACAATATCGATCCCGAAATTGATGCCAAAAAGCTCGACCGTATTCTCGACATTTTAACCGAATTCAAAATCCAGATCGTTGAAAAAGAAGAAGATCTTGACCGCCTGATTGAAGAGGGGCTGGTTGCGAAGGAAGAAGAAAAAAGCCAAAAACGCAGCGAAGATTCGGTTAAAACCTATCTCAAATCGATGAGCACAGTAAAACTACTCAGCCGTGAGGACGAGGTGTCAATCGCCATGCGCATTGAAGAAGGCCGCAATAAAACCGTGAATTGGCTCTACAAAACGCCAATCATTATGCGCCATTTTATCGAATGGTATAACGGCCTTGCAAACGGCACTATTCTGCTTCGCGACATCATTCGTATCGACGAAACCTACAATTCCGAGCTGGAAGAAATGATGAAAAGCGATGTTCCGCAAGAAGGAAGTGAAAACCAGAATGTTGAGGATGTCGTTCAAATCATCAGCGATCAGGCCGATGCCTCTGATTCTGCTGAAGAACTTTTTGCCGATGAAGATCTGGAAGAAATTGATGAAAGCGTGGTTTCTTTTGTTTCGATGGAACGCATTTTGATGCCAAAAATGCTGGATCTCTTCCAAAAAATTGCTACCATCTGCCAAAAAATTCTCGATAAATCCGAAGGCAAAACCTTGGTTCAAATCAAATCCGACAAGGAAATTGTCAAACTCATCGATCAATTTGAAAATCTTTCTGCCGAAGTAAGTTTCAACGATTCTCTCATCAAAGCTCTGGTTGAACAGCTTTTTGAAGCACAACAAAAAATCATCTCTATCGAAATTGAGTTGCTGAAATATGCGCAAGGGCTTGGCATTGATAAATCCGATTTTCTCAAACATTACGCCGGAGTTGAAGAGGGTGAAAAATGGATCAAAAAAATCGCCGCCATCAAAGATAAAAAATGGCAAAAACTTGCCAAAGATGGCGTGGAAAAAATCAAAGAAATTCAGCAAAAAATAGCCAAATTTACTAAAATCATGGGGCTTGGAATCCCTGATTTCAAACAGATGGTGAATAATGTGCGCCGCAGCCAAAACGAAGAATCACAGGCCAAAAAAGAGATGATTGAAGCCAATCTGCGTCTGGTGGTTTCAATTGCCAAAAAATATACTAATCGCGGTTTGCAATTTTTGGATTTGATTCAGGAAGGCAATATCGGCTTGATGCGCGCCGTCGACAAATTTGAATATCGCCGCGGTTATAAATTCTCCACTTACGCAACCTGGTGGATCAGACAGGCAATTACGCGCGCCATTGCTGATCAGTCTCGCACCATCCGCATCCCGATTCACATGGTTGAAACCATCAACAAAATCGTCAAGACTTCGCGGCAATTAACACAGGAACTCGGACGAGCTCCCGATGCGCAGGAAATCGCCGATCGTTTATTGATGCCGGTTGATAAGGTAAGAAAGGTTTTAAGAACTTCCAAAGATCCGGTAAGTCTTGAATCACCGATCTCCGGCGATGATGAGGAAAGTGTGCTTGGCGATTTCATCGAAGACAAAACCGCCGTTCTGCCATTCGACGCCGCCTCTCACTCCAAGCTAAAAGAACTCACCGCACAAATGCTTTCATCTCTCACTCCACGCGAGGAACGCGTGTTAAGAATGCGCTTCGGCATTGGCATGGTTACAGATCATACTTTGGAAGAAGTCGGCAAACAATTCTCCGTAACCCGCGAACGCATCAGACAAATTGAGGCCAAAGCTCTGAAAAAACTACAACATCCGAAGCGGGCAAAGTTATTGAAGAGTTTTTTGGTGGATGTGTAAATTCTGAACAATCGAATATTCCCGTGGCCTGAAAAGTTGATAGTGCCACCATTCTTTGGAATAAAAATCAAAACCAGCTGCTGTCATCAGACCTAGAAGGAGAAGACGATTGCGATTAGCTTCAAGAGAAATTTTTTGGCAATTGTGAAAAGCGAGATCAGAAAATTCATCAAAATCGCTGCCCATTTCCAGTTCATTTTCATTTTCATCGCAAAGAGTTAGATCAACGGCAACACCGCGGCAATGTGGAATTGCGCCGGTTTTTGGATCGGAAACAAAATCGCCGGGGAATTTGTTGAACATAAATTGCTGCACTTCGATTGGACGAAATCCGTCAAAAATTTTTATTTTCAAACCTAGATTTTTTGCTGTCGCAATCGCTGTTTTTAAATTTTTCGCCGCATCCTGGTGAAGATAGCAAACCGGTTTCCTGTAAAGCTTTACACCACAAACATTGTTGGCTGTGGCATAGCGCAAATCAAGGATTACACCAAAATCCTGTTTTGTTATTTCGACTAAATTTTGCATCTTAAAACGGCTTCAAAACCACCAACGCAATTATCGCAATCATCAGAATTGTCGGCAATTCATTGATAATGCGATAAAATTTTTGACTGTGTTTGTTTTGACCCTTTTGAAAATCTCTGCGCCAACGCGACAAAAGATGATGATAGAAAACCAGAATCGCAACCAGAGTAAGTTTGACGTGAAGCCAGACAAATTCAAAACCGATTTGCCAGGCAAGATAAAATCCAAAAATAAAAACCAGAATCATCGCCGGATTCATGATGTAGCGCAACAGCCTGCGCTCCATGGTTTGGAAAATTTTGTCGCTCTCCGAATTCACCGTAACTTGCGCGTGATAAACAAAAATCCTCGGCAAATATAACAAGCCGGCAAGCCATGAAATTACTGCTGCAATATGTAAAATTTTAATCACATCATAAAGCTCGATTTCTGCCATAATAAGGGGAAAAAAGTTGATTAATTAACGGTGGTTTTTAGCGTGCGCCCGCTTCCTCCAAAAAGCAATTTTCTTTTTTGCAAATGAAACTTCTCGCCTGCAACAGTAATGTTTTCCTATCACAAGAAATCGCCAAATATCTTGGCTTATCATTGATCAAAGCCGAGGTGAAAAAATTTGCCGATCATGAAATTTTTGTTGAGATTCAGGAAAATGTGCGCGGTGAAGACATTTTCGTCATACAATCCACCTCTTATCCCGCCAATGACAACATCATGGAATTGTTGATTGCAATTGATGCTTTGCGTCGCGCTTCGGCAAAAAGAATCACCGCAGTTATGCCATATTTCGGCTATGCCAGACAAGATCGCAAAGCCGCGCCAAGAACACCAATTTCAGCAAAATTAGTGGCCAATCTTATCACTTCCGCCGGCGCCGATCGTGTGCTTACGATTGATCTTCATGCCGGACAAATTCAGGGATTTTTCGATATCCCACTCGACAATCTTTATGCCGCACCAGTTTTCGTCCGCCACATCAGGGAAAATTTTAATCTGGAAAATCTGGTAGTAGTATCTCCCGATGTCGGTGGTTTGGTGAGAGCCAGAGCAATTGCCAAAAAAATTTCTGCTGATCTGGCAATCGTTGATAAACGTCGCGAACGCGCGGGAACAAGTGAGGTGATGAATATCATCGGTGAAGTTGAAGGCAAAAATTGTATCATTGTTGACGACATGGTTGATTCCGGCGGCACTCTGTGCAACGCGGCAGAAGCTCTGCTTGAAAAAAATGCGATTTCAGTTTCGGCTTACATCACTCACGGAGTTTTGTCAGGCAAAGCCGTAGATCGCATCAACTCGTCCAAATTAAAAAGTCTTATCATCACCAATTCCATCGCAGCCGATGAAAAAGCCCGCTCGGTAAAAAATATAAAAATCCTTGATATAGCTCCTCTACTCGGCGAGGCGATTCGAAATATTTCGCAGGAAAAATCGGTCTCGACTCTCTTCGATTGATCATGCAAAAGTTAAAAATTTTCCTGAAAGAACAATTTGATAATTTTGCGCCGGCAATGACTATTGCGCTTGGTGTTGCACTATTTTCCATCATTGCCGCCAATTTATTTTATCATCAAAAACCGATGCTCAAAAGAGGTTTTGAAGTTGAGATTGGAAAAACCGTCGTAAAAAAAGCAGAAAAACCAATTGATCTAGCTGCGCTAATGAAACTGGCCGATGCGAAACGCGGCGCCAAAATCTTTAAAAAATGCGCTTCATGCCACAATGTTGAAAAAAATAGTGGCAATAAAGTCGGGCCAAACCTCTTTGGAATCGTTGGAAACGCGCGTGCTTCGATTTCAGGCTTTGCTTATTCCAATGCCATGAAAGCCAAAGGTGGAAGCTGGGATCGTGATTCCATTGATCAATTTATTGCCAAACCACAAGATTTTATCTCCGGAACAAAAATGGCATTTCCCGGTTTGAAAAAACCGCAGGATCGCGCAGATGTGATTTTGTTTTTGGAAAAACAAAAATAATAATTTACAAAATCCACCATGGAACATCTCTTTGGTTTAATCCTCTCTGCGACATTCGGCGCAATTTTTGGCTCTTATGCCACACTCTTTGCCTATCGTCTGCCACTCGGTGAATCCTGCTTTGGCAGATATTTCGGGCCAAAATCACGTTGCCCCCAATGCAACACAACCATCAAAACATGCGATCTAATCCCTTTAATTAACTGGCTCTTCACTCTCGGCAGATGTCGCAATTGCCAAAGCAAAATTCCGCGCACACATTTTTTTGTCGAAGTTGCAACAACCGTTCTTTTTATTCTGTGTTATATCAAATTTTCCTTCGGCGAAAAATTCATAATTTATTCGCTATTGTCTGTTGGCTTGATTGTGCTTCTTGCTTGTGATTTCACACACAAAATTTTTCCGCATGCAGCTTTAAATTTTGTCTTCATCATCGCTTTGGTTAACCGTGTTTTACAGGATGTAGGCATTATCGGCACCATATTTTCTGCCACTATCGGCGCAATTTTTGCCACTTCGTTTTACCAGATTTTCTATAAAAAAACTTCCGGACTTTTTGCCTCGCAAAAACAATCTTTCGATTACACAAAATTTATCCTCGTCGCTGCAATTGCACTTCAGCAATCGCTATTTTTATTTTACTTTTTTTGCGTGATGATGATTTTGACCATGTTGCTTTTATTCAAAATTCCCGACAAAAAACAACGCAACAATTTCGGATATGTTTTCATCGTCCCGCTTTTGTGGCTGATCCTCTATCCTCCAGTTCTTTAAACTTTTTAAAATTATGACAAATAACGACTATCGCGTAAAAGACATTTCTTTGGCCAAATGGGGCAGAAAGGAAATCATTCTAGCAGAAAATGAAATGCCGGGGCTTATGGCTTTGCGCAAGGAATATGGCACATCAAAACCACTCAAAGGCGCAAAAATTGCCGGCTGTTTGCATATGACAATTGAAACCGCGGTTTTGATTGAAACATTGATTGATCTTGGCGCTACTCTGCGCTGGTCTTCCTGCAATATTTTTTCAACGGCCAATCATGCTGCTGCTGCAATTGCTGAAGCCGGAATCCCTGTCTTTGCCTGGAAAGGTGAAACTGAAGAGGAATATGAATGGTGCATCGAACAAACAATTGTTGGAAAAGAAGGCTGGCGACCAAACATGATTCTTGATGATGGTGGCGATTTAACCAAAATTATGCATGAAAAATATCCTGAAATTTTGCGCGAGATAAAAGGGATTTCCGAAGAAACCACCACCGGCGTGGCTCGGCTCTATCAAATGGAAAAAGAAGGCAAGCTGAAAGTGCCGGCTATCAATGTCAATGATTCAACCACCAAATCAAAATTCGACAATCTTTATGGCTGTAAAGAAAGCGTGATTGACGGTGTCAAGCGCGCAACCGATGTGATGATCGCCGGCAAAATGGTGGTGATTTGTGGCTATGGCAATGTCGGCAAAGGTTGTGCTGAAGCTTTTAAATCACAGGGCGCACGTGTTGTTGTCACGGAAATCGATCCAATTTGCGCATTGCAAGCGGCAATGGCGGGATATCAGATTTTAACTTTGGAAGACGTGGTTGATAAGGCCGATATTTTCATCACCACAACCGGCAATGTGGATATCATCACCATTGATCATATGCGCGCGATGAAAGATTGCGCCATCGTTGGAAATATCGGCCATTTCGACAATGAAATTCAGGTTGAAGCTTTGCGCAATCTGAAATGGACCAACATCAAACCTCAACTTGATCAAATCACTTTTCCCGATGGTAAAAGACTGATTCTGCTTGCAGAAGGCAGATTGTTGAATCTCGGCTGCGCCACCGGACATAGCGCTTTTGTGATGTCAGCAAGTTTCACCAATCAGGTGATGGCACAAATCGAACTGTGGCAAAATCATGCAAAATATGAAAACAAGGTTTACATATTGCCAAAAAATCTTGATGAAAAAGTGGCGCGCCTGCATTTAGAAAAGTTGGGAGTGAAACTTACAAAACTGAATAAAAAACAGGCCAATTATATCAGCGTTGATATTGACGGTCCATTCAAGAACGATAATTACAAATACTAAATTAATTTTATGGACAGATTTCAGATTACAAAACAAGGCTATGAAAAACTAAAAGCTGAAATCGAACATTTAAAAAATGTTGAAAGACCAAAAATCATCAAACAAATCGCTGATGCACGCGAGCTTGGTGATTTGCGTGAAAACGCTGAATACCATACAGCAAAGGATCGCCAGGGTTTTGTCGAAGCACAACTTGCCGATCTCGAAGAAAAATTTTCACGTGTTGAAATAATTGATGTGAAAAAAATTTCCGGCAAAAAAATTCAGTTTGGTGCAACTGTCACATTAGAAAATCTCGATAATGGCAAAAAAATTTCCTACAAAATTGTCAGTGAATTTGAAGCAAATGCTGATGAAGGATTGATTTCAAACATATCACCGGTAGCCCGCGCCCTGATTGGCAAGGAAGTAAGTGATGAAGTTGAAATCAGAACACCTGGCGGAATAACTAACTACGAAATTTTGGAAATAAAATTTCTCTAAATAAAACTTGTGACAAAAAATTATTTGACAGCAAAAAACCCGCCCTTAATCAGTTGCATTCAAGAAGAAAAGTTCAGCTCTTCGCTTCGCTAATCAATTAACAAATTAATTTTTATGAAAAAAACTTTTGCAAAAAAGAAATCGGCATTTTCGCTGATTGAGTTATCAATCGTGCTGATTATTATCGGCTTGTTAATTGCCGGTATTACTGGTGGTGCAAGTTTGATTAAAAGCTCGGAATTGCGTTCTGTAATGGGTGAAGCAAGAGGTTATGCTGTCGCTGTAAATGCTTTCTACACTCAGTTCAATGGCCTTCCGGGAGATCATAATGTTGCAGTTGGTTCTGTTTCCGGTGTAACAACTCCAACAGCTGGATTAGTTGTCGGTGATAATGATGCTAAAATTGAGTTTTGTACAACAGGTTGTGTAACAGGAACTACGGTCGCAACTGGTTCAGAAGGAGCAATTGCCTGGCAACATTTGAAATTTGCCGGCGCAATTGATACAGCTCCAACATTTACTGGTGGCGCAACTGCAACTCAAACTGCCGGAACTCACTACCCAGCTTCAAAAATTAAAGCTTCCGGATGGGGTTTTGATTATAACTCAACTAGTTTACAAAATGTTGTGGTTCTAACCGGTTCTACAACAGTAGCTGGTACAGTTGATGCTAACTCTTTGGTAAATGGCACTGCAATGAGCATTGCCGCAATCCTTCCGACAGACGCTCTTTCAATTGACTCTAAAATTGACGACGGTGTTGCCAATACCGGTAAAATCAGAGCTGTCCTTTCTGGTTGCAGTTCCGGTGCAACTTATACTGTTGCAACTACAACAAAAGCCTGCGCACTCTCATACCAAATTGATGTTAACTCATAATTTGGTTTAAGAATTTTAAAGAACCCCGTCATTTGAAAAAGTGGCGGGGTTTTTTATTGCCTGGATATTTCCACATTAACCACAATAGCGCTTAAGAAAATACTCCCAACCTTACTCTTCCGAGAATATTTACCCCCGCCTCAACCATCTACCAACACAATGTCTCTCCCTATAAACGCCAATTCCGGATAAGGCATCAAGCCAATCTCGATTAGTTCCCTCTCCCCTTG
>MEMO01000033.1:46655-47394 GCA_001767955.1 Alphaproteobacteria bacterium RIFCSPLOWO2_01_FULL_40_26 | reverse complement strand
TGAATACAGCGGCAAAATTTTGCCAAAAAGTCGCTCAAAATTTATGGAAAATCGAGACACGTTGGGTTTTAAGACAGGCTCTAGTGCTTTGGTTATTATGCAAAATTTTGCGTCTGGAATGTTTCGTGCTTCGTGGTTTAAAATTACCGAAGCACGAAGCACGAAGCACGAAGCACGAAAAAGACACAAAATCACTGCTCTATTCAAGTGGACCATATTGATTCATTGGACGGTTAACAAACTGACCGACATGCAATACGCATGCAAACCAGCCTTGACCCCATCCGGTTTGGAATACCGGATCATGCTGATAGAGGCCGGAAGAAAATTCCGGACCTTGGCCATCCTGATAAACCCAGGCATTAAGAAACACTTCGTTGGCCAGACCAGTTTTACAGCCGGAATACCATCCGGCCTTATATTCCGGCGGTCCGTCTGGAACAGTCATTTTCATGGTGAGCGGCTGATGAAAGCCAAAATTGTCTGGCAGGCGGCAGGATGAAGTCAGAAACAACAATGTAAAAATCAAAAAAATGACTGTTTTTTTTCGTGCTGCGTGCTGCGTGCATCGTGCTTCGGTAATTTTAACACACGAAGCACGAAGCACGAAGCACGAAGCACGAAACATTCCAGACACAGAATTTTGTTTAAAAACCATAAATAACCCCAATAACGTTTAAGAAACCCAGATTCAAATTTACAGACTCTAAGCTAAATCACAAATCTCACCACACTGTCA
>MEMO01000033.1:0-46635 GCA_001767955.1 Alphaproteobacteria bacterium RIFCSPLOWO2_01_FULL_40_26 | reverse complement strand
GTGCGGGGTGACAGTGTGGTGGAGTTTATTGGTTTTACTTAGAGTTTGTAGACTTAAGCCATAATTCCTTAAGCGTTATTGGGGTTAAATAGACATTTTCAAATAATTTCCCAATCAATGATGTAAGTGCATTGCTCATAACCATCCCACCAGCCAGTGCCATAATCGCTGCTTTTTTGTAAGCGTTTATAGTCGAATTTTGCTTTCAAATCGGAAAGTAAACCTCTTGCAACCGCGTCCCATGCTGATGCACAACCATCTTTGAAGCCTTTGCCATATTCGGTATCGGCTGAAGGAAAATTACGCATTCCGGTTGTAGGGCGTGGTTTTATACCCCAGTTCCAACTGTTAGGCATTGGTTCCCAAAAAGCGCCACAAGAGACAAGAAAGAGCAGAGAAGAGATGAGAAGCAATGGATGGAAAAGAAGTTTCACTTTGAGTTTCTTAGAATTGTCTCTATTTCTTTAGCAAGAAAAGCAAAGGAAAAATCTTTTTCAAGCCTTGTAAATGCCATATGTGTGAGTTTGGTGCAGAGTTGCTGGTTTTGTGAAATCATCATGATTTTTTGTGCCAAATCATTGGCATTTTCATTTTCAAACAGCAGTCCGTTTTCACCATCGCTGATTAAAAATTTTCCGCCGTCGCTGTTGGAGGAAATTACCGGAGTTGAAAATAAAAAACCCTCGAGGATGACTAGTCCAAAAGGCTCTTCGCGCGACGGAACGCAAAAAATATCAACATCTGCAAAAAATTTTTTCTTATCCAAAATTGTGCCGACAAATTGGCATTTTTCGAAAATTTTTTCTTCGTGGGCAATGCGCTCAATAGTTTTCCAATTATAACTTCCCGGCACTTCAAAGCCGCCAATTTTTAAACGGAAATCAAAATTTTTTTGTGCCAAAATTCCGCAGGCTTTAAGCAAAATATCGAAACCTTTGCGTGGTTCGATGCGGCCATAAATTCCGATTATTGGTGAATTTGATAAGTTCTTTTCATGATATTTTTGATCAATTTTAATCACATTTGGTAACACGAAAGAGCGTGATGGATCAAGGCCGGAAGCGATAGCAAGATCAGAAATTTGTTGGTTGATGCTGATGACAAAATCGCAATGCGATGAGTGCTTAAAAGTAATACCGTGATTAACCGCAACTGATCTTGCCCGTGAAAAAAAACGTAAAAATCTCATCCATTTCATCAGGCGATTGGAATGGCAGAAAATCACATTCGGTCTGAATGAAAGCACAATTGCCAGCAGATGAAAAAAATCGAGAATCTGCGAAAAATTTTTCAGCTTAAAAATTTTTTCTTCATTGTAATTCTCATTGCCGTTTTTAGAAATCAGAAGCGCAACCTCATGACCATTGGTGCGCAAAACCTCGCTATAATTGCGAAAAACCTGATCAACTCCACCAATAGTTTGTGCGTGAATTGCGTTTAAAATTTTCATAAATGAGTTCAAAAACCAATGTAATTGTCACCGGCGGCGCCGGATTTATCGGATCGGTTTTGTGCAAAAATCTGGCGCGACAAAATTTCAATCCAATCACAATTGATAATCTCTCAACCGGTTTCAGACATTTGGTAAAATTTGGAGAATTTTATCATTACGACATTGGCGATTATGCCAAAATGATGGAAATTTTTTCCAAACATAAACCGCTGGCGATCTTTCATATTGCTGGCTCAAAATCAGTTGAAGAATCAACCAAAAATCCGCACAAATATTACGAAAATAATGTTGCAAAAACCAACTCACTTCTCAAGGCGACAATTGATTCCGGCATAAAATATTTTGTTTTTTCTTCGAGTGCGTCGATTTTTGGAGCGACGAATAAACATAAAATCGATGAGGAGACCGAAACAAAACCAATCAGTCCTTACGGCATGTCAAAGCTGATGGCTGAGCAGATTCTTGCCGGATATGATGCGGGGCATGGTTTGAAATATTCTGCTTTGCGCTATTTCAATGTCAGCGGCGCCGATCCCGAAAGTGAAGTAGGAGAAATCACAAAAAATCCGGCAAATATTTTTCCGATTTTAAACGAGGTTGTTGATGGCAAGCGCCAGGAATTCACAATTTTTGGCGATGATTATGAAACTTTTGATGGCACTTGCATCCGCGATTATATTCATGTTTCAGACCTCGCCAATGCTCAT
This sequence comes from Alphaproteobacteria bacterium RIFCSPLOWO2_01_FULL_40_26, assembly GCA_001767955.1. Classification (GTDB taxonomy): domain Bacteria; phylum Pseudomonadota; class Alphaproteobacteria; order Rickettsiales; family UBA1997; genus UBA2645. The sequence goes on along the minus strand of MEMO01000033.1, from coordinate 44,475 downwards.
ATCATTGCCCTTAAAAAGCTGATTCAAACCAACAAATCTTTTAAAGTTAATCTGGGAAATGGCTGTGGATTTTCGGTGTTGGAAGTGGTGGAGGTTTTTAAAAAAATCAGCGGAATAAATTTCAAGGTGGTGATTGGAAAACGCCGCGAAGGCGATTCAGCCTCTCTCATTGCCAACAACAAATTTGCCAATGAGTATCTCGGTTGGTGTCCGCAATTTACCAATCTCGAAGATCATGCTACTCACTCATGGAAATGGTATCAACAATCAAAAAATTTATGAAAAAAAATCCGATAATTTACATCCATTATGGCTACAGCAAATATCTGCCATACATTTTCAAATGTGCTAAAATTTCCAATCCTGATACTGATGTGATTTTGCTTGGCGATCCTTCAAACAAAAAGGTTGCCGAGGATTGTGGTTTGATCCATTTTTCACTGAAAGATTTTGATTTTGGTGAAGATTTAAAAACTTTTGATCGGGTTTATGAGCTCATCGCCACTTCGCATTTTGATGCTTACAAGCATGGCGAAGATTGGAACAAATTCGTTTTCCGCAAATGGTTTATTCTTTACAATTTCCTTACCAAGCAAGGCATAGAGCGCTTCTGGCATTTTGATTCTGACAATCCGATTTTAAGTGATCTCTCAAAGCTTGAGCATAAATTTTTACATCTCGATTGCACAGTGCAATGCCATGGACACTGCTTCAAAGGCTTCTTTACCAATTCCAAAATTATCGATCTCTATGTTAAAAAAATTAACGAGGTTTTTTTGCGCAAATCTTATATCGAGCAATTTAAAGCCTCGATTGCAAATCAAAGTGGTCCGGCTTCTTTCAATGAAATGACGGTTTATGAAATTTTCGCGCGGGAAAAAAAATTCAATTCGCGCCGCCTTGATGATATTATCGATGATTCAACTTTTGGCGACATAATCTCGCGTAGCAATGGCATGAAGATGGAAAAATTGCCGCTTGGTGAGGATGTTCAAATTACTCATCTTAATTTCGATGGCAGATTTTTTTGTATTGAAGAGGCAAGCGGAAAGCTGATTCACATGCATATTCTGAATTTAAGTTGGATGCCAATTTACATCTATGATGCCGTTTTCAAACATCTCAAAAAAAATCATAAAAAACCAAAACAGCCTTTTTCCGCGCGAACAAAAACTCTGGCGCAAATTTCTGTTCCTCTGAAACAGAAATTAAAATTTTTAAGAAAACGGATAAAATCTGTTCTTAAAGGAAAAAAATATGATTTAACAAGGCCAGTAGAGGGAGGGGTTAATGTTGGTTTTGAAACAAATCCCGAGCTTTATAGCGATTATAAAGCATGTCTTGAATTTTTACGAAACATCAAAAACTCAGATTATTCATACCCAAAAGAGAAGGTAAAGTTTCACATCTACACTGAAATAAAAACTGCGAAAGAATTGATGGCGATCAAATCATATCTTGCCACGCAAAACCTTGAAAAAACTGAACTCATTGTTTGGTCTGATTATGATATTTCCGACAATATTCTGATTCAGCCTTACAAAAAATACATAACCCTTAAAGTCTACAATCCCATGCATGAAGCGGTTGGAACACCGCTTGAGGGAAATAAAAAACTTAAGCTAAAAGATGGGCTTTACTATCTGCAGAGTGATCTGGCGCGGATCTTGCTTTTGTATAAATATGGCGGTGTGTGGTACGATATGGACGTAATTTTGCTTAGAGATTTCAAACCGATTCTTAAACAGGAATACATGTATCAATGGGGCGGGGAAACTGATTTCGAGAAGCAGGGTGCTTGTGCGACAGTAATTGCAGGAAAAACTAAAAGTGAATTTATGACTTACCTGATGAAAGAGTTGATGAGAACAAAAGCTAAAGCAAATTCTGTTTGTTGGGGCAAAAAAATGTTTGCCAGAATTTACCGCAAATATTCATTCAATATTCTGCCTTGCGGGTTTTTTAACACTGAATGGTGCATGGGAGGAGAAAAAAATAATTACCTTGGATCAGAGATAGAAAGTCGATGGTTTTTTAATCCGCTAAACAATGATCAACACCTATTCCTCGAGGCTTTCGCTTGGCATTGGCACAACAGCAGTAAGAAAAAATTTAATGTTTTTCCTGGTTCAAAATTTGATCTGCTAGAAAAATTTATCGATAAAAAACTGCAGGAGAGGGGAATTTAACATGTTCCAAACGATCAAATACAAACTACCAAAGCCGGTTAATTTTGATGAATCGAATCCTGAGTTCGATGTTTTTACAAAACTTCCTGAAGAAAATTGTTTTGCTCCGGAAATTAAATTTTTAAGAAAAATCCGCATCGCTACGAATTCAGTTATTTTTAGTTATTTTAAAGTTTTTCGCGATAGCTGTCTTGGTGAAGAGCAATATCAAAAATATCGAAGCTGGCGCTTCTTTTTCAAATTCATTTTTCCCAAATTTAATTTTAGCAAAAAAAGATTTTTGCTCATCACCGATGAATATTGTAGCAACTATTTTCACTGGCACGTTTTTGCTTTGAAAAGGCTTTTAGTCCTACAGAAACATGGCTTAATTAAGGATTCCATACTCCTCCTGCCAAAAAAATATCAGAAATATCCTTTTGTCTTTCCTTCGCTTGCGAAATTTGGAATCACAAAACAACAAATCGTTTTTTTGCCACGTAAATCAAACATTAAAGTAGCAGAGATACCGTTTGTTAAAGATCCTTACCACCATCCGCAAATATCGCGTCAATTAAGAGGTATCTTGACTGGAAACACTTTATCTCTCGATCTTGGGGAAAAAATTTATATCTCGCGCGAAAAGCAGATTTTACGTTTTGTTGAAAATGAGGATGAGGTGATGAAGCTTCTTACGAAATACGGTTTTAAGAAAATCATTGCCGAACAATTTTCTTACGAAGAGCAAATAGCAATTTTTTCAAGAACAAAATATTTGATTGGGCCGCACGGAGCTGGGCTTACCAATGTTCTCTTTATGAAAGAGGGATCTGCAATTCTTGAACTTGCCGGAAAAAATAACGGGTTTAATCGCGATTATCTCGCTTTGTCATCGATGATTGGTGTAAGATATTTTTATCAGCAATGTCCACATGGAGAAAAGGGGATAAAGAAAGATTTTCATCATGGAAGTCTGATGATTGACATAAAAAAACTCGAAAAAAACCTGCAATTAATGCTACAATAATGATTCTTCTGGAAGATCGCCTGATTCTTGAAATTAGCGGCGTAGAGCGCAAAAAATTTCTTCAGGGTTTGATTACAAACGATATCAATAAAGCGTCAGAAAAAAACCTGATTTACACCGCCATGCTTAATCCGCAGGCGCGATTTCTTTATGATTTTTTTATTTTTGAAAAAGATGAAAAATTGGTCATCGATTGTTTTGCGCCAAGGCGTGATGAAATCCTCAAAAAACTGAATTCCTACAAACTCCGCGCTCAAGTTGAAATCAAAAAAAACGATGAAATCAAAATATTATGGAATCAGGAAAATCAAGGATTCTACGATCCTCGCAACCCAAAATTAGGCTGTCGATTCTATACAACCAACTTACCCCTTACCACTCACCCCTTACCACTTACCACTTACCACTTAAACCGCCTTTCCCTAAAAATCCCAGAATCCGAACATGATTTAACTTACGAAAAATCCTTTATCCTCGAATTTGGTTTCGATGATCTGAACGCCATTGATTACAACAAAGGTTGTTATGTTGGACAGGAGTTGACAGCGCGCACTCACTATAAAGGCGAGATACGTAAAAAAATTTTCCACGTCATAATTAGAGCTATGAAAGTGGAAAAAAATTCTGAAATTACTTGCGATGGAAATTCAGCGGGAATAATCCTGTCGTCCATTTTGTGCAACATCTCGCACGGGGATGAGCTTCACGCTTTGGCCCTAATTAATCTTGAATTTTGTGATAAAGATTTGGAGTTCGGGGGCAAAAAAATCTCAATTATCTGATGCAAATCTACTTACCAATTGCTGAAATTCCGGTTAACATTCTGCTGGTTTTGTTGCTTGGTTTAATAGCCGGCTTTCTCGCCGGTATGTTTGGAATTGGCGGTGGCTTTATTGCCACTCCGCTTCTGATGTTCATTGGAATACCGCCGGCGATTTCGGTTGCCACTTCAACCAATCAGATAATTTCTGCTTCAGTTTCCGGGCTTTTGGCGCATTTTCGTAAAGGCAATGTTGATGTCAAAATGGGCTTGTTTCTTGTTTTGGGAGGATTTTTTGGCTCAACTTTTGGTGTTTCAATTTTCAGATTTTTACAAACAACCGGCCATATCGATATTGTTATTGCTTTGGTCTATGTTCTTTTTCTTGGCGCTATCTCAATCACTATGCTTGTCGAAAGCGTGCGAACTCTGGTCGAAAAAAAATACGGCGTCACCTGGGAAAAAAGCGAGAAATCCCACATGGAAAATTTTCTTGCCAAAATTGACAATTTGCCCTGTCAGTCATTTTTCCCAAAATCAGGAATTACGGTCAGCATTTTTGTTCCGATAATTTTAAGTTTTGGAATTGGCATTCTGGTTGCTTTGATGGGAATAGGTGGTGGATTTCTGATGATTCCTGCCATGATTTACATTTTGCGTATGCCATCAAATATGGTAGTTGGCACTTCTCTTTTCCAGATCGTTTTTATTGCTGCTAACGCCACTTTTTTGCAGGCAGTTTCCAACAATACCGTTGATATCATTCTGGCATTTTTGATGATAATCAGCTCGGCCATCGGCGCGCAGCTTGGCACCAGAGCTGGATATCGTGTGGACGCTGATAGTATGCGGGCTTTTCTGGCATTATTGCTTTTGGCGGTTTGTGTTAAAATGATGTTTGTTCTTTTTGCCGAGCCGCAGAGTTTTTATGTGATTGAGGTGTTGAAGAGATGAGGTGGAAAAATAAACAAAGAATGGGGAAATTCGTGCTTCGTGCTTCGTGCTTCGTGCTTCGTTTTTTGTTTACCGCTTATTGTTTACTGTTTCCCAAATTTCTTTTTGCCAATCCCATAATCTCCGGCATTTCAACCAACGAAATTAACATCAATACCGATTTTAACGGGGCGCAGATTTTGCTTTTTGGCGCCAAAGGAGATGCGGGAAATATTGTGATTGCCGTGCGTGGTCCGAAAAAAAATTTCGCAGTGACAAAAAAGCAGAAATTGCTTGGCATCTGGTATAATGGCGAACGTGTGAAGTTCAAAGAGGCTTATAGTTTTTATTCCTTTTTTTCTACTTTTGGCAATGGAGATCAGATGAGTCAAATATTGTCAGAGCTTGAGCTTGGTAAAAACAATTTAAAATTTCGTATTGGTGCAAAAGAAGAAAGGCGGGACGAGTTTCGGTTGCAGCTGATAGAGCAGATGGAGAAGAACGGACTTTATTCAACAGGATCAGGCAAAATCGATTTTCTTGGTGAAACTCTCTTTAAGGTTTTACTCGATTTTCCAAAAAATATTTCACGCGGTGTTTATGCGGTTGAAATTTATCTGATCAATGATGGTAATTTGTTGTCATTTCAATCAATCCCGATTTACGTCAACCAAACCGGAATAAGCGCAAAAATTCTTGATTTTGCCTATCAGGAATCTTTCCTTTATGGTCTTTTAGCAGTTGCTTTGGCAATTGTGGTTGGATGGTTAACCAACTATCTATTCGCAAGATTTATTGGAAAATAGATATGACAAAAAACAGTAAGAATCATGGCAGCATCATAGTCTGCATCGATACAACAAATGCTTCGCAAGCAGCTCTGCGATATGCCTGCTACAAGGCAAAAGCAAGTGGGATGAGTGTGCAGATTTTGGCGGTGATTGAAGCATCGCATAAAAATCTTCTTTTTGGTGCAAGAGCAATTGGCAATGAAAAAAGGCAGCAGCTGGAAAAACATTTAAAAAAATTGATCGATTCTGTTCATAAGGAAACCAGCATAACTCCGGCGATTTCAGTGCGCGAAGGTGATATTGTAATCGAAATTACTCGTGAACTAAAATTCACTCCCAATTGCGCCATGCTGGTTTTTGGCAAGTCACACAATTCACTTTCCGACAACACGGTCTTGCCAAAAATCGTCGGCAAAATCGGCGGCAAAATCAATGTGCCGGTCACAATTGTGCCGGAAGATTTAGGTGGAGAATTTTTGAAGGATCTGGCGTGAAGGATTTACGATTTACGAACTCACAAAAAAATATTTACCACTCACAAAATATTACCCCTCACAAAATATTTACCCCTCACAAAAATATTTACCCCTCACCCCAACCCTCTCCCACAAGGGGAGAGGGAGTTAATCCGAATTCGGCGCTACTCCCTCTCCCCTTGAGGGAGAGGGTTGGGGTGAGGGGTAATATTTTGTGAGGAGGATAATGTTCTTCAAAGAGTAAGGTTGGGAGCATCTTTCTTAGAACCTGTTCAGGATCTTAAGTGTTATTGGGGTTAAATCATAAATCATAAATTCCCTTGCTTCGTTCCATTTTTACAATCTCTTTTTACATCTCCCTTTCCCGCATTCTCGGCTTTATTCGTGATATTTTAATCGCGCAATATCTCGGAGTTAGCGCATTTTCCGATGCATTTTTTGCGGCGTTTCGCCTACCGAATTTCTTCCGTCGTGTTTTTGCTGAAGGGGCATTTAATTCAGCCTTTGTGCCGATTTTCATTGAAAAAATTCAGGACAAAAAAACAGATTTTGATGAGAAGGAATTCGCCAGAAATATTTTTGCTTTGCTGTTTTATTGTTTGTTGCTCTTCACTCTAATCTTTCAGATTTTCATGCCATTTTTCATGAAGATTTTATTTCCCGGATTTTTTACCGATCCTGACAAATCAACACTTCTCATCAATCTTTCGCGCATCACCATTTTTTATCTCATCTTCATTTCGCTGGTTTCGCTTTGTTCGGGAATTCTTAATTCACTAGGTAAATTCGCGGTTCCGGCATCTGCCCCCATCATATTGAATGGTACCCTAATTGCTTCAGTTTTTGTTTTTGGAAATTTAACTCCAACCTACGCTCATGCATTGTCATGGGGAGTTTTTGCCGCCGGAATTTTGCAGTTTTTATGGCTTTTTATTTTCACCGCAAAATGCGGGTTTTTGCTTTATCCGAAATTTCCCCGCCTCAATTCCGATGTTAAAAAATTCTTCCGCAAATTGATTCCAGGCATTATTGGCGCTAACGTCATGCAGATAAATCTGCTGATTGATTCGATCTTTGCCAGCATGCTTGCTGGCGCGGTTTCATATCTTTATTATTCTGATCGCATTAACCAATTGCCGCTTGCCATGATCGGTATTGCAATTGGCATCGCGCTGCTTCCTGCCTTATCGCGCAAGATTAAAGCAAATGAATTTGAGGCTGCTGTCAAATTGCAAAATATGGCGTTGGAAGTTGGTTTAATTCTCGTAATTCCCGCAACTTTGGCGCTAACAACTTTATCTTATCCAATAATTTCTACTTTGTTTGAACGCGGCGAATTCACCACTGATGAAAGTTTTTTTGTTGCCAAAGCTTTGATGTTTTATTCTTTTGGCCTGCCTTCCTATGTGTTGGTAAAAATCATGGAGCCATCATTTTTTTCGCGTGGCAACACCAAAACTCCGATGGGCATTGCCATTGTCTGTTTGTTTAGCAATGCGTTGCTTAATGCCATATTTTTTACTCTTAATTTTGGCTATATTGGAATTGTGCTTGCATCAGTGATTTCAAGCTATCTCAACCTCACTTTGTTGATGACAAAATTGATTAGCAAAGGGCATTTTTATTTTGAAAAAAACTTTGTCAAAAAGCTGATTTTGATCATGATTCCATCATTGATGATGGCGCTTTTTTTGCTTTTGATGCGCGAATATTTTTTCTACAAACCATTTAATAAAATTATCGAACTTGTTTTGATGATTACAGGTGGATTGATGGTTTATGGCATTAGCTCATATTTTTCCGGAAGCCTTGCCATATTGCTCAAATCGCACTTCTTTAGAAAGTCACGCAATGTTTGACGAAAATTCCTATCGCCAAAATAAGCAAAAAAATCTGCTAAAAATTATTAGTGATCTTTATGATAAGCCGCGTTGGATATGGATTGAGAGTGGCTCCAGGCGTAGAATGACATTTCAGATTGATTACAAAAATCGTCTGGGATTTTTTGCCGAAAAATCGCATGATTTAGTTGAAATTTCTGAAGATAAAATTTCCATAAAAGAAATTTCTGGCCTGATTCCTTACTTAAAAAAATTTTTAAAAACACAGGAAGAAAGTTTTTTTACAAAAATTTCTGTAACCTTGTTTGACAGCGGTTTAGCTCTGGTTTTTACCATCAAAAGAAAATTGAATTTTAAACAAAACCAGCAATTGGTTGATTTTGGAAAAGCGCATAATCTCAACATTTCCTGTCGTATCAAAAATGATTCAATCACAATTTTGCAATTGCATAAAAACCAGATTTTTTATCCTGATTTTAAAATTGATCTTGATTGCGATATTTTCATTCAGGCCACAAAATCAGGGCTTGAAGCTATCATCAAAATTATTCGTGAAATCATTTGTGAAGGGGCTGTAATAAAGGCGGCAAGGATTGCCGATGTTTATGCCGGTTTTGGCGCTTATTCTTTTGCGATTCATGATCTCGCCAAGTCCATTTATGCATTTGAAGGCGATGAAAAGATGGTCGATCTAATCACAAAAAATTCTGCACAAAATAATCTCAAAGCAAAAATAACCGCCAAAAAACGCGATCTTTTTTTTAATCCGCTGACAAAAAGCGAGCTGAAAGATTTTGATGTCGTGATCATCAATCCACCCAGAAATGGAGCATCTCCACAGATTTCAGAAATTGCAAAATCATCGCTGAAAAATTTAATTTATATCTCATGCAATCCACAAAGTTTTGTGCGCGATGTCAAAATTTTAATTGACGCCGGATATAAAATCGCAAATCTCACCGCCATCGATCAATTCCACGCTACCAAGCATTTGGAGCTGGTTGCGATAGTACAAAAAAATTAGCTAACAGTGTCTAAAATTAAAAATTTATCTTGGGACTTGTCTGATTTTTATTCTTCAATCACGGACAAAAAAATTGCTGCTGACATCGGGCAAATTGAAAAAGATGTTGCTGATTTTATTAGGCAATACAGCGATAAGATCACTAAAATCAATGCCTCACAGCTTTTTACTGCAATTGAAAAATATGAAAAAATCTGCGAAAAGATCGGAAAAATTTCGAGCTATTCCTATCTGGTTTATGCATCAGATCTGTCGAATCAGGCAAATATTTCCTTTCATCAAAATATCTCTGAAACTTTAAGCAAATCGGAATCGCAATTGGTTTTTTTTACGCTCGAACTCAATAAAATTGCTGAAAAAAAATTACAAAATCCGCTGTTAAAAAAATATTGGCCATTCATTCGTGATACGCGTCTCTTCAGGAAACATCAGCTTTCGCACCATCTTGAAAAACTTTCGTTGGAAAAAAATATCACCGGACGCAATGCGTTTATCAGGCTGTTTGATGAAACAGTGAGCAATCTGAAATTTTCCTATCGCAGTAAAATTTTGAATTCGCAGCAGATTTTTGATTTGATGGGTAATCGAGATGAAAAAACAAGAAAAGATGCGGCCAAGGCAATTAGTAAAACCTTTGGTGAAAATATAAAAATTTTTGCCTTCATCACCAATATTCTTGCCAAAGATAAAGAGATTGAAGATGAATGGCGTAAGTTCGCTAAACCAATATCGGCGCGCAATCTTGCTAATTTTGTTGAAGACGAAATCGTTGATGTTTTGATCTCATCTGTCCAAAAAAATTATCAAAAAACTTCACATCGTTATTACAAAATTAAAGCCAAAATCCTGCAGAAAAAAATTCTCAATTATTGGGATCGCAACGCGCCATTAAACAAAGATGAAGACAGAGTAATATCCTTTGAAAGTGCGAAAAATCTGGTTCTTTCCGCTTATGAAGAATTTCATCCGCAGATGAAAAAAATTGGCGCAATGTTTTTTGAAAAGAAATGGATCGATGCGGAAGTCAGGAATGGCAAAGATTCCGGCGCATTTTCGCATCCATGTGTGCCTTCAATTCATCCATATATTTTGATGAATTATCAGGGCAAAGTGCGCGATGTTATGACTTTGGCGCATGAGCTTGGACATGGTATTCACCAATATTTGGCAAAAAAACAGGGCTACCTCATGGCCGGAACTCCTCTGACTTTGGCTGAAACTGCATCAGTTTTTGGCGAGCAATTGGCTTTCCAAAAAATTCTTAAAAATGAGAAAAATCCGCAGAAAAAGAAATTCATCATTGCCGCTAAAGTTGAGGATATGATCAACACGGTTGTAAGGCAGATCGCCTTTCTTGAATTTGAAAAAAATGTTCATGATCAAAGAAAAAAGGGCGAAATTTCCTTGGAAAAACTTTGTCAATTTTGGATAGAAATCCAAAAAGAAAGTTTGGGTCCGGCTTTTAAATTTGATGAAGAGTATCGCTTTTTTTGGTGCTATATTCCGCATTTTATTCACTCACCATTTTATGTTTATGCCTATGCTTTTGGTGATTGTTTGGTCAACTCGCTCTACGGAATTTATCAATCAGGAAAAGTAAAAAACTTTAAAGAAAAATATCTCGAGATGCTTGCAAGTGGCGGAACCAGGCATCACAAGGAATTGCTTGCGCCTTTTGGTCTTTCAATCGGTGATGAAAAATTTTGGCAATCCGGGCTTGATGTTATCAGCGGCTACGTTGACCAGTTGGAGCAACTTTGTGATTAATCAAATTTACGCATATGCGCTGTTTAACCATCTCTATGCCAATATTGATGGTTATAACATTGCAAGCGCAGCGAAAAAAAAATCACTGATTGGCAGCAAAGATGATTTGCTTTATGGAGAAATTCCTTTCGATAGCTGGAAAAGAATAGTTGAACGCGCCAAGCCAAAAGAAGATGCGTTTTTTTTTGATCTCGGCTCTGGAACGGGCAGGGTGGTTGTACAATCACATTTGCTTTTTAATTTTAGAAAATCGGTTGGAGTGGAATTGATTGAAGGCTTGTATAGCAAGGCTTGTGAGACCAAAGAAGTTTTTGAAAGAATAGTTAAACCACAAATCAAAGATCACATTGGCGAACGTGAATTATGTTTTTACAAAGGCAATATTCTGGACACTGATGTTGCTGATGCTGATTTTATTTTGTTGCCGCATCCATTTAAAAAAGAGGAGGATTTTTTGCGATTGGAGGAAAAATTTTTACGACAATTAAAGCCTGGAACAAAAATCGTTACACTGATTCGGAGCTTACGTAATCAAGCTTTCAAGGATTTAGGATATGAAATGTTTGATTTTAGTTGGGGAGAATCAACGGCTTATTTTTATGAAGTTTAAGAAACTGTTTATGATCTTTTTTAACCCCATATTTTACCCTGTTTTTGCTTATTTTTTGACAAAATTACTCACCGTATTTCCAGATACGCTTCATAATTTTGTCAAAAAAGCGCTAAAAACATGCTAAAATCTGGGGTTAAAAAAGATTTTAGACAGGTTCTTATTCATGAGATTGACAATGTATTTACTTTGTATTTACTTTGTAAAAATAATTCTAGAGCCTGTTTTCAAACCCAGCGCGTTTCGATTTTGTCCAAATTTTGTGCGACTTTTTGGCAAAATTTTGCCGCTGTATCTGGCATACAGCAAAAAATTTTGCCAAAAAACGAGCCAAAATTTGGGCAAAAGCGAAATGTGGTGGGTTTGAAAACAGGCTCTAAAGTTTCAAAAAGTTATGAAAAAGAAAATAAAACTCGATGTTTATGAGCGTGAAATTGAGAAAAATTTTGGCAAAGGAAAAAAGCCAAAAAATGAAAAGGAATTGATGGAGAAATTGGTTCAAGCAGCAAAAAATTATATTGCTAAAAAAAAGCCTATTACCATTAGGGTTCAAAGCAACGATCTTGAGATTATGAAGCTTAAGGCGATGAAAAGCGGAATGCCTTATCAGACTTATATTAACATGCTTATTCATCGCGATGCAATCGGTAATCATGGCCAATAACCCTATACCAAACTACCGCAAATGAAGTTCAGATTTGATGTTACCAAAAACAGCAAGTTAATCGAAGAGAGGGGAATTAGTTTTGAACAGATAATTGATGCCATTGAGCATGGAAATGTTCTCGCAACAGAAATTCATCACAATATTGCACGATATCCAAATCAGTATGTTTTTCATATCGAAATAAAGAATGAAGTTTACTCCGTGCCTTTTGTAATCGAGGAAAATGGCAAAACTTTTTTTCTAAAAACTATTTTTCCCAGCAGAAAAGCGCGAAAAAAATTTCTTGAAAAACAAAACCCCGGCTTTGATTTCTCAAAACCGGGGTTGGAGTAAACTAATTTTAATGGTGGTTTAGCGGATTAGAAACCGCCCATGCCGCCCATGCCGCCAGGCATTCCGCCGCCAGCATGGTTGTGAGGAGTTTCTTCTTTTTTCTCGATGATTGCGGCTTCAGTTGTGATTAGCAGGCCGGCAACTGATGCAGAATCCTGCAATGCGCAGCGCACAACTTTTGCTGGATCAACGATACCAGCTTTAAACATGTCGCCATATTTGTTGTTTTGAGCGTCATAACCATAGGTTGCATCGGCTTTAGACAACACTTCATTGGCGACAACGGCGCCGTCAAAGCCGGCATTTTCAGCGATTTGACGCAAAGGAGTTTGCACCACTTTTTTGATGATATTGATGCCGGTTGTTTGATCTTCATTTTCGCCTTTGAGTTTTGCGAGGACGCGTCCGGCATAAAGCAGAGCTGATCCGCCACCAGCAACAATGCCTTCCTGCATTGCAGCGCGAGTTGCGGCTAATGCATCGTCAACGCGATCTTTTTTCTCCTTCACTTCAACCTCAGTTGTGCCGCCAACTTTGATGATGGCAACGCCACCAGAAAGTTTGGCTAATCTTTCCTGAAGTTTTTCGCGATCATAATCGGAAGTTGTTTCTTCGATTTGTGCTTTGATTGAAGCGCAGCGCGCTTTGACATCGGCTGATTTGCCAGCGCCATCAACGATAGTGGTATTTTCCTTATCGATGATGATTTTTTTGGCTTGGCCGAGCTGTTTGACTCCGACAGTTTCAAGCTTCATGCCTAAATCTTCCGAAATTAGTTGGCCGCCGGTTAAAACGGCAATGTCTTCCATGATTGATTTTCTGCGATCGCCAAAACCAGGAGCTTTAACAGCAGCAATTTTCAAGCCACCACGAAGTTTGTTGACTACGAGAGCGGCAAGCGCTTCACCTTCAACATCTTCAGCGATGATTAAAAGCGGACGGCCTTGTTGCACTACAGATTCAAGCAATGGCACCATTGGCTGCAAGTTGGAGATTTTTTTCTCGAAAAGCAGGATGAGCGCGTTTTCCATTTCAACCGTCATTTTTTCACCATTAGTGATGAAGTAAGGCGATAAATAGCCGCGATCGAAATTCATGCCTTCAACCACATTAACTTCAAACTCCAAGCCTTTTGCTTCCTCGACGGTGATTGGAGAATCCGGTCCAACTTTTTGCACTGCTTCGGCGATTTTATTTCCGATTTCGGAATCGCCATTAGCTGAAATTGTTGCAACTTGCGCAATTTCTTCTTTGGCAGAAATTTTTTTGCTCATTTTGCCAAGTTCTAAAACCAAAGCTTCAACCGCCAAGTCAATGCCACGTTTCAAATCCATAGGATTGATACCGGCGGCAACTGATTTGACGCCTTCGCGCACAATTGATTGAGCGAGCAATGTTGAGGTTGTAGTGCCATCGCCGGCGGTATCATTGGTTTTGGAAGCGACTTCCTTAACCATTTGCGCGCCGAGATTTTGAAATTTATCGGATAGCTCAATTTCTTTGGCGACGGTAACGCCATCTTTAGTGATGCGCGGGGCGCCAAAAGATTTTTCGATAACGACATTGCGACCTTTTGGCCCTAGTGTTACCTTTACCGCATTAGCGACGACATCAACACCCTCAAGAATTTTTGCGCGGGCGTCAGTTCCAAAAATTAATTCTTTTGCAGACATGATTTGTTTCTCCTTTGATTAGTTTGATTCAATAATTGCCAGAATGTCTGATTCTTTAAGGATGATGAGCTCTTTGCCATCAACCTTAACTTCAGTGCCACTCCATTTTGTGAATAGAACGCGGTCGCCTTTTTTGACATCAAGAGCAATTCTTTTGCCATGCTCATCGCGGGCGCCTTCGCCAATGGCAATTATTTTGCCTTCGGCTGGTTTTTCTTTTGCGGTGTCGGGAATGATGATGCCTCCGGCAGTTTTGCTTTCGGCTTCAACGCGTTCAATCAGAACGCGATCATGCAAAGGTCTAACTTTCATGCGTTTTAAATTTAAAGGTTAAAAGGAATTTTAAGGAAAAGTGGGCGCAATTTAGGAAAGTTTGTTTGGCTTACAAGGGTTAAAAAAATAATTAGCTAACAGTGTCTAGCAATTCATCCAATTTTCCTGCGGCTTCAAGCGCATAGAGATCGTCACATCCGCCAATATGTTTTTCACCGATGAAAATTTGTGGCACGCTCATGCGACCATTTGATTTTTTAACCATCTCTTCCCTGATCTTATCGTCGGCTACTTTGATCTCTTCAAAGACTAAACCTTTTTTTTGCAAGAGCATTTTGGCGCGAACGCAATAAGGACAAAGTTGTGTAGTATAGATGATGATTTTTGTCATATTCAATAAGCTCTACTGTTTTTTGTAGCATCATTTGGTTGAGGTTCGATACCATATTGATATGCCGGTGGAACATAATATTGATCAGCATCATATTGTGGATAATATGGTGAAGGCGGAATGGCGTAAGGGTTAGAATAAAATCTTGAACCTGGAGTGGTATAAGGACTGCCGGAATAAGGATGTTGATATGGAACTTGAGGGTAGGGCGGCTGTTGATATGGTTGTTGATATTGCGGTGGCATGGCTTGTGGAATATGCGCTTGAGGAGATTGCCGATAGTAATAATCAGGGGCAATTCTCGTTGGTGTATTTGGATTGTTTTCCTGCGGACGGCCGCCCTGATCAAAACCGGTTTTATCGTAAAGATGCGGATATTGGTTTTTAGCGGAACAGGATAACAGAAAAAAAGACACAGAGAAAAACGCAACGGAAAGTTTTGCAAATCGGATTTTCATCAAAGTCAATATTTCATGTTTGGAGCATTTCTGTTTCCGCCTTCATCATTGTAATAATAATTTTTGTAAGAACGCGGGGGAACGTAATATTGGTCGCTATCGTAATATGGATAATAACCTTGCGGTGGAATGTCATAAGGGTTGGAATAGGCCCTCGAACCTGGTTTTTGGTATGGTATATATTGTGGATATTGCACAGGCGGGGCATATTGTCTGACCGGTGGAAATTCTGCTTTGTTATGGTGATAATCCGCTTCGATTTTGCATGAAAAAACAGTGAAGCAAAAAATCACGACCAAAAACTTTCTTTCACTCATTACCAATCAATTCTTGTGCAATTATGAATGCAGGCTTCAGTGGGGCGCGGAAAATATGTGGCGAAAAGCTAATTGCAATGATACATTTACCCATATGTCGATTTATGATATTTTGTTCCAAAAATGAAAAACTACGATGAAAAATTTATTTCATACGCTCTCAATCTGGCAAAAAGAAATCGTGGTGGAACCGCGCCAAATCCGGTTGTAGCTTGTGTTATTGTTAGGGACGGAGAAATAATTTCATCTGGTGTAACGGAAAAGAATGGTCGTCCGCATGCCGAAAAAATCGCCATTGAAAAAATTTCTGACAAACAAATTTTGCGCGATGCAATTATCTACATCACTCTCGAACCATGTTCTCATTTTGGTCAGACTCCTCCATGTGTTGACGAGATAATCAAATGCCATTTTCAAAAAGTTGTGATCGCTACAATTGATCCAGATGAAAGAGTTAATGGCAAAGGAATTGCAAAGCTTCGTCATGCAGGAATTGAAGTGGTTTGCGGTATTTTGGAAAAAGAAGCTCAAGAAATTAATCGCGGATTTTTCAAAGCCAGAAAAACCGGCATGCCTTTTGTAACGCTGAAACTTGCAACTAGTTTGGATGGCAAAATCGCCACTAAAAATTTCGGTTCCAAATGGATTACCAGCAAGAAAGCGCGAAGATTTTCCCACTTTTTACGCGCTGAAAATGATGCGATTCTGGTTGGGGCAAATACAGTGAGGAAGGATGATCCAAGCCTTGATTGCCGTCTTTTCGGACTGGAAGAATTTTCTCCCAAAAAAATTATTCTCTCAAACAGAAATGACTTCGATCTGCAGGCAAAAATTTTTCAAAATGATCAACCTTTGATTATTGGCGGAAAGCTTGAGGAAGTTTTAAAAAAACTTTGCGCAAGCGGTATAAATTCTGTTCTGGTTGAGGGTGGACAAAAAACCGCAACGGAATTTTTACAGGAAAATCTTGTCGATGAGTTGGTGTGGATTCGCAGCAAGAAAATCATCGGCAATGATGGGATTGCAGCAATTGGTGAAATGAATTTTTTAAAAATTTCTGAAGTTCTAGATCCCTTCTCAAGGCAGGAAATTCGCGGGTTAGAAGAAGATGTGATTGAAGTTTATCGCAAGATTTTTTGATAAAGATTAATTGTATTAAGACACATTTTTTCGTTAGAAAAATTTTCCACGATATTTTTACGGCCGGCATAGCCAATTTTATCAGTTTCAAATTTTGGCATGTCTAAAATTTTATCCATTATTTCGGCGAATTTTTCGACATTGTTTGGTTCAATTAAAAATCCGGTTTTATCGTCAATTACCGTATCAAGCGCGCCACCGATTTTTGTTGCGATAATGATTTTGCCAGATGCTTGCGCCTCAATGCTGATGCGTCCAAACGCTTCCGGTCTTACGCTTGGACACACGACAAAATGTGAAATCGCGTAAGCTGCCGGCATGTCTTTGCAGATGCCGGAAATTTTGATTTTGCCGGCGAGGTTTTCCATGATGATTTTTTGCTCAATTTTTTTGCAGAAACATTTATGTCCATGATCTGAACCGACCATTACGCAAAAAAAATCATGCTTAACTTTGGCAAGAGCTTCGATCAAAAATTCATGACCTTTCCATGAAGTGAAGCGTGCCGGCATCAGAATGATTTTTTTGTCTTCCGGCACATGCCATTTTCTACTCAAATCAACGATACGGTTTGATGAAATTTTGGTTGGATTAAAATAATTCAGATCGGCGCCGCGGTTAATGACAGTGATTTTTTTAAAAAAATCGCCGCTGTAATTTTGCAAAAGATAATCCTTGATGAATGAAGAAACGGCAATGATTGCATCGGCTTCAAGCATTTTGGCATTGTATAATTTTTTCAGCAGAAAAACTTTCCAAAAAAGAAAATTCAGGGAATATGGGCCGTGCACTGTTGATACCAGTTTTGTGCCGGTTTTTTTGCAGGCATAATAAGCACTCCACATTGGTGCCCGTGAGCGGACATGAACAATATCGGCTTTGAACTGTTGAATAATTTTTGCCAGCCTTTTGATGTTTAAAAAAATTGTCAGCGGATTTTTGCTGTGAACAGGCAAGGCAATGTGATTAATTCCCGCTTCACGCAATTGATAAACCATAACACCACCTCTGGAGATAATGATTGGCTCAAAACCTCCCTTCTTTAAAGCCTTGGCAATGTCAATTGTTCCTCTTTCCACCCCGCCACTTTCAAGGGCCGGAATGATTTGTATGATTACTGGTTTTTTAGAGCCTGTATTCAAATTCATTTGTCTTTGATTTTTTGTAAATTTTTGCTCATTTTTTTGAAGAATTTTGAAGCTGTATCAAGCATACTGCGAAAAATTCTTCAAAAAAATGAGCAAAAATTTACAAAAAATCAAAGACAAATGAATTTGAATACAGGCTCTAGAATCCGTATGCAAATTCATTGATCAGAATTGTTTCTTCCCGTTTTGCTCCGGTGGAAATAATTGAAACTTTAACTCCGCACAATTCTTCAATGCGCGAAATGTAATTGCGGGTTTTTTGCGGTAGTTCTGTTAGAATTTTTGTGCCGATTGTGCTTTGTTTCCAGCCGTCAATTTCTTCATAAATTGGTTCGATTTTTGCCCATAGATGATTGGCTTGCGGCAGGTAATCATAGACTTTTCCATCAATTTGATAGCCGACGCAGATTCTGATTTTTGTAAGTTTATCCAAAACATCGAGCTTGGTTAGCGCCACTTCTTTAACTGAGCAAAGCTGAATGGCCTGTCGCACCAAAACAGCGTCAAACCAGCCACATCTGCGGTCGCGGCCTGTGACTGTTCCAACTTCATTTCCTTCAATTCGTAGAAAATTTCCGGTTTCATCGTGAAGTTCGGTTGGAAATGGGCCGGCTCCAACGCGTGTAGTATAGGCCTTAAGAACCCCAATTGTTTTGTGCAAAGCATCAACTCCCAGACATGATCCAAGTGCGATTTGGCCAGCCATGGTGTTGCTTGAAGTGACAAATGGAAAAGTGCCGTAAGAAACATCAAGCAGCGCACCTTGCGCGCCTTCAAACATTACCGCCTTGCATGCAGAAAGTTTTTTTGCAATTTCAAAAGAAGGTTTAGCGAAAGCTAAAAGTTGTTCTCTAACCGGCGCAATTTCATCAATGATTTTTTGTGGCGCGATAATTTCTGCTCCAAGACTCTGACGCAAAAGATTGTGATAAAAGAGTAAATTTGTAAGACGTTCTTGCAGAGTTTTTTCATCGAGCAAATCGCAGATGCGTAGAGCTCGGCGTCCGGCACGATCTTCATAAGTTGGGCCAATGCCGCGGCCGGTGGTGCCGATTTTTTTATCACCCTTTTTGTTTTCTAAAAGTTGATCAAGTTCGCGATGAAGTGATAAAATCAGGCAGCAATTGTCAGCAATTGCCAGACTATCTGCAGAGATTTTTATGCCGGCTTTTTCAATTTTTTCGATTTCAGAAAAAAGTGCGATTGGATCAACAACTACACCACTTCCAATTACTGAAAATTTTCCACGAATTATTCCCGATGGCAGTAAACTCAATTTGTAAATCTGATCACCGACTTTGATAGTGTGTCCAGCATTATGTCCACCCTGAAAACGCACCACGGCATCAAATTTATCTGCTAAAAAATCCACGATTTTGCCTTTTCCTTCATCGCCCCACTGCAGGCCAATTATTGCTGTGTTCATGTTATTTTTTTGAAGAAGAAGATTGGTTGCGAATAGTAAAATACTTGCTGCAATAAGGACAAATCACAAAATCTTTTTCGCCCATATTGAGGTAAACCAGCGGATGTTTTGATATACCTTTACCGCTTTCTTTGCCGCCATCACAGGAAATTTTTTTGGAAATTACGTGTAAAACTTCAACAGGACTGTTCTGAGATTTCATAGTTGAATTTTGTCAAAAAAGCGCTAAAAACATGCTAAAATCTGGGGTTAAAAAAGATCATAAACAACCCCAATAACGCTTAAGGAATTATGGCTTAAGTCTACAAACTCTGAGTAAAACCAATAAACTCCACCACACTGTCACCCCGCACTTGTTGCGGGGTCCATTTGGTCGCAACCAATAAAATCAAGTCTTTGACGAGATGGACCCCGCAACAAGTGCGGGGTGACAGTGTGGTGAGATTTGTGATTTAGCTTAGAGTCTGTAAGTTTGAATCTGGGTTTCTTAAACGTTATTGGGGTTAAACAGTTTCTGAGAAAACGGCGCAAAATAAAACCAACTTTTCAACAAGCAAATGCGATTCTTTTTGTTATTTCTTTTTTGTATCAGCTCGTCTTTTGCCGCTGAAAGCAATTGGCAAAAGCATCAAAGTGATGCGGCGCAAGTTAGGTTATTAGCCAGTTTTTATGAAAAAGATGGCGAAACGAAACTGATTGCCGGTCTGCATTTCAAAGTAAAATCCGGTTGGAAAATTTATGGCAATGACAGCGCTGGAATAGGTCTGCCGCCGCAATTCAATTTTGCCGGTTCGAAAAATTATCTTTCCCACCAGATTGTTTGGCCAAAAGCGCATGTGGAAGAAGAAAAAATCGGCGATCAAATTTTTAAATATTCGGTTTACAAGGATGAAATAATCATCCCGCTTGAAATTAAGGTGGAAAAAACCGATGCGCCGGCGGAGCTTTTTCTCAAGCTGGATTATGGCGTCTGTAAAGATGTATGCATCCCAGCAAGCGAAAATTTTATTCTGAAAGTTGAAAGCAAACCGGACGAAAACACCCTAAACCAAATTCAAAAGAATATTTCGTGCATCGTGCATCGTGCATCGTGCTTCGATAATTTTAACTCACGAAGCACGAAGCACGAAGCACGAAGCACGAATTACCCATTACCACTTACCCCTTCCATATTTCCCATCCTTCTCCTCGCCCTTATCGGCGGCGCAATTCTAAACATCATGCCTTGCGTTCTGCCGGTTTTATCAATCAAACTTCTTTCGGTAATTGAGCATGCAGATGCTGCAATTTCGCGCATTCGCTTTGCTTTTTTAGCGACGATTTTGGGGATTTTATTTTGTTTTGTTATTTTTGCTTTTCTGGCTGTTTTGATCAAAATCACCGGCAATTCCCTTGGTTGGGGTTTGCAGTTTCAGAATCATTATTTTCTGATTTTTTTGATCATCGTTCTGACATTCTTCACTGCAAATTTGCTCGGCATTTTTGAAATTTCTTTCAATCAGATTTTGGCAAATCTGCTCAATAAAAAAATTTCACGTGAGGAAAAAAATATTTTCATACCGAATTTTTTTTCAGGAATTCTGGCGGTAATGCTTGCTACACCTTGTTCAGCGCCATTTCTTGGTTCAGCAATTTCTTTTGCTTTGGCTGGTGATTTTGTTGTGATTTTTGCGATCTTTATGGCAATCGGCATCGGTTTTGCTTCGCCATACATTGTCCTGATTGCCTCTCCGCAGTTGGTAAGATTTCTGCCAAAACCTGGAATGTGGATGGTCAAAGTAAAACAGCTAATGGCCGGTTTTCTTGCCGCAACCATCATCTGGCTGGTTTATATTTTATCACACAATCTCGGCGCATTACCGGCATTGTTGGTGGCAATTTTTGCGGTGATGATTTTGGGCTGTCTCAAAATCAAATCGAATCTGTTAAAATTTTTGACAATTATCGTGATGGTAATTTCAGCCTTTGCCATCCCTTCCGATTTGCAAAAATATCATCAGACCAGGAAATATAACGACGATTCCCTGTGGAGAAATTTTAACGAAGCGGAGATTTATCATCTCGTTGCGGAAGGAAAAGTGGTTGTGGTTGATATCACTGCCGATTGGTGCATCACCTGCAAATTCAACAAGTTCAGAGTTTTACAAAATGAGGAAATTGTGGCGAAGCTGGAACGCGGACAAATCATCGGCATGCGTGGCGATATCACCAAACCCAATCCCGAAATCATGAATTTCCTCCGCAAACACAACCGCTTTGCCATCCCTTTCAATGCGGTTTACGGCCCTGGCGCCAAAGATGGTTTGCTTGCAAGCGAGTTGCTGAATGTGAGGGAATTGCTGGAATTGGTGGAGAAGGCGAAATGAGGCAAGCAAAATTCTGTGTCCGGAATATTTCGTGCTTCGTGCATCGTGCTTCGTGCTTCGGTAATTTTAATCCACGAAGCACGAAGCACGTAGCACGTAGCACGTAGCACGAATTTGAGAACAATCAGGAATTGAATCATGAACAAACAACAAAGTAAGACTGATTTATTCGCCATCTTTAAAACCTTTCTCCGCTTCGGATTTCTGGCATGGGGTGGTCCTGTTGCTCAAATTGCCATGATCAAAGATGAGCTGGTCGATCGTGAAAAATGGATTTCGCCGGATAAATTCAAAAGAACTTTAGCGGTTTATCAGGCTCTGCCAGGGCCGGAAGCCCATGAGCTTTGTGTTTATTTTGGCATGATTAAAGCCGGAAGATGGGGAGGATTTCTCGCCGGTCTTGGCTTCATGTTACCAGGATTGCTGTTAATGCTTTTGCTTTCCTATTTTTACGCGGCTTATGGCGCTACAACTCTACTTCCTTTATTTGCCGGAATCGCACCCGCGGTTTGCGCTTTGATTGTTCGCGCCGCGCACCGAATCAGCACTCATATTTTGCACGATAAATCCATGATTTATGCCGGAATTATTTCGATAATTTTAACTTTGTTTTCTCTGCATTTTTTATTGGTTTTTCTGATTTGCGGAATTTTCAGATCCTTGTGGATAAAGAATCAAAAAGCCGTAGCGGCGATTGTTTCTTTGGCGCTAGCGGTTTTGTTTTTGCTTGTTTTTAGATATGCTGGTTTGCAATTTTCTGGCAGTAAAAGCGGATTATTTATTGAAGGCTTAAAAGCCGGAATGTTGTCATTTGGCGGCGCTTACACCGCAATTCCCTTTTTACAAAACAGCATGGTTGGGAATTATGACTCAATTACAACCAGCTCATTTCTTGATGGTATTGCTTTGGCCAATGTAATTCCCGCGCCATTGGTAATTTTTGGAACTTATCTTGGATTTTTAGCGGGAGGCTTTTCCGGAGCTTTGTTAATTACCGCAGGAATTTTTCTGCCGGCATTTTCTTTTACGCTAGTTGGGCATAAGCAGATAGAAAGGCTGATCGAAAACAAAACCTTTCACGGAAGCTTGGATAGCGTTTCCGCGGCGGTTGTTGGAATGCTAATTATCACCGCACTGCAAATATTCCTGCACACCATAACCACCCCCATACAGACAATCATTTTTACAATTGCACTTGCCGGATTTTATTTTCTAAAACACCGCTTAAGCACCCCCGCAATCATGATTTGCTGCGGAGTTTTTGGTTATTTCGTCTCTGCATGAGAATGGATTTTTAGTTGTTATCAAAAGAACAATCGAATTTTGCTTTAAAATTAGTGCTAAATTATTGTTTGGCTGTTTGATAAATTATTTGTTTTTTTAGAAAAAAAATCTCCAGTAGATTTAACTTTTTCTTGATCACGAAATTTTTGGGATTTAAAAGAATCTCATTATTTTTTGCAGATAATCTCACAAAACCTGTAAATCTTTTTCACCAAAGTAGCTAGTAAACCAATGAATCACCATAAACTAATTATCCGGTTAAGCTTAATTTTTTTATTACCCATCTTCTCCTGCTCATCAAAAGCAAAAAAAATTGAAGAAAAAACCTCCGCTGAAGCACCAATTTTTTCCTTCGAAATTGACAATAAAAAGCTCGATTTAAACTACATCAAAGCCGGTTGTGATGCTGTCAATTCTATTCAAGATCAAATCCCCGCAAATTTTTCTTACATCGATTGCAACTGCCAAAATCTTTTGTAAAATATTGCTTCGACAAATTGCCGATGAGAGTGCCGACTAATAAAAATCAAAAGCAGTTTAAGATGAACGAAACTCAAAATATTGCTTTATGACCAACCAAGAAAACTCTGAACAAAGCCTCGCAATTTTTGAAAAATTTAAAATTCGCAAATCTTACGATGAGGAAACTGACAAGTGGTTTTTTTCGGTGATTGATGTTATTGCGGCATTAACAGAGCAAGGCGATTAC
Source organism: Alphaproteobacteria bacterium RIFCSPLOWO2_01_FULL_40_26 (assembly GCA_001767955.1). Taxonomy (GTDB): domain Bacteria; phylum Pseudomonadota; class Alphaproteobacteria; order Rickettsiales; family UBA1997; genus UBA2645. The sequence goes on along the minus strand of MEMO01000033.1, from coordinate 20,893 downwards.
AAAAAGGCAAAGAGCTATTGGACAACCCTCAAAAGCCGCTTAAAGCAAGAGGGAAGTGAAGTGGTCACAAATTGTGACCAGTTGAAAATGGTTGCTGAAGATGGCAAAATGAGGCTTACAGATGTTGCTGACCTCGAAGCAATTTTCCGCTTAATCCAATCCATTCCTTCTCCTAAAGCTGAACCAATCAAAATGTGGCTTGCAAAAGTTGGAAATGAGCGAATTCAAGAAATCTCTAACCCCGAGCAATCCCTAAATCGTGCTCGCGAAAATTGGCAAAAACATGGAAGAAGTCAGAAGTGGATTCAGCAAAGGATGATGGGGCAAGAAACCAGAAATAAACTAACGGATTATTGGCAAGAAAATGATGTAAAAAAAGGGGAAGAATTCGCCATTCTAACCAACATCATTCACCAAGAATGGAGCGGCTTGAATGTTGCTGACCACAAGAATCTCAAAGGTTTAACCAAGACAAATAAAAACCAAAATCTTCGTGATCACATGAGCGAAGTTGAGTTAATTTTTGCAGCCCTTGCTGAAGTTTCTACCCGTCAAATTGCTGAAAATATGAAGGCGAGAGGGCTAGAGCAAAATAAAATTCCCGCTAAAAAAGGCGGTAAAATTGCCAAAGATGCCAGAATTGCCTTGGAAGAAAAAACCAATCAAAAGGTTGTGAGTGGAAGTAATTTTTTAGAAAACGCCAAACCAAAAATAATCAAATCATCACGATGAAAAACCAAAAGCCGTTTAGAACCTGTCCTAAATCTTTTTTAACCCCATATTTTACCCTGTTTTTGCTTATTTTTTGACAAAATTACTCACCGTATTTCCAGATACGCTTCGTAATTTTATCAAAAAAGCGCTAAAAACATGCTAAAATCTGGGGTTAAAAAAGATTCAGGACGGGTTCTTAGGATGAACGAAACTCAAAATATTGCTTTATGACACGTAATCCAAGAGCAGAGAGGCAAGCAATTTTTATCGCAAAAAGTCTAAGGTTTTTATCTCTAGCGATAATCTCATTTTTCTTACTGCTAGCAACCAACAATTCAAACGCCAACGCCATGTCAACAGTTTCTCAAGTTCTTCTTTCTCCACTTAAAATAATCACCAAGCCTTTCCAATGGTGGCGATATGGTTACGAAAACAAAACCGACGAATACAAAGTTGAGATTACTTACAACCTAGAGCTTGATGGAAAGCCTTTGACGGTTACTAAGGCTATAAATTGTGAGATTTATGAGGGAGTGTTTAGATGGGATAGTGATGGGATAAAAAGACCCAGCAGAAGAGTTGTAGAATCAGTTAGACAAATCACTCATAAAATTTCGGAAACTGGTGAAATTTTAATTTTACCAATTCCTGGTTATTGCGAGGTAGATAAACCATTCAAGGAAGAAAAAACCACCGACACAAATGGAAAAACAAAAGTTAAAATTATTCCAATCCCCAATCAAACCAAGTCATTTAGCAAGATGGGTGATAAGGTTATTCAATCACTAGCCATAGTTAAATTTGATAAAGAAAATCCTAACCGAATCGACCGCATTGAAAGAGTAATATCCCCTAGGGTTTATGAGTCGCCAAGTGCCAGAGTTAAGCTTAAATCTTACAGCTTTACAACAGAAACAAATCTTGAGCCAGTTGATCCAAAAATCGAAAACCGATTCTCTTGGATCAATGGCAGCGCTAAAAGTGATAAACTACCAAGGTGGGGAACATACAAAGATGAAGATAAAGGGGTTTATGTTGCTTTTGGTATGTTTAAATATCCCAAGGAAATATGGTCAAAAATTCCAGCTGTTAACGATTTTATTACTAAGGTTTTAGATCAGACAAAAGGCAGTAGAAAGCGGGAAGACTTGCTGTATCTCTCTTCTGAGGACAAAAAGTATCAAGAGTTAGGGACAGAGAAAGCTCTAAAAGATGCTAAGTATTATTTGGCTGGTATGCAATCTTATAATTCTTTGGATAGGTATTTTGGGAGTTTGGGGATTAATGAAGAAGAGCCATGGATTGCAATTTTTTTAGCAAAAGGAACTAACATCAGAGTAAAGGGAGAAGATAAAAAAATGTTTGTACCAAGAGAAAAAGAAAATGAGTGGCAGCAACTAGTCAAAAATTCCAACTACCGCGACTACTACCACCCTTTCATCTTTAATAAAGAAGAAAAGATTTGGGAAGAGGCTGGGGATAAAAAGGGGTGGTTGTTGACAGAAAAAATTAATAATCCTGAGTCTATTTCTCTTAGAAAGAATGCTTACGATGTAAATACCTATGGTTGGAATACAAAATATAAAATTTCTGGTAATTTGTTCGAGGATAAATCAGGTAAAATGGTTTTATTCTACAATTCAGAAACCAAGGAATTGATTCTACCAGATTTTGTTTCGGCAACTTATTTAAAATAACTCAAACATCACAAAACTATGACAAGCCTTACCGACAGCCAATTACTCAAATTAGCAAGAGACGCATATAATGCTACATCCAACCCAGACTGGGTTCCAGATGGTTTTGAAGAGATTAGTATTAATCTTGATGAGCTTAAGGATGGTGAAAGAATCTACGACCCAGCCTTTAGCGCTAGATCATATTATAACCCAACCACCAACGAGCTAGTCATGGCTCCTACTGGAAGCGATGATGCAACTGATTTCTTAAGAGAAGATCCAGGTTATGTCTTTGGTTATCTAATACCACAATTTGAGAGCGCTGATAAATATTTTGATGCGGTGTTAGATAAGGTGGGAAAGAATTATGACACAACTCTAACCAAAGACGATATCACCCTCACCGGACACTCCCATGCTGACGGTCTCAGCTCTATGCTTAGTATTTATAAAGGAGCCCAGTTTGGTGTTTCTGAGGGGCTTCATATGGTTGGTTTTGATGGCCCTGGAATTAGTAGGCAGTTGGATAATTTGGAAGAGTATGATGATAAAAAAGGAGATTTAATAAAAACCGGCGACCTCACCAACCGCGACCTATCCAGCTTCACCAACATCCGTCACATCGTCCTTAAAGGAGATTTTGTTCATCTTGCCGGTGAACATGTTGGCTCAGTACAAGAAATTGACGCAAAAAACACTGTTCTTGGCACTGCAATTACCACTATTCTCGGTGCTGCTGGTGGCGCATTGTTAGCTGGTCCAGTTGGAGCAGTTGGCGGAATTCTAGGTGGTCTTTTTACTAAATATTTTGCCAATGGAGTTAGAGAGCATCTTGGTGGCACTATGCAGGAAGCAATTGATAACCAAACAGTTCCAGAAACCACATTTGAGAAATTTCTGTCCGTTGTTGGCTCAATTGACTCTTACATCAATCAAGGAACTTCCTCTGTTGTTGATTTGGTAAATAAAGGGATTGACTGGATGACTAATGTTGTATCTGACTTAACCGGTGCAGCAAAAGACGCTTGGAATGGAACTGTCAATTTCTTTGATGGTTTATTTGATGGTCATGACGGAGCCGCTCCAACCAATGCAGACGGAACGGTTAATAATTCTGCCATCAACAACTCCCTCCTCGACCTTACAATAAACACCGACAAACTCCAAGGCTTCGCAACCAACCAAGATCAAACCCAAACCGGCAATGTAATTGACGGAGGTGATTACAGCATCAGCGGTCCGATAGAAAACATCAATGGTGATGGAATAGTAAATGTTGCTCCATGGCTAATAGCGGGAGATGGTTATCGCCCAGGTAATCAGGAACTTTCTTCTTACTCAAATTTCAGCACCGAGCTTAATGCCGATTTCGCAAAACTTGATCAATTATCTGCACAATTAAACCAGCAACAAAACCAACCACAGCCGAATTTACCTGATGTTTCCAAATTAAATCTTCAACTGCAAAACCCATTAGCTAACCTTACCAACAACTCAATTAACGCCAGAACATTTCTTAACATTGATCCGGTAGTTTTAGACTTAAATGGTGATGGAGTAAAACTAACATCCTACAACAGCAGCGAAGTAACGTTCGATGTAGATAATGACGGCAAACAAGAAAGAACCGGTTGGGTAAGTAACCAAGATGGAATATTGGTAGAAGACGTAAACCAAGATGGAAAAATCAACAACATCACCGAAACAATTTCGGAATATTATAATCCAAATGACGGAAGTATTGCCGATGCCGATGGCAAATACTCAGGTGATGGCCTCGCTGCTTTAAAGAAACTCGATTCCAACAATGACGGCAAGTTCAACAACCAGGATGCCAAATGGAATGATCTAAGAGTTTGGACAGACACCAACTCTGATGCACAAACAGACGCCGGAGAATTAAAAACTTTAGATGAAGCGGGGATAAAAGAATTTGATTTAACAAACATCATTCAGGCCAACAAAGAACGAAACGAAGGTAACGTAATTCTCGCCAAATCAACTTACACAACTACAGACAACCAAACAAAACAAGTAGCAGCAGTTGACTTCACAACCAACCCAATCGGCTATGAATTCAATGATGTAAATCTTGGGAAGTTAGCAACTGCGGAAGATGGAACAAAATCTCTCGTAATCAGCAATCCAAATGGTGAAACGGTTGTGGCAAGTGAAGAGATTGGCCAGAATATCTTCGGTAACATTGGTAATGACAATATAACTGGTGATGATCGCGACAACTGGATAAGTGGTGGTGCCGGAAGTGATACGCTAAAAGGCGGCAAAGGTGATGACATACTCATCATCGATTCTGAAGACAAACAAGAAAACATCGATGGTGGTGAAGGCAGAGACATTGTAATCATTAACTCAGACAAAGGAGTAAGTTTTAACCTAACCCAAAGCCGCATTGAAACCGCAGTTGGAGGAAATGGTGATGACATTCTCATTGGTGGCGGAACCAGTAATGTCTTCATCGATGGCGGATCAGGTGACGACATCATCATTGGTGGAGCTGCTGATGATGCACTAGCAGGAAGCGATGGCAATGATTATGTTGATGGTGGCTACGGTGATGACGTAATCCGCGGACACAGAGGCAATGACGTCTTAATCGGTGGCGAAGGAAACGACTATCTCGAAGGCGGACTTGATGACGACAAAATCTTTGCCGGAGTTGGCAATGACGTAATCATGGAAGGACAAGGTAATGATGAAATTGATGGTGGTGAAGGATATGATCTCGTCAAATATCAAGGCAGCTACAAAGACTACAAAATCAGCCGCGACGGAGCCAATTACAAAATTCAGGATTTAAAAACTGGCAATATTGATTCGGTAAAAAATATCGAAGGCGTTCGTTTTGCTGATGTAACCATCAAGTTGATCGATGGCAATATCTCACCAATGCCAGTTGCTGATTTAATCACACTGCAAAACAAGTCAGATACCGTATTTATTACAAAAGATGATTTGCTTAAAAACGATCTCGATGTTGATGGTGACTCGCTAACCATGATTTCGGTGCAGAATTCTGTTGGTGGCGCGGCAAGATTGGTAAAAGATAATAATGGTTCTGTTCTTGGTGTTGAGTTTACTCCTGACAAAAGCTTCATCGGCAACATGTCATTTGATTATGACATCAAAGATTCGAAAGGCGCTTACACAACTATCGAGCAAAGAAATAATGACGGCAGTTCAGTAACGGCGGCAATGAAAGCCCGTGTTACATTCAAGCTGGCTTCTGACCCAACCGATGATCTCTACGCAAAACAATGGTATCTTTCTGAAATCAACGTGCAAAAGGCTTGGCAGGATTATACCGGCGAAGGAATAAAAGTCGGCGTTTTTGAAAAAGGTGATTTCAACATCAATCATCAAGACCTTGATGGCAATGCTCTGCAATATTACAAGGATGATGTTGCATTCCGAGAAGTCGATCAATACAGCCAACACAAAACCACAGTTGCAGGTGTTATTGCTGCTGAGAGAAATAATGGTGGAATTGTTGGCGTTGCTTATAATTCAAAGCTTGATGGTTATAGTTGGGATGCTGATGCAAGCGGTTTAGATAATCTGAAAAATGTTGATATCGCCAATAATAGTTGGGGCGCGATTGGTAAATTTGCTGACAATTTTTCTGATCCTAATAATCCAGATAAAGCCTATGAATCTCTGCTAAAAAAGTCAGTACAGGAAGGAAGAAATGGTCTTGGAACCATCGATGTTTTTGCTGGCGGTAATGACAGACAGGAAGGTGATAATGTCAATTACCACAGCTTACAAAATTCCCGTTTTGTAATCACAACTGGCTCGATCAATCAGCCTGGAGACTTGGCAACATTGACGGAGGCCGCAACGCCATTTTCGAATCCGGGAGATGCGATTTTAGTTTCAGCGCCTGGTTCAAATATTAATTCAACCGGAAATCTTTTAACCAACGATAACGGCTCACAGTTTTTGGGAGAATTTTCTGCAAGCCAAGGAACCTCATTTTCAGCACCAATAATTTCCGGTGTTGTGGCTTTAATGCTGCAAGCAAATCCTAATCTGGGCTATCGCGATGTGCAGAAAATTTTAGCACTTTCCGCAAGGCAATTTAACGATCCAAACACTAGCTGGCAGGAAAATGGCGCAGAAAATTGGAATGGTGGCGCAATGCACTTTTCGCACGATTACGGTTTTGGTATTGTTGATGCCGCCGCCGCTGTCAGACTTGCTGAAACCTGGAAAGAGCAAAGCACTTACTACAACGAAAAATCTTTAATCGCCGAAAATAACGAAAGAATAGCGATAGTCGATAACGACACGGTTGGAAAGAAATTCACCATCGCCAATTCTAACATGCACAATATCGAAACTGTTGAGGTGGAGGTAAATTTAAGTCATTTAAGCCTTTCTGATCTAACCATAAAATTGGTTTCACCAAGTGGCACGACAAGTATTTTACTCGATAAGCCAACCAATTCTGTTTATGAAGGTGGATTGACTTTCAATTTTTCTTCTCGTGCTTTTTTAGGTGAAAATGTTGATGGTGATTGGAAGCTTGAAATCACTGATTCCGTAACTGGTAATGTCGGATATTTAAATAGTTGGAAGTTGAAATTTTACGGTGAATTGGATGATGGAAAAAACGATCTCTATGTTTACACCGATGAATTTGCCAAGATGACCGATGGTTCAAGAGGAATTATTTCTGACACTGATGGCGGCACTGATGTAATCAATGCTTCCGCTGTTTCATCTGATACGACCATTAATCTCAACTCCGGAAAAACCAGTAAAATTGCTGGTCACGATGTTTTAATTTCCGGCGGAACTCCGGGAGATGAATATTATCAAAAGAAAGCTTTGCTACCAACTAAAGAAGCGGCACTTGCAGCAAAGAACTCAGAAGTTGCTGCTAAGAATCAAACTTTGTCAGCAGACAATATTGAGCTTGCCGGAATTGATGCTGTAATTAATGCAAAATACTCAGAAGCTACTTCAAAATATAACGAATATCTAGTTGCCAAAAAGAATGTCGATGATCATTGGCTTAGTAAAAATACATACTGGTTTGGATACAAAGATGGTGCCACATACTACATCTTCAAAAATAACTTAACCGGATCCCAAACAGCTCTGACCAAGAACGATTATGATCAGAGGTATAATAATTATAGGGCGCTTGGAGCCACACAAAACCAAAAATCATCGGAATACGAATCTCTTAAACTCCAATATCAATCTCTTGTAACAAGGCACGATGCCTTGCCGAGTGAAATTGCAAATTTGAAAAACGAAATTACTGGCCTTTCTAATCAAGCAAACAGTCTGCAGTCGGAAATTAATTTCATCAAAACTTACCTGAATTCTTTTAATGAAAATGGAGCTTCGGCAATTGAAAATGCCTATACTGGTGATGGCAACGACACGATTATCGGCTCTGATTTAGCCAATGAAATCTGGGGAGGAAGAGGAAATAATATCCTAACCGGAAATGGCGGCGCAGATATTTTTGTAATAAAAAAGAATGCCACAACTACTGACAGAATTACCGATTTTAAACCTGGTGAGGACAAGATTGATTTAACTGATTTTAGAAATGTTTCGTTGTCAGATTTAACAATAACTCAGAACGGAGCTAATGCTGAAATTAGGTTCATCTCCGGACAAAAAATAATTTTAGAAAACATCAATGCCGGACAAATCCTAACCGACAGTTTTACTGGAATTGCTGAAATTCAAAACCTCATTAACGGCACTTCCGCAGATGATGTTTTGGTTGGAACGAATCAAGGCGATCTAATCAAAGACAGCTTTGGCAATGACATCATCAAAGCGCTTGGCGGCAATGATGAGATCGATGCTGGTATGGGCAATGACAAAATTTTTGCTGGCGCAGGAGATGATGTAATTTATGGCGGCAGAGGCAATGATCTGATCTATGCCGATGGAGATCTGAATTCAAACGGCACTGTTGTCGGTAACGATACCAGAGCTGGTAAAAACAAAATATTCGGTGGCGATGATGATGATACGATTTTTGGTGGATCAGGTAATGATTATATCGATGGCGGTGATGGAAACGATACCCTGTATGGCGGCGCCGGAAATGATACGATAATAGTTGGTGCTGGTAATAATCAGGTTCAGGCTGGAAGTGGTGATGATATAATCGATCTAAGTGGAGGAAATTCTGCTTTTGGTGATCGAGTAAACTTTATTTCGGGTGGTGAGGGAAGTGACAAATTTATTCTTGATAATGGCTCATCATCCTGGAATGAAATCAATGTTATTTCCGACTTTGATGTTAACGATCCGAATGAAAAAATTGATTTAAGCAAGCTGACAGCGGTTAATAAATACTCCGATTTAAAAATACTTCAGCAAGGCGCGAATGATCAGATAATTGTAATCAGCAACTTTGGAAAAGCTCAAATTATAAAATTACAAAATGTTGATGCTTCAAAACTGACGGCTTCAAAATTTATAATTACCAATGAGGCTCCAAGAGTTACAAGCGATGGTGCATCAACTCAGGAAGACAAGCGGATAGTTATCAATATTACCGCCAATGATTCAGATGACAAAACTGATATTACGAGAACAAAAATAACTGTAGTCCAGCCAACAAACGGCACTGTTACAATTAATTTGGATGGCACAGTTACTTACACGCCAAAAGCCAATTTTAATGGTATTGATCAATTTGAGTATCAACTAACTGATGCCGGTGGATTGGCCTCAGAAAAAGCAAAGGTTATCGTTAATATTGATCCGTTAAATGATGCGCCTGTTGTGACAAAAATTGTTTCTGACCAAGTATTTTATTCAGACAGAGGAATAAGCTTTAAAGCGAGCGACATATTTACAGAAGTTGATGGTGAAGGTTTGACCTATAGCGCAGCGCTTTCTGACGGTTCAGCCCTTCCTTCTTGGATCAGCTTTAATTCTTCCACTCAAACTTTTTCCGGCAATTCGCCATCAACAAGTGAAAATTTTATAATCAAACTTACTGCGACTGATGATAGCGGAAATTCCACATCTACAAATATCAAATTAAAAATTGATAACGGCATCATTCATGGCACTGACGGTAATGATGTAATGGCCGGAACTAGTGGTAATGATGTAATTGATGGTGGTAAAGGTGATGACGTGGTTAGCGGCGGAAATGGCAGCGATATTCTTTTTGGTGGCGAAGGGAATGATAAAATTTACAGCACTGGTAATAGCAGCAATGATACCCTAACCGGTGATTCAGGTTCTGATATTTTTGTGATCGGTAATGACATAATTTCAAATGACATCATCACTGATTTTGATGTGTCTGATCCGAATGAAAAAATTGATCTATCCAATTTCGCTATTTCAAAACATGGTTATTCAACCCTTGCCAGAATCGCTGATCTTAACATCACTCAAGTTGGTAATGATGCAAAAATAATCTTCAGCAATTCATCAAAAACTGTCACGATCAAAAATGTAAAAGTTTCCGACTTAACTGCTGACAAATTTATTCTGAATAACGCACCAACAATTAATGCAGCAATTTCGGATCAGAAAATTTTTATCACCAAAGATTTTAATCTAAATTTTAACAGCGCATTTAATGACATTGATGGCGATACTCTGTCTTACTCGGCAAAACTTACCGATGATTCACCGTTACCAGATTGGTTACACTTTGATTCTGTAACCGGAAATTTCTCAGGACAGGCTCCAAACAGTATCGCGGGTCTTACCATTAAACTTACTGCCATTGATAAATACGGCCTGACATCTTCTACGAATTTCAAGCTTGCAGTTGATGATAAAATTATTTTTGGAACCGACGGTAATGACAGCATTGCCGGAACCTCTGCAAATGAAGCAATTGAAGGCGGCAAAGGTGACGATGTGATTGATGGCGGCAATGGTAGTGATGTAATTCTTGGCGGTGAAGGAAATGATAGGATTTTTGGTGCTAACAGTGGCAACAGCAACACTCTGACTGGCAATAGTGGCTCTGACACTTTTATTATCAAAGATGGAATTATTTCAAATGACGTAATTACTGATTTTAATGTTAGTGATCCGAATGAAAAAATTGATCTAACCAACTTTAATAATTCTACATTTAGCGGTGCAATTCGTGATGTTGCGCAGCTTAGTATGGCGCAAGTCGGTTCTGATGTTAAAATTACTTTTAACAGCTCAAAAACCCTTACTGTTAAAAATATTCAACTTTCACAGCTAACTGTAGATAAGTTTATTGGCCTTACCGACAATTATAACAGCGCGGCTGATTTGACAGTTGATGGAACCTATCGCGATGAAACTCTTTATGGTGGAAAAGGTGACGATATCATCAAAAGCAATGGTGGTAATGATTCTATCTTTGCTGGTGCCGGAAATGACAAACTTTATGGCGGAAGCGGCAATACCACATTTAGTGGCGGCACTGGTTCTGATACTTTTGTTGTCCAAGGAAATTACGGATCAGATGTAATCACTGATTTTAATGTTAGTGATTCGAATGAAAAAATTGATTTGTCATCATTCAAGGACGTAGCAACCGATCTTTCGCAGCTCATAATGGATCAGATTGGCCTTGATACAAAAATCAGCTTTAATGGCAAAAGCAAAACCATTCTGGTTAAAAACGTCAATAAATCTGTTCTTACTGTCGATAAGTTTATTGGTCTAACTGATAACAAGAGTAATCCAAATAATCTGGTTCTAAACGGCACTTTAAGCAACGACACTTTAACTGGCGGCATAGGAGATGACATCATTAATGGCGATCGTGGAAACGATATCATCAAAGGTAATGCTGGAAATAATTTGCTTACAGGTGGTGCGGGAACCGATACTTTTATCATCAGTAAAAATCCAAACAAGACTGATGTAATAACCGATTTCAATGTAGTTGATTCACTCCAGCTTGATGGTTTTACAGCAGGGACAAAAATTACTGATTTTACATATAGTCAGGAAGGAAGCGCTGTCATATTTGATCTTGGTGAAGGACAAAAACTAATCTTCCAAAATGCCAATTCAGCTGATCTTCTTTTTTATCTTTCTTTTACTACGCAAATCAACTTAAGCGATGCTTCAGCCCTGATTTCCTACACCGGAACCGCAGCAAATGAAAAAATAGTAATCAGTACAAGTAACCGCGATGGCGATGTAATTAATGGTGGAGATGGAAATGATTTATTGATTGGCAATAACCGCGATGACACTCTTAATGGTGGTAAAGGTAATGATACATTGGTTGGGGGAGACTGGTCTGATATTTTTGAGGTGAACAAAAATCCAGGAGACAAGGATACAATTGTTGATCTGAAGATAAAGGATATGGTCGATTCAATCGTTCTAAAAGGATTCACTGATCCTAACCTTGCAAGCTATTCGGTAACTCAGGTTGATAATGATGCTGTGATTGATCTTGGAGATGAACAAACTCTTACGCTCAAAAATTTCAAGGCCGAGGATGTTCCTTACATTGCAAGCTATAGTAACAAAATTTACCCATCCCAAACCACTACAAACGGAACTGATGGTGATGACCTTATTTCGCGTTTTGATCTAGGTTCGTTCAGAGGAACTGCCATATTAAATGGTGGCAAGGGTAATGACGTTCTAAAGGGATCAAAGTTTGACCAAGATTATTTTGTAATAGACAAGAATTCCGGTGATCATGATTTTGTACGCTCTATCGATAGTTCAGGTGGAGACAAAGTTATATTGCGCGGTTTTGGTAATGACATTCTTGATAAAATTAAATTCCTGCCGTCCTCCGATCAATACACACTTATAATGGATTTGGGCGATGGTCAAATTCTAAGAACTTACGGAGTAACACAGTCGCAATTTAGGCAATATTTTGATGTTGAAAAAGCCATTAATTCAACCGACGGTAATGATAATTTAAGTGCAGGATATCTTGGGCTTTCGGTTGATGGAGGAGCTGGTGATGACAAGATTACGGGCAATAATTGGGGCAATAATCTAACTGGCGGAGATGGTAACGATACCATTACTGCCGGTTCAGGAAATGATACAATAAACGGTGGTAATGGTAATGATAAAATTACGACTGGAGCTGGAAATGACGTGGTTGATGCAGGCGCTGGAAATGATGAAATCAATATTACCAGTGGTGGCAATAAAAATATTACCGGCGGCGATGGTTCCGATCTTTACAAAATTTCTGCATTTACCGGCGATATTACAATTACCGATTTTGCAATAAGTGATTCAAATGAAAAAATTGATCTGAAAGGCATTTCAAATATTTTCTCTTTTTCTGATTTGGTGATTTCGCAAACGGGAAGAGATGCTGTAATACAGCTTTCCTCTTCGCAAAAAATTATTCTTAAAAATACCAACAAAAATCTGCTCACTGCTGATAAATTTGTTCTTTATAGCAATCATTTTGACGGATCGCCAATTAATGACAATTTATCTGGCGGTGACGGAAATGATTTTATCAATGGCTACGGTGGAAATGATTCAGTCTCATTAAACAGCAAAGGTTCTGATGCCGCTGATCTTGGTAATGGTAATGATAGCTTTTCAGTTAGCGGAAACGGGTATTATGGAAATGACAATGTTGTTGGTGGCGCCGGTAATGATAAATTTTTCATAGATCTTGGCTACTCTTACGGAGATGCAAATTACACTCTGACCATCAATGACTTTGAAGCGACAAACCCAAATGAAAAAATCTATATTTCCAATGACTTGATACCAAATGTTGATTTTACGAAAGATTTAAAAATTAACCAAATAGGCGATGATGTTCAGATTAGCTTGAGTAGATCTTCCAACGGTAAAAAGTTAATTCTGAAAAATGTCAATAAAGCCGATTTAAATGAGAATAATATAATTTTACCAAAAGTAGAGTATAAGTACGCTACGCAAGCGAGTCAGTTTGATGATAATATTACCTACGATCCAAATGCCGGTACGGCAAATGCAATTGGAAAAGATATAAAAATTCCTATTAGCGGAACTGTTAACGGTATTTCAACTTATGCAGACCATAATCAGACATTAATAAGTTTTTATGTCGTAACTGATAATGGCTGGGTAAAGCAAACCTTGGTTAATGCTTCGGTTTTTGTAGGACAAAATTTAACCACCTATACATACAACTCATTTGATCCCGCCAAAGACAGGCTTGGAATAGATGGCTCCTACGCTATTACAAAATACTCCGATCTTCCTCTTAGCCAAGTCGGAAATGATGTGGTAATGAATTTTGCAGATCAAAAAGTTAAAATTGTCTTAAAAAATGTTAATCTGACCGATCTTCAGGAAAGTGATTTTATTTTTTATAATCACAGCACTGATGGAAATGATTTGATTAACGGCGGCAATGGTAATGACCATTTAGAAGGTGGCAAAGGTAATGATCAAATTAATGGCGGCGCTGGTAATGATGAAATCTACGGTGGGGATGGAAATGACAGTCTAACCGATTATGCGGGAGTTAATAAATTATATGGAGGCGCGGGCGATGATAGTCTTGGCGTTTCTATGCAAAACAATTCAACTTCAAGCAATGAATTGTATGGCGGTGAAGGTAATGATGTGATCCATTTTAGTACCGGTGGAACCAATATGGCAAAAGGTGGAATTGGTAACGATGAATTTATTGTCTATGGTGGTGATAACGAAATTTACGGCGAAGAAGGCGTTGATGATTTTATAATTGGCAAGTCCTACTCAGCAACTTTTAATGGAAGTGACTATGTTGTTAGTGATGCAGACTCATCAACCACAATTCATGATTTTGATCCTCTCACAGAAAAAATAACTCTAGATGGTTTTGATGGGGAAAGTCTGGATCAATTTAACATTGTTCAGGATGGAAATGATGTGGTGTTTAACCTTTCTTCCGTGCAAACCCTGCGCTTAAACAATGTTTTAAAATCTTCATTAAATCAGGACAATATCATCATTCCAGATAAGCATATTCAAGATAGTTATTATTATACTTTTGATGATAGGACAAACGAATATTCAATCAGTGATTTGAACAAATTAATGGCGGAAAATCCTGGTAATTTTTATCAGGAACCGGTTGCTGAAATTGCCTCATCTTACGATCCAGTTTTGATGAAAACAGTATCAACTTTCGATGTAGCAACAGATAAAATCCATCTTGGTAAAATCAAATCGCTTGAGAATTTTGAAGATCTGAAAATTACACAGCATAGCATAGCGGAGTCATATGGCTCTCCTTCTGAGTTTACGCTAATTGATCTTGGAGATGGTTCGTTTGTGAAGTTGATCGGATTTTATAATCTGACGGCCGATAATTTTGTATTTAACAAAGCGCCAATTGCAAATTTTGGAACTGCCTCAATTGATGAAGATGGTAATCAAAGTTTCGATGTTATTGCAAAAACTTTTGATGCCGATGATGACAGTTTGCAAATTACCAACATCACTAATCCATCTCATGGCGTAGCTTCAATCGTAACTGATGAACAAGGAAAACAAAAAATTTCCTACATACCAAATGTAAATTTCCACGGTAGTGACCAACTTGATTATACGGTCGAAGATGGCAGAGGTGGAGTTGTTACCAAAACAATCAATATCACTGTAAACTCAGTAAATGACCTTCCAGTTGGTGGTCTTGAATCAATCAATCTTAACGAAGATGCTTCAATTGCCATAAATCTTCTTGAAGGTGTAACTGATGCTGATGGCGACACAGTAACCGCAACTATCAATACAGCACCAACTCACGGCACTTTAACAGAAAATCAAGATGGAACCTGGCAATATAATCCAAATGCTAATTTCAACGGCAGCGACTCTTTCAAATATCAGCTTTCTGATGGTAACGGCGGAGTAATAATTAAAACTGTAAATGTCACAGTGAATTCAGTTAATGATGCTCCGGTATCGAATCTTGTTTTGGCTTCTACCGATGAAGACACCAAGCTAATCATTGATGTTCTTGGTCAAACTTCTGACGCTGATTCTGACCAATTAATTCTGAGCCTTAAAAACTCTCCAACAAATGGAATTGCCACAATTATCGATGTTACCACAACCGATTCTGACGGAAATGTAATAACCACCAAAAAAATCGAATATAATCCAAACAGCAATTTCAACGGTTCCGATAGTTTGGTTTATGAAATTTCTGATGGTAATGGAGGTGTTGTTGATAAAACTCTAAATATCGAAGTTAATTCGGTTAACGATACTCCAGACGCTTCAGATATTCAGATTAGTACTAATGAAGACAATGCTGTTGCAATTGATGTTCTTGCCTCATCAAGCGATGCTGATTCTGACCAATTATCAGTTGCTGGTATTTATGGAGTGACGTCAGGCGTGGCAAATATGGTTGATGGAAAAATTCTTTATACACCGGATGCCAATTATAATGGAGTTGCAAGCTTTAACTACGTTATCTCTGATGGAAATGGCGGGCTAAATACAAAAACTGTAAGTGTAACTGTTAATGCGATAAACGATGCGCCAATTGCCAATGTGTCTGATGCTTCTACCAATGAAGATGCCAATACCACAATTGATGTTTTGTCTTCCGCCAGTGATGCTGATGGAGATAGTTTAACACTTTCTTTGGTTGGCAGTCCAGCAAATGGTGTAGCAAAAATTGTTGATGTAGTTGCGACAGACTCTGACGGTAATTCAGTTACGATCAAAAAGATTGAATATAATCCAAACGCTAACTTTAACGGTTCTGACAGTCTGGTTTACAGTCTAAGTGATGGTAAAGGTGGTATTGTAACCAAAACCCTAAATATCACTGTCAACTCCATTAATGACGCTCCAGTTACCGCAAATGATACCATTTCTTTAAACGAAGATAATTCGGTAAAAATAAGCGCTCTTGCAAATGACTCTGATATTGAAGATAGCAGCTTTGAGAAAAACAACATTGCGATTATTGCGGCAGCTCTTCACGGAACTGTAATTTTAAACGATGACCTAACTTTTACTTACAATCCTGACAGTAACTATTTTGGTACTGATAGCTTTTCTTATCAGGTTAAGGATAAGGATGGATCTTTTTCAAATACTGCAAATGTTTATCTGAATATAGCTTCAGTAAATGATGCGGTGGCTATTGATGGAGTTGTTGAGTCGCAAAATTTAGCGGCTGGTAAGTTTTTCTCTTATGATCTATCTGGCCTTGGTTTTAGCGATGTTGATGGCGATGCTATTAATGTCGGTATAAAACTCACTAGTGGTAATGATATCCCTAGTTGGCTTTCCTTTAACTCTGAAACAAAAATTTTAAGTGGTACCCCAAGTGATGCTGATGCTGGTTCTGTTGCACTGCAACTGATCGCTTCTGATGGTAAGACAGAAACCATTCAGAAGTTTGATCTCGCAATCAGCAAGCCTATTACTCAGAATCCAAACATCGCCGTGAATGTTATCACTGTTTCTGCAAATAATGATCCAGTTTCTGCTAATAAAGGAACGGTTGATATCGTAACCGGAAATGATGCAGATAATACATTCCAGTATGAGCAGGATGATGTTTGGACTGATACAAATATTGTCGCCTGGAATCCATATACCAATGACCAATTTTCTGTAGTTGGAAAAGTGCGCAGCTTTGATGCTTTTGATGGAGGGGGTGGAAATAATACTCTAAACTTAACCGATAGCGATGATGTCTTTGCCCTTGATGATTTAATCAGTTCTAATCCAAGCGAATCAGGTTCTCGTCTTTTTGGCATTAAAATCATTAATGCTAAAGGTGGAAATGACATCATTGATCTAAGCTCTAATCGCTTTACTTATGGAGATGTAACCATCAACGGCTCTGAAGGTAATGATATACTTTGGGGCAATGATGGCAATGACACAATTAATGGTGACACCGGTAATGATCACATAGTTGGAGGCAGAGGCGATGATATTTTAAGTGGTGGCGATGGTAATGACACAATCAAAGGTTATGACGGCAATGATCTCTTAATTGGTGGCAAGGGTGCTGATGTTATGATTGGTGGCGCCGGCAATGACCAGTTTATCTTTACTGATCTTACTCATTCAACCAACAGCGAAACCGATTTTATTTTGGATTTTATCAGAGGTGAAGACCAAATCAATCTTTCTAGTCTTGGATTTGATTCCATAACACAAGGAGCTGGAAGTAATTCCTCGGCTTCTGGTTTAGAATATTATTTTGATGGTAGTGGTAACACTGTTATTGACGATCCTAATTCAAATTTTGCGGTAAAACTTGCTGGCGAGATTCACTTGGATCAGAATGATTTTTCGTTCTAATTTTTTTGAAGGTTTATGAAGTTTATAAGAACTATTCTGACTATCTTTTTTATGGCATGCTGTTCGATATCTGGCTTTGCAAATCCAGCCAAGGAGCAAATTGTTGAGGCAATCTGCAATGCAAAAACTTCACAATGTCAGAAAGCTTGTGAAAATTATCGCAATGATATTCAGGAAACGACAATCTCTTTGGTGGCAATGGCAACGACATCATCATCGGTGGAACCGGCAAAATAGCCAATGACAACTTTCCATTTTATCTAAACTCACCAATCAAAATAGAAGCAAAGTTATGAAAAATTTCCTTATTCTAACGATATCAATTTTAGCTCTAACTATGAATACAACCAACAACAACGCAGAGGCTAAGATGTTTAATAAATTCAAGAAAGGTTTTTACTTTGAAAAATATAAAACTGCGGAGGAGGCAAAAGCTGCATTGTTAGAGCTTCACCCGATTGGGAGTGATGTGGAGGGGTTGGTGGAGACGTTGGAGGGGGCGGGGGCGGAAACTTATGAACCAGTGATAACAGAAAAATATAAGAATAATCCAAGACTCGAAAATATGTGCTGGTATCAATATTCTCATAGAACTATGGATTCGCTTTTTCCTAAAACATGGGGACTAACTATTGAAGTTAATAACAAAAAACTATCAATGCTTACCATCAACTTTTACCAAGGCGAATAACCGTATTTATTAACTCAAAAATTAATTTAAACCATGTCTTCTACAATCACAGAGTATTACAGAGATGTAAAAGGACTAACTATTTTTCCAGATGGAATAACTCCTCAACATTCGTTCTTCGTGTATACCAATGATGTTGGACAGAGCTTTGTGCTAAGGGGTGGACAATATAGAGACATGCTAAGATCAAATGGAACAAGATATGAAAATAGACTAAATACTAGCAATCTTGAGAGAGGAGATTTAACGGTTGTTCATAGTAAATTTGAATGGGATGGTATTGACGAAAACACCAAACCAATCGACTGGAAAGAAGAAGGCCAAACCCTCCGCTCCCACACCTACTACACCGGCTCCGACATCATCGCCTCCCGTCTCTGGAATTCAATGATTTCAGGAGGTCAAGCAATCAACAACAATCCAACTGCTTACAAACTCCTATCCAACAACTGCAACGCCACTCACAACACCATTGGTGAAATCGGTAAACTAGAATATAACAAAATCCTTTTTGAGTCCGCAATCAATGGTCAGTCAGTTCCAGCTGGAACTTTTAACGGAGTTTCTGTTCCTGTTGATTCTGATGGTGATGCTTATTGGGCACCAGGAATTGATCGTGATTTAAATAGCTTAAATGATGACTCTTCTTCCTCAGATCCTTACAAATTGGAGTTCAATTTCAAAGGAGAGAAGATAAGTGCTTATGAAGGAGATAAATCCATCCAACTCGCCAACTCCGGCATGATTGCCACCGACGCCACCTACGTTGATGCAAACGGCAATCCCGTTTCACTCTATAACTCCTTATTTGTCGCCAAAGACTCTGAACTCGGAACTTTTACCCTCATCAAAAACAACATCTACACCCCCCTCAAAGACGGCACCCTTGCCGCAGTAAACACCCTAATAAAAACCATCGATACCTCCATCCAAACCACCGCCAACTTCCTAACCTTCGAAGCCCAAAAAACTGCAGAAATCATCATCGAAAGAATCAAATCCGATACTTACCTGGAATCATTAATGGGCAGCGTTCTTGCTGATATCATCCTCGGAGAAAACGATCCCAAAGAAATCGCCAAACATTTAGCTGAAGGACAACTCAGATCTTTAGCCGCTTCCTTACTTGATGAAAACATCCGTAAAGTCCTTATCGACTCAGGAATGACTCAAAGCGCCATAGATAATCTGGTTGGCCCAAAAGTAGTAAACTATGTGGTTACTATAGACCCTTCCGGAGCTAAAGTTGTAACCGCTCTTGATGCAAACGGCAATCCTGTTGGCGCAACTCTTCAGGGAACAATCTACACCGCCATCTTAAACTTCGCTATTTCTGCCGCTGATTCAAGCGGCTGGAATTCTGAAGAATATGCGCAAGCAGCAAAGGTGGCAATTGCCTCTGCCATTGTAAGTGCAGTTGTTACCACCGTTCTAACCGCAATCGCCCCAGGAATTGGAACTGCGGCTGGAATTGTAATCAGTGCGGTAGTTTGTGCTTTAGTTGTAGGTCCTTTGGTTACTTACGCTGACGATCAATATAAAATCACCGAAGATGTATTTAGAATAGCAAGAGACTTAACCAAAGATCTTGCCAGAGATCCTCTTAACACAATTGAAGACTTTGACCCGGTTGATACAACAAAGCAGCTTATAGAATACGCAAAAGACTACGTAGAAAATGTTGGTAAATTCGGAAGGAATGTCCTGATCGGAGGATACAACCTCTTCGGCGGCCATTACGGTCAAACCTACAAACCAGGACAATATCCAACTCCTTATGCCTCAATAAACATTTCTCCTAAGGCAGATGGAACCGGAAACATCATCCAGGGCCTCAACCCCGAAGGAGTAGTAGCAATCGCCCGAGAATATTACCACGATGACATCTACGGCACGCAAGGAAGTGATAATCTAATCGGAAAGAGTGGAACCAACACCATAGCTGGCTATGAAGGAAATGACCATATCGAAGGAAGAGGTGATATTGACCTTCTGATTGGTGGACAAGGTGATGATGAAATCTTCGGAGGTAATGCAGACGACCAACTCTACGGATCCGAAGGAAACGACAATCTCTTTGGTGGCAATGGCAACGACATCATCATCGGTGGAACCGGAGCCAGCATCAGCGGGGAAGGAAGTTTAGAAGATGGCAATGACTTCATCCATGGCGGAACAGGCAATGACCAAATCATGGCTGAAGCTGGTAATGATACCATTCAAGGCAACATAGGCAACGACACCATCTTAGGTGGAACTGGTAACGATAGAATCGAAGGTAATGAAGGAGATGATTCAATCCTCGGTGAAGATGGTGACGATATCATCCTTGCCGGAACAGGAAGCGACATCATCGATGGCGGAGCCGGAGCTGATTACCTCGAAGGAAATGATGGAAACGACAATATTCGCGGCGGCGATGGTAATGATGAAATCCTCGGACAGCAAGGTGTAGACATCATCTATGGCGATGAAGGAAATGACATAATCAACACCGGCGAAGGAAACGACCTCGCCTTTGGCGGCCTCGGCAATGACATCA
>MEMO01000032.1 GCA_001767955.1 Alphaproteobacteria bacterium RIFCSPLOWO2_01_FULL_40_26 | reverse complement strand
CAACATACTGCAAAAAATTTTGCCAAAAAACGAGCCAAAATTTATGGAAAAGCGAGGCGCGGTGGGTTTTAAGACAGGCTCTAGCCCCTGAACCAATGCTTCTTTAAAAGCATCTTTTGGATTACGAACATCTATGTCTTTAGTTTCAAGATATAACTTTATGGCTTTCCATGCCAATTCATAACAAAACTCAAAACGCTTTATTGCTGAATCTCTGGTAAAATCGTTTTTTGGCTGGCTAACAGCATCTCTCAAACGAAAGCAGGCTTTACACAAATCTTCCTTTCTTTCCTCAAATCTGGTTTTCATAAGTTTTTAAAAATTGAATCAGCGGGTTTTTATTGAGTAAAAAATTATTTTCAGCCCAAAACTTTTTGGCGGCATTGATGGCATTTCCGATTTCTTTGCCTTTAAATCCAAGCTTAATCACATCTGCGCCTGTAAGAGGAAAAGTGGCGGAAAAATTGTGTATAAAACGCAAATCATTTTGTGAAATTTTTATGCCTTTTGCGGCGTAAAAAAGATGAAGATCCAGCACCAAATCCTTTGTAAAAAAAGCCAGCAATTCAAGCTTTGGCTGATTTGAAATCAAAAATTTGAAATATTTTTTTTCCTGATTTGTGGCGCAAATCTCGCGGACTAGATTTGTTAAATCGGTATTTTCATTCAAAAGCAAAATGGTGGTTTTTAACTTTAACCCAACCTCACCAAGCCTCTCAAAAGCTGAAATATCAAGCGGCGAAGAAAAAATTTCATCGGCAATTTTTTTGCTTTTTAGAACTTTTAAAATTGCAATCAGGCGATCTTTTTTTGAGCTTGCAATCAGTTTTAAAAACTCCTGCCTGATTCTTTCGCGCGAAAGTTTTTTTAGATTCTTTTTCAAAGAAATGCACGCTGCCAACCCTTTCTGATCAAGGCTCTTGCCATATTCGCAACTAAAACGAAAAAAACGCAAAATGCGTAAAAAATCTTCCTCGATACGTTTTTTAGCATCACCAATGAATCTGACTTTGCCTTTTTTCAGATCAGAAATTCCATCAAAATAATCATGGATTTTTCCCTCCGCATCAGAGTAAAGCCCATTAATAGTAAAATCGCGCCTTGCGGCATCAAGCTTGAAATCATCAACAAATTGAGGTTTGCAGCGACGACCATCAGTTTCATTATCCTTGCGTAAGGTGGTTATTTCAAAATTCTTGCCGTTAATCACTGCCGTGATCGTGCCAAATTTCTTGCCGGTTGGCACTGATTTGATTTTATTTTTTTTAAGAATTTTTTCGATTTCCTGCGGCAAATACGTGGTAGCAAAATCAAAATCGGAAACTTTTTTCTTAAGCAACAAATCACGCACCGAACCACCAACCAAGCGGATTTCATCACCAAAAATGGAAAATATTTTTTTTACTTCTGAAGGAAATTTTTTTCCTAATTCCATGTGTTTTATGTTTCTAAAAATAGATCCCGAAACAAGTTCGGGATGACTGTTTTGGAACCATCTTTCTTAAACTGTCATCCCGAACTTGTTTCGGGATATATACAGAATTTTAAGACAGGCTCTAAAAAGATCATAAACAAACTCTCAAATCACAGTTAAAAATAATCCCAATTCATCAGCAGTTTTGATCGTTAGCTCCTTCTCCAAAACCAGAGTATGATTGGCCTGAACGGCAATGCCTTTGATACCGGAATCAAAACAGGCCCTGATGGTTTCAACGCCAATTGTCGGCAGATCGGCTTTGGTGCTTTGATTGCTTTTTTTCATCTTCACCAACACAGAATTTTGACGCAAATTCTTGCATCTCTTAATCATCTCATCTGTGCCTTCCAGAGCTTCAACTGCAATGATTTGCCTTTGCGCTACCACCACAGATTGCCCAACATCAAATTTTGAAAAATGATTAATCGCCTTCATGCCAACTTCAATATCATCGCGGTTTTCTGCGCTTGGCTTTGTTTGAGTTAAGGTGGTTTTTTGCGAGACTACACAATCGAGAAGCTCATCAATACGCAAAATTTTTAAACCTTCTTTTTCGAAAAAATTTACCACAGTTTTAAGCACCGCATCATCGCCAAGAATTTTATTGGCAAGAATTTTGGCCAGTAAAATCGCACCTCTTTTATCAACTTTCAGCGCTGAAAAATTGGGCTTGGTAACACCGCCAATAAAAACCAAATTCTTTACCTCATTTTCATGCAGAATTTTTAAAAACTTCTCAACCTCACCATAGCCTAGAGATACAGGATTAAAGGCTGAATAGTCGATGTCATATTTTTCGCCTTCAAGCAAAAATAACAAAAATTTACGACCATTCTTCTGGCAATCTTCAATCAAAATTTTCGGTAATTGCCCACGTCCAGCAAAAATGGCTATTTCGTCTTTGCACTTCTCTTCCGAAGCACGAAGCACGAAGCACGAAGCACGTCCCAAATTATCCCGCATGATTCAAACTAGCGCCTCCATCGATAAATAAAATTTGCCCGTTAACAAATTTATCTTTTAGCAAAAATTCAATCGCTTGCCAAATATTTTTAATCTCGCCCTTTTTTTGCAGCGGAATTTTTTTGATCAGATTTCTAGTTTCGTTTGATGGATTCTTTTCATCAATTGAGTTAAGAACAAAACCAGGTGCAACCGCGTTAACTCTAACTTCAGGAGCAATTTCAACCGCCAGCATTTTGGTTAATTCCGCGAGAAATTTTTTGCTTAAAAGATAGTGAAAATAACTGGTGTCAAAACGCGTAATGTTCTTGTCGAGCATGTTGATGATATGGGAATTTTTTGCCGGATTTTTGGCGAATTCTTTTGCCAGAATCAGTGGCGATAAAAAATGGAGGTTAAGGTTGTCAAGCAAGTCGGAATCAGTGCCGGTAAGGAATTTTGATTTGTTAAAAATTGAAGCATTATTGATGAGCAAATTCCAATCGGGAAATTTTTTTCTTACAAATTGCGCCAGATTTTTTGCCTGCTTCCAATCGCACAAATCGCACTGGAAAATTTCACATTTAACCGAAAATTTTTTTGCGATTTCTAACGCCAATTTTTGCGCTTCAGCTTCAGATTTATTATAAGAAATCACCACATCATAACCCTGCGCAGCCAGATTTAAAGCGACTTTGCGCCCTATCCTCTTTGCCGCTCCTGTGATTAGTGCCGTGCCCAGTTTTTTATTTTTGTTCACGATATTTTTCGATTCTTTGGTAAAGCTCGCGCAAAACTTCCGTCACGCCTTTTTTCGTAACGGCAGAAATTGCAAAAACTTTTGGGGTCAATTTCTTCAGACGAGTAATTTTTTTCTTTACCTCAGATGCTTCAAGGAGATCGATTTTATTGAGCGCAACCACTTCTTCCTTGTGCAAAAGTTCCGGACTATATAAGGCAAGTTCATCGCGAATTATGCGATAATTTTCGACAACATCTTCCGCTGAAGCATCAATCAAATGCAGCAACACACCGCAACGCTCAATATGCTTTAAAAAACGATCGCCAAGACCTTTGCCACTTGATGCACCTTCAATTAAACCAGGAATATCTGCCAAAACAAATTCATGCAAATCAACATGGACCACGCCGAGTTGCGGCTTTAGAGTGGTGAAAGGATAATCAGCAATTTTTGGTTTGGCGCGAGTTGTTGTAGCAAGAAAAGTGGATTTGCCGGCATTTGGCATACCAAGCAAACCGGCATCGGATAGCAGCTTTAGTTCCAGCCTGACCCAAAGCTTTTCACCTTCTTCGCCTTTTTGTGCGTAGGTTGGTGCACGATTGGTTGAGCTTTTAAAATTAACATTGCCAAGCCCTCCGCGTCCGCCTTTGGCAATAATTATTTTTTCGCCATCATTCATCAAATCAGCCAGAAGTTCGGATTTATTCTCGTTAAAAACCTGCGTACCTGAAGGAACCCTCAAAATCAGATCATCGCCGGAAAGGCCATTTTGATTGCTTCCGCGTCCCGACGCACCATTTTTTGCCGCAAAATGCTGTTGAAAACGAAAGTCGATTAAAGTGTTTAAATCTCCGCTGCATTCAAAAATTACGCTACCGCCACGTCCGCCATCGCCACCATCTGGTCCGCCACGCGGCACAAATTTTTCACGACGAAAACTGGAAGCGCCATTACCACCATTTCCGGCGCTTAAATGAATTTTTACTTCGTCAATAAATTGCATCAACTTCCGGCTAAAATAAATTTTTCTTCCTCGGAAATTTTTCCTCCCGCCTCACGCACCAAGAGTAAAAATGGTTTCAGGAATTCGAGATTTTCTTTTTTGAAAATGGCTTTTTCGAGGCGGGCAGAGGCGACGTAGGCAAGAGCGAGGGTGCGACAACCATAGGCGCGCAATAAATAATCTTTTTCCGAAATCAAAGTTTGATCTTCACTTGCAACCAGAATTTCGCCGCCATTTCTTTTGGAAACACGAATGCGACGATTGTTCAAATAAGCACCAAAACCCTTCTCGCAGTAGTAAAGTTCACCACCAACAATTTTGCTGATAGCGATGGAAATTGTCTCTTTTTTGTCATTGTCATTTTTATGTTCAAGCGCTATGGCAACAGTAAAATCAGGGTTCGAGCGCAGCATATTTTCAAAGCCATCAACCACAGAAATGATATAGGAATATTCGGCATTTTCCCGATGCGTAACTTTGCTACCATCAGAAAAAATCAGATTGTAATCGGGACGAATTTTGGACAGATCATCGACCAGAATCTGCTTAACACGGGCATAGCAAGAATTGGCAAACTTGCTCGCCGAAAGAATATTCGACTGCAAATTTTCCAACTCCATAAAATCCCGCGGCATATGCCTTGTCGCTTTCTCGATGGCTTTGATGATGATGTTTAAATTGGCACTATAGCGCATTTTGATCGTAAACAGTTTCTTAAAATTTGGGTTGTTATCAAAAATGTTGTGTCTCTGAAATCAGATCCTGAAACAAGTTCAGGATGACATGTTTTGAAACCATCCTCCCCGGATTGTCATCCTGAACTTGTTTCAGGATCTGATTTTTTGGACACAAAATTTTAAGAACAATCAAAATTTGTGTCTGTTTTCGTGCTCCGCATGTTAAAATTACCGAAGCACGAAGCACGAAGCACGAACTCTAATAAACTCTAGTTTGAGGAGTTATGTTTAGTTCCGGTATTTCTGATTTGTTTTTCACGGGTTTAAGTGAAAATTCCAATCCATTTTTTTTCAGTTTGACCAAACTATGGGCGAGGAAATTTTCATCATTACGGTTTGGAAAATCAAAACGGTAATGGGCGCCGCGGCTTTCTTTGCGCATTAGGGCAGAAAAGTTGGCGGCGATTGAATTGAGGAAGAGATTTTCAAGTTCGAAATAAGCAATTAATTCCTCGTTCCATAGTAAATTTTTGTTTTGAATGCGATAGGTTTTAAAGATTTCAAATAGCTCTTGAAGCTTTGATAAGCCTGATTCCAGCAATTCTTTATCGCGAAAAACCCCGAGATGGGTTTCGTTAATTTCTCGAAGCTGTGATTTTAAGTGAGATAAGTCAGATCCTGAAACAAGTTCAGGATGACGTTTTTGCATAGCCTGTGCTGAACTTACTTCAGCATGCTTTGTGCCTCGTGCTTCGCCATCCTGAACTTGCGCTTCGTCATCCTGAACTTGCACTTCGTCATCCTGAACTTGTTTCAGGATCTGTTTTAATTTTTCAATTTTACCTTCTGCAATTTCCTTTGCTTTGCCGGAAAAATTCTTTTTGATTTTTTTGGCAGCATTTTGGCCGGCGATTTTGCCAAAAACGATGAGATCGAGAAGTGAATTGCAACCAAGGCGATTGGCGCCGTGAACCGAGATACAGGCGGTTTCGCCAATTGCCATTAAGCCATCAATGACAAAACAATCTGGATCGCACGGAATACCGCCCATCGTATAATGTGCCGATGGCGCAACGGGAATCAGATCTTTTTTAGCATCGAGACGCACAAAATTTTTAACCAGTTCGACAACGCCGGGAAGTTTGGAACTCAAAACTTCATCACTTAAATGCCGTAAATCGAGATAGAGAAAATCTTTGTTTTTACCGCAACCTTTTCCTTCATAAATTTCTGTGGCTATGGCCCGTGAAATCACATCGCGCGATGCCAATTCCATCATTTTTGGCGCATATTTTTTCATGAATCTTTCACCATCGCAATTAAGCAGATAGCCGCCCTCGCCTCTTGCTGCCTCTGTTATAAGAAAACCATGTCCATAAATTCCGCTTGGATGAAACTGGATAAATTCCATATCCTGCAGCGGCAAACCTTCTTTAAAAACCAACGCCGAACCATCGCCGGTGCAAACTAGCGATGAGGTGGTGTTGTGAAAAATCTGGCTATAACCACCAGTAGCAAGAATTGCGATCTGGCTTTCAAAAATCACCAGCTCACCGGAATTTAAATCCAGCGCCAGACAGCCATGACATTTGCTCTGATCTTCAAGCAACAAATCGGTAACAAAAAATTCCGAGAAAAATTTCACACCTCTTTTGAGCGCCTGTTCATGCAGGCTATGCATGATGGTATGACCGGTTTTATCTTTGGAATAACAGGCGCGATAGGCAACATCGCCACGTCCAAAATCAAGGCTTTGACCGCCATAGGCACGCTGCGCGATCTCACCTTTTTCATTGCGCGAAAAAACCACGCCCATTTTTTCAAGCGCGATAATTGCCGGCTTTGCCTGGCGACATAAAATTTCAACTGCATCAATGTCGGCGAGATAATCTGCACCCTTAATGGTGTCATAGGCATGCCATTTCCAATCATCTGCGCTGATATTGCCAAGCGCGGCGTTGATGCCACCTTTCGCTGCAACGGTATGACTGCTTGAGGGATGAACCTTGCTTATGATCGCGATATTTTTTACTCCCGCATCCAAAGCAGAAATCGCCGCCATAAGGCCGGAGCCGCCGGAGCCAATGATGATAAGATCGAAGGATTTGTGAGAAATTGGAAAATTGAGCAAAAATTCTTCGTCATAGTTCGGCTTCTTCGGCTTGAATGAGTATAAATCGTAAATCATAAAAACGGATTGTTCTTAAAATTTTGTGTCCAAAATAATTAACCCCAATAACGTTTAAGAAACCCAGATTCAAACTT
>MEMO01000031.1:109051-122577 GCA_001767955.1 Alphaproteobacteria bacterium RIFCSPLOWO2_01_FULL_40_26 | reverse complement strand
TGGTAAAGAAAATCAGAGATAAATTTCAGAACTTTAATGAGTGTTTAGAAAGTGTTCTAGTGGGAGTATAGATTTTTAGTTTGGTATAGGCATATTCCAGTAGTTTGAATCTTTCCTCATCTTCTTTGGAAATTTTGGAAAAAATATTTTTCATCAAATCGCTGTATTTTTCTGCTTCCTTGCCAAGAAATTCTAAAAAATGTTCGCGCGGCGAATAGTTTGAAAAAACCAGTAAAACCGCTTTGTAAGCTGATTCAGCGGATTGGTGAAGAAAGAATGCGGCTCTCTTAAAATCATCTTCATCAATCGCCACGTTAAAATATCTATAAAATCTTTGAGCGCCTTGAAAACACTCATCAAAATAATCCTGGGCAATTCTTCTTTTCTCATTCGCGGTCAAGTTTCTCTCTTCAGCGAGTTCAAATTTTTTTGAATCAAAAATTCTGATGCCGTCTTTTTTAACATCGGAGAAAAAATATTGCCCTTCGGCGAGCTTGATGTTTAGCGCTTTAATATCATGTGTAATAATTCTGGTCTGCGCGCTTAATTCCAAATCCTGACAGATTTTTGAAATTCTGCTCCACAAATTTACATCAAGCGCAGTTTTCTTTTTTGAGCTGACAACAAGAATATCATAATCAGATGGATGACCGGATTTTGATTTGGGATCAATATCTTTTGCCTCTTTGTAATCACCGCGGGCGTAGGATCCATAAAGGATAATCATTTCAACATCATCACAATTAGCGCGAATGGTTTTGGAAATTTTTTGCAACTCATCCTGTTTTGATTTTGACAAATTCATAATTTTATCCATGACATTGCTTAAATTTTTTTCCACTCCCGCAGGGACAAGTCTCATTTCTGCCAACATTGCCCCATGTTGATTGATCGCGCGGATCGCGATCTTCGGGTTTAACGTTGGATTTGATTGGGGATGAAGAGCTGACAATTTCATGGGCATTTGCCATTGCCGGATCATTGCGGCTTTCAAACATTTTTTGCTTCGGCGCGCGAGCAACCAGATTTAAAGCATCTTCGGCATTTTCAATATTCACCTGCACATGCGCTAACCTGCTTGCCACCTGCTCTTCAATTCGCATCATCATTTCTTCAAAAAGATTTAAGGCATCGCGTTTATATTCGATGAGCGGATCTTTCTGCGCGTAAGCGCGAAGATTGATGCCATGACGGAGTTTATCGAGCGATAAAAGATGATCTTTCCATTCCGAATCAAGCGTGATTAAAAAAATCTGCCTTTCGACCTGATGCATGATTTCAGCGCCATAAAGTTTTTCCTTATCTTCAAAAACCGCTTCAACACTGGTTTGGATCAGATTTAAAATTTCTTTTTCTGTCGCGCCTTCTTTTTGCGCTTCATTTTTTAAATCGGGTTTCAGGCCGTAAATTCTAAAAATTTCTTTTTGTAAAAGATCAATTTCCCATTGTTCAACATAGGAATTTTTAGGAATACAATCCTCAACCAAATCTTGATTTATCTGGCTTGCGAAAGTTTTAATTTTTTCTGAAACATCGCCTGAATCCATAATTTCCGTGCGCAACGCAAAAATATTTTTGCGCTGGTGATTCACCACATCGTCATATTTCAAAAGATTTTTTCTGATTTCAAAATTGCGCATTTCCACCTTGTGCTGTGCGCCAGCAAGAGTTTTGGTGATCCAGGGATGGAAAATTGCTTCATCATCTTTCAAGCCAAAAGTTGAAAGCAAAGATTGCAGTTTTTCCGAACCAAAAATACGCATCAAATCATCTTCAAGCGAAAGGAAAAATTTCGATTTACCGGGATCACCTTGCCTTCCGGAACGGCCACGCAGCTGATTGTCGATACGGCGCGATTCATGGCGTTCAGTGCCGAGAACATAAAGCCCGCCGGCTTCGATGACGATTTTTTTCTCCTTCTCATTTTCGTCGGCGCCGCCAAGTTTGATGTCAGTTCCGCGCCCAGCCATGTTGGTTGCGATAGTGATTGCGCCAGGCTTTCCGGCTTGGGCAATAATTTCGGCTTCTTTTTCGTGATATTTGGCATTTAAAACCTGATGCGGCAATTTATGCGCCCGCAGCAATTTCGAAAGATATTCGGATTTTTCGATGCTGACAGTTCCAACCAGAATCGGCTGGTTTTTTTCATGCGCCTCTTTGATTGATTTGATAATTGCCTCATATTTTCCCTGATCGTTTTTGTAGATTTCATCATCTTCATCTTTGCGCGTGATTGGACGATTAGTTGGAATTTCAGCAACTTTCAGACCGTAAATTTCTTCAAACTCAACTGCCTCGGTTTGCGCCGTACCAGTCATTCCCGCCAGTTTTTTGTAGAGACGAAAATAATTTTGGAAAGTGATCGAGGCTAAAGTTTGGTTTTCATTTCTAACCTTCACCCCTTCTTTTGCTTCAAGTGCCTGATGCAGTCCATCCGAGAAACGGCGGCCTTCTTGCATACGTCCGGTAAATTCATCAATAATCACAACCGCACCATCTTTTACGATGTAATCAATTTCATTTTTAAAAATTTTATGTGCCTTGAGCGCGCAATTGACGTGATGCACCAAAGAAATGTGAGTCGGATCATAAAGCGATGAATTAGATTCAATCAGGCCGGAATTTTTTAGAATTTTTTCGACAGTTTCGATGCCAGCTTCGGTTAAAAACACACCGCGATCTTTTTCTTCAAGCTGAAAATCTGTGGCCGCAAGACGTGGAATCAGGCGGTTAATTTCTTCGTAAAGCTTGGAGTTATCGTTAGTCGGGCCAGAAATAATCAAAGGCGTGCGCGCTTCATCAATCAGAATTGAATCAACTTCGTCAACAATGGCGAAGTGGTGACTGCGCTGCACCATGTGCTCGCGCGAAAATTTCATGTTGTCGCGCAGATAATCGAAACCGAGTTCATTATTGGTGGCATAAGTAATATCGCATTCATAAGCCGCTTTGCGCTCTTCATCGTTCAAATCATTAGTTAGACATCCAACCGTCAAACCCAAAAATTCATGAATTTTTCCCATCCATTCCGCATCGCGTCTGGCAAGATAATCATTAACCGTCACTACATGCACACCTTTGCCACTCAAGGCGTTGAGATAGCAAGGTAACGTTGCAACCAGAGTTTTACCTTCACCAGTTTTCATCTCGGAAATTTTTCCCTGATGCAACACCATTCCACCAACCAACTGCACATCAAAGTGACGCATATTGAGCGCGCGCTTTGATGCTTCACGAACAACCGCAAAAGCTTCATAAAGCAAGGAATCAAGCGACGCGCCATCAGCAAGATTTTTTTTAAATTCCGCAGTTTTTGCTTTTAATTCATCGTCGGAAAGCGCAGAAATTTTTGATTCCAACGCATTAATTTTTTCAACTTCAGGAAGCAGAGATTTGATCATCCGATCATTGACCGAACCAAAAATTTTTTTGGCGATAAGTTGGAACATGTTTTAAGAAAATAATATCAAAGCCATTTGGAACCTAGAGCCTGTATTCAAATTCATTTAACTTTGATTTTTTGTAAATTTTTAGCGACTTTTTTGAAGAATTTTGAAGCTGTATCAAGCATACTGCGAAAAATTCTTCAAAAAAATGAGCAAAAATTTGCGGAAAAGCAAAGTTAAATGAATTTAAAGACAGGGTAAAATATGGGGTTAAAAAAGATTATAAACAGTTTCTAATGTAAAAATATGCCAAAGAAAATTGATTACAAAAAACTAACCGAAAAAAAGAAAATTTTAGACAAACACAGACCTTTTGATGCCGCTTTGGTAAAGAATCTGGAAGAATGGTTTAGAATTGAATTGACCTACACCAGCAATGCTATCGAAGGAAATACTTTGTCGCGCGCTGAAACTGCTTTGGTTGTAGAAAAAGGTTTAACAATCGGCGGCAAATCAATTACTGAACATTTGGAAGCAACAAATCACGCCGCCGCTTTAGATTTCATTAAAGAGCAAATCAAACGCAAACCATCTGACCTTAGAGAAAGAGATATCCTAAGAATTCACGAAATTATTTTAGACCGGATCGATAAAGAAAATGCAGGAATTTATCGCCTAGTTCCCGTTCGTATTTCCGGCTCTGCTGTTGTTTTGCCAAATCCAAGAAAGGTTCAAACTTTAATGGATGAATTTTTTTCTTGGATTGAAACCGAAACTAAAATGCACGCCGTTGAACTTGCTGCTGAAGCGCATTATCGCTTTGTGATGATTCATCCATTTATTGATGGAAATGGTCGCACTGCGCGTTTGCTAATGAATATGATTTTGATGATGTGCAGATATCCGCCTGCAATTATCCGCAAAAATGATCGCTTGGCTTACATAAAATCTTTAGAAAAACCTCAACTCGTTAATGGTGAAGGAGATTCAAAAAATGATTATTTCAAACTAATCGCGATGGCAGTTGATCGTTCACTAAACATTTATCTCAAAGCAATTGATGGCGAAGTTGAAAAACCAGAAAACGAAAAACTTTTAAAAATCGGCGAGCTCGCCAAAGCAACAAACCAAACCGTTCCAACCATCAGGCATTGGACAAAAGAAGGATTGTTACAGGTTGCGGAAGTTACGGAGTCAGGTTATCAGATGTTTAGTGAAGAGATGATTGAGAGAGTAAAGAAGATTGAGGAGATGAAGGAAAAGCGATTCTCTTTAACTGAAATCAAGAAAACTAAGAACCTGTCCTAAATCTTTTTTAACCCCATATTTTAGCATGTTTTTAGCGCTTTTTTGACAAAATTACGAAGCGTATCTGGAAATACGGTGAGTAATTTTGTCAAAAAATAAGCAAAAACAGGGTAAAATATGGGGTTAAAAAAGATTCAGGACAGGTTCTAAAATAGCCGAATGATACGCAACATTATTTACTGCCAATATATTTCGAAATTTTAGAAAATAATCGCTGAAAAATGAACAAATCTTTAGTGGTGGACAGGGCTGGATTTGAACCAGCGAACGCTTGCGCGGGCAGATTTACAGTCTGCTGCCATTGACCACTCGGCCACCTGTCCAAAAATAAACGCTAACGCAACGTTTAATACAGAATACAGAACGTGAGGTAAGAAACTGTCTAAACAGTTTCTAAGAACTCCACATTGGAGCGGGTGAAGGGAATCGAACCCTCACGGCCAGCTTGGAAGGCTGGAACTCTACCTTTGAGCTACACCCGCAAAATCAACTTAAACCCAAATCCGTTCTAATGACGGATTTGGGTTAAAAAGGCGCGCGCTTTTAGTTAGGAGGCGCAAATTTTGCAACTTGGATTTTTTTTCAGATTCACTTTGCGGAATTCGTTTTTTAGAAAATCGAAGATCAAAATTTTGCCAACAAGTGATTCGCCGATTTCTAGAATTTCACGAATTGTTGTAGTGGCTTGAAGCGCGCCGATTGTGCCGGCAACTGATCCTAAAATTCCTTTTTCGGAAAGCGGCAGGGAAAAATTTTCATCGACAATATTGTGATTAAAACAGGCATAGCAGGGATTGTTTTTTTCGTAGGATTTAAAAACAGAAACCTGTCCCAAAAAACCTTTTACTGCGGCAAAAATTAACGGTTTTTTTTGTTCATGAGCAATTTCATTGATGATAAAACGCGATGGAAAATTGTCAGTTGCATCTAAAATAAAATCATAATCGGCGTAGATTTTTCTGAGGCTTTCGCGATTTGCTCTTTGGTCAAAAATTTGTAAATTGACGCCAGGATTTAGCGTCAAAATTTTTTCTTTCGCACTTAAAACTTTTTTTTGCCCCAAATTTTTTTCATTGTGAATCACTTGGCGCTGTAGGTTGGAAAGCTCAACCACATCATCATCAATTGCGCCAATATTTCCAACTCCCGCAGCGGCAAGGTAAAATAAAACCGGCGAGCCAAGTCCTCCGCAACCAATAACCAAAACCTTCGCGCACAAAAGTTTCTCCTGACCCTTTTCACCAATTTCTGGGAGAATTGTGTTACGGAGATAACGCTGTTTTTGATTTTCGCTTAACATAATTAATGTCCGGTTGAACCAAATCCTCCGGCGCCGCGCGTGGTCTCATCCAGATTTTCCACCTCTTCAATTTTTGCCTGTTCATGTTTGG
This sequence comes from Alphaproteobacteria bacterium RIFCSPLOWO2_01_FULL_40_26, assembly GCA_001767955.1. Classification (GTDB taxonomy): domain Bacteria; phylum Pseudomonadota; class Alphaproteobacteria; order Rickettsiales; family UBA1997; genus UBA2645. The sequence continues at coordinate 116,492 of MEMO01000031.1, read as the reverse complement.
CAATCACGATTTGGGCGATGCGCATGCCGCGAGTGATAGTGAAATCAATTTTTGAATGATTGATTAAAATGGCACAAACTTCACCGCGATAGTCGGAATCAATGGTGCCGGGAGAATTTAAAACAGTGATGCCATTTTTCAAAGCCAGGCCGGAACGCGGACGAACTTGCGCTTCAAAACCTTTTTCCAGCGCAATAGCAATTCCGGTTTTGACCAATTTTACTTCACCGGATTTTAAAACAATTGGCTCATCAATTGCCGCAAGCAAATCCATGCCGGCGCTGCCTTGCGTTTCATATTTCGGCAAAGGAAGATCCTTGCCATTTTCCAGTTTTTTTATTCTCAAAATTGTCATTGTTTGATTAATGTTAAGTGTTGCCAAATTTGTGCCCATCAAATAAAACGCGCGGCTTCTTTTTTGCCAATCATTTTTCATAAATGACCGAATTAATTAAAGACGAAATTAAAAGCGAAGAGCGTCGTAAATTGCTTACAAATACAGCCTACATAACCGCTGGTATTGGTGTAACTTGCGCTATTTTGCCATTCATCGACAGCATGAATCCTTCGAAAGATGTGCAGGCACTGGCTTCGGTTGAAATCGATATTTCAAACATCAAGCCGGGCGAAGAAAAAAAAGTGATGTGGCGCGGCAAACCGATTTTCATCAAGCACAGAACCAAACAGGAAATCGAATCAGCACAAAATATTGAACTTACTGAATTGCGCGATCCGCAAGCAGATTCGAATCGTGTTAAAAAAGGCAAGGAAGAATGGCTGATTACAATTGGCATCTGCACCCATTTGGGTTGTGTTCCAATCGGTGGGCAAGGCGAATATAAGGGCTGGTTTTGCCCATGCCACGGTTCGCAATATGACACCTCCGCCCGCATCCGCAAAGGTCCGGCGCCGAAAAATCTTGAGATTCCGCCTTATGAATTTGTCTCTGACACGAAAATCAAAATTGGATAAACATGTCTCTTAATTTCGAGAACGATTTCGAAAAATCGCTCACCGAAAAATCAAAAATTGCCAAATGGATCAATGATCGTCTGCCGATTATTTCCTCGATGGAAAATGAGCTTTTCAAACATCCTTATCCCAAAAATCTGAGCTATTGGTGGAGCTTTGGATCCATTGCTGGCATTGCTTTGATCGTGCAAATTTTAAGCGGATTATTTTTGGCAATGCATTACACGCCAAACACCAAAATGGCCTTTGATTCCGTCGAGCACATCATGCGTGATGTCAATTATGGCTGGCTCATCCGCTATATTCATGCTGTCGGCGCTTCAATGTTTTTTGTCGCTCTTTATGCTCACATCGCCCGCGGCCTTTATTACGGTTCTTATCGCAGCCCACGCGAATTGATTTGGTGGATCGGCATCATCATCTTTTTATTGGCGATGGGCACAGCCTTCATGGGCTATGTTCTGCCTTGGGGACAGATGAGTTTTTGGGGCGCAACCGTGATCACCAATCTTTTTTCGGCAATTCCTATCATCGGCGAATCAATTGTTTCTTGGCTGTGGGGCGGATATTCCATCGACAATCCGACGCTGAATCGTTTTTTCGTCATCCATTTTTTGCTGCCTTTTATTATTATCGCTGTGGTAATGATTCACTTGGCAGCCCTTCACACTGTTGGCTCCAACAACCCAACCGGCGTTGAAATTAAAACAAAAAAAGATGCGATTTCATTTCACCCATATTTCACAATCAAAGACATGCTTGGCTTTGTTGTGTTCTTTTTAGTTTTTGGTTATTTCCTTTTCTTCTATCCCAACTTTCTTGGCCATCCCGACAATTACATCCCGGCCAATCCAATGGTGACACCAGCTCACATTGTTCCCGAATGGTATTTCTTGCCATTTTATGCCATTTTGCGCGCTATTCCTGACAAGCTCGGCGGCGTATTGATGATGTTTGGCGCCATCATTCTGCTTTTCTTTTTGCCTTACCTTGACCGCGCAAAAATCATATCCGGCGCTTATCGCCCGCTTTTCAAAAAGTTTTTTTGGCTCTTTATTTTGGATTTTGTTTTCCTCGGCTATCTCGGCAAATCACCTGCCGAAGGTTGGTATATCTGGGCTGCCCGCATTGCCACTTTTTACTATTATGCTTACTTTTTGCTGATTTTGCCGCAATTGCCAAAGTTTGAAAAATATTTGCCGCTACCAGAATCAATCGAGGAAGATTATCGGAGAAAACATGACCATTAACGCAAAAAAACTTTACGAACTCCTAAAAAAAATTCCCAAAGGCCGTGTAACCACCTATGGCGAAATCGCCAAGAAACTTAAGACAAAAGCCTATCGCGGTGTCGGACAAGTTGTTGGCGCTAATCCCGATGCACCAAAAACACCTTGCCATCGCGTAGTAAAATCTGACGGATCAATTGGCGGCTATGCTTTTGGCGTGAAGAAAAAAATCGCTTTGCTTGCAAGTGAAAATGTTGAGGTCAAGGCAGGCAAAGTGATCGATTTCAAGAAGAAATTGTTTAAATTTTGAAATGAAAAAAATTTTCCTGATTTTATTTCTGCTTCCATCTATCAGCCTCGCAAACAATGCTGATTCTGCCACTATTGCTCTTCATCCCAAACAATTAAAATGGGAATTTGATGGTGTTTTTGGTCGCTTCGATCGCGCTTCGGCACAACGCGGCTATCAAATTTACAAAGAAGTTTGTTCATCCTGCCACAGCCTGAAACTTGTGGCTTATCGCAATTTAGAAGAATTGGGATTTTCCAAAGAAGAAGTGAAACAAATCGCTTCCGAAGCCCTTATCAATGATGGTCCAAATGACGATGGCGAAATGTTTGAACGCCCGGGCTTGCCATCCGATCATTTTGCTTCTCCTTATGCCAACGAGCAAGCCGCCCGTTCTGTCAATTCCGGAGCCTATCCACCGGATTTATCACTCATTGTTAAAGCGCGACATGATGGTGCAAATTATGTCTATTCCTTGCTAACCGGCTTTGCTGACGCGCCAGAAGATTTTCCATTGGCCGAAGGCAAAAGTTACAACCCATATTTCGAAGGCCGCCAAATCTCAATGCCACCACCAATCACCGATGATGGACAAGTTGATTACAAGGACGACACCTTTGCCACCAAAGAACAAATGGCAATTGATGTCGTAAATTTTCTGCAATGGGCCGCCGAACCGGAAACCGAACATCGCAAAAAAATGGGCGTACGCAGCATGATTTTCCTTGGCATTCTTTTTGTAATTTTACTCGCTGCAAAAAAAGCGGTGTGGAAAAAAATTGTCTAAAATGACCTTCCAATTCTCCGACGAAAATCAACAACAGATACAAAAGATTTTAGCGAAATATCCCGCTGAAAGAAAAAAATCCGCAGTAATGCCACTGCTTGATTTGGCACAACGTCAAAACAACAACTGGGTTTCAAAAGATGTGATTGAAGCGGTGGCAAAAATTCTCGAAATGCCGGAAATTAAAGTTTACGAAGTAGCAAGTTTTTATACGATGTATAATCTCAAACCAGTTGGAAAATATCTTTTGCAATTCTGCAAGACCACACCCTGCATGCTGCGCGGCGTTGATCAAATTGTTAAGAATTGCAAAAAGAAACTCGGAATTGAAATGAATCAAACTACTGCTGATGACCTATTCACACTGAAGGAAGTTGAATGTCTTGGAGCCTGTGTCAATGCTCCAGTGGTGCAGATTAATGATGATTTTGTTGAAGATCTTACATCAGAAACTTTTCTAAAAATTCTCGACGATCTCAAAGATGGAAAAACATTCAAGATCGGCTCCCAAACTGGTAGACAGTGTTCTGCAGCTTTATAAAGCGGCTTTAGAACCTGTCTAAAATCTTTTTTAACCCCATATTTACCCTGTTTTTGCTTATTTTAAGAACCTGTCCTGAATCTTTTTTAACCCCAGATTTTAGCATGTTTTTAGCGCTTTTTTGACAAAATTATGAAGCGTATCTGGCAATACGGTGAGTAATTTTGTCAAAAAATAAGCAAAAACAGGGTAAAATATGGGGTTAAAAAAGATTTAGGACAGGTTCTAAGATTTTTGCCACAGTGTCGATATCCTTGTCGCCGCGTCCCGAGAGGTTGACGATAATGGTTTGATTTTTTTTCATTTTCTTGGCCAGTTTGCAGGCGAAGGCGATGGCGTGAGATGATTCAAGCGCTGGGATGATTCCTTCGATTTGACATAAAAGCTGAAAAGCTTTGAGGGCTTCATCGTCGGTTATGCTGACATATTCAACACGCTTGATTGCATGAAGATAAGCGTGTTCAGGGCCAATGCCTGGATAATCAAGGCCGGCAGAAATTGAATGCGCATCCTGAATTTGGCCATCATCATTTTGCAGAAAAAAAGTTTTATTGCCGTGCAAAACAGCCACTTCACCTTGCGCAATTGACGCCGCATGCGAATTGCTTGCAAGGCCATTTCCAGCGGCTTCAACTCCATACATTTTAACCTTCTCATCAAGAAAAGGATGAAATAATCCGATTGCATTTGAACCGCCACCAATGCAGGCCACAAGTGCATCGGGAAGCTTTCCTTCTGCGGCAAGAATCTGTTTTTTTGCTTCTTTTCCAATCACGCGGTGAAAGTCGCGAACCATTTGTGGATATGGGTGCGGACCGGCGACTGTGCCAAGCAGATAGTAGGTGTCGCGCGCGTTTGCGATCCAATCGCGCATTGCTTCATTGATGGCATTTTTCAAACTGCTTGAACCGCTTTCAACCGGCCTCACTTCAGCGCCAAGCAGCTTCATGCGAAAGACATTTTGCTTTTGTCGCTCCACATCTTTTTTGCCCATGTAAATTACGCAGGGCATAGAAAAAAGCGCGCAAACTGTAGCGCAGGCAACACCATGCTGACCGGCTCCGGTTTCAGCGATGATGCGTTTTTTGTTCATTCTTTTGGCAAGCAAAATCTGTCCGATGCAATTGTTGATTTTATGCGATCCGGTGTGATTTAACTCATCGCGTTTTAAATAAATTTTTGCGCCACCTATTTTTTTGGTGAGCTGTGAAGCAAGATATAACGGGCTCGGACGGCCAACATAATGTTTCAGATAATATCTAAATTCCTGCTGGAATTTTTTATCTTTCTTTGCTTTTGCGTAGGCCAAACCCATCTCCAAAACTGCCGGCATCAAACTTTCCGCAACATAACGCCCACCGAATTGGCCGAATTTTCCGTCTTTGTTTGGTTGGTTATAAGTCATTGATAAGTCTGTAAAATCAAGAGGCCGTCGAACCTAGAAACAGACAGGAAATTTTCTACATGAAATTATTGTCGTGCTTCGTGCTTCGTGCTTCGTGCTTCGTGCTTCGGTAGAAGGGGGATGGGGTGGGGTGTTAAAAACATTCGCAAACTCAATATCTCGTCAGCCATGAAGTCGACGCGCATGCGCGACCTCCCCCTTGAGGGGGATGGGGGGTGTTAAAAACATTCGCAAACTCAATATCTCGTCAGCCATGAAGTCGACGCGCATGCGCGACCTCCCCCTTGAGGGGGATGGGGGGTGTCAAAACACTTGACATCCCACTTCCTCTCCATAATTTCCCAAAATATCCCAAATTTTCCATGAAATTTCCGGTATGGCTTTATTTCTATCAACTTTCGCAAACAAAATTGATGCCAAAGGGCGTGTTTCAGTGCCGGCGCAGTTTCGCGCTTCGTTGGTGAATGAGAGTTTTTCCGGAATGGTGGTCTATGAATCCTTCATCAATGATTGCATCGAAGGCTGTGACATTGAGCGCATAAAAAAACTTTCCGAATCAATCGATAATCTTGATCCATTTTCTGAAGAGCGCGATGCCTTTGCCACCGCGGTTTTAGGCGGTTCAATGCAACTTTCGATTGATGGTGATGGTCGTGTAATCATGCCGGAAAATTTGCTCAAAAAAGTGAAGATAAAAAACGATCTGATTTTTGTTGGAAAAGGCTCAACTTTTGAAATCTGGGAGCCAAAGAAGTTCAACGAATACATGCTCAAAGCCAAAAAAGACGCCAAAACCAAACGCAATGTTTTGAAGGCAACAAAATGAAACCGAAGCACGAAGCACGAAGCACGAAGCACGATAATCACAACCCAGTAATGCTCGCAGAAGTAATCAAAAACCTTCAGCCAAAAAATGGCGAAATCTATCTCGATGGAACTTTCGGAGCAGGAGGATATAGCCGCGCTATCCTTGAATCGGCGAATTGCAAAGTTTTTGCGGTTGATCGTGATGAATCGGTAAAAAAATTTGCCGAAAATTTGCAAAAAAAATTTGGTGAACGTTTTGTTTTTTTGTGCGGAAAATTTTCTGAAAGTAAAAAATTATTGGCTGAAAAAAATGTTGCCAAGTTGGATGGAATGGTCTTCGACATCGGTGTTTCCTCGATGCAACTTGATGATAAAGAGCGCGGATTTTCCTTCGATTCCGATGCAAAACTCGATATGCGCATGGATCGAAATTCTCATCCATCGGCTTATGAAATTGTTAATGAGGCCGGTGAAGAAGAGCTTGCGCGCATCATCAGGGAATTTGGCGAGGAACCAAAAGCAAGACAAATTGCCAAAAGAATTGTTGCGGTGCGTGCCGCAAAACCGATCACTAGTTGCCGTGATCTGGCCGAGATAGTTCGATCTCTCTATCGCGGTTATTCCAAAACAGACGCGGCAACTAGGACTTTTCAGGCTTTGCGTATTTTTGTGAATCGTGAGCTTGATGAATTGAAGTCTGCCCTTGCTTCTTCTCTTACTTTGTTGAAGCAAGGTGGCAGGCTGATTGTGGTTTCATTTCATTCGCTGGAAGATGGCATAGTCAAAAATTTTCTCAAAAAAGAAGCAGGTCTTACGCAGACATTTTCGCGCTATCAGCCGGTTATCGCTAAACAAAATTCTCCCAAAAATTTTCATATCATCACCAAATCGGCAATCTCTCCGAGCAGGGAGGAGACTGTACAAAATCCGCGTGCGCGCTCATCAAAAATGCGAGTGGCGGTTAAAATTTAAGATTGAAATGAAAGAATTCTGGCAATCGTTAAACAAATTTTATTTTGCAAATTGCATCATCGCTTTTGTTTTGTGTTTAAGCATTGTCTCCATGTTTTTTGTGCAGCTTAACGTTGAATCTTTGCAGGATGAAATGCTGACAACCGAAAATGAAATCACTGTTTTTGAAGATGAAATTCAGCTTTTGGAAGTCGAATGGGTTTATCTTACACGTCCTGAACGCTTAAGGATTCTTGCTTCGCGCTATTTACAGAATAACGGCTATGCGTTGGCCAGCCAAATTAAAGATGAATCGCAGCTGGAAAAATACTATTTGGCAAATCAGCAAAAAGTTGAAACGCAGGAAGTGGCTCAATTGTCATTTTAATTGTTCCAAACCTACTTTGAAAAAGGAGGTGGCGCGAAGCGCCGGAGGATTTGTGGAGACAAACTCAAAGTT
>MEMO01000031.1:50646-109039 GCA_001767955.1 Alphaproteobacteria bacterium RIFCSPLOWO2_01_FULL_40_26 | reverse complement strand
GGTGGCTGATTGCGAAGCAATCAGACGGAGGATTTATGGAGACAAACTCAGAGTTAGAGTTTGTCTCTCCCAAATCACCCGTCATCGCACTTTGTGCGATGCCACCCTCTTTTTCAAAGAGGGCTAACCTCCTTTGAAAAAGGAGGTGGCGCGAAGCGCCGGAGGATTTATGGAGACAAACTCAAAGTTAGAGTTTGTCTCTCTCAAATCACCCGTCTCAATCGCTATCGCGATTGATCCACCCTCTTTTTCAAAGAGGGTTTAGATTACAGTCTGCCTTTTTTGCGATATCACGTCTGACGAATCCTTCTTTCCAGTCAATTGAATCAACGGCTTCGTAAGCCTTTTTCCTGGCTTCCGCAAATGTTTTTCCATCGGCGATGATGTTTAAAACGCGTCCGCCATTTGCTAAAATTTTGTTATCTTTTCTAATTGTACCGGCATGAAGGATTTTAGCGGTTTTGATATTTGCGAGGCCTTTGATTTCACTGCCTTTCTCATAATTTTCGGGATAGCCTTTGGCACACATTACCACGCAAACCAGTTTTTTTTCTTCATCAAATTCGATATGGAATTTGTTGAGTTTGCCATCAATTGCCGCCTCAATTAGCGTCATGAAATCGGATTTGATGCGTGGTAGAATCACCTGTGTTTCCGGGTCTCCAAAGCGGATATTGAATTCCAGAAGTTTTGGTTTGTTTTTTGCAATCATCAAACCGGCAAACAAAATTCCTTTGAATGGCGCATCAATATTTTCAAGGCCGCGCAAGGTTGGGCGAATGATTTTTGTGATGATTTCTTCCTCGATTTTTTTATCAACAAAAGGTGAGGGGGCATAAGTTCCCATTCCGCCGGTGTTGGTACCGCTGTCATTTTCGCCGACTCTTTTGTAATCATGGGCAAAGCCAAGCGGGATAAAATTTTTTCCGTCACAAATCACAAAATAGCTGACTTCAAAGCCTTCAAGAAATTCTTCAATGATGATATTTTTTCCGGCATCGCCAAATTTTCCGGCAAAAATTTCTGTGATGGTTTTTTTTGCTTCATCAAAATTTTGTGGAATGATCACGCCCTTGCCAGAGGCGAGTCCATCAGTTTTAATTACACAGGGAAATCCAAGTTTTTTGGCAAATTCAAGCGCGGATTTTGCATTGGAAAAAGTTTCGTAAGCAGCGGTTGGCACTGCATTTTCCATTGCAATTTTTTTCATGAAAATTTTTGAACCTTCAAGCCGCGATGCTTTTTTTGATGGTCCAAAAACGCGAATTCCGTTTTGTTTTAAATCGTCGCATATCCCGTCTGATAAAGGCTGTTCTGGTCCTACAAAAACAAAATCAATTTTTTTGTGCTGACAAAAATCAATAATTTTTTGATGTTCATTTTGCCTTACCCCATCAACAATTTTGGCAATTTCTGCAATTCCGGCATTGCCCGGAAGTGCAAAAATTTCCGGCTTTTGCGGCGATTTTCTAAACGCTTCACAAATCGCATGTTCTCTACCGCCAGAACCGATAACCAGAATTTTTTTCATGCTAATCAAATTTAGGATTTAAGATTTAGGATTTAGGATTTAAAAACTTTTGCCGAACCTAAATCTTAAATCCTAAATCTTAAATCCTAAACTTATGTCTCTCAAAGAACATACCGTCAAATCCTACGACAAAGATCTGCAATCAATTGCCGGAACGCTTGACAACATGCTTTATCTCGTCATCGAATCAATTGAAATGGTGGCGCAAATGATCGAAACCCGTGATGAAAATCTGATCGAAAAAATCAACGCCCATGATTACAAAATCAATTCTCTTGATCATCTTATTGAAAAAAAAGTGACGGCGATTTTGGCCTTGCGTCAGCCAATGGCAGTTGATTTGCGCTATACGATTTCATCTTTGAAAGTGTCATCAAACCTTGAGCGCAGCGGTGATCAGGCTAAAAGCATAATCAAAAAAATTGCTCGTATCGGCAGGGAAGAATTTGAGGTTGGTGTTGAAAAATCTTTGCTTGCCATGATTGATTTATGCAAAGAAATGGTGCGTGAAGCAGTGATTTCTTTTAATGAACAAAATGCTGAATTGGCTGATTTGGTGATGAAGCAGGATGATGATATTGATCACATTTACAGCGATTTATTTCGCATCATCGAGCATGAAAATTTTAACAAAGAGCAGGTTAAGAAAATCACCAATACTCTCTTCATCGCCAAGAGTTTTGAACGTCTGGCTGACCATTCCACCAACATTGCCGAAATTGCCAAATTTGTTGTTACCGGAGAAATAAAATGATGCCGACACGCGAAGAGAAACGCGAATCAGGACAGATTGCTAAATTTGACAACAAGGATTTACGCGGTTTTGCCATTAATTTCCCCAAGGAAAAAATGCAGCGCAAGCCGGATTGGATTCGTGTTAAAGCGCCGGTTTCCAAGGGATATTATGAAACCAAAGAGTTGCTCAATGAAAAAAAATTGCATACGGTTTGCGAAGAAGCCGCTTGTCCCAATATCGGTGAATGCTGGGCGCAGAAGCATGCAACGGTGATGATTTTGGGTTCGGTTTGCACACGTGCCTGTTCTTTTTGCAATATTGAAACCGGTCGTCCCGATGCCGTAAATCCGCATGAGCCGGAGAATGTTGGCGATGTGGCAAAAGTTTCGGGTTTGAAGCATATCGTCATCACCTCTGTTGATCGCGATGATCTGCCAGACGGCGGCGCTGAACAATTTGTAAAATGCATCGAAAATGTGCGTAAAAAATCTCCCGGCACGACAATTGAAATTTTAACACCGGATTTTTTGCGCAAAGAAGGTGCGCTTGAGAAGGTTGTTGCTGCCAAGCCCGATGTTTTTAATCACAATATCGAAACCGTTCCCAGTCTTTACACCACGATTCGCCCGGGTGCGCGCTATTTCCATTCGCTGAATCTTTTAAAAAATGTGAAGGAAATTGATCGATCAATGTTTACCAAATCCGGTCTTATGGTTGGTCTTGGCGAAACCAAAGAGCAAGTGCTGCAAGTGATGGATGATATGCGTTGTGCCGATATCGATTTTCTAACAATTGGCCAATATTTGCGTCCAACCTTGCGCCACACGCCGGTTGACCGCTATATCCATCCTGATGAGTTTGAAATGTATAAAAAAATGGCCTACGCCAAAGGATTTCTCATGGTTTCTTCAAGCCCGCTAACACGCTCTTCCTATCATGCCGGCGACGATTTTGCGAAGATGAGAGAGGAGCGAAACAGGCGGATTGATTGTTCTTAAAATTTTGTGTCCAGAATAATTAGATCCTGAAACAAGTTCAGGATGACAATCTGGGGAGGATGGTTTCAAAACATGTCATCCTGAACTTGTTTCAGGATCTGTTTTTAGAGACACAATATTTTTGATAACAACCGGCGGATTATTTAAAAATTTCTCTCCCAAGTTTATTCAAACTTTCTGCTAAATTTTGGTCTGAAATTGCGGCAGTTTTTTCGTGTAAAAATTTTTCTTTATTCTCGTCAAGCTTTGATTCTAAAGGGTTTGTGGTTTCAATATTTTTTGGTTCTTGTTTGATAATTATTTTAGAAATGGCTTTAAATCCGTAAAAAGTTGCGATTCTTTCGAGCAGAATTTCACTGTTGTTTTTTAGAAAAAATCCGGTTGCCGCATTGTGAACGGCGATGGTTAAGGTTTTCTCATTCTTGTTGAAATTGGTTTTTTCGGGATGGCAGAATTTTGCATATTTTTTTCCAACAATTTCTTCCCAGTTTTTGATCAGATTGCCGATGATGATGAATTCCTTCTTGTTGCCTGAAAATAAAGGTTTGAGAAGGTAAGAGATATTTTCCTCTACTGATTTAAACATGAGATAGGATGCTGATCTTTTTTATGAAAAATCGGGGAAATTTCTGCTGTAAAGTTTTTTTTGCTTCATCCAGTTTCTTTTCGTTCGCAAAAATTCCAAAACATGTTGTGCCGCTGCCGGACATTTTGGCGTGATCGGCGCCAGATTTTTTCAGTGTATCAAGAATTTCAGAAATGATGGGAGATGTTGATATTGCCGCTTTTTCAAGATCATTTGGCAATGACTTTATCAACTCAAAAACATTTTCTTGCAGAAGTTTTTGAGTTGGAATCTCCGGTGAAAAACTTGTGCCAAATTTATAAAAAATTTCTTTAGTTGAAAGATTGACGCAAGGGTTAACAAGCAGTGCCGGAATTGGTTCAAAGCTGGGAAAGTTTTCAATTACCTCACCGCGGCCTTTGATTATTGAAGCGTGATCTTCAAAAAAAAATGCAATATCGGAGCCGAAATTTAGCGAAATTTTTTGTAGCTCATTTTTATTCAAATTCAGCGCAAAAATTTTGTTCAGGATTTTCATAAATTGTGCGGCATCAGATGAGCCACCGCCAAGTCCGCCACCAACCGGAATATTTTTTTTCAGCCTGATATAAAGATTTTTTGTGATGCCAAATTCAGTGGCAAAAAAATCAAGAGTTTTGGTGAGAAGATTGTTTTTTGGATCAACAAATTCAGCGAATTTTCCGCTGATTTTAATCTGAAATTGATTGCTCTTTTCCACTTCCAATTCATCTGCCAGATCAGTGAATGCCAGTAGCGATTCCAGATCGTGAAATCCATCATTGCGTTTTCCCAAGACTTTGAGGAAGAGATTAATTTTTGCATGGCACAAGGCTTTCATCGCCTATTTCACATTCCCAAAACCGTTGCAAAATGGCCATCACCGCGCTGGATGAAAAGGAAAAGTTTTTTGGTGGTTTTTTCTGCTTCTTCGATGATGTTTTTAAGATCGTCGATTGATTTAACATTGGTTTGATTGGCGGAAATTATGATGTCGCCAATCATCAAACCTTTTTCTGCCGCTTCGGATTTTGGACTGATTTCAACTACCAGCAAACCTTCGATATTTAGCTCGGTTTTGTCTTTCTTGACTTTGCTTTTCATTTCAGCCAGGCCGAGCCCAAGTATTTGGCCAACTGGCTTGATGTTTTGTTGTTTTTCCAGAATCTGGTTTTTGGTTTTTGTGCTGAAATCATTATTCATTTTTTCAACTTTGATTTTGAGGATTTTTTCCTTGCCATGACGCCAAATCACTATTTTTGCCGATTCTCCGATTGGGTATGAAGCAACAGTTTTGGGCAGGATTTTCATCTCGGTAATTTCCTGATCAGCGAATTTCAGAATCACATCAGTTGGTAAAATGCCGGCTTTTTCCGCCGGACCGTTTTTAGTGGTGTCAACAACAAAAGCTCCTGTGGTTTTTTCCATTTTCATCGCCTCGGCAATTTCGTCGCTGACATCTTGAATTGAAACACCAATCCAGCCACGCATTACTTCTCCACGCTCTTTTAGCTGTTTAATTACTTGTGAGGCAGTTGATGAAGGTGTGGCAAAACCAATGCCGACATTACCGCCAGATGGTGAAAAAATTGCGGTGCTGATTCCAATCACTTCACCCTTCATGTTAAACATTGGACCGCCGGAATTGCCTTTATTGATGGCGGCATCGGTTTGAATAAAATCGTCATTTTGGCCGTTATTGATATCGCGACCACGCGCTGAAACTATGCCAACCGAAACGGATCCACCAAGGCCATATGGATTTCCAACCACAATTACCCAATCACCAATTCTGGCTTTTGCAGAATCGCCAAAACGGGCAAATTTCAATTCTTTGCCACTATTGATTTTTAGCAGAGCCAAGTCGGTTTTTCTGTCGATGCCGATAATTCTGGCTTTATGTTTTGAGCCGTCATTTAGGCTGACGGTTATTTCATTGGCATCATCAATCACATGATTATTGGTGACGACATAACCATCTTTTGAGATCACAAAACCTGATCCGATTGAGGAAATTTTTTGTTTTTTTGTTCCGCCGCCGCGAAATTGATTCTCCAATTGTTTTCTGAATTCGTCGAAAAGTGGAGTTTTTGGCAATTCGCCAAGCAGAATTTGGTCGGCTGAATTTCCGCTGCCGGATTCAACCTCCTGTGTGGCGGAAATGTTGACAACAGCTGGGAGTAAATCCTCAACAATGTCGGAAAAACTGTCCATCATCACCTGTTTTGGCGCCATCTGTTTTGGTGGAAGGATATTTTCAACTGTTGCTAAAGCTTTTGGCGCCGCAGCTGGTTTTTTTTCGCGTGCGAAACTTTGATTCGTAGAAAAAATGCAAAGTAAAAAAATCAATGTGAGTTTTTTCATAAAGTCAGTTATTTGTTTCCGAAATATTTGAAAAATTCACTGTCCGGCGAAACGATCATTTTGGTTTTATCGTTTTTAAATGCCTCTTTATAAGCGCTCATTGAGCGGTAGAAATCAGCGAATTCAGGATCACGGCCAAAGGCATTGGCATAAATTTTATTGGCTTCACCTTCACCACCACCTCGTGCCAAATCAGCATTTTTTTTAGCTTCGGCGAGGATGATGGTTTTTTGTTTTTCGGCTTCGGCACGGATTTTATCGGCTTCTTCAGCGCCTTTGGCCCTGATTTCGCGAGCTTCTTTTTCGCGTTCAGTTTGCATGCGGGCGTAAATTGCATCGGAATTTTCTTTGGGTAAATCGGCTCTCATAACGCGCACATCAACGATTTGAATGCCAAAAATTTCCGACGATTTGCTTACCGCTTCCTTAATTTCCTTCATCACATCGCTGCGATTTTCGGTGAGGAGCTCGCTCAAAGTTACTTCGCCAATCACTTGACGCAGGCTGGAATCGAGTATGCCGGCAAGCTTACTGGCTAGTCCGTAGGAATTGCCAACTGTAGTATAAAATTTTAGCGGATCGATGATTTTATATTTGGCGAAAGCGTTGATGATCAGGCGTTTTTGATCGGATGCGATTACTTCCTGTTCCGGCAAAGCGAGATCAATGATTCTTTTATCAAAAAACAGCGCGTTTTGCAGCAAAGGCCATTTGAATTTAATGCCGGGAGTGTCAATGGTGCGGATTGGTTCACCAAATTGTAGAATCAGAACCTGTTCGCGCTGATCAAGTGTGAACATGGCGCTGAAAAAAATAATCACGCTAAGCGTTGATAAGATTAGAAGTTTTTTTGTTCTATTGTTCATTGCTTTTTGGTTTGTTGAGTTCATTTAAAGGAAAATATGGCAAAACCCCTGATTTTCCTGCGCTCTTATCGATGTAGATTTTGTCCATATCGCGATAAATTTTTTCCATAGTTTCGAGATAAAGACGTTTTTTTGTTACCTGTTTGGCTTTGGCATATTGGTTATAAACCGCCACGAATCTTCCCGCTTCGCCCTGCGCATTGGCCACCACTTCTTTGGCATAAGCTTCGGCCTGTTCTTTCATTTGTGCTGCCGTGCCGCGCGCTCTCGGGATTATATCATTGGCATAGGCTTGAGCCTGATTGATTTCTTTTTCCTTATCGGCTTTGGCGGTTTGAACATCGCGGAAAGCGTCGATTACTTGCGACGGTGGATCAACACGACGAAGTTGCACCAAAACCACGCGCACGCCAGCGCCGTAATAATCAAGAATTTCCTGCAGCAAAATTTTAGTTTCCTGTTCAATTTTTTCTTTGCCGGCAGACAGAGCGCCTGCAATTGGAGTGCGGGCGATGATTTCACGCATTGCACTTTCTGCCGATTTGCGAATGGCCTGATTTGGTTCGGCAATGTTGAAAACAAAATTCCTGATATCAGCAATTTGCCATTGCACCTGGAAGTCGATATCAACGATGTTTTCATCGCCGGTGAGCATCAGGCTTTCAGCATCAAAATTGCGTTGGTCGGATTTTCTGCTATTGGATGAAAAACCAAATTCTTCGGTGTTAACCGTAGTAACGCTTTTTTTAATAACCTGACCGAAAGGGTAGGGGATGTAGTAATTTAGGCCGGGCGTGGCAATTTTATAAAATTTTCCGAAATAGAGAACTACGGCGTTTTCGTCGGAATCAACTTTGTAAATTCCAAGCGCTAGCCAAATCAGAATCAGAATAAGAAAAATCAGGCCAATCACTGATTTTGGGGCTTTGTCATAGTTTTTTCCTGCGCCGCCATTGCCAAAATTTCCACCAAATTTTTTCTTGAAAGAATCTCCAATTTTTCTGAAAAATTCATCAAAATCAGGTTGCGCATTTTGCGGTTGGGGTTTTTTCTCTTCCCTTTCCTGTTTTGGTTGGTTTGGTTTTGGATTTGGTTTTGAACTACCACCGCTCCAAGGCCCCCAAGGCCCGGAGCTCATTAAGAATTTAATCATTTTGTTTGAGATTTTTATTTAGCGAGGATTTTAAATCCTAAATCTTAAATCCTAAATCTTAAATCCTAAATCCTAAATTTATGCTAGATGATAAAAAAACTTTATCCGACTTCATAAGACCGCAAATTCTCCCGGTTTCTGGTGTCAAAAAAATCATCGCCATTGCCTCGGCAAAAGGTGGAGTCGGTAAATCGACAATTGCCTGTAATTTGGCGGTTAGTATGCATCAAAACGGTTTAAATGTTGCTTTGGTTGATGCTGATATTTATGGCCCTTCGGTTCCGCATCTAATGAATCTGCGAGATAAGCCTGAACAAAAAAATAATCTGATTTTGCCGTTGATTTCGCATGGCGTGAAATGCATTTCTATCGGCTCGATGATTGATGCAAGCGCCGCTGGTGTATGGCGCGGACCGATGGTGACTAAAATTCTTTATCAGCTCATTCGTTCAGTAAATTGGAAAGCAGATGGCAAGGAAGTTGATGTGATGTTAATCGACATGCCACCCGGCACCGGTGATGTTTATTTGAGTATCGCCGAAAAATTTCCGCTTGCCGGAGTTGTTATTGTGTCAACGCCGCAAAGCCTTGCCGTGATTGATGTTGTAAAATCTGTTGATTGTTTTCAAAAATTAAAAATCCCGATTCTTGGTTTGATTCAAAACATGTCGTATCTCGAAATTAACGGCGAGAAAAAATTTGTTTTTGGGGAAGATGGCGCAAAAAAACTTGCAAAAAAAATCGCCATCGATTTCCTAGGGGAATTGCCGCTGATGCTGGAAATTTCCATGACAGTTGAAAATCATGAAATTGCAGTTTCAAAACATCCTCAAATTTCAACAATCTTTAAACAAATCTCAGATAAAATTTTATGAAAAGAGCTTTTTCCTTAATTGAGTTATCAATCGTAATTCTAATCATTGGAATTTTGGTTGCCGGCATCACCCAATCAAGCAGGTTGGTTTCAGCGATGAAACTAAATACTGCGCGTTCTTTAACGCAGAGCTCTCCGGTTGCGGGAATGAATGGGCTTACTGTTTGGTTTGATTCAATATCGGAAAAATCCTTCGGCAGTGATTTGGACAATAATGATCCGATTACGCAATGGATTAGCATTAATCCTCAATCGCCTTCTGCTTTTACTATCATTCAAGGCTCTGGCACAGAACAACCGAAATATCTAACCAAAGGTATCAATGGTCTGCCTGCGGCTGATTTTGATGGTTTGGATTGTTTGCAAAGAGCAAGCACGAAGGGTGATGAAATTTTTTCGGCAAGAGAAGTGTCGCTTTACATCGTTCAAAGATATGGCGCTAGTGGCCCTGGAGAAGTTTCCAATATTGGATTTTTTACTGATAGCAGTACCAGACGATTTACCATGCATTTACCGGATGCTGGAAATATTCATGCCGATCTTCATACTGGAACTTGTTGTAGTTCTAGAATTAGCGCCGCAGCTCCAACCGATTTTTATAGTGTTCCGCACATTGTTTCCGTGGTTCGACAAAAGGACACCAGCGGTGGCACAAATGATGTTATAACGTTGAGAGTTGATAGAACCACTCTTGCCAGCGATTCTAACAATACAACAGAAATGCCAGTTAATCTTACCACTAATTTTTCCGTTGGTTGTTGGGCTACTCCCGGTGCGGGAGATTCTTATTTAGGCCAGATTGGCGAAGTGATAATTTTTGATCGTTATCTCAAAGAAGAAGAAAGAGACTCAATTGAAAAATATCTCGAACAAAAATGGGGAATTTAAGATCTAAGAACCTGTATTTACTAGTGCTTATGATCGTGATGATGCTGATAAAGCGTGACAACGCTGCGGTTTCCAAATAGTGAAAGATATTCCGGATGTTGATTAATATCCTCTGGTGCGCCATGGCAGCAAACATGGTGATTGATACAAAAAACCAGATCGGTTTTTTGCATGACCATATGCAAATCATGTGAAATTAGCAAAATGGTGCAGCCGGTTTTTTCCCTGATTTCTTCGATAATTTTATAAAAATCCTGAATTCCGGCGATGTCCATATATTGCGTTGGCTCATCTAGAACAAGCAATTCCGGGTTTCCAGCAATCGCCTGTAAAAACAGAATTTTTTGCATTTGTCCGCCGGAGAGATCATGAATTTGTTTATCGAGAATTTTTTCAACATTGAGGCGCGTTGTCAGAGTTTTATCAACTTCATTGCCGCATAGCAAAATGAAATCGCGTGCCGACATCGGAATGGTTTTGTCAATTTCAATTTTTTGCGGCATATAGCCGACTTTTTTTATCCGATGATTTTTTATAATTTCACCCGTGGTTGGTTTTAAAATACCAAGCAAAATGCGTGCCAGTGAGGTTTTTCCACCTCCATTTGGACCAATCAAAGTGGTAATTTTGCCTTTTTGCAGTTGCAGTGAAATTTTGTTGATGATTTTCTGATGTGCGATTTCAAATCCGATATTTTTTAGCTCAATCAATGTCATTTATGTGTAATATAAAATCGTGCTTCGTGCTTCGTGCTTCGTGCTTCGTAAACTCAATAACGATGCACGATGCACGAAGCACGAAGCACGGAAAAATTGTTGGGATAATTCTGTTTTTTTTGTTTATCTTTAATCATGCAAATGCTGCAAATATCGCTTCAATCAACCCAATTTATCAAATCCTTTTGGCGATTAGTGCAGATAAAAACAACAGCATTTTAATCATTTCTCCCAATGTTTCCGAGCATAATTATCAGCTAAAAAAAAATGATATTACTGCTTTTGCCAAGGCTGATTTGGTTTTTTATGTTGATGATTCTCTGGAAAAAAATTTTCCCAAATTGATCAAAAATTTGCATCTGGAAAAGAAATCTTATGCCCTTTCGCAAATAAGCGGTATCAAGCTTTTGCCGCGCAGACAAAATTCAAAACAACTTGATTCCCATCTCTGGTTGAATCCGCAAAATGGCATAAAAATTGCTGAATTTATGACGGCAAGGCTTTGTGAAAATGATCAAAAAAATTGCCAAAAATTCCGCAATAATTTTGAAAAATTTAAAAAAGAAATCGCCAAAACCGAAACAATAATTGCTGAAAAACTGGCTAAAATCAATGTCTCACAGGCGGTTTTTTATCATGATGGCTATCAATATTTTGAAGATTATTTTGATATTAAACCGGCAAAAATCATGACCAATGATCATACCAAAGAGCTTGCCATCAAAGATTTGCGCGAATTTGCCGACATGGCTGAAGCGGGAAAAATAAAATGTATTTTTGGTGAAACTCTGGATGAAAAAAACTCTGCGCTAAAATTGGCGCAAAATTATCATCTCAAATTCATGATTCTTGATTTGATTGGCTCGAAGGAAAATTTTGGTGAAGAAACAAACGGCTATGCAGCGTTGTTGATGAACATGGTATTAGATTTGGAAGCATGTTAGGTGAGTCTATGAAAAACTATATTTTCGTGCTTCGTGCATAGGTATGTTTGCTAAAACTCAAAACTTTCCCCAAATCCTGGGGCCACAAATTCAAGCTTGCTTAAGCCATAGGTTAATTTGGCTTCCGAAAGTGCAATTCTTGCTTCGAGATATCCTTCATTGGTGGTTTGAAAAGTGTCAAAATGCATGCCGATGGATTTTTTGGTGTTAAGCAGAATATGAGCCTTCACTGCCTCTTCCGGATTCATGTGATATTCTTTGAGATACCATCTTGGTTCATAAGCGCCGATAGGCAAAAGTGCTACATCAAGCGGGCCATATTTATTGCCGATCTCGCGCAGATGTTGTGAATAGGCGGTGTCGCCGGCGAAGTAAATTTTAATGCGCGGAGTTGTGATCAAAAGCGATCCACACAAAGTTTTGTTAGTGTCAAACCACGATCTTTTTGACCAGCCTTTGGTTTTTACAAAATAAAAATCTATGCCATTTTGTAATTTTATTTTCTGATCCCAATCAAGCTCAAAACAGCTGATATCAAGCTCTTTCACCTTTTGCAGATAATAGCAGTTTCCGAGTCCGGTGATGAATTTCGGTTGAAATTTTTCCTGCAGTTTTTTGATGGTTGGAATGTCCATGTGGTAATAGGAATTGTGGCTGATGAAAACAAAATCAATGCGCGGCAAATCCTCAAGATTCATCGCGGGATGGTTTTGGCGTTTGGTGCTAAAAACCGGCAAAGGAATTGGTCCGGCGCGGTTTGACCAAATTGGATCAGTCAAAATATTGATGTCTGGAACTTGGATTAGAAAAGTGGAGTGGCCGATGAAAGTGATGCGGGCGCGATTGATTTCTTTAAATTCATTAAGTCTGACTGGTAAAATTTCATCATGCTCATTTCCCCAATAATCCTTAATGCTGAAAACAAAGCGCAAATGTTGCCAAAAGTTTGGTTGTTTGGTTTCGGGGATGAATTTTTTACCATCAAAGTGATTTGATTTTGAGCCGGAATAATAGGGAATCTTGTCTGGTGTGGTTTGGCATGAGGTTAGAATAAAGAGTAAAAATAAGAGCTTTGCTTTGGAAATTTTTCTATCCGCGTTCATTATCTGCTCTCGGCCTTTTAATTTTGGAACCTCTGAAAAACCGTCTTTCTCGGTTCCTTTGGTCTTTTTTTAATTTATTTTTAGTTTGACTTTTTCAACCACATTATCAGCGGTAATTCCGAAATGTTTGAACAAATCTTCGCCTTTTGCCGAAGCGCCGAAATCATTCATGCCGATGAAAATTCCATTGCAGCCTAAATATTTTTCAAATCCTTGTGAAATTGCGGCTTCTATGCCGACGCGTAAAATATTTTTATCACCTAAAACCAAGTGTTTGTAAATCTCATCCTGCTGTTCAAAAATTTCAAAACATGGCATTGAAACCACGCGGGCATTGATTTGATGCTGTTTTAATTTTTCCTGCGCTTCCATTGCAATTACCACTTCCGAGCCGGTTGCAATTATGACGACATCAGGATTTTCGCATGCTGAAATCACATAGCCGCCACGGTGATAATTTTGCGAATCCTTGTTTAAAAATGGTAGATTTTGGCGTGTTAACACGATTGCCGATGGTGTTTTTTTTGCCGCTAAAGCCAATTCAAAACAGGCCAAAGTTTCTTCCATGTCGCAAGGGCGTAAAACATTGAGATTCGGGATGGCGCGCAACATTGCCAAATGTTCGACTGGCTGATGTGTTGGACCATCTTCGCCAAGCCCGATGGAATCGTGAGTGAAGATGTAAATCACCTGTTGTTTCATCAAAGCGGCAAGGCGGATTGCCGGTTTCATATAATCGCAAAAAACCAGAAAAGTTCCGCCGTAAGGAATGAAATTGCTATGCAGCGCAATGCCGTTCATCGCTGCTGCCATGGCATGTTCACGCACGCCGTAATGGATATAGGAACCAGAAAAATCCTGTGCGGAAATTGTTTTGCTGTGTGAGGTTTTAGTTAGGACCGATTCAGTCAAATCGGCCGAGCCGCCAATCAGGTTTGGCAATTGTGCGGTTAAAAATTCCAGAATTTGCTGCGAGGATTTGCGCGTTGCCTGTTTTTGCTTTTCATCCAGTATTTTTTGCCTGAACAAATCGATATTTTGTAGTGGATTTGTTGCCAATGAAATTCCTGATTTTTTAAATTTTCTTTCCCAGTTTTTTGAATTTATTCCGCATTTTCTCCATTCAGCAAGCAAGTGATCTGGAATCGCAAATGGCTCATATTGCCAGCCCAGTTTTTCACGGGTTTTTTTGATTTCTTCTGCACCAAGAGGCGAGCCGTGGCATTTTTCTGTTCCAGCCTTGTTTGGCGCGCCAAAACCGATAGTGGTTTTGCAATCGATCATCAGCGGTTTTTTGGAATTTTTTGCTTTTTTTAGCGCTGTGCGAATTTCGTCGAAATTATGGCCGTCAATTTGCAAAACGCGAAAACCGCAAGCCTCGAAGCGGCGCTTCATATTTTCGGAAGTTGTAAGCGAAGTTTTACCATCGATTGAAATCGAGTTGTTATCCCACAAAACCACGAGTTTGTTGAGGTTTAAGTGTCCGGCAAGAGAGATTGCTTCTTGCGAAATTCCTTCCATTAAACAGCCATCGCCAACGATTGTGTAAGTTTTGTGATCGAAAATTTTTCCATAACGTGCTGCTAAAATTTTTTCAGCAATTGCCATGCCAACAGCGTTTGCAAGGCCTTGTCCCAGTGGACCGGTTGTGGTTTCAATTCCGGCAAGATGTCCAAATTCCGGATGGCCGGCACATTTGGAATGAAGCTGACGAAAATTTTTTAGATCATCGAGTGTAATATCCTCATAACCAGTGAGATAAAGTAGCGAATAAAGCAGCATCGAGCCGTGTCCAGCCGATAAAACAAAACGGTCGCGATTAAGCCATTTGGGATTTTTTGGATCAAATTTTAAAAATTCTAAAAACAGAATTGTGGCGACATCAGCCATGCCCATCGGCATCCCCGGATGGCCTGAATTAGCGCGTTCAACGGCATCAGCCGATAAAAAGCGGATGCAATTGGAAAGATCAGTTTTTGTCATTGAGAAGAAATGTTTGATGTCTAAAAACTAAATTTGCTTTGTGATTAAAGCAAAAATTTTCTATGCCAAAACAGATTATTCATCAAATCAGATATGCCGAAGGCGGCTATTTTCCTTTATTCAGGCTGTTGCCGAATCTTGTGACATTAACCAGTCTGTGCATTGCGCTGACAGCAATTCGTTTTTCACTCCATGGTGATTTTGTCAAAGCTTCAGCCTTTCTTCTTCTTGCTGGTTTTATGGATGGTGTTGATGGTCGTCTCGCGCGCTTTCTCAATTCTTCTTCCGATTTCGGCGCGCAACTTGATTCGTTAGTTGATTTTGTAAATTTTGGCGTGACTCCAGGTTTTGTAGTTTATTCTTGGGTTAATTCCTACCTCGATGTGCGTGGTCTCAATTGGGCAATGGTTTTGTTTTTTGCTGTTTGTGGTGCGATTCGTCTGGCGCGTTTCAATGTTGATTTGGGTCGTGAGGCACAAAATCCGTTGTTGGAAAAATATTTTTTTAAAGGCATTCCAGCTCCCGTAGGAGCAGCAATGACAATGCTTCCCATGGTTTTATTTTATGAATTTGGCAACGGATTTTATTCCAATCCAATCACCGTAATCACCTATGTTTGCGTGCTTGCGGTGCTTATGGCCAGCCGCGTGCCAACAATTTCCATCAAAAAAATTCCAATCAAAAATGATTATGCCTATCTCACCTTGTTGATTCTCGGTTCATTCATCATTGGTTTGATTATCAAACCATGGATTGCACTGGCAGTGCTTGGAATTACTTACGCAATTTCAATTCCCATCACAATTTTTGCTTATATAAAAATCGGATTATCTCATGAAAAAAATTCTAATTCTTAACGGTCCAAATCTGAACTTGCTGCATAAGCGCGATAAGAAGATTTATGGCGATATCTCGCTCGATAAAATCGCCGCCGATTGTGAAAAACTTGCCAAAGAACTTGGCGTTAGAATTGAATTTCAACAATCAAACAATGAGGGCGAATTGGTTGATATCATTCAAAATGCTGCCGAAGAATTTGACGGTTTGATCATCAATGCTGCTGCTTATACTCACACTTCCATTGCCATACGCGACGCGCTGGAAATTTTTTCCAAACCAAAAATCGAACTCCATATTTCCAACATCTTCAAACGCGAAGAATTCCGCCAACATTCGTTTTTAAGTGATGTTGTCGACGCAACAATATCAGGCCTTGGCGTGCAAGGTTATACCATTGCGCTGCTTGCGATGAATAGCATGATTTAGCGATGGATATGGAAATTTTGCGCACAAAATATCGTGATCGGATCCTACAGATTGCGAATAAATACAAAGCTGAAAATGTTCGTATTTTTGGTTCTGTTGTCAGGGGTGATAACAGGATTGATAGCGATATTGATTTCCTTGTGCACTTTAAAGAGGGCGCGTCATTGTTTGATGAATCCGGGCTCGATATTGATTTGTGCGATTTGCTTAAGTGCAAGGTTGATGTGATTTCAGATAGAGCGATCAGAAATGAGTTTAAGCCTTTCATTTTAAGTGAAGCAATACCGCTTTAAGAACCTGTCTAAAAAAGGATTGTTCTTAAAATTTTGTGTCCAGAAAAAATAGATCCTGAAACAAGTTCAGGATGACAATTAGGGAAAGATGGTTCCAAAACATGTCATCCTGAACTTGTTTCAGGATCTATTTTTAGAGACACAATATTTTTGATAACAACCCAAATTTCGTGCATCGTGCTTCGGTAATTTTAAAACCACGGAGCACGGAGCACGAACATCAACTGGTTCCAAACCACTTACCAAGCAACTCTTCTACTGATTCGCGTTTAATTGGTTTTGACATGAAATCATTCATTCCGGCGTTAAGGCATTTGTCGCGATCATCGTTGCCGGCATTGGCAGTTAGGGCAAAAATCAGTATTGATTTTTTGTTTTCATTTTTCTTTTCGAGCTCGCGGATTTTTTTCGTTGCTTCAAAGCCATCCATTATCGGCATCATGCAATCCATCAAAATAAAATCGAAGCGATTGTGGATGAATTTATTGACGGCTTCCTGACCATCTTCAGCGGTCTCGATGATAAATCCGAAGCGTCGCAAAATTGTTAGAGCAACTTTCATATTCACTTCGTTATCTTCACAGAGCAAAACTTTCATGCCTTTGCGCTCAAGCTTTTCTTCTTTAACTTCACCTTTTTCAATCAGAGATCCTTCTTCTTCATAATAGGTGATTTTGAGCACGAAGAACAATGCCAACATCAGGCGACTTCTTCTTGCCGGTTTGATTACGATGCGGTTGAAGAGTTTGAGTTTTTCCTGCGGAACATGGATTTTTTCATGAAATGACATCATCAATATCAGCGGGATATTTTTGAGTTTCTCACTTTGTTTGATATGCTCCACAACCACAATAGCATCCATACCGAGATAAATGTTATTGCTGACCAGAATTGCGTTTATGTCTTCCAGTTTTTCCAGCTGTTTAACTACTGATTTTGCTATGTCTGTTATCTTTATGATATCTTGCGATACTGCGACTAAGCTGGTTCTAAGTTGCAGATTGTCAAAAAATTCTCCGAAAACCCATGCTGAAGTTTTACTGTTTTCAACGAAGGCAATTTTTCTGCCGGCAATTTCCTGCTTTTGTTGTTCGTAAATATTCGGTTCGATGATGTTCGATTTTTTCATCGGAATGGTGAACCAGAAATTTGATCCTTCACCTTGACTGCTTTTTACTCCGATTTCGCCATCTATTAATTCAACCAGTTCTTTGCAAATTGAAAGGCCAAGTCCAGTGCCGCCGAATCTGCGTGTAGTTGACATATCAACCTGGGTAAAGGCGGAAAACATTGATGGCAATTTTTCCTGCGGAATGCCAATACCACTGTCTTTGATGTTGAAATTGACAAAAAGTTTATCGCCTTCTGTTCTTTCAAGCAGAATCTCAACAAAAATCTGTCCGTGATAGGTGAATTTAATAGCATTGTTGATCAGATTGGTCATCACCTGTCTTATTCTTGACGGATCGCAGATCACGGAAGGTGGAATTGCTTTATCAATGTAGGTGATAATTTCGATATTTTTGCTGTTGGCATTACCAGACATCAGCTCTGCCACATCTTCAACCAGATCGCACAGGTTAAAATTTACATTCTCAATGGTAATTTTTCGCGCTTCGATTTTGGAAAAATTTAGAATATCATTTAAAATCACCATGAGAGCATCAGCCGAACGATATATGGTTTCAGCCTGATCGAGCTCTTCTGCCTCCAGTTTTCCTGAATCGCGCAAAGCCTGACTCATGCCGATTACACCATTCATCGGTGTTCTGATTTCATGCGACATATTGCGCAAAAACTGGCTTTTGGCAACGTTCGCCGCTTCGGCACCTTCTTTTGCAAGCACCAGTTCGCGCAGAAAGGGATTAATTCTGATGTTGCGAAAGAAATGAAGCGTAACCGCAAAAATTCCGGCCACTCCCAAAGCCTGTCCCGATGTTACCAGCAGTTGGAATAGCAGATTTTTGATGGCTTTTCCAACCGGATATCCGGTTAGTATGGCTAGCTTATATTCATCGGATTTGATGAAATGGGTAAAGTGGCATCCGCCAAGACCGATATTTTTTGGCAAAGGCTGTGCCACGCTTGGATAAGTGTAGAAATCGTCGATATATCCAACTTGTCCGCTTTTTTGTATTTTTGTTTTGTCATAATTTTCGCGTAGGAAACTTTCTGAATTGGCAATTAAATTCTGATCTTTGTCGATGAGTATGAAGCAGATAGCTTCATCATTGAAAACCCAATCTATTTGTCGTTGGATTACATCAAATGGCAATTGTGTGACAAAGCTGCCTATTGGTTTGAAATCATCGGTGTCAATGTAGAGAGCAACTGGGAACATGTCGAAAGCGGTGATTTCATTTTCAAATCGTGATTTGCTACCGATTTTCATTGACCAGGCTTTGTTTACAGCTGCTCTTACCGTTAATTTATAGGGGTCAGATAAATCATGTGGTTTTTTCAATAATCCCTCTTTGCGCGTGGCAACAATTTCTTCGTCAACTACAAAATCAATCATCAGCCATGAAGCTACATTGAGACGGTCTATGTCTCTATTTTGTACTCTTGCCAGAAATTTGGCGATAATGCGCATGTCATCCTGTTGTCCTAGAACCAGCAGACGATCTCCCATGTAATTCAGATGACTATTGATCGAGCTGATCAAGGTGGTAACACCTTTCTCAATTACACTGCTTTGGACTTTAATCTTATAAATAGTGGTTTGATAAAAATTGAGGCAGACCATGAACAGATTTATCAGGCTCCAAAAAAATATCAGGCCAAAGATAACGCGAGAAAGAATGTTATAAGAGTGCCTCAAATCAACATTCTTCACATTGACGCGAACGCCGAAAATTTTCTCATATCTTTTGCGAAGCTTTCTGAAACGTGCCGGATAAGTCGGATCAATTTTGCTGCGTTGGGTGATTTTATTATGGTAATATTCGTTGCGTCCGAAAAGTAATATTGCGAGGTAATAGAAGAATCTGCTGACTTTGGCGAAGATAAGGCTTTTTATCTTTTTTCGTAGAATTGCGATCTTTGGTTTTAAATTAAGCATGCTAAATGGTTAACATTGCTGTATCATTTTGAGACAGATCAATTTTCGCCTGAAATTAAGCCATTTTAACCATTGTCTCTTTTTGGGACAGGTGCTTTTGTGCATGAACAAATGACATAAGTTTGCGCGCTTTTTATTTTGCGACCAAGCGGTGTCAAATGGTTTTTGGTTTTAAAATTTAGGAGGTTTTATGGAGAATGTGCCATTTAAGTCTGAAATGGTAGGAAGCAGCCCGAGTTGTTTGGATGTTGAAGGGGTGGTGCTGATTAGTAAAGGGAAAGTGTATGGTTATGGGTTAAACAAACATGCTGGTTCTGGTGCAAGTCAGTTTGATTTTCTTGGTAAGCTCAATTTTAATAAAAATAAATCTGACTTGGCGGTAGATAATTTGCTAGAAAATGTAGTAGCTGATGATTTTAATCCGCGCAACCAACCTCTAATAATTGATTTTCCAGAAACTAGGCAAAAGCAGTATAGCGAGGTTGAAGTGTTTTTTACGAAGGATAAAAAATTTTTGAAAGAGTATTACAATTTGCGTCACGAAACTTATTGCAATGAAAATGGATGGCAAAATTATGATGGGTCAGAAAGTCAACATGATACCAACGGAAGAGTTATTGTTGCTATTGAAGATAACGAGGTAATAGGTGGTATACGCGTCATGTTTTCAAATAAATGTCAATATTTATCTAATGAAATTCCCGGAACTCAATTTGAATATAAAAAACTAATTGCAAAATATGATTGTAGAAATGATCTAATAATAGGAGAAATTTCTGCTCTTGTTGTGAAAAGTGGTAAAAGGGATACAAAAATTGCAACTTTAATGATGGATATGGCATTTAAAGAATCTGTGCTACAAGGTTGTCAATATGTCTGTGCAGTTGCCGTTGCAGCTGTGTGCAGAAGTGATCGTAAGACATTGAGAAAGCTCGGATATGATGTAGAAATATTTATCAATTATCCATGGAAACAGAAGACAACATATAATTTTGCCTCTATGTTTCCTATGTATTCTCGACTTAAATAAGGACTTTTATGATTAGAATAATATCAAGATCACTTTTACTTCTGTTTTTTCTGTTATTAGGTTCAGCACATGCTGCAAATAAAGGCGCGGAAGAAGATGAATTTGGTTTTGATCCGCAAATTTTTTCATTGTCAAAAAAGAAAGAAAGCGCTTTTGATGCGCCGTCCGCAACGTATGTCTTATCATCTGAAGATATTAGGAGATCTGGCGCTACTTCTATCCCTGAAATATTACGTTTAATTCCAGGAGTTCAAGTATCAAGGATGAATGGTCATACATATGCTATTACAATTCGTGGTTTTAACCGTCAGTTTTCCAATAAATTATTGGTAATGATTGATGGCAGAACTGTTTATACCACTCTTTTTTCCGGTGTAGCTTGGGATATTCATGATTATGTCATTGAAGATATCGACAGAATAGAGGTTGTCAGAGGTCCAGGAGGAACAGTTTGGGGTGCAAATGCTGTTAATGGTATAATTAATATTATTACCAAAAATTCTGCTCAGACACAAGGTGTGTATTTTTCTCAGATTGTTGGAAATCAAGATAGGTCTATTACCGAAGTACGTTATGGTGGTGAAAATTTTAATAAAGATAGTTACAGATTATATGCTAAAAAATCAGTGAGAGGAGGTCTTGATCAATACGACAATAAGTTTGAAAATCGTGATGGTAATAAACAGGAGAGGGCTGGTTTTAGGTATGATATGACATCAGTTAAGGATAATGCTTTATCGATTTATGGTGATGTGTTTAGTGGTAAAGCGCAAAATTTCTTTACCTCCCTTAATAATCCTAATCGAAATGATAAAGAGTCGGTTGGGGCCAACATAATAGCTAATTGGAGTAAAAAGATATCAAATAAATCAAGTATAATGTTAAATACCTATTTGGACTATGATAAATTTGATATTCCAGTTTTAGAAAGAAGTGCCAAAACTTTAGATATTGATTTTCAGCATTTCTACAATTTTTCTAAAGGTAATGATTTCATTTGGGGTATTGGTTACAGGCAGATAGAGGACAATATAGTAGAAAGTACAACCCTAAACGGGTCTATTCCGATTA
Organism: Alphaproteobacteria bacterium RIFCSPLOWO2_01_FULL_40_26; assembly: GCA_001767955.1. Classification (GTDB taxonomy): domain Bacteria; phylum Pseudomonadota; class Alphaproteobacteria; order Rickettsiales; family UBA1997; genus UBA2645. The sequence continues at coordinate 87,579 of MEMO01000031.1, read as the reverse complement.
ATTATTCTCCTGATAAAAGAAATGATCAATTATTTACAGCTTTTATCCAAGACAAAATGGAGCTTACGCCAAGTTTGTACTTAACGCTCGGTTCTAAATTTGAAAAAAATGATTTTACCGGTTTTGAATATCAGCCAAATGCTAGGTTAGCATATTATCCAACGCGCAACCAGACTATTTGGACATCAGCTTCTCGAGCTGTTAGAACTCCCACTAGAGCAGAAGATGATATTGATTTAAAAGCAGACAATACTTCCATAACAATTAATAGAGGAAGCGACACATATGAATCGGAGAATTTATTAGCATATGAACTCGGCTATAGAATTAAACCAAACCCCAAACTCATAATTGATGCCACAACATTTTATAACGATTATTCAAAACTAAGAACATTTGAGCAGACTGGTAGCGGTCCAACCGCTCAAAATCTTGGTCATGGTGAAACATATGGTTTTGAAATAAATGGTAAATGGCAGGTGAATAGTGATTGGAAGTTGGAAGCGAGTTATGAATATTTAAAATCAAATTTACACATTAGTGATAATTCTACTGATCAAAATGCTACGATAGTTGGTATCCGTGATAGATTAGAAATGGCAGAAGACCAATCTCCACAGAATCAGATAAAATTCAGATCTTTCTATAACATTACCCCAAAGATTGAGTTTGATAATATCTTGTACTATGCTGACAATCTACCAAGCGCTTCTGGTGAGACGATTGGCAATAGAGGTATTTCTTCTTATTTCAGATTTGATACTAGATTAGGATATCTTCCAACGCGAAACATTGATTTGAGTTTTGGCATTCAAAATTTACTTGATCAACGTCACTCGGAATTTAAGAAAGCTCTTTACAATAGACGAACCGAAATTGGCCGAACATTTTATTTTAAACTGGTTTGGCAATACTAGAGTTTGAAAACAAACTTCTAGGGCGAAAGAGTTTTGATGCGTTACGTAATTTTTTATTTTTTTTTTGTTATCTTTTTTGCTTGCAATGCGTTGGCAGAAATTGCCGGTTATGACGAAGCAAAAGCTTATGCCGTCTTTATTCAGAAAATGGCCAATAGCGCTGAAACTGAAAAAAATAAAATATTTTGTATTGTTGGTGGTGATGAAGTTTCTAAATTTTTTGTTAACGACAATATTGATGTTAACCCAAAAAAATATGACCATTGTAAAGTGGTCTATTTGGCACAGGACATTAAAAAAATCTTCCGTATTGAAGTTGATAAATTTAACAAAAAAAGAATTCCAACCATCGCCGTTTTTGACAATTTTGTTGAAGGTGGCGGCACTTTCCGAGTTGAGTTGGGACGTCGTGATTTTGAAATCACAATGAACTCCAAAACCGCAAAAGATTTTAGCGTCAAGCTAAATTCAACATTTGTGACTTTGGTTATTAACTAACCTAAATTTTAAGCTATGAATAAAAACGATAATAAAACTACCACTACCATTCCAACCTACAAAGTTGGGGTTGATGCCACTTTTCTGCATGGCATCATTGATGGCGATAAGCAATTTGAAAAAGAGTTGCTGAATATTTTTTGTGAAAATGCCCATCGCAATATGGTGAGAATGCAGGAATGCATTAATAATAACGATAATAATGGGTGGTACATGGCAACGCATGCTTTCAAAGGAGCTTCCGCTTCGATTGGCGCTTTTGATCTTGCCAAAGCTTTAGAAAAGGCGCAAAAACGTCAAGATGCCACTGCGGAAGAAAAAAAGGCAATGCTGCAAGAAATCAGAGATGAATTCCGCTATGTGCTTGATTTTATCAATGAAGAGCTGCTTGGGATGAGTTAAATTTGGGATGAGTTAAATGCTTAATTGCTTCAATAACGCTTAAGAAATATAACTCCTGTCTTGCTTGTCGCGCTATTTGAGAAAAAGGTTTAAAACTTTTAGAAATTGTTACCCACCACCAGCCTCGTACGCAAGAGGGAAGAAGACGTGCTAAACACACGTTTTTGGCGTCGTAACCTCGGTTTTCCCTTCCTCCTTGTGTCTGATGGTTGGGGTGAGGGGTAAATTTTTGATAACGCCAATTCCGGATAAGGCATCAAGCCAATCTCGATTAGTTCCCTCTCCCCTTGTGGGAGAGGGTTAGGGTGAGGGGTATTAACTTTTTTAATCGATTCTTTCCAAAATTTCTGAATTGATGTTTTAAAATTTACCCCTCACCCCAACCCTCTCCCACAAGGGGAGAGGGGAGTAGATCGAGAAAAATTTAGGCAGGTTCTTATCCGGAATTGGCGTTGATAGAATGTGTATTATTTGGGTTAAACAAGGAAACTCATGACAAAGATTATAAACGCAGTTGTCATATTGCTTTTTCTTTCCTGTGCGACTGCACATTCCAAACAGGATACCAAAAATGATTCAAAGCCAATCAATGATATTTTAAAAGAATTTGAGTCTTTACCAATTTTTTCCCTATCAAAAAAGAGAGAAAATGCCTTTGATTTACCATCGGCTGTTTATGTTTTAAGCTCGGAAGAAATCAGAAGATCTGGCGCTACTTCAATTCCCGAAGCTTTGCGTTTGGTGCCGGGGGTGCAGGTTTCGCGTCTTAATGGCCATAGCTATGCTATAACTATTCGCGGTTTTAACCGCCAATATTCCAATAGAATTCTGGTTCTGATTGATGGCAGAACAATTTACAGCCCGTTATTTGGTGTGCCATGGCATATCTACGATTATGTTCTTGAAGACATCGATCGCATCGAAGTAATCAGAGGTTCCGGTGGCGCCATTTGGGGGGCTGGGGCGGTTAATGGTGTAATTAATATCATCACCAAAAGCGCAATTAAAACCAGCGGCGCTTATGTTTCGCAAATTGTTGGTAATCAAGATCAGTCAATTACAGAGGCAAGATATGGAGGAGAAGTTGCCGGTAAGGATTATTACCGTCTTTATGCTAAAAGAGTATTAAGGGATGGAGTAGATAGATATGACACCAAAACCAGAAATGATGATGGCTTAAGAACTGAAATGTCCGGCTTCCGCTACGATACAAAAACTTTTGACGATGGAAGTTTATCGATTCATGGCGATGTTTTTCACAATGTGGCGCAGAATTATTTTACGCAATTGGATAATCCGAAGAAAAATAATATTTCGACCACCGGTGGAAATATTATGGCTAGTTGGGAAAATAGAATTTCTAAAAAATCAAATCTTAACCTACGCAGTTATTTTACCTATAACAAAATTGATGTTCCAATTCTTCAGATAGACGAAAAAATTTTCGATGTCGATTTTCAGCACTTCTACGACTTATCCAAAAATAATAAATTCATTTGGGGAGTTGGTTATAGGCAGATAATTTATGATAGAGATTTTGGTACTACTGCAAATGGCGCAATTCCGATTTATTACTCTTCTAATCATGAAAATGACCAGCTTTTTACCGCCTTCATTCAAGATAGAATTGGCCTAATTCCAGATGAATTATATCTAACTATCGGCTCAAAATTTGAACATAATGACCTCACCGGTTTTGAATATCAGCCAAATGCCAGATTATCTTATTATCCAACTCCAAACCAAACTGTTTGGGCGGCGATTTCAAGATCGGTTAGAACTCCAACCATGGGAGAAGGTGGGAGTCTTGATCTCAAGATTACAAATAAAGCTGATACTTTAAGTAGAGGCAGTACCACTTATGAATCAGAGCAACTGATATCTTACGAGATTGGATATAGAGTAAGACCAACTCAAAGAACTTTAATTGATGCTACAATTTTCTACGATGATTATTCAAAGCTACGAACCTACGAAGCTACTGGTCCAGATAACACAATACCAACAACCGCAAATCTCGGTTTCGGCGAATCTTACGGCTTCGAAATCAATGGCAAATGGCAGGCAACCAATAGATTAAAATTGGAAGCAAGTTATGATTTTGTTCATATTGATTTGCATATCAGCGACAATTCAACAGATCGTTTGAGTTATAGGGGACAAAGAGATGCTTTGGAAATGACCGAAGGCCAAACTCCCCAACACCAGCTAAAACTAAAATCCTTCTACAATCTCACCCCCGAACTCCAATTCGACAATATGGCAATGTATGTCGATAATCTTCCCGAAGCCGGTTCAACTCATGGTGCCAAAGGCCTTCCTTCCTATTTAAGATTCGATACCAGACTTGGCTATCTCGCCACCGATAATCTTGATTTAAGTCTCGGCATTCAAAATTTATTCGATCAGCGTCATCAGGAATTCAAGTCCGCTCTTTACAACAGAAAGACCGAAGTTGGCCGCACCTTTTATTTCAAACTGACTTGGCAATATTGAGATTTAGAAATTTATTCACATTGCTGTTAATTTCCCTTTTAGTCTCGTCCCACGCCTTTGCCAGATCTGAACCTGAAGAATCAGGAATGCATTTTGCCCATTTTATTGAAGTGATTACCGACAATATTGAGAATTTAAAAGCCGGCAGAATATGTATTATCGGCAGTGATGAAATATCAAAATTTTTCCGCCGCCGTCCTCTAACCATTGATATCAAGGCCAAAATAAAAAAATTCGCCATTTGCAATACGATCTATGTATCACAAGACCAACATAAAGATTTTTATCGCCGCATTGATGAATTTACCAACAAAAGAATCTTCACCATCGCCGCTTTTGACAATTTTGTCGAAAATGGCGGAATGATGGAAATAAGGCTGGGACGTAAAAGTTTTGAACTGATCGTTAATTCTGAGTCTTTGAAGAGGGCTGATTTGAAACTGAATACTTCAATCTCTAGCCTGACGCAAAATACTTCCAAAGATAACAAAAAACTCCCTTGAGAAGAATCTCAAAGGAGTTTTAACGTCGGGAGCCACCACCACGCAAACCCGGCGTGTGCAGCTATTCCCTGTAACAGGTGTTGTATTCACTACACTCCCGACAAGCTGAATATTTTTATGAAATTCTTTTCTGCAAGAAATTTGTTAAGAAAATTTCTAAAATTTTTTTCCGTTTCAAAATGGGAAAAAACCGCAATTAATTCTTCACTCATACAATCGTATTCCTAAAGCCTGGGCTCTAGAGCCTGTCTTAAAACCCACCGCGCCTCGCTTTTCCATAAATTTTGGCTCGTTTTTTGGCAAAATTTTTTGCAGTATGTTGAATACAGCGGCAAAATTTTGCCAAAAAGTCGCTCAAAATTTATGGAAAATCGAGACACGTTGGGTTTTAAGACAGGCTCTAATCCTTTGTTAAGCCTTTATTTGATTAGTTTTAGATAAAATGAACATCATCCTTGCCAAGCCACGCGGATTCTGTGCTGGAGTGACGCGCGCGATAGAAACGGTGGAAAAGGCTTTAGCCAAATTTGGTGCGCCGGTTTATGTGCGGCATGAAATTGTGCATAATAAATTTGTTGTTGAATCGCTTCGCAAAAAGGGAGCGATTTTTGTGAATGAAGTTGACGAGATTCCACAAGGTGCAATCACTATTTTTTCCGCTCACGGCGTTTCCAATCGCGTTGAAGAAGATGCGATTTTGCGTGGACTGGATGTGATTGATGCCACTTGTCCTTTAGTTAGCAAGGTTCATCGCGAGGCAAAGAAATATGAGGAAGAAGATTATGAGATAATCCTGATCGGACATCGTGGCCATCCTGAAGTTGAAGGCACTTCCGGCCGCGTTAAAAAGGAAGTTATTCTTGTAACCAGCGAAGATGATGCGCGCAATGTGATTATAAAAAATCCCGATAAAATTTCCTATGTGACGCAAACAACCTTAAGCGTTGATGATACCAGAAAAATTGTCGAAATTCTGGAACAGAGATTTCCCAAAATGCAGCAAGGCCTTGCCACCAAAGATATCTGTTATGCCACGCAAAACAGGCAGGATGCCGTGCGCTTCCTTGCCAAAATTGTTGATATTTTGTTGGTGATTGGTGCAAAAAACAGCTCCAATTCCAATCGTTTGCGTGATTTAGGGGAAGAGTCGGGATTGCCATCCTATCTCATCAATGGTGCGCAGGATGTTAACATAAAATGGCTTGAGAATGTAAAAAATATCGGCCTAACCGCCGGCGCTTCCGCTCCCGAAATTTTAGTGCAGGAAGTGATTGAAAAAATCGGAGAAATTGCGGGAAATGAAATTCAGGTTTCTGATATGAATGGCATCAGCGAGAATGTCTTTTTTGCTTTGCCGAGAAGGGTTAGAAAATAAACCAAATAAACTATCTCGACATCCCTTCGTGGCGCGATTCCACATGTTTTGCTAGCCTTTCGTTATGTATGGCAATGATTTCTTTGGCGATGTCGTGATGAGTGTCATCATGACCTGCAAGAATATCCCTGATTACATCATGTTCGCGATGGGCATGCAGATGAACATCTTTCACATCGCCATTATGATCCAGTTCAACTTCTATATGCAGCGGTTTTTCTTTTGTTGATTCGGTGTGAGGAATCATGATTCTATTGTCTTCAAATTTTATTCCAAGCGCCGAGAAATCTGCTCCGGAAGCCCGCAATTCCTGCACTGCTTGATGTGCTGCTTCAATAACTTCTCTTTCTGTTACGCGATGAGCTCGCATCTGCGTTGATTTAATTGCATCAGCAATGGATTTCTTAACTTGCGCTTCGGCAAAATGTGTGGCGCTGTAAGCAGCGGCAAACTCTTCTACCTGTCTTGTTAGCTCGCTATTTTCAGTTTTAAGAAAAGTTGCGATATTTTTTGTGGCAAATTCATGCATTTCTTCTGCATTTGCACCTTCAGACATTTTAGCATGATAGCTTTCAGCAAAAGCAGTCAGAACTCCATTTGCTCCATTGGTTGCGGTAAAAAATCTTGGATCTGTTAAATCATGAGGAGCTACAGTTGCAAGCGCTGACGATCTTTTTTCTGCGTAATCTTTTTTCATTTCTTCAAATCTTGCCACTGCTTCAGTCATTTTGCGTGCTACTGCTACACTCATTTCATCTTCTTGCGCGCTGAATGATTGCGCCAATTCTTTTGCATGCGAGGCAAAATCATCTGATTGTGTTGTTGTGCCTGTGATTCTCGCTGAAATATTGCTTATTGCCCTTTGCAAAAATCCAGGCAGTGACTCTTGTTGAACTCCTGCAATGCCGCGCAGAAAAGCATCAAATTTTGAAGCAACGCCGGTTTGTGCTTCGATTCTATGCCTGTCAAAGGCGCTGGTGTGAGAAGTTTCAACTTCAAGATATTTTACCAACTCGATTCTGGTTTCTTGCGGAATGTAATATTTTTCAATATCGCGCTTCTCATCCTTTGCCGCGCTTGGCGCTGCTCCTGCGCCGGTGAGGCTTGATAAGGCTTCATGATCAACTCTTGCAGTGCGTTCTTCTGCTCTTGCCGCGCGCGTTTCCTCAACTTGTTTCGCTCTTTCATACAAGGCAAGCAAAGGTGTAAAATCTTTTTCAATCACCCTGAATCTTTCGCGATCTTCATCGGCGCCAAAGCCAAACATAAGCCTGGTTGTGCCGGCCTTGAAAGGGGATTCTTTTTTAAGAAATTCATGAAGATTTAATTTGGCGTTGGCCGCCTTTGCTACAACACAGCGTTCGATAAAAGCCAAAACCGCTTCATCACTTTTTTCATGATCAGTTGAATCTTTAAAATCTTTTCTTCCAAGAGAGCGCAAAAATTCCTGTTTTTGTTTTTCAAAAACTTCCATCACCGGATTAAATTTTCTATATCCAGCCACAACTTCTCCTGCGGCAATTGCCTTTTCTTCCGCTTCAGTTGCAAGACGAAAACCATATTTACTGCCTTCGCCGGCCATTCCTTCTTTTCTTTCGGTTGAAGTGAGGCGCTGTCCATCGCAGGTTATAATGCCAACGCGCCTCATCATGCCGTTAACGGTGAATTTTTGTCCGGCATGTTGCGGCTCAATATCTTCAGCGCCAAAACGCGTTTTTGATGATAATTCGCGCAATTGTTTTGGCATTCTTCCGGTCTCAACTCCGGCAATGGTTTCGCTAACTAAAATTTTGGCAACAAAGCTGGCGCAAATGCAATTATCAACATGTTTTGCATATTCCGGATCCATGAGTCTGGCGTGATTGATTTCAATGCCGTAATCACTTGAGATTTGTGTGCGATAAGTTTCATCGCTGCGAAATCTCAAGACATCGAGAGCTGGAATCTCAACGTCTTTTTGCAGGCTGAAAGAGGAAATTTGCGAGATAGCGCTGCCGACAACATGCGTTGCAAAAGAGGCGATGCCTTTTCTGGTTAATGGATCGAGAGGTGATGCGCCGTCAGCATCAATATGGCCGTAAATTTGGCCGAGTTGTGATGTGAAATGTTCAACTATCAGATCGCGCAGATTGGTATCTTCCTCTCTCACCGCTTCCAGAGTGGTTTCATGTTCGGTAGCAAATTTTACCACATTGGTATTTTTTTCGGTTCTTCTGACCTTGTTAACCTGCGATGCGACTGTTGCCAAAACTGAAATTGCCGTTCCGGCATAAGGAATATATTCAGCGGCCATTTTAACTCCTCCAAGCGCCGCATCAACGGCATCACCTTTCATCTCCACTTTTCCGCTTCGAACTGCTTCGGCTATGACAAACGCTTCCTCAAACCCGCTACCAATTGATTTGGCGAGAATCTGCTCTTTGGTTTGATGCTCGGTTTCTTCTTTTGCCTGTTGTTGCACCACTTTTCTGACTTCCCTATGTATCGAAATTTGATCAGCAAATTCGCCAGTGCCACGGGCAAAGGCGGATAGATCATGTTGCTGATGTTTGGCAATGATGCCGTCGCGATATTGTTCAATATCATGTATAAAGCCTTTAGCTTCGCGCAATTGCGTCTCGCCGCTTTTGATTTGTTGCTCAATTTGCGCGAGATTTTCGCGTAGCTGTTTAATCTGTGTTTCCGTGCTTTCAGTGTTGGTTGGCTTGCCGCCGGAATAGGCGCCAAAGGTGATCGCGCTTAACGCTCTCTTCCACAAAGCTTTTGGCTTTTTTTCTTGTTCAAGCTTTTCTTCCGCTTTTTTTAATTCTTCCGCCAACTTTTGTTTTTGTTGCTGTAATTCCCTGTTTTTAGCGTCGGATAATTCCTGATAACGCGCTGCTTGAGCTTCAGCAAGAGCGATAGTGTGGCCAATCACTGTATCTCTGGCAGTGCCAAAAGCGGCAGAATCATCAGGAATCGGTTCATGTTTTGAAAGTGGCTTGCTTTGATTTGCGATAAAAACAGCGAAAGGCCTGATGTTTTCTTGCAACGCTTCCGCAAGAGATGCCGCCATTTGGCGCAATTGCAGAGAATCATGCGCATCAGCTGAAGCAAGTGGTGTTTCCAGCGATGCGATTGGCGCAATCATTCTTGCCGCAACAGCTTGTAAACTTGCGAGTCTTGTTAGCTCGTCGCTGCGATCTTCAAAATGGGCAATTGATGGTATTTCATTCACCCTTTGCACATCATGTTTCAATAAATCGGAAAGACGTGGAATTGCGGCAAGATTATCGTGAGTTTGCAGGTGGGCGGAAATTTCATCACAATTTGCAATTACGGCGGAAAAATAATGCGCTTGTGTCATTTTCATCGCCACCATGAAGCGATCCTGTTCGCGGATAAAATTGTCGAGCAATTCTTTGACTTGCGCAGGAGTTTTGACGCTGCTGGCTTTTTCCAGTTCCCTGATTTGATTTTCAACCGCAGTGATACGGGAATAAATCGCTGCCAAATCCGGTTCACCATCAGCATCAAGCGGCATGATTTCAGAATCAGGAGCAGTGATCCCAAGCCTTTGTCTTAAGGCCGCAAGCTCTTCATTTACCATCCTTTGCTTTCCAACAGCTTCGCTGCGTACGGAATCAATCGTGACTTTGTGTGATTCGCTTTTGCTCATTATGTGCGTGTAAAAACCTGTCCTAAATCTTTTTTAACCCCATATTTTACCCTGCTTTTGCTTATTTTTTGACAAAATTACTCACCGTATTCTGGGCCCAATAGTCCGCATTAATCTGCTAAACCCGGATGGTTTGCAAGTTGGGGGAGGGGTATCGGTATGTCTTGTTCCAGTTTTTACTTCTCCATAAGTTTCAAGAAGAGAGGCAACAGATTCGACATGTTCGTCTTTGACTGCAACCCCGTCAAAGAGCTCCCTTTTATCGCTTCTGGTAAATCTTCTTAAGCCCTTTTTTTCACCACCATGTAATTCCTCCACTTCGGCTCTTCCGCCTTCTCCAACTTTAAGCACGAGGTAAAATTGATTGTCGCCAATATCAATTGCCGGCATCTTTATTTTACCGCCCGATAAGGCTTCTCCTCCTAATCTGCCAATTCCACCAGCTTTCCTAACCATGGCCCGTGCAAGGGCATCAAGACTTGCTTTGTTTTTATCCCTAATAAAATTCTCTTTGGCTTCTGCAGGCGAAGTGTCGGGGTAATCTATTTCTACTTTTACATCTTCTCTTGCAGCTGTTCCGGCTCTTTCTTTTCTTTGCGATTCTTTCACTAGCCTTTCACCTCTTGTCAGGATTCCGTTGATAATTTTTCTGGTGTCATCAGCCATTATTCCTTTTTTGTCAAATAACGGAATTTCCACACCATCTTTTTCAAACAGTCTGATATCAGCGATTTCACCGGATTCGCTTCCTTTAAAGGTGAGATGATGGTTGGAATTTCTTAAATTTGCTCCGAGATCGTAATAACCAGGGATTTGTCTTGAATTAGTGAAAAGCTGACTTGTCAAGGCATCGTCTCTTGCTATTGCTGCTGTAATTCCTTCGATTCTTCTTCTGATAAAAGCTGATTCTTCCTGTTTTAGTGTTTCGGTTGTGGTGGCAAGTTCGATGATTATCCGTCGCGCTCTATCCGGCGGGGTTCTGCTAATTGCATCATCTTCTCCAGTTGTGTCTGGTGTTAGGGTAAGAGTTCTGATATTTTCATTACGTCTTGCAAGACGCATAGCCTCTTGCGCCATATTTCTGCTTCCAGCTGTTCTTGCGATTGCTCCAGCGTGTCCAAAGAAATTTTTAGACATGCCGGAAAAGTTTGTTGCCATCGCGGTAAAACCAATTGCTTCAGCGCCATGACTTATTGCCGCACAAAATTTTCCCGCAAAAATTGATATCCTGCCTAAAAATGGTGAAGCGCCGGTTTCAGCTATGTCTGCAGTTTCTTTTTGAATTATAACTTCTTCTCTTTGGCGATGGCAAACTACGCGCATCTGATCATGGGTTTTTTGTAAGTAAGCGTGCCTTTTTTCAAGTTCTGCAACAAGATATTCAGTCTCTTCATTTCCGTGAAGACTTTCCACAGACTTTGCCATAAATCTTAATGCCCTCATCGGCGCTTCCTCAAGATTTGGCAATGGTAGTTTTGAGTTTGTCGCATGTTTTAACATGGCTTCGCGATCAGCGACTATTCCTGTTTCAAAAGTTTTCAGTAAACCGGCATATTGGCCTAATATTATTTTCTCCTCGCCGGCGACGTCGGGCATATATCTGACATATCTTTCCTGATCAAAGAGATCTAAAAGCTTCCCATCACCATCCTGCTGTCTTGCTACCTCATCTGTTCTGATTTTGGCGCTTCTAATGTCTGATGTAACAAGACCGGCACGTGCCATATGCAATGTTTTTACACTCTTCATCGCTCTTGATGCTACATCTGCCATGCTATGAGTTATTATGCTTCTTCCTTTGCCAGCTACATCATACATTAGAGTTCGCGATACTTCTTTTAATTCTTGCAGTTCTACGGTTCTTTCCAGACTTTCCAGTTCTTTTAACCCTTCATCAATTTTTTCCAAATCAGGAGTTTCTGAATTGAATTCGCGGATTAGTTCGGAAATTCTTGCGCTATATTCTTTTAAAACCCTTTTTTGCCTGAATAAATTTTCTGATGCTGCGACAGGATCTACAAAAGTTGTAACTTCGCTTCTTTCAAATTCATCAAGCATTGTTGGAAGATCATGTGCCAGAATGATTCTAACTTCCGGTTTTGGCATTTGTGAAAATAATCCTCTTCTTCTTTGCTCTTCATTTAACTCGAATATTTCTTCCACTATTTCTTCCACGGCGCTTGTTCTTGATTCCCATTCCCGCGCAGCTGATTTATGACGTTCCCTTGCCTCGACAAGGTTTTGAGGTTCAAGCATCGGAGTTGAAAAATCTCCTTGCAGGGTTTCAGCGGTTTTTCTGACAAAGGCGGTTTTAAATTTTGTTAGTAAATCGGGCGTGAGTTCCAATTCTGTTTCACCGCCTTCGGGAGCAAGAGAAAATCTTCTGGTAGCTTTTCCATCTTCTATTGCCGGAATATGTAATCTTGGCCTGACTCTAACCGCCTCACCGTCAATTTCTACTTCAACCACAGGCAATTTGACATAAGACAACAGAAAATTTCTGATCAGATTTTGTGGCTGTTCCAGCAGTTTCTTTTTGTGATGTGGATCAAATTCTTCGGCCAGAGCTTCAAAATTTTTCAACATTTCCAGTGTTGTAGGGGAATGTTCGATAGCGTTTTTATGTCTGATGATTCTGTCGGTTTTTTCTGAATATTTTGCAAATAATGCTTCGCCTGTCCTATTTTGCGCATCAACTGCTACGCTTGCTGAAGTTGGGCTATCTTGCACGTAAATTTCCGGAGCTTCAAACTCTCCGGCTTCATCAATATGGTAGGCAATATGGTAATATTTCCCATCAATTTCAATTGCCGGCATTCTATAAAGCTTGCCATCTTTTGTTGATAGATCGACTTTCAGTCTTTGTTGTTTTTTGAGATATTCAATTATCGTCATTATCGTCATGGTTTGAAAGGTTATTCGCGCAATGAAGCCTCGTGAATGGCAATTGTAGAATCAATTATTTTTTTGCTGATTGCGTCAATTTCTGCGGAAGTGAGAGTTTTTTCCTGTGGTTGAATTTTGACGCGCAAAGCCACGGATTTTTTGTCTCCAGCGATATTTTTGCCGGTGAAAATGTCGAAGATATTAACTTCACGGATCAGCTGTTTTTCAGTGTTGCTGATGGTTTTTAGCAATTCCGAAACTGCCAGATTTTTATCAACAATAAAAGCAAAATCGCGTTCGACAATTGGTAAATCATTCAGAACAAATGTCTTGTGGGAAGCTGGTTTTATTTGATTAGGCAATGCATCAACAAAAATTTCGAAAAGGTTTGGACGAGTTTTTAGATCAAATTTTTTTGTAATTGCCGGATGAATTTCACCGAAATATCCGACGATATTTTCTCCCAGTTTCAAAGTTGCGCTGCGATATGGATGATAATATTTTGGCGCTTCAGAAGTGATGATTTGCAGGCTTTCAGCACGTAATCCAAAAATTTCTACCACTTCAAAAAAATCTTTTTTGACGTCAAAAACATCAAAATCCCTTTCATCGTGATAATGATTTTGTTCTTTGTTTTTGCCGGCTCTCAAGCCAGAGATCATCAGCTTTTGTGTTTCGCCAATAAAAACATTTCCGATTTCAAAGAGCGAGAGATTGCAGAAATTTCTAAGAGAATTTTTTTGGTATGATTCAATTAGGCCAATTGCCAGAGTAGGGCGCATGTGATCCATTGCGGAAGAAATCGGATTGGCCAAAATCAGCTTTTCATTTTTTTCGCCAAAAATTTCGACCAGTTTTGAATTAACAAAAGACCAGGAAATTATTTCGGTAAGACCGAGGGAGGCAAGATGTAGGCGGGTTTTGGTTAATTTGCAGTCTGTAGCGGGTAGCGGGTAGTTAACATCTGGCAATGTTTGGGAGTGGATTTTGTTGTAGCCATGGATGCGGATTATTTCTTCGACTAAATCTTCTGACGAGAAAATATCATGGCGGTGTGGGGGGATTTGGATCGTGCTTCGTGCTTCGTGCTTCGTGCTTCGGAATTCTAGTTTGTTTAAAATTTCCCAAACCTTTTCTTCGGCGATTTCGATGCCGATGAGTTTTTTGATTTTTGTGATGTCGAAGGCGATTTCTTTTGTTGTTGATTTTGTTCCGACAAATTTCACTTCACTGGCTTCGCCGCCGCAGATTTCAAGGATTAGTTGAGTGGCAAGATCAATTCCCTGTTCACATGTTGTTTCATCAACGCCGCGTTCAAAACGGTGTCTGGCATCGGATAGGATGTTTAATTTGCGGCCGGAATAGGCGATTGCCGATGGTGCAAAAAATGCTGCTTCAAGTAGAATTTCAGTTGTGGTTAAATCGCAGGAAGAATCTGCAGAGCCAATAATTCCAGCGATTCCAACCGCTTTTTTTGTATCGGAAATTACCAAAATTTTTTCATCTAAAATAAATTCTTCATTTTTTAGCGAGACAAATTTTTCATCTTTTTTTGCAAGACGAATTGTGAGTGGAGCGTTGATTTTAATGGCGTCATAAGCATGCATCGGACGGTTCAAAATATGCATGATGTAGTTTGTCACATCAACGATGGCAGAAATTGAATTAATGCCAACGGCTTGCAGCTTGTCTTTTAGCCATTTTGGTGATTCGCAATTTTTTATGTTTTTGATTATGCGAAAAGCGGCGTAGCTGCAGAGCTGTGTTGACTCATTTTTGACTTCAAATGGAAATGGAAATTTCGCCTGCGTTTTTTTGATTTCAGGATTTTTTAATTGTCCGATGCCAGAAGCAGCAAGGTCGCGAGCGATGCCATAAACTCCAAGGCAATCACCTCGGTTTGGTGTGACGTTGATCTCAATTACTGCATCATTTAACCCAAAAACTTCAGTGATTTTTGTGCCAATTGCCCATTTTTCATCGATTTCGATGATGCCGGAATCTTCATCGCCAAGCCCCAATTCGCGTGCAGAGCAAAGCATGCCATTGCTTTCAACTCCGGCGATTTTGGCCTTTTTAATCAACATGCCATTTGCCGGAATTACCGATCCGATTGGTGCGTAAGCCACTTTCAAACCACTTCTGGCATTTGCAGCGCCACAGATGATTTGCAATGGTGTCGTTGTTCGTGCTTCGTGCTTCGTGCTTCGTGCTTCGTGTGTTGCAGTTTCAACCAGACAAATTTTCAGTTTGTTGGAATTTTCATGCGGTTTTGCTTCGAGGATTTTTGCTACGGAAAATGGCGCCAGAATTTTTGCTTTATCTTCTACCGATTCAACCTCAAGCCCAATGTTGGTGAGGGTTTGACAAATTTCTTCAAGTGAGGCTGATGTTTCGAGATATTCTTTGAGAGAGGAGAGGGCGAATTTCAATGTATTGTTTCAAAATTCTTGAGTGACTTTTCGGTCAGTTTTTCATGACCATTTTGGTCGATGCCAAGATCTTTTGAAAGCAATGACATGGCGTCAAGAATGATTTTGCTTTTGATCGTACGAATTGCTGATTCCTGTTCGGTTTTGATCCTGTCTTGTGCGGCATTGGTTTTTTTCTTGAGCTCTTCTTTGAGGACGTGCTCTGTTTCTTTGATTAATTTTTGCGCCTCAATTTCTGCATCTTTCAATAATTTTTCTGCAAATGTGATTGATTCCTGGTGATATTTTTTTGCATCAGCGAGTAGTTGTTCTGCTTTTTGCTTCATTTCTTTTGCTTGTAAAATTTCTTCGGCAATTTGTTTTGATTTATTGTCCAAAGCCTTGGCAATCAAAGGCCAAACATATTTTATTATTAGCGCAAGAAAGGAAAAAAACGCAATTGCCAGCCAAAGTTTTTCGTCGAAATGAAACATTTAATTTGAAATTTTTGCTTTGATTAAGTGGACCAGATTTTGTACAGCAGCAATTCCCTGCGCTTGCGCTTTTGCAGTGAAATCTTTGATTTCCTGACGTGATTTTTTTGTCATTTCGTCAATTTTTTCCTTCAGTTCTTCTATGGATTTTTCACGTTCTTTTGCTTGGTTGCGGGCGATTTCTTCAATGCGGGATTGATATTTTTCCTGCGCTTCTTTGCGTAATTTTGTGGTTGTGCCATGGATTTCTTCGATTTGAACATCAAATGTTTTTGCTGATAAAATATCAGAATCGACAGTTTCCCTGCGCTTTGCGATGATATCGCGTATTCTTGGCAGAATGACGAAGTAGGTAGTTAAATAAAGCGTGATGAAGCACAGCAAAAACCAGAAAATTTGTGAGCTGTAGGTTGTAAAATCAAATTGAGGCATTTGAAAAAAATGTTCTCAGACCGCTTGAAATCGCTTTCAAGCGGTCTGATGCAATTTACTTAAACATGATCATGAATGCCAAAAGCACGGCGAAAATGCCCATTGCTTCGGCAAGGCCAACAGCGATGTAAATGTATTTTTCAATTTTTGGAGCGGCAGAGGGATTGCGTGCCAGACTATTGAAAAATGAACCAAAAATATTGCCGATGGCAATCGCAGCTCCAGCCATGCCAATTGAGCATAAACCGATGCCGATATATTTGAGAGTGTCGTAGTTTTTTGCTACTTCTAAAGCTGTTTCTTGCATAATTGATTTAAAGTTAAATTACCCATCAAAAAACCCATAGGGAGGGAGTGTTTGACCCGATGGGAGTAGGTCAAATTCAATGTTCTCTAACCGTTTCACCCAAATAAGCGCAAACCAGAACGGCGAAAATATAGGCTTGAAGCACGGCGACGAAAAGTTCGAAGCCGGTCATGACGATGGCGAATAGAAATGGAAAAATGCCAAAAATTATGCCAAGCGAGATGATGAAACCGGCGATTACCTTAAGCAAAACATGGCCGGCAACCAAATTGGCGAAAAGACGAACTGAGAGTGTAATTGGACGAATCAAAAATGAAAAAAGCTCGATGATAAAAATTGCTGGCGCCATCCAAAGTGGCACTCCGCCTGGTAGGAACATATGCAAAAATCCGCCGATGCCGTTGCGAATGATGGCAAAAATTGTTACGGTTAAAAATGCGGTCATGGCTAAAGCAAAGGTGATAATAATTTGGCTGGTTGTGGTAAAGCTGTAAGGCGTCATACCCAAAATATTGCAAAGCAAAATGAAGGTGAAGAGACTAAAAACCAAAGGAAAGAATTTTTTTCCTTCTTTGCCAATGCTGCTTTCAAGCATGTTGCTGATGAAGCTGAACATGTTCTCGGCAATTACCTGCAAACGTGATGGAATAAGTGATTTTTTGCGTATTGCAAAAAGCATGAAAGCGATGATAAGAAAAGTGGTAATCATCATGTAAAGTGCAGAATTGGTGAGGCTTAAATCGATATTGCCAATTTTGAGATCAACAATTTTTTTGACTTCAAATTGTGCCAAAGGATTATGCCCTTCCGCGTTATTATTTTCTTGCATTTTGGTAGGATTTAAAGAGGCGCGGCAAGCTATTTTTAGACGGACAAAAGTCAAGTTATGAGATTCTGGCTAATTTTATTTTTGCTTTTTTCAAAAAATATTTTTGCCCAGCAGTTAGTTGAAAAATTTCACGATTGGAATGTTTTCAAGTCTGAAAGAGGCGATCGTATTGTTTGTTATACAGCATCAACCCCAACCAAGCGTGAAGGCAATTATGACAAGCGCGGCGAACCGTTTTTTCTTGTCACTAATATCGAAGATGATGCCGACGAAATCAGCGCTTCTTCCGGTTTTATTTACAATCAGAATTCCAATGTTGAAGTTTCATTTGCCACAAAAAAATTCTACCTTTTCCCCTACAAAGCCATGGCTTGGGCTAATGATAAAAATGACGATATTGACATCATAAAGGAGATGCAAAAAAGCAGCGATATGATCATCACCGGCATTGCGCGCGATGGCAAAATTGCGGTCGATACTTACTCCCTAATTGGCTTTGCCGCAAGCTATCGCAAGCTTAAGGAAGTTTGTGAGGATTTGAGATGAAGATAGTTGGCACTCTAGCGATAATTTTTTGTATAATTCTAACGCTAATCTTTTTGATTCGCGTGGTTTTGCTTTTCCTCATCAATCAAGCTTATAAGCGCTATCTCAAGCTCAAAAAAATCAGTAAAAAAATTTTACCACGCAATCAGAAAAAATATGAAAAAGAGGAAGAGGAATTGCTGCGAAAGCTTGAAATTCCCCGCGCCCATTCAGCTCTTAAAGCAGAGATAAAAAGCAAAATTGGCCAAGATCAATCCGGAACTTACGAGTTGATTCCTTCAAAAGAGCAGGAAGAAAGCAAACGTCAAATGAATCAAACTGAAATTGTTGATTTCGTTAAACCAATTGGTTTTTGGACAGCAATGATTTTGGGTCAGAAACTTACCTATCTCATTCAATCAGCTCACATACTCAACAAACGCGGTGACAAAGGTTTTTGGGCCAGTATGGTTGAAGCCAAAGAACGTGCGGCCGGAAGGCAGCATGCCCGTGGAAGGTGATGGGAAGGTAAACGCAATTTTTAGCAATTCCTTATGCAAGAACATCTCGATCTTCTTGAAAAAAATTCCGACAAAAAATTAAACAAAATTTCTGCTGAAGAAATTGCGCAGACGAAAAAAATAATTGCCGATATGGTTGGTGAGATTGAGTCTTTACAAGATGCGGAAGAGAAAAAAGTTTTTTTGGAATTTAAATTTGGCGTATTGCAAAACAACATTTTGCATTTGGCGGCGAAATTTTTTGATGATGTTTCGGTGACAAAAATTTTACAGATTGCCGGCAATGATAAAAACTATCTCGATTCCAGAAATCACGGATTTTTTACACCTTTGCATATCGCCGCGCAAAGCGGCGCTGTTGCGGTGGTAAAAATTTTGCTTGATGCCGGTTGCGACAAAAATCCGCAAGCCTCGCAGGAAAACAGAGGATGGGTTCCGATTCATTACGCATCGCAATTTGGCTATGTTGAGATAGCGCAGTTTTTGATTGAAAGTGGCGTTGATAAGGAAACCAAAACCGGATTTGGTCTTACGCCTCTGGTGATTGCCGCAGAATTCGGGCAGGCAAAACTTGTCGAATTTTTGCTAAAAATCGGCGCCGATAAAAATGTGCAAACCATTGAAGATAACCATCGCATGAATGCTTTGCATTATGCCGCCATCGGTAATCATATCGATGTTTTGCTTCTGCTGCTTGATGCCGGAATTGATGTTAATAAGGAAACCGATCAGAGTTTAAATACGCTTGAAATGGCAGCAAAAATCAATCACGCAAAAATATGTTTTATTTTATTGTCATGGGGCGCGCAAAAAATGGAAGAGGCTTTGAAAATTGCCAAACAGGTAAAAGCTGAAGAGGTGGTAAAGGAAATTGAGCTTTACGTAAAAGCGAAAAAAAATTTGTTTGATGCAAAATGGCTCAAAAATTTTGCGCCAAATCTGATTTTAATTCTGGAAAAATTTGATCAAAATAATCTTGGCGAAGCAAAGATAATCATTTCTCCGGAAGTTTCGTTTAATGCTTACGGAATTTTGGCTTTGAAGCAAAGTTTTGGTTTGATCAAAAAAACTGAAAAAACTTTGCTGCAATTTGCCGAAGAAAATAAAATTGCCGATTTGGCGGAAGCGTTGAGAAAAATTCCAAAAAGACCGGCTTGATTTTTGCCTTGTTAGTTTTTAGAAAGCGCGCCCCTCCTCTTTTTAATTCTTTTTAATTTCACAAAAGATAGCAATTTGGTGTTGGCTTGCAAACAGGTTTTGCGGGCTGATTAGCTTTCTTTTGGTAACTAACCAAATAATTTTTAAAAATGTCAAAAACCGAACTTCCAAATTTTTCCATTCGTCAATTGCTTGAAGCAGGAGTGCATTTTGGTCACAAGACCATGCGTCGCAATCCCAAAATGGCGAAATATGTCCATGCTAACCGCAACGGTATCAGCATCATCGATCTCAACAAAACCGCAAATCTTCTTCATAACGCGTTAAAAATTGTCAAAGAAATCGCCAAGAATAATGGCCGTATTCTCTTTGTTGCAACCAAGAAACAAGCTGTTGAAGCCGTTGCCGAAGCAGCGAAAAGATGTGGGCAATATTATGTCAATTTCCGCTGGCTTGGAGGCATGCTCACCAACTGGAAAACCGTTTCGCAATCAATCAAAACCCTGAAGAAAATCGAAGAACAATTGTCTGACACTGAAGTTGGCTATAACAAAAAAGAAAAGTTGGTGCTCGAAAGACAAAGGCTAAAACTCGAACAGGCTCTAGGCGGTATTAAAAATATGGGTGGCTATCCTGATTTGGTTTTTGTCATTGACACCAACAAAGAAGCCATCGCCATTGCTGAAGCAAAAAAGCTTAATGTTCCAATCATGGCCATTCTTGATACCAATTGCAATCCTGATGGAATCACTTTTCCGATTCCAGGAAATGACGATTCAGCAAAATCAATCAAGATTTTTTGTCGACTGATTTCCGATGCCATAATTGCCGGAATCAAGGAGAACATGGCTTTGTCTGGTATTGATATTAGCAAATTTGGTGAAGGTGAATTGCCAAATGCTGGTAATCTGAAAAAGGAAGAAGCAAAAAAACCGCTGAAACAACAAGAAGAGAAAAAAGAAGATGAAGAACAAGAAGAGCAACAAGAAGAACAAAAAGAAGAACAAAAAGAAGAACAAAAAGAAGAAAAGCCGGTCAAAAAATCCATTGCAAAATCTGAAGATAAAAAACCTGCCAAAAAATCAGTCGCTAAAAAGTCTGAAAAAGAAAAACCGGCAGTAAAAGTGATAACAAAAAAGCCGACAAAAAAGGCTGCAAAATCTTAGAAACTGTTTATGATCTTTTTTAACCCCAGATTTTAGCATGTTTTTAGCGCTTTTTTGACAAAATTACGAAGCGTATCTGGAAATACGGTGAGTAATTTTGTCAAAAAATAAGCAAAAACAGGGTAAAATCTGGGGTTAAAAAAGATTATAAACAGTTTCTTAAATCATGTCGAATCTATCTCTTATAAAAAAACTACGCGAAACCACCGGCTGTGGTATTGCTGATTGCAATAAAGCCCTGGCTGAAACCGGCGGTGATTTTGAGCAAGCCGTTGACTGGCTGCGTAAAAAAGGCCTTTCATCAGCAGCAAAAAAATCAGGACGCGTGACTTCTGAAGGTGTTGTCGCCGTGGCAATTGAAGGCGGTAAAGCAGCTGTAATTGAGGTTAATTCCGAAACCGATTTTGTGGCGCGCAATCAAAAATTTCAGGAGTTTGTTACTAAAATTTCCGTAGAGGCTTTGGCTTTTGGCGATGATATTGCCAAATTTCAGGCAGAAAAAGATCAAGAGGTAAAAGCTCAAATTGGCGTTATTGGAGAAAACATCAATATCCGCCGCATTGCTTCTCTTGCGGTTTCCAATGGCGTGATTGTTAACTACATTCACAATGCAATAGCTCAAAATATGGGCAAAATTGCCGTTTTGGTTGCGCTTGAATCGCCAGCTGTGAAAGAAGTTGCGCAAGAAAAATTACAGGAATTTGGCAAACAAATAGCGATGCATATCGCAGCGGCAAAGCCTGATGCTCTCTCGGTTGAAAATGTTGATCCGGCGAAATTGGCGCGTGAAAGCGAAATTTTTAAAGAGCAGGCGCGCGCTTCCGGCAAGCCAGAAAATATCATCGAAAAAATGATTCAGGGACGCATCAGAAAATACCACGAAGAAGTGGTGTTGCTGGAGCAAAATTTTGTCATGGATGACAAAGTTAAAATCAAAGATTTGTTGGCACAATTTTCCAAAGAAAATGGCGAAACTAAAATTTCCGCTTTCAAACTTTTTGTTCTTGGAGAAGGCATTGAAAAAAAGGAAAATGATTTCGCCGCCGAAGTGGCATCAATGACAAAAAATTAATCATGCCAGACAAGTCCGGTTTAAAGTTTAAGCGCGTTCTCTTCAAAGTTTCCGGTGAAGCTTTGATGGGAGATCAGCCTTTCGGACATGACACCAAAGCAATTACCAAAATCTGCAATCAAATAATTTCTGCTCACAAACTTGGCTGTGAAATCTGCGTTGTCGTTGGCGGCGGCAATATTTTCCGCGGTGTTTCCAAAGCCGCAGAAGGTATGGAAAGAGTGACCGCTGATTATATGGGCATGCTCGCCACCTGCATTAATGGGCTCGCATTGCAAAGCGCTCTTGAAAAAAGTGATGTTGATACGCGTATGCTTTCGGCAATTCATATGAACAGCGTTTGTGAGCCTTACATCAAACGCCGCGCCGCGCGTCATCTCGATAAAAATCGTGTGGTAATTTTTTCTGCCGGAACCGGTAATCCATTTTTTACCACCGATACTGCAGCTGTGCTTCGCGCAATTGAAATGAATTGCGATGCCATTTTGAAAGGCACTCAAGTTGATGGTGTTTATTCGGCCGATCCCAAACTTGACAAAAACGCCACTCGTTATGAAAAAATGAAATATCTTGACGTAATCAAACAGGATTTGCGCGTTATGGATCAAACCGCCATCACTCTTGCCAAAGACAATAAACTTCCCATCGTGGTTTTCTCAATCAAAGAAGAAAATGCATTGCAGGAAGTGGTTGTCGGCAGAGGTAAATTTACAATTATCAGCTTATGATTAATGATTTAGCTAACAAAGCGCGCCACAAAATGGAAGAAACCATGAGTTCGCTTAAGCGCGATCTCGATTCCATTTCCACCGGACGCGCTAATCCAAATTTACTCGATGCGATTAAGGTTGAAGTCTATGGCACTTTTATGCCTATTTCACAACTTGCTTCAATTTCTGTTCCAGAGTCCACAACTCTCTCAATCCAGGTTTGGGATCGTGAAAATGTGAAAGCGGTGGAAAAGGCCATCATCAATTCTAATCTCGGTTTTAACCCAACCGTTGATGGCATGGTTTTGCGTATTGCAATTCCCAAATTGAGTGAAGAACGCCGCCATGAATTGGCAAAATTGGCGAAGAAATATGGTGAAGATAAAAAAATCGCTTTACGCAATATCCGTCGCGACATTCTCGACGAATTCAAAAAACACGAAAAGGAAATTGGCAAAGATCAAATCCATTCCTTCACCGATATTGTGCAAAAAATCACTGATGAATTTGTAAAAAAAACTGATGATGCGGTTGCGGCAAAAGAAAAGGATTTAATGAAGATTTGATGTTTTTTTGCGGCAGAAAAAAAATAAAAATTCCGCAACACATAGCCATCATCATGGATGGCAATGCCAGATGGGCGAGATCAAAAGGATTACCATTGCAGATTGGCCATAAAACCGGCGCTGAAAATCTGCGCAAAATTTCTGAAAACTGTCTTGAAATTGGAGTAAAATTTCTCACCGTCTATGCTTTTTCTTCCGAGAATTGGAATCGTCCCAAAGATGAAGTAAATTATTTGATGAATCTGCTTGGGGAATATCTTGAAAAAGAAACCAAACCTTTGATGGAAAAAAATATTAGAATCGTCATTTCAGGCAATCTGGAAAAACTTTCCGTGAAGCTAAAAGAAAAAATTAATCACATTCAAAATATGACAAAAAACAATTTTGGTCTTACTTTGAATGTGGCTTTTTCATATGGCGCAAGGCAGGAAATCATTGATGCCGCAAAGAAAATAGCTCTTGCGGTTAGTAAAGGTGAAATTAGCGTTGACGCAATTGACGAAAAGTTCTTTGCCGCAAATCTTTATCAGCCGGAAATTCCGCCAAAAATTCCAGATCCCGATCTTTTGATCAGAACTTCGGGCGAGTTTAGAATCAGCAATTTTTTACTGTGGCAATTGGCTTATAGCGAACTTTATTTTACCGAAGTTTATTGGCCAGATTTCAGCAAAAAACATTTGCTTGCGGCAATAAAAAATTTTAACCAAAGAGAGAGGCGTTATGGTGCAAGATAAGCTAAAAAAATTAAAAAATATCTTTGAGAAACCGCTGGATTTTGCGGTTAGATGTTTCAACAAAATTATCTCCCATGTTCATTTTCTCGATCCGCGTGAAAACACCAAACAACGTGTTGTTAGCGCGCTGATTCTGGTTCCAATTGCGCTTTATGCGATTTTTTATTCCAAAGGTTTTTTTATCTTTCTTGCCATCGCCGTTGCAATTATGATGAGTTCCGAGTGGCTTGATATGATCAAAAACCAAAGCGATCAGAAAAAATGGCGTATCATCGGTTTTTTCTACATTCTTTTCCCCATTTATGCCGTGATTAAAATCCGCCTTTATGACGCCGATATTTTATTTTGGATGTTTGCTGTGATCTGGGCTACCGACATTTTTGCCTTTTTTGCCGGCAAAAGTCTTGGCGGCGCCAAGCTTGCTCCTACAATCAGTCCGAACAAAACCTGGTCTGGCCTCGCTGGCGGTGTTGTTGCCAGCATGCTGATTGGTTTTATGAGCTCATTCATGTTTGCCGGTGGAGTATTGTTTTTTGTTTTTATCAGCGCTTTTTTAGCCGTTATTGAACAGGCAAGCGATTTGCTCGAATCAAAGTTTAAGCGCATTTGCGGCGTTAAAGACAGTGGCAATATCATTCCCGGACATGGTGGCGTGCTTGATCGTTTGGATGGCATGATGCTAGTTGCGCCAACAGTTCTTTTCCTAATCACGGTTTTTTCTGATAAATTTGGCGGATGAACAAAGATCCACTTCAAATTGCCGGTCGCACTTTTACCTCCCGTCTCCTCGTTGGCACTGGCAAATACAAAGATTTTCAAGAAACAGCATCAGCAATCGAAGCTTCTGGCGCAGAGATTGTGACAGTTGCGGTGCGCCGCGTTAATATTGAAAACAAGGGTGAGCCAATGTTGCAGGATTTTCTCGATCCTAAAAAATATACCTATCTTCCCAACACTGCCGGATGTTTCACCGCTGAAGATGCTGTGCGCACTTTGCGTTTGGCGCGTGCCGCCGGTGGTTGGAATTTGGTGAAACTGGAAGTTTTGGCTGATGAAAAAACACTCTATCCAAAAGTTGTTGAAACTATCAAAGCCGCGGAATTGCTGGTTAAAGAAGGTTTTGAAGTCATGGTTTATACATCCGACGATCCAATTATTGCCAAAGAACTGGAAGATGTTGGTTGTTGCGCCATCATGCCGCTTGCGGCTCCGATTGGTTCTGGTCTTGGAATACAAAATCGCCTCAATATCGAATTTATCGTCGAACAATCAAAAGTTCCGGTTTTAGTTGATGCCGGAGTTGGCACCGCATCCGATGCCGCAATTGCTATGGAACTTGGTTGTGATGGAGTTCTCATGAACACTGCAATTGCCAAAGCGCAAAATCCGGTGTTAATGGCAAAAGCCATGAAACTTGCCATTGAAGCCGGCCGCGCCGCTTATCTCGCCGGTCGTATGGAAAAGAAAAAATTCGCCTCCCCCTCATCGCCAATAACCGGAAAAATTTCATGAAACATAATTTTCATTCCTCAATCATCCGCGCCTATGACATTCGCGGCGTTTACAACGAAACTCTGTTTGACAATGACGCATTTTTTGTCGGCAAATCTTTCGGCAGTTTTTTGCGGCAAAATCACAAGAAAAAAATTTCCGTTGCTTGCGATGGCAGAATCAGTTCGCCGATACTAAAAGAGCGCCTGATTCAGGGTTTGCTTGATTGCGGTTTGGAAGTTTTTGATGTTGGTTTGGGGCCAACACCGATGCTGTATTTTTCGGTTTATCATCTGGATCTTGATGCCGGAATCATGGTCACCGGATCGCACAATCCCAAGGATCATAATGGTTTTAAAATGCTTTTAAGAGAGCGCCCATTTTTTGGCGATGATATTAAAAACCTCGCTGAAATTGCTAAAAAAGGTGATTTTGTGAAAGACTCTGTGAAGGGGGAAAGCAGTCTACAAAATCACGATATTAGCGAAGATTATATTGAACGCATTTTATCCAATTGTGTTTTGGCTGAAAGTGAAAGCCCGCTGCTTGATGATCTCGATGAATTTACGCCAAAGAAAAAATTAAAAATTGCCTGGGATAACGGCAATGGTGCCGCTGGCGTGATTATGAAAAAATTAAGCGAGAGAATTGCCGCCAACCATATTCTGCTTTATGAAGAAATTAACGGCAATTTTCCCAACCATCATCCCGATCCAACAATGCCAAAAAATTTGCAGGATTTGATTGGAATTGTGAAAGAAGAAAATTGCGATCTGGGAATCGCCTTTGATGGCGATGGTGATCGCATTGGCGTGGTCGATAATGAAGGTGAAATTATTTTTGGTGATCAGTTGATGGTATTTTATGCTCGTGAAATTTTGAAAGAAAAGAAAGGCGCAACCATCATCGCCGACGTCAAAGCCAGCAATGTTTTATTTGATGAAATAGCAAAAGCCGGTGGCAATCCCTTGATGTGGAAAACCGGTCATTCTTTTGTCAAAGCCAAAATGAAGGAAACCGGCGCAGTCCTTGCCGGAGAAATGTCGGGGCACATATTTTTTGCTGATAAATATTACGGTTTTGACGATGCGCTTTATGCCGCAGTGCGCTTGATTGACATTGTTGAGAATTCAAAATTTTCTCTTGCTCATATGAGGAAATCTTTACCGAAAACTTTTTCCACTCCGGAAATTCGTATCGAATGCGACGAAGAAAAAAAATTTAAAATCGTTGATGATCTAAAACATAACCTCAAGAAATCCGGCTTGGAATTTAACGATGTTGATGGCATTCGCGCCACAACAGATAAAGGTTGGTGGCTGATTCGTGCCTCCAATACCCAGTCGGTTTTAGTGGCAAGATGTGAGGCAAATTCACAAAAAAACCTGGAAAAACTGAAAGAAAATCTGCGTAAAAATCTGGAATTTTGCCAAGTAAAAATTCCTGAAGAACTGAATTAATGAAAATAATCGGACTTACCGGCGGAGTTGCCTCCGGAAAAAATTTTGTTGCTGAAATTTTTGCGCAAAAGGGAGCGGTTATTTTTGATGCGGATAAGGAAGTTCATAGATTGCTGGATTCAGACAAATCAACGATTTCAAAGGTTAAAAAAATTTTTCCTGAAAGTTTTATTAAAGAGGAAATTGATCGGAAAATTTTAGGAAAAATCGTTTTTGCCGATGAAAAAAAATTAAAAATTCTTGAAAGAATTATTCATCCACAGGTTAGAAAAAATTATCAAAAATTTTTGCAAGATTGCCGTAAAAAAAAGACAAATCTTGTGGTTCTTAATATTCCTCTTCTCTTGGAAACCAAAGGTTATAAATATGATTATGTTGTTGCAATAATAGCGCCAAAATATTTGTGTAAGGAACGCTTTTTGAACAGAGAAAGAAAAAAAGATTTGTGTCAAAAAATTTCCGATTTAGAAAAAAAATTTAAACAAATTATTTCGAATCAACTTCCTGATGTGAAACGAATCACGGAATCTGACTTTGTTTTATATAATAATCAGAGGCTATCAAAGTTAAGCTTTAGTAAGAAGGTTGACCAAATAATTCAAAAAATAATTTAAAAACCATGAAACGCGCTTTTTCTTTAATCGAACTTTCTATCGTAATTTTAATTATCGGAATTCTCATTGCCGGCGTTACTCAAAGCAGCAGGTTGGTTAAGCAAATGCGCCTAAATTCGGCAAGATCATTAACCCAAAGTTCTCCAGTTAATTCAATCAAAGATTTGATCTTGTGGGTTGAGCCAACTCTTGAATCGAGCTTTGATTCCGATCTCGGAAATGGCGATGCGGTGGCAAAATGGAACGATATCAATCCTCAATCTTCTTACAAAATTAATCTTTCTCAGGATTCATCGGGAAACAGGCCAACCTATCTTGCTGAAGGCATCGGAGGCATTCCATCAATCAAGTTTTCCGGCTCGACCGGAACTCCTTTGTATGGCAAAGACATTTATTTTTCTTCGCCAAGCTATACTATTTTTATGGTTTTTAAACCAGATACCGTTTCAGAGTCTGCGCTGTTGGGGGCCTTTTATGATAATGATTCAAATTGGACAAACGAAAGTGGAGAACATGGTATTAATCTTCAAATTAACTCCTCTACCCCGAAATTTAGAGCTTTGCACAGAGGTCCAACTGGAGCAAGCGGAGGTAACTCTAATGTTAGCAGCTCTGATATTGTGGCTAAAAAGGACTACATATTTTCTTATGTAAGAAATTATACAGTGGGAGCAACGTTATGGCTAAATAACGCAGTTGAGATTAATCAGGCATCGGCAAGTGCCGGCTCTTTTGATAAAGCTAGTTTACAGCTAGTCATCGGCACACTTTTTGATTCTTTAACCGCTAGAAAATTCGATGGCCAATTTTCTGAATTAATCATCTTTGACCGCGCCTTGAGACAGTCAGAAATTGATGATGTTGAAGCTTATTTGAGCAAGAAATATTCAGTTAAATTTTAGACAGGTTCTAACTCTCATCAATCACATTCTCAAATTTAGGCTGCTTACGTTCGCCTGGATATTCAAGAGCGCCTTTTCTGCCGCAGGAGTTCAAAAGAAAAAGTGATAATAAAATAAAACAAAAACCTTTTCCCGACTGTCGCAAATTTCTATTTCTTACCATTTTTAAATTCGAGGAGTCCTTGTAAATCAAGGGTTCAGATTTTTTAGAGCCTGTTTTCAAACCCAGCGCGTTTCGATTTTGCCCAAATTTTGTGCGACTTTTTGGCAAAATTTTGCCGCTGTATCTGGCATACTGCAAAAAATTTTGCCAAAAAACGAGCCAAAATTTGGGCAAAAGCGAAATGTGGTGGGTTTGAAAACAGGCTCTAGAAAGTTGATTTGCGACATGGCCTTTTTTCATCTTTGTAAAAATTCCTTTGCTGCTGTGATTTGTAATTTTACCTGATGTTGCGCGGTGCCGCCAAATGAGGTTCTGCTATTGATAGAATTTTCAACTAAAAGAGCGTCAAAAATTTTTTTCGAGATTTTTTTCTCGATTTTTTGCAGATCAGTCAGTTTTAATTCATGAAGTTCCAATTCTTTATTTTCAGCCATTTTCACGATTGATCCGGTGATGTGATGTGCTTTACGAAAAGGAATTTTCAGATTTTTAACCAACCAATCAGCCAGATCAGTGGCGCAGGAATAATCAGTGCCGGCCATTTCCAGCATTTGTTTTTTGTTCACCTTCATATCGGCAATCATCCCCGCCATTGTGCGTAGGCAAAGTTTGGAATTTTCTGTTGCGTCAAAAATCGGTTCTTTATCTTCCTGCATGTCTTTTGAATAGGTGAGAGGAAGCGATTTGATTGTGGTTTGCAATGCAAATAATGCGCCAAAAATTCTTCCCGATTTTCCGCGCACCAATTCAGCGGCATCGGGATTTTTTTTCTGTGGCATGATTGAAGAGCCGGAAGTAAAGGCGTCGGACAAGGTGATAAATTTAAATCCTTTGCTCATCCACATCACAATTTCTTCAGCAAAGCGCGAAAGATTTAGCGCAATCAATGACAGGCAAAAAAGAAATTCGATGGCGAAATCGCGGTTTGAAACTGAATCCATGGAATTGGCGGTTGGCGCATCGAAACCAAGTTCTTTTGCTGTCATTTTGCGATCAATTGGAAATGAAGTTCCAGCCAGTGCGCAAGCGCCGAGCGGACATTCATTCATTCTTTTTCTTAAATCGTAAAGTCGTGAAATATCGCGTTTGAACATTTCAAAATAGGCCAGCAGATGATGCGAAAATAAAACTGGTTGTGCCACCTGCAAATGCGTGAATCCGGGCATGATGACATCGAGATTTTCTTCGGCCTTTTTCACCAAAGTTTTTTGCAGATCTTTTAATAATTT
The DNA here is from genome assembly GCA_001767955.1 of Alphaproteobacteria bacterium RIFCSPLOWO2_01_FULL_40_26. Classification (GTDB taxonomy): domain Bacteria; phylum Pseudomonadota; class Alphaproteobacteria; order Rickettsiales; family UBA1997; genus UBA2645. The sequence goes on along the minus strand of MEMO01000031.1, from coordinate 58,060 downwards.
TAAAATTTCGTCAACTTCATCGCGCACAAAAAGACGCAAATCGAGCGCAACTTGGTCATTGCGCGACCGCGCTGTGTGCAGCTTGTCGGCTGTATCACCGATAATTTCCTTTAGGCGTGATTCGATGTTCATGTGAATATCTTCAAGCTCGATTTTGAAATTGAACTTTTCTGCCACAATTTCCTTTTCGATTTTATTCAAGCCATCACAAATTTTTTTTGCTTCACTTGCGCTTAAAATCCCAACTTTTTCCAGCATTTTAGCATGTGCTTTTGAGCCACGAATATCCTGCTTGTAAAGCTTATAATCAAAACTGATTGATTGATTGATTTCCTGCATCAGCGATGAAGGTTCGGCATCAAATCTTCCACCCCATATTTTGCTTACTGACTGTTTTGACATGAAAAGTTATTTAGGATTTAGGATTTAGGATTTAGGATTTATGAGCTGAAAAAAATACTAAATCCCAAATCTTAAATCTTAAATCTATAATGAATGGCTGGGGCGTAAAATCCAATATTGTCTTTGATCGCCGCTATCTAAACCCTCTTAAAAAATGGTGGCTTGATATTGATAAGATCATCTTCTTCATTCTGCTTGGCATCATCATTTTCGGGCTGATGATGACGGTTAGCGCTAGTCCGGCGATTGCCAAAAAGATTAATGTTGAGAAGTTGTTTTTTTTCAAAAAGCAGGCGGTTTTTGCCATGATTGCCGTGGTTTTGTTGATTGCGATTTCATTTCTCGATTACGAAAAAATCAAAATTTTGTCGCTGGTTTGTCTAACAGGATCCATTGTGCTTTTGGTTGCGGTTTTGTTTTTTGGTTCAGAAACCAAAGGCGCAAAAAGATGGATTTCTGTTGCCGGTTTCACTCTACAGCCTTCTGAGTTTGCCAAAATATTCTTCATAGTTTTCAATGCCTTCATTTTGCACAAGTTGCACAAGCATGATTGGTATATCAAATATTCAGTTTCCGCCGCGCTTTTTTTTATCATTGCTTCTTTGCTTTTGTTGCAGCCGGATTTTGGCATGACTCTGATTTTTGCGGTTTTGTGGGCTTCACAACTTTTTGTCTACGGATTGCCTTTGCCATTTATTTTGGTGATGGTGTTTTTTGTGGTTGTCGGAGGCGTTAGTGCTTATCTTGCTTTTCCTCATGTCGAAGATCGTATCAACCGCTTTCTTGATTCCGGCGAAAAAAATTATCAGGTTGAAAGATCTCTCGATGCTTTTGTTAATGGCTCGTTTTTTGGTGAAGGCCCGGGAAATGGTGTGGTGAAAAAATTTATTCCCGATGCCCATACCGATTTTATTTTTGCCGTGATTGGTGAGGAATATGGCATTTTTTCCTGTGCCGTGATTCTGATCATTTTTGCCTATCTGATCACCAGAATTGTCCGGCGTGCGCTTGAGGAGGAAGATATGTTTGTCTATCTTTCGCTTTGCGGTTTGATGCTGCAATTTATCGTGCAAACAATCATCAATGTTGGCGTTAGTTTACGCTTGCTTCCAACTAAAGGGATGACCTTGCCTTTTATCAGCTATGGCGGTTCGTCAATGATTGCGATGGCGGTTTGTTTTGGACTGATTTTGGCTTTTACGAAAAGAAAATATCACCGCGATGTGGATTATGGAAATATGCGGCTAATTTGATGTTGATGAGATAAAAAACCTGATTATCAGTTTGTTATTTTCCTGAAGGAATTCAATTTCAAGATTTTCATTTTCTCTTTTAAAACTTGATCCTTTTTCAACGTTTTTAACAATATCCCAACCCATTTGTGGCAAGGTTTTGAGGTAAAAATTTCTGATCTGTTTTTCTGTCAGATTTGTTGTATAGCTTGACGAAATTATACTGCCGGAAGCGGAATCAAAACCAAGACTTTCCTCTGAAATTTTTTCCATTCCAATTAGCAATGGTATGTCTTCACTGCCTTGAACAAAATCTTGCGATACTTCTATTTCAGCTGGCCGGATGAAATTTTTTTGCGCTAAAAAATTTACACAGGAAGAAAGTAGAAGAATTACAATTGATGCTGAAATTATTTTTGACATTGCTCGCAATAAAAGCTTGAACGGCCATTTTGTACGATTCTTTTAATCGTATTTTTACAATGCAAACAATTTTTCTTCTCCCGTCCATAAACCTTGAAACTGTTCTGAAAATTTCCTGAATCCCCTTTACGGGACTTACAATTGGCGCAAATATGGCGGCGCAAATCGCATGTATGAAATTGCCAAACGCGAAGAATTTTACAAACAGGAATATTGCGGCTGTATCTTTTCACTTCGTGATAGCAACAGCTGGAGAGTAAAAAACGGAAGAGAAGAAATAAAAGCCGGAGAGGAGTTTTACTATTCGACTTCGACAGAAGGTCAAAAATAAAATTTGCGAAGCAAATTTAACGCGGAACATGGAGCGGGCGAAGGGACTCGAACCCTCGACATTCACCTTGGCAAGGTGACACTCTACCACTGAGCTACACCCGCTAAAGAGCGGCGCAACTTATGTAGACGAAAAATAATTTGCAATGTTGAAGTCAAAAAATTACCTTTCACAATCACTTCGCAATCCTTTATTTTCAGGCTTTCTATGAGAATTTTTGTAATTTTTTCTTTGGTTTTTTTGTTAACTTCCTGCGTTGAAACGATTGTGGTTGGGTCAGTTGCCGGAGCCGGTCTTGTAGTGCGTGAAAAAAGTTTAAGTGATACTGGCAAAGACATAGCGATTTCAACCAAGCTTGGCACAAAATTTATCGCCAATGGCCTGAAAAATCCCGGCAATTGTGTTGATATCACAGTGAATGAGGGCAGAGTGCTTTTAACCGGAAATGTGCGTGATGAAAGCAAGTCAGTTCTGGCGCAGGAATTAGTCTGGAAGGTTGATGGCGTAAAGGAAGTTATTAACGAAATCCATTCACGCTCCAATGAAAATCAGGACAAAAATAACACAAAAAATAATACCGGAGGCCGCAATGATTTTTCTGCGGTTTTTCTTGATTACATAATCACTGCGCAGGTCGAAACCAAATTACTTTTTGCCCGCGATATTACCTCGATCAACTATCAGGTAACAACAGTGAATGGCACAGTTTATCTGCTTGGAGTTGCCGATAATGAATTTGAGATGCGTCGCGTTTTATCAATCGTATCAAGGATTCGCGGTGTCGATCAAGTTGTTAACCATGTGATTTTAGAAGATGACAGCAGACGCCGCCACGGGTAGACACTGTTAGCTAATTATTTTTTCCGCGCTTTTCCGCAAATTTTTGCTCATTTTTTTGAAGAATTTCTTGCAGTATGTTTAATACAGCGGCGAAATTCTTCAAAAAAGTCGCTAAAAATTAACGAAAAATCCCGAAAAAAATAATTAGCTAACAGTGTCTAATCAGGTAATCACATTTGGATGTCGCTTAAATGCCTATGAATCTGAAGGCATAAAAGAAGTTCTAAAAAAAACCGCTCAGAAAAATCTTATCATTTTCAATTCTTGTGCCGTTACTTCTGAAGCTGAGCGTCAGTTGTGCCAAGCTGTACGCAAAGCACGAAAAAATAATCCTGAAGCAAAAATTGTGATAACAGGTTGCGCTGCCCAAATCGATCCGCAGAAATATGCGAAGATGGAAGAGGTGGATTTGGTAGTTGGCAATGTTGAGAAGACGAGAGCAGAGAGTTATGATTTTAGTGATAAGTGGTCAGTGGTAAGTGGTAAGAGCAACAACCTTACCACTTACTACTTACCTACCACTAACAATGAAATTGTTCATAAAGACCGCATTTTTTCTGAAGCAAAAAAATCCTCGCAAATTTTTCTAAATGAATTTGAAACCGCCAAAATCAAGGTTAATGACATAATGTCAGTCAGTGATACTGCGCCGCAACTCATCTCTTATTTTGAAAATAAAACCCGCGCTTTTCTTGAAATTCAAAATGGTTGCAATCATCGCTGCACTTTTTGTGTGATCCCGTTTGGCCGCGGAAATAGTCGTTCGGTAAGCTTTGGTGAGATTGTTTTGCAAGCAAAAAAAATGGTTGCAGCTGGGCATCATGAAATTGTTTTAACTGGAGTTGACATTTCGAGTTATGGCGAAGATTTGGCAATAAAAATCACGCTGTCGCAAATGATCAAACGCCTGCTAAAACTTGTGCCAGAACTGCCGCGCCTGCGTCTTTCCTCAATCGATGTTGCAGAAATTGACGAAGAATTTTTTGATATTCTCAAAAACGAACCGCGCTTCATGCCATATCTGCATTTGAGTGTGCAATCGGGTGATGATATAATTTTAAAAAGAATGAAGCGCAGGCATAATTGCGTGCAAGTTTTGGAGTTTTGCAAGAAAGCTCGCCAAATCAGGTCAGATATGACTTTCGGCGCTGATATCATCGCCGGATTTCCCACTGAAACTGATGAAATGTTTGAAAATTCTGTGAAGCTAATCAAGCAAGCCGGAATAATTTTTACCCATATTTTTCCTTACTCAAAACGCGATGGAACACCAGCCGCAAAAATGCCACAAATTAATGGTAAAATAGTCAAAGAACGTGCGCGGATATTGCGTGAAGCAGGGCAGGCGGAATTACAAAAATTTCTTAAAAAACAGGTCGAAAAAACTTTCAAAGTGCTTGTGGAAAAAGATGGAATCGGCAAGGCAGAAAATTTCCTGGATGTGAAAATTTCCGGAGAAATTAAAAATTTAAAATCCGGCGACATCTTGAAAATCAAGGCTTTAGGAGTTGAAGGAAATTTTATGATTGGATCCCCGCTTTCGCAGGGATGGCAAGGAAGTAAAAGTGGTAAAAATTTGTGAAATAGACCCCGTCATGAAGACGGGGTGACATCGAGAGTGAGTTGTCACCCCGTCTTCATGACGGGGTCCATTCCTAGGATTACTTGGCTCGAAGGGATAATCACTAAAAATAAAATAAAACAAAAATGACAATTTCTCATAAACATTATCTCGAATCAAAAGCGTGGCCTTTCGAAGAGGCGCAAAGAATTTACAAAAAAATTGCTGGAAAAACTCCGGCAAAAGGTTTTGTGCTGTTTGAAACTGGCTATGGCCCGTCTGGCTTGCCGCATATTGGAACTTTTGGTGAGGTGGTGCGAACCTCATTTGTGCGTCATGCTTTTCAGCTGATCGCGCCGGAAATTCCAACAAAAATGTTTTGCGTTTCTGACGATATCGATGGTCTGCGCAAAGTGCCGGAAAATGTGCCACAGCAAGAGTTGCTGCGGGCAAATTTGGGTAAACCACTCACTTCTGTTTCCGATCCTTTTGGTACGCACGAGTCTTATGGACATCACATGAATGCGCGTCTGCGTTCATTCCTGGATGGTTTTGGTTTTGAATATGAATTCATTTCTGCAACGGAGAAATACAAATATGGTGCGTTTGATAAAACCATGCTACGCGTTTTGGAAAAATATGAAGAGCTCATGGAGCTAATGTTACCAACGCTTGGCGCTGAACGTCAGGAAACTTATTCACCCTTTATGCCAATTGATCGCGAGTCGGGAATAGTGATTGATAAAGGCGTTAAATGTATCGACAAAACAAAAGGAACGGTGATTTATGTTGATGGCAATGGCCATGAAAAAGAAGTTCCGGTGACTGGCGGCAATTGCAAATTGCAATGGAAAATCGATTTTGGTGCGCGCTGGTATAGCCTTGATGTTGATTATGAAATTTATGGCAAAGACCATCAGCCCAATGAAAAAATCTACCGCCGAGTTTGCGAAATCTTGGGCGGCACACCTCCGGTGAACTTTACTTACGAAATGTTTTTATCCGAAAGCGGTGAAAAAATTTCCAAATCAAAAGGCAATGGCATTTCGGTGGAAGATTGGTTGAAGTATGCCCCATCTGAATCCATGGCGCTGTTCATGTATCAAAAACCAAAAACCGCCAAGCGGCTTTATTTCGATGTGATTCCAAAAATGATGGATGAATATCTTGCTTTTGCGCAAAGTTTTGCAACGCAGGAAATGTCAGCGAAGCTGGATAATCCAGCCTTTCACATCCATAAGAGCAATGTGCCGGAAATTAATTTTAATTTGAATTACTCGCTATTGCTCAATCTTGCCAGCGCCTGCAATCCTGAAAATGACGCGGTTTTGTGGGGCTTCATTTCCAAATATCAGCAAGGTCTAACGCCAGAAAATTCACCGCTTCTTGCCAAGATGGTTCATTGTGCAATCAGATATTACAACGATTTCATCAGGAAAAATAAAAAATTCCGCAAGGCGACGGAAGATGAAAAATCAGCTCTTATTGAACTTTGTGAAAAACTTCCGAAACACACTGAAACAAGTTCAGCGCAGGCTGCGCGAAGTGCGAAGTGCGACAGTGATGAATTACAAAAAATCGTTTTTGAAGTTGGCCGCAATCACGGCTATGAACAAAAAATGCGTGAATGGTTTTTGGCGCTTTATCAAATCCTGCTCGGCCAGGATCAAGGACCAAGAATGGGTTCATTTATTGCGCTTTTTGGTGTGGAAAATTTTGTGAAGTTGGTGGAAGACAGGCTCTAGATAATTTTTTTGATTTCGGTGATAAGGTTTTTGAACGTATCGATTTCGTAATTGTCATGTACGCCTTGCAAAACTGAAGCGATGCGCTCAAGACCCATGCCGGTGTCGATGCATGGTTTTGGAAGCGGGATCATTTTGCCGTCTTTTTGTTTTTCAAATTGCATGAAAACCAGATTCCAGATTTCGATGAAGCGATCACCATCTTGATCTTTGCTGCCTGGAGGACCGCCGAAAATTTTATCGCCGTGATCGTAAAAAATTTCGGAGCAGGGGCCGCAGGGACCGACATCGCCCATCGACCAAAAATTGTCATCGGTTGTGATGCGAATGATTTTTTCTTCCGATAAATTAGCGATTTTTTTCCAGTGATTTGCGGCTTCATCATCATTGTGATAAACCGTCACTAACAGCTTTTCTTCCGCGATACCAAATTCTTTCGTTAGCAAATTCCACGCATAAAAAATCGCTTCTTCCTTGAAATAATCGCCGAAGGAAAAATTTCCGAGCATCTCGAAAAAAGTGTGATGGCGCGCGGTATAGCCAACATTGTCCAAATCATTATGTTTGCCACCAGCGCGCACGCATTTTTGCGAAGTGGCAGCGCGTTTAAATTTCGGAATTTCGACGCCGGTAAAATAATTTTTAAACTGATTCATGCCGGCATTAGTGAACATCAAAGTGGGATCATTGTGTGGAATTAGCGTGCTGGATGGCACAATCTCATGTCCATTTTTAGCAAAATAATCGAGGAATGTTTGACGAATTTCGTTAGTTGAAAGCATATCAAAATAAAACCCTCTTTGAAAAAGAGGGTGGCATCGCACGAAGTGCGATGACGGGTGATTTTTGGGAGATAAACTTTGAATTAGAGTTTGTCTCC
>MEMO01000031.1:0-50621 GCA_001767955.1 Alphaproteobacteria bacterium RIFCSPLOWO2_01_FULL_40_26 | reverse complement strand
GAGGGTGGCATCGCACGAAGTGCGATGACGGGTGATTTGAGAGAGACAAACTCTAATTTAAAGTTTGTCTCCACAAATCCTCCGGCGCTCCGCGCCACCTCCTTTTTCAAAGGAGGTTTTTAAAGTAAGACAAGCATAAGCCGGATTTTGTTCTCGATTTCTCGAGTGACGATCATTCATCTAGGATCAGCGTCGCCGCTGACCTCAAGCAGTCTACCCGAATAACGATGCAGGAGCGCATCCGGTTTTGCAACCTGCTATTCCTATTTGACCTTGCTCCAGATAGGGTTTTTCCAAATGCATGTTGCCATGCAAGTTGGTGAGCTTTTACCTCGCCTTTTCACCCTTACCAATTTCTTGGCGGTATATTTTCTGTGACACTTTCCCTCAGAAATCCTATAGATTCAGATTTCGTGGCCAGCCGTTAGCTGGTATCATTCTCCCGAGGAGTCCGGACTTTCCTCTGATTTTCAAGAGTTTGCACCCTAAAACCAGCGATCATCTGCTTGCCTTACAAGATCAAAAAATTAAGTTGCGCCGCCCCAAAAGCAATTACGAATTATGAAAACCGCCCTCTCCGGAATTCAGCCTACCGGAAATTTACATCTCGGAAATTATCTTGGCGCGATTCGCAACTGGATTTGTTTGCAGCAAACCCATCGCTGTATTTTTGGAGTGATGAATCTGCATGCAATTACCGCATTGCAAGATCCAAAAGAGTTGGAAAAAAATGTTCTCGAAACAGTAGCGCTTTATCTTGCTTGTGGTCTTGATCCAAAAAAATCGACAATTTTTGTGCAAAGTCATGTGCCGGAGCATGCTGAATTAGCATGGGTTCTTGGCACTTTAACACCGCTTGGATGGTTAAATCGCATGACGCAATTCAAAGAAAAATCCGTAGAAAATGAAAATCTTGGTCTTTACGCCTATCCAGTTTTGATGGCTTCTGACATTTTGCTTTATCATGCTGATTTAATTCCGGTTGGTGAAGATCAAAAACAGCATCTCGAACTCACTCGTGATATTGCCGGCGCTTTTAACCGCCGCTTCGGAGTTGAATATTTTAAATTGCCGGAACCAATGATTTTAAAGGATTTGAAGCGCATTATGTCGTTGCAGGACGGTACAAAAAAAATGAGCAAATCTGATGATTCCGATCTGTCGCGCATCAATCTTTGCGATTCTCCGGAGGAAATCGTAAAAAAAATTAAAAAGGCCAAAACCGATTCACAAAACGTCATTGCCTATGACCAATCGCGTCCCGAGATTTTTAATCTGCTTAACATTTTTGCCGCTGTATCAAGCAAATCTGCTGAGCAATTGGCAAAAGAATATGAAACTTCCGGCTATGGAAAATTCAAATCGGATTTGGCTGATAGTTTAGTTGAAAAATTGCGTCCAATTCAGGAAAATTTTTGGCGATTTCTCGAAGAAAAATCCCATTTGCGACATGTTTTGGATGAAGGTTGTAAGGCTGCGCGTGTCATTGCACAAAAAACCAGAAAAGAAGTTTTTGAAATTGTTGGTTTGAACTAAATGCACGAAATTCCATCGAATCTCGAAGAAGAAATTTTGCGCTTAAAACGCGAACAAAATGCAGTGATTCTGGCGCATTTTTATCAGGATGCAGAAATTCAGGATATTGCTGATTTTGTTGGCGATTCGCTTGATTTGTCGCGTAAGGCCGCTTCAACCAATGCTGATGTTATTGTGTTTTGCGGCGTAAAATTCATGGCAGAAGTGGCAAAAATTCTTTCGCCGGCAAAAAAAGTTTTAATTCCGGATTTTAAAGCCGGTTGCTCGCTGGAAGATTCATGCCAGCCTAAAGATTTTTCTGAATTTAGAGAAAAACATCCAAATGCAATTGTCATCACCTACATCAATTGCTCCGCTGAAATCAAAGCTTTGTCGGACATCATCGTCACCTCTTCCAATGCTAAAAAAATCATCGAACAAATTCCTGCTGATCGCGAAATAATTTTTGCACCGGACCAACATCTCGGCCGCTATCTCGAAAAAGTCACCGGCCGCAAAATGATTTTGTGGCATGGCTCTTGCGTCGTGCATGAGCAATATAGCGAAAAAGAGTTGGTGAAATTGATGATGCAACATCCGCAGGCAAAGATTATCGCCCATCCCGAATGCCCGCAAAATCTGCTTTCATACGCCTCGCATATTGGCTCAACCTCATCGCTTTTAAAATTTGTTGAACAAAATCAGGGCGGTGAATTCATTGTTTTAACTGAGCTGCACATCATCCATCAAATGCAGAAAAAAAACCAATCAGCGAAATTTTATGATTGTCCATCGCTCGACAAGGCCGGATGCACTTTGTGCAACTCTTGTCCATACATGCAGCTCAATAGTTTGGAGAAGATTTATCTGGTGATGAAATATGGCAAATCTGATTTTGGCGGGGAGTTGAACATGTTGGAAGATTTAAGAATTAAAGCCGAAGCGCCTTTGCGCCGGATGTTTGAGATGTCGTGATTTTCGTGCTTAGTGGGTAAAATTATCGCGTGATTATTCTTCCCCAACCATCTCAAATCCAGCCAATTCTTCGCAGTATTTCTTTAGCCCATCGACAAATTCGGCGACTCTTTTTCCCGCATCCGTCTGGCAGGAAAAAATATATTTTTGACGCAATTTTGTGAGTTCGAATTTGTCATATAAATTGGCTTTGGAATTGATTTTTTGAGTGCGTGCCAGTTTTTCTTTTTTCTTCTCTTCTTCGGATTTTTCTGGTTCAGATGTGAATAATGTGCCATCAAGACCAATCGCAGCAAGGCTTTGCTGGTTGTAATAGGCAGATCTGCTGTTCATTTTTTCGATATCCTGTTTGCTGCTGTCTTCTTTTAGCATTTCGTCCGGAAAGCGGAGATAAGCTCCTTTTTGGCAGGCGATTTTTTCCTCGCCTTCTTTTTTGAATTTTTTGCGATCAATTTCGCTGATACACTGGCGCGATTTATCCTGTGCCTGTGCGCATTTTTTAAAATTGATGCCGTAGAGATTGTATTGCACGCAGGTTGGATATTTTTCTTTCATTTCGTTGTAGAGTTTGATTGCGGCGTCAACCCGACTGTCAATCACAAATCCGATGTTGTATGAGTGATTCTGGTATTTGAGATAATCCAAATTGCCATATGGCAGAATTAGCTGCTGATCTTCAATCAATGCTTTACGGCAGGAAAAATATTCATCAGCTTTGGCCTGGTCTTCGGTTTCAACCACAAATCCCATAACCAGACATTGTTTATGTTGGCGGTTATCCATCTTTCTGTTTTCAATCGTAATCATTGGCTCGGAAACCTGGGCAATTTTGAGTGATATTTTGGTAATCAGATCATTGATTTCGAGATTGCGTCTGTTTTGTTCAGCGGTGATTGGATTGACGCTTAAACGATATTTGGCAAAAGAAAATCTGCAGCGCCAGTAAGGCTTGCTTTGCAAATTGTTTTTGGTGTTAAAGGCAAGTTTCAGATCAACACAAAATTTGTGATCCTGTTTTTCTAAAGTCTGAATGTGAGGAATGTAGGAGAGGATGTATGGATCCTGGGCTTTGGTACAGGAGAGAAGAATTAAAAACGCGATTAAAAATTTCTTTTGCATTGAAAATTTTTTGTGAGGAAATGCAAAAACTTTTGTGAAATCAAAATCATTTTTCAACATGCATCTCATTGTAGGTCTCGGAAATATCGGACGCGAATATGAAAAGACACGTCATAATTTCGGTTTTTTGCTGCTTGACAGAATAATTGATGATCATGCCTTAAAATTGCAGGGAAAGAAATTTAAAAGCGAAGTTTTTTCTGGGGAAATAGATGGAAAAAAGATTATCGCTTTAAAGCCACATACTTTCATGAATCTTTCCGGTGTTGCGGTTTCTGAGGCAAAAAATTTTTACAAAATTGAAAACAAAAACATTGTTGTTTTGCATGATGACATTGATCTGATTTTAGGAAGGATAAAGCTGAAAAACGGCGGCGGACATGCCGGTCATAATGGTTTGAAATCTTTAGATGAAGCTATCGGAAAAAATTACATGCGCTTGCGCCTTGGCGTAGGGCGTCCGGAGAATAAAAATTCTGAAATTTCGGATTATGTTTTGAAAAAATTTTCTAAAGAAGAACTTGTTTTGGTTGAGGAAATCAACGCCAAAATTTCCAAGTTATTTCCAAAAATTCTTACGGGAAAAACTGATGAATTCTTGAATAAAATTAACCTCTAATCCTGTAAAAGCTTTTTGTAAGCAGTTTCATCCATAGCGTCATCAAGATCAGATTTGTTGCTAATTTTGACTTTGGCAATCCAGCCATTCTCGTAAGTTGAATTGTTAATTAATTCAGGTTGTGAGGTTAGGGCGTCATTAATTGCAACAACTTCTCCGGCAACGGGAATGTAAACATCGCTTGCCGATTTTGATGATTCAACAACGGCGAAAGCATCATGTTTGTTGTAGCTATTGCTGATTTTTGGCAATTCGACATAAACCAGTTCTCCCAATGCATCAGCGGCATATTTGGTGATGCCAATTATAGCAACATCGCCTTCAATTTTTATCCATTCATGATCTTTTGTGAATTTCATTTTTCTCCATTTTTTATTTTTTTACTGATTTGGTTTTAGCTTCAACAAAAACAGGTGAAGTTAAAATAGCAGGTATTTCGCGATCACGAACAATCGCAGAAACTTGATCTCCAAGCTTGGCCAGTGAGGTGTCAAAATATCCCTGACCGATTGAAATTTTTAAATTTGGTGAAAATCCGCCACTTGAAAGCACGCCGATTTTTTTACCGTCTTTGCGGATTTCAGTGCCTTCGCGCGCAATGCCGCGTTCAAGAAGTTTTACTCCGATTCTTTTGCGTTTTGTGCCTTCGGTTTTTTCTTTTAGAATGCGTGTCGCACCGATGAAATTCGTGTTGGTTTTGCTTACTACCCATCCCAAAGAGGCTTCGATTGGAGAAGTTGTATCATCGAGATCATGACCATAAAGCGGATATCCCATTTCAAGGCGCAAAGAGTCACGCGCGCCGAGGCCAACTGGTTTGACCTCTGATTGTGCTGATAAATCGAGCCAAAATTTTGCTGCAGAAGAATTTTTTATTGAAACTTCAAAACCATCTTCACCGGTATAGCCAGTGCGACTGATGAAAACTTCTTCGCCGCTTTTTAATTTGTAAAAACCGATATTCATGTAGGGCAAAGAGGCTAAATTTTTGTCTGCCAAAAATCTGTTCAAAACTTCTTCTGCCTTGCCGCCCTGAAGTGCGATTAGCGAGCGATTGACCAGTTCTTCAAATTTTATTTCAGGTGGCAGGTTTTTGCGAATCCAGGCCGAATCCTTTTCTTTGCAGGCCGCATTGAGTACGATAAAAAATTTTGTATCGGTTAGTTTGGTGATGATGAGATCATCAATAATTCCACCTTCCGGATTGGTTAAAACTGTATATTTGGCTAGATTCGGTGTGCTTAGTGCAAAATCGGTTGGGGTGATGTGTGATAAAAATTTTGCCACATCATTTCCCTCGATGAAAAATTGTCCCATGTGGGAAACGTCAAAAATTCCGACATTGCCTGCGCGCGTCCATTCATGCTCTTTCAGCATGCCGTCGGCATATTGTACCGGCATGTCATAGCCGGCAAATTCTACCATTTTGCCGCCTTGGGCGCGATGAGTTTCGTTTAAAGCTGTTTTTTTCATGTTTGATTTTACTGAACTGGAGGAACTGCGGGAGCTGATTTGTTTTGTTCTTCAATCACTTTTTCCAATTCGCTGGCGGTTTTTTTATTGCTGGCGTTGGAAAGTGAAGCAAGGATCAGACAATTAAGCATAAAAATTGCGATTAGAAACATGGTGGTTTTGCTTAAAACATTGGCAGTTGCACGGCTGGACATGATTGAATTCATACCGCCAGATCCGCCTCCGATGCCACTTAAGGAATCGCCGTCAGATTTTTGCAGCAAAACCAGCAAGACCAAAACCACGGCAATAATTACCTGTAAAATCAGTAGAAATAGCTGGAAGTTTTCCATGTTTGAAATTTGATTCTAGAAGAAGTCGCGGCAACATAAAAACCAAAACTTATCTGACAAGAAATTTCATGCTAGAAAATGTAAAAATTTCGCACGGATTGGCTCGCAGAGCCAGTTGGCTGATTTCTGATCTTGGCTTTGTGTTGCAAAAAGCGCTTTTCGTTACTGATGAGACGATATGGAGAAATTGTAGAAATTTTTTTCCGCAGAAATTTGACAATTTTTTGCTGTTAAAAAAGCCAAAAGCTGATGAAAAAAATCTCAAAAAAATTTCCGTGGCGCTAAAAAATTGCGATTTGATTGTTGGTCTCGGAAGCGGCACCATCAATGATTTATGCAAATTTACCTCATCGCAGAAAAATGTTCCCTATGTCATTTTTGCATCAGCTTCTTCGATGAATGGCTATCTCTCAAAAAATGCCTCAATTACCATTAGCGGACATAAAAAAACTTTGCCGGCAACTTTGCCGTTAAAAGTTTTTTGCGATCTGGAAATTTTATCGCAAGCGCCAATTGAGCTTACAAAAGCTGGCATTGGCGACAGTCTATGTTTTTATTCATGCTGGTTCGATTGGTATCTTTCGCACAAAATTCTTGGCACAAAATTTGACAAAAAACCTTTCACAATTTTGCAGCCGAAAATGGAATTTTTTGTTAAGAATTATAAAAAATTTGTGCTGCGAGATGAAAAGTTTTTAAAAATTCTCATCGAAATTCTTCTGCTTTCCGGTCAGGGAATGACAAGGGCTGGTGGCTCTTATCCAGCTAGTCAATCAGAACATATGATTGCTCATAGCATCGAAATGAAATATCCAAAAAAATCCGCAAAAATTCTGCATGGACAAATTATTGCAGTGACGAGTTTGATGTCGGCAAGGTTGCAGGAAAAAATATTGAAAGGCCCCGTCGCAAATCAACTTTCTGAAAAGTCTGAACCCTTGATTTACAAGGACTCGTCGAGTTTAAAAATGGTAAGAAATGGGGATTTGCGACAGAACCTGAAAGGAGTTTGCGAAGCTGGACCCCGTCATGAAGACGGGGTGACATTGTGTGAACAGCAAATCCTAAACCTGTCACCCCGTCTTCATGACGGGGTCCAGCTCAAAAAACTTGAAACTTTCTTCGGTAAAAAAATCGCCGCTGAATGTAAAAAAGAATATGAACAAAAACTAAAAAACCTCACGTCAGCCAAAAAAATGAATACTGCATTTCAAGAAGAAATAAAAAAAATTCACTGCGACGAAAAAAAATTAAAAGCAATTTTTTCTCATTTCAAAATCAAAATTTCTGCAAAATCGTTAGGGCTGTCAGGCAAGGAATATCAAGATTGCATCGCTTATGCAAAATTCACCAGAAACCGTTTTACCTGTCTGGATTATTTTTATTGACTTTACGTACAAAAAATCTGTACAAGACAGGCTCAATTAATTTTTTAAGCTATGTCAAGAGAAGTAAGCTATTCCGAGGCCAGAGACAATTTTAAATCCTGCCTGGATTATGTCGTCAATAACAGTGATATTATCACCATTACCAGAAGAAATGGCGATGATGTTGTCATGATGTCGCGCCATGATTATGAATCGTTGGAGGAAACTTTATATCTGCTTTCAAGTCCAAAAAACCGCAAGCATTTGCTTGATGCGATTAAGAATCAGGGAAAAGGAGCTGTTACGTTTAAATCAAGAAAAGAAATAGAAAAATTTTTCTCTAAATCATGAAGCGTTTAATCACCATAGAAAAAAAGGCTCAGAAGGATATGGCCTATTTTGAAAGAAAAGATCGCGTTGTTTTCAATAAAATTTTGGATTTGTTTGATGATATAATGTCGCATCCATTTGAAGGAATTGGTAAGCCAGAGCCATTAAAATTTGAACTATCAGGTTTTTGGTCGCGAAGAATAAATAAGAAACACCGATTGGTCTACAAAGTAGTTGGGACGAGATCAGAATTTTAAGCTGCCGCTATCATTACGCGCAATAAACTATTCATAAATCACATATCCCAAATTGCGCACTGTTTGCAAATAATGCGGTTGTTTGGGATTGGTTTCGATTTTTCTGCGTAGGCGAGTGATTTGCACATCAATTGATCTGTCATCAATATTGCCGCACAATGAAGAGAGCTTTTCGCGGCTGATGGGCTGGCCTTTTTCCTGGCATAAAATGCTTAAAATTTTTGCTTCAGAATCAGTGATATGAATGAAATTTTCACCTTTCTTGAGGCGAGATTCTTTGAAGTTGAAAGTGAAATCGCCAAAGTGACAGATATCTTGTTTGACTTTGATTGGTGTGATGCGTTTTAAAATATTGTTGATGCGCAGCAGTAATTCCTTGGGCTCAAATGGTTTTTGTAAATAGTCATCAGCGCCGGCTTCAAGACCTTTAATGCGATCATCAAATTCACCACGAGCAGTGAGCATAATCACCGGAATATGCGAGGTTTGGCGAAGTGTTGCTGTAAAATCGATGCCGTTTTCACTCGGCATCATCACATCAACTATCAGCAGATCAAAATTATTTTGAGTCATCAATTGGCGTGCTTCCATAGTGTCTTTGGCGAGCAAAACATTAAAACCATTTTCGTCGAGAAATCGTCCAAGCAATGTGCGTAAACGAGTGTCATCATCAATTACAAGAAGGTGATATTTATGCATTGCTCTTAGCTATTTCGTCGAGCTTTTTTAGTTTGGTTAGGAGTCTTTCAAGGTTATCCAAACGCACCATGCATGGACCATCAGATGGCGCGTTATCTGGATCCTGATGTGTTTCCATGAAGATTGCGGCAACGCCAACCGCAATTGCTGCACATGAGAGAGTTTCAACAAATTCACGCTGGCCGCCGCTGGCACCGCCCAAACCCCCCGGTTGTTGTACGGAATGTGTGGCGTCAAAAACAATAGGACATCCGGTTTTAGCCATGATTGGCAGGCTTCTCATATCGGAAATCAGCGTGTTATAGCCAAAGCTGACACCACGCTCGGTGAGCATGACATTTTGCTTGCCGAAATGATCCATTTTTTTGACGATATTTGTTGCATCCCAAGGCGCTAAAAATTGCCCCTTTTTGATGTTGATGACTTTTGTAGTTTTTGCCGCGGCCTCAAGCAAATCGGTTTGGCGGCACAGAAATGCCGGGATTTGCAAAATGTCAACCTCATCATGTTTTGCAAGAATCTGACATTGTTCTTCATTGTGAATGTCGGTTAAAATCGGGCAGCCAAATTGTTTTTTGATTTCAGCAAAAATTGGCAAAGTTTTTGCAATACCAGTACCACGTTTGCCTTCAACGCTAGATCTGTTGGCTTTGTCGAAAGATGATTTGTAAATAAAATTAATGCCAAGTTTATCGCAAATTTTTTTGATATTGCCCGCCATCATCAGTGAGTGATCAAGCGATTCGGTCTGGCATGGACCAGCAATTAGAGTGAATGGCAAATTGTTGGCAATTTTGAAATTTTTAATCTGAATTGTGCGCATTCCAAAAATTTAAGATTTAAGATTTAGGATTTAGATATTTAATCGATTGTTCTTAAAATTTTGTGTCCAGAAAAAACAGATCCTGAAACAAGTTCAGGATGACAATTAGGGAAAGATGGTTCCAAAACATGTCATCCTGAACTTGTTTCAGGATCTGTTTTTAGAGACACAATATTTTTGATAACAACCATTTAATCAGTGTGACAGGTTCTAAAACTTAAATCTTAAATCTTAAATCCTAAATGTTCTCAAAACCGTTCAGCTTCGTTTTGGTCTATGTGGTGACCGTTTTTAATGTGGCGGTGCTGGCCTCGCCTGTTGTTGCTGCATTGATGCCATTCATTACTTTTCATGATAATGTGATTGGCATGGATTATGGCACTTATCAAAATCTGTGTTTTGGTCTCTTCCTCGCTTTGTTTGTCGTTAGTTTTTTGATGCTGGTTTATTTTATCCTCGATTTTCTTTTTGGTTTTTCGGTGAGATCGTCCCTGAAAGGTTGCACGCGTTATGAAAAAATTAAGGATTATGATTTTTTAACCGATCTTTTTGATCAGGTAAAAAATAAATTTAGTGAGAAATCAGTAAGGCTTTACATCAAAGATTCTGACGAAATCAATGCCTTTGCCATTAGCAGTCTCGGTAGCCGCGCCATTGTTTTAACGCGCGGTATCATCAATCATTATCTGGTTGAATGCGAAGATCCAAAAATGTTTTTATATGCTTTGCGCAGCATCATCGGCCATGAAATGTCGCATCTGATCAATAAGGATTTTTTGCCGACATTTCTGGTTATTACCAATCAGAAAGTGACCAATCTCGTTTCTTGCATGTTGCATGTGATATTTTCCTTTGCGGTGCGCATCATCAATATAATTCCTTTTGGCGGCAGAATGTCATCGCGCGTGATGGCCGATACTTATTCGATTCTCAATTTCGTCATCACCTTTTTTAACCGTTTCGTGGTTTACAACATCTACGAATTTCTGCGTCGTTTTGTTTCGCGTTCGATTGAGTTTCGCTGTGATCGCCAATCAGCCAGAGCATTTGGCGGGCAAAATATGGCATTGGCTTTGTCAATGCTTGGTGAAAGCGGATATTTCACGCTTTTTTCCACTCATCCAGGAACCAGAGCGCGTATCAGAAAAGTGGAAAATATCAGAATCGAAGATGCCATAGTGCGCCCAGGATTTTTTGATGCTCTCGCCAATTATTTTTCCCTGATGTTTTTGATAGTGATCTGCCTTTATTTTGCCAAGCAGGCGCAAGTTGACATCATGGTTCGCGAATATATCAGAAACCATGAGGTGATTCATCGCAAACTTTCGTTGCTGTGGCATTTGGTGAGTAAGTTTTTTTAATCTCATGAAAAAATCCCTAAAACACCTCCCCCAAAAAAAACGCGATGAGCTGAAAAACATTGCTGCCATTATTCGTGAAAAATGCGATGATGTTGAGATGATTATTCTGTTTGGTTCTTATGCCCGTGGCAATTATCGTGAGCCGCAGGATGTGATAGAAAAGCCAGGACTGCGTAAGGTTTCCGATTATGATATTCTTGTTGTGACGGGGACGGAAAAGAGTGGAAGGGATTTGTCTTTGTGGTCTGATATTTCCGATCTTTGCGAAACCAATCTTTGGTTGAGGAATTATGTCAGCATTGTTGCTCATGATATTAAAACTTTGAATATCAAGCTTTCCGAAGGCCAGTATTTCTTTTCTGATGCCAAGAAAGACGGGGTCATTCTTTACAACTCAAAAAAATTTAAACTCGCCAGAAAAAGAAAATTAACCAATGAAGAGAAAGCAAAAATTTCGCAAAAATATTTTGATGAGTGGTTTTCTACCTCACGTGATTTTTGGAAAAAATATCAATTTATGTTTGATAAAGGGAGACATAAATCCGCAGCTTTTGATCTGCACCAAGCCGCTGAACATGCCTACAAAACCATCATCGGAGTTTTTACCCATTATCTTCCAAAAGAACATTTTCTTACCAACCTTGCCTGCAGAGTGAGAAAATTTCATCCCGAGTTAAAAACACTTTTTCCGCAAAATAATCGTCGTGAAAGAGATCGCTTCAAAGCTCTTGAATATGCCTATATCGGCGCGCGCTATGATCCTGATTTTATGATGCTTAAAGCCGATCAGGAAATTCTTGATCAGGATGTAAAAAAACTCATCGGCATTACCAAAGAAATCTGTGAAGCAAAAATCAAAGAGTTTCTACAATGAAAAATTTTTCCTAAAATTAATTTTACGTTTATGACAATTTTTATACCTTTAGACAAAATGTCAGCATCGGACAAACTTCAGACAATGGAATTAATATGGGATAGCCTTTGTCATGAAGCTGAAGATATGAGTTCTCCATCATGGCACAAGGATGTTTTGGCTAAAAGAGAAGAAGCTATAAATAACTGCACAGAATCTTTTGAAGATTGGGGAAAGGCAAAATCTGACATCATAAAACAGGCCAAATGAAAATTTACATTCTCACTTCTGTAAAACATGATTTGCTAGATGGATACAGATTTTACGAAAGACAAATGGATGGCCTTGGTGTGTATTTTTTAGATTCAATATTTTCTGATATTGAGTCTTTACTCATTACAGCTGGCGTTCACTCGATTCATTTTGGGTATCATAGGCTATTATCAAAGAGATTTCCTTTTGCCGTTTATTATCGGTGTGAAAAACGTGTGGTAAAAATTTATGCTGTTCTTGACTGTCGTAAAAACCCTTCATGGACTAGAGATAAATTGAATTGAACATGAAAAAATCTCTAAAACATCTTCCACAAAAAAAACGCGATGAGCTGAAAAACATTGCTGCCATTATTTGTAAAAAATGTGATGATGTTGAGATGATCGTTCTGTTTGGTTCTTATGCCCGCGGTGATTATCGTGAGCCGCAGGATGTGATGGAAAACAAACCAGGATTACGCAAGGTTTCCGATTATGATATTCTTGTTGTGACGGGGACGGAAAAGAGTGGAAGGGATTTATCATTGTGGGCTCGTGTTTCGCGTTTTTGTGAAGAAAATGGTTTGAAAACATATGTAAACATAACCGCTCATGACATTGAAACTCTGAATGTCAAACTTTCCGAAGGTCAGTATTTTTTTTCCGATGCAAAAGAAGAAGGAATCGTTCTTTATGATTCAAAAAAATTTAAACTGGCTGAAAAAAGAAAGCTGACCAACAAAGAGCAGGGAAAAATTTCGCAAAAATATTTTGATGAATATTTTCAGGCTGCGAACACGTTTTTTCTTCAATATAAAAATGCTCTTAAAATCGGAGATTCAAAAAATTCTTCATTCCAGCTTCATCAGGCAGCAGAACATGCTTACAAATGCATTATTTCTGTTTTTAGCAATGGACGACATCTTCCCAAAGATCATTTTTTGACCAACCTTGCCTGCAGAGTGAATAAATTTCATTCCGAGCTAAAAACCCTTTTTTCACAAAAAAATCGTAGAGAAGAAAAAAGATTTGAGACATTTGAATATGCCTATATCGGCGCGCGCTATGATCCTGATTTTATGATGCTTAAAGCCGATCAGGAAATTCTTGATCAGGATGTAAAAAAACTCATCGGCATTACCAAAGAAATCTGTGAAGCAAAAATTACAGAGCTTTTGCGATGAAAAATTTCTCCACTCTTTCTGAGTTGATTTCCTTTCAAGCCTCTAATTTCAAGAATCCAAGTGCTTTTAATTTTAAAGAAAATGGTGAGTTAAAATCTTTTTCGAATCAGGAATTTTACGAAAAAATTTTTCATTTTGCCTGCGGTTTATGTGAGCTTGGTTTGCAAAAAGGGCAGAGTTTTGCCAATTATTCCTATCAGAATCCGATCTGGTTAATAGCTGATTTCGGTGCAATTTTGGCGGGTGCGGTGACAGTTCCAATTTTTCACAATATCTCGCAGGAAAATCTGCTTTTTGAAATTCGCGATGCCGATGTGAAATTTGTTTTTACCGATAATCGCGAATTTTTTTCTGCGATAAAAAACGAAAATCTTGATTTGAAAATCATCACTTATGGTGAACAGATCCTGAAACAAGTTCAGGATGACAGCGTCTTGTGTTCAGAACTCTCGCATCGTCATCCTGAACTTGTTTCAGGATCTATCCCAAACAATATTATCGCCTTCGAAGACTTAATTTTACTGGGCAAAAAGGCGGCTGAAGAAAAAAAATATGACCTCGAATCTCTGCAAAAAAATTCTTTGCCACAAGATTTAGTGACGATAATTTACACTTCCGGAAGCACCGGAACGCCGAAAGGAGTTGAGCTAACGCATCATAATCTCGTTTCACAAATTCATGACACCGCGCAATTTTTTCCGCTTTCGAAATACGATGATGTGATTTTGTCATTCCTGCCTCTGGCTCACATTTTTGAGCGTATGGTGATGATGTTTTATATTTCGCAAGGCGTGTCGATTTATTTTTCTGATGACATAAAAAATGTCGGAAATTCCTTGCGTGAATTTCATCCAACCTTGATGACAGCGGTTCCACGCGTGTTAGAAAAAGTTTATACTAAAATCAAAGATGGTGTTGATTCAGCTTCTTTTCTCAAAAAATTTATCGGAAAAAAAGCTTTGCAACGAGCGATGACCAAAGATTTTTACGCGCCAAAAAATTTCTGCGATAAAATTTATGATGCCGTAATTTACAAAAAATTTCGCTTCGCACTCGGTGGAAAAATGCGCATGATAATTTGTGGCGGCGCCGCTCTATCACCTGAATTAGAGCTGTTTTATCGCAATATCGGCGTCAATCTTTTTTGTGGCTATGGCTTAACTGAAAGCTCTCCGGTTCTAACCGCAAATTGTCCAAAAAATTTTAAGCTTGGCACTGTTGGCAAAAAGTTTCCTGCGGTTGAATTAAAAATTTCTGGCGATGGCGAATTGTTGGCGCGTGGCCCAAACATCATGTGTGGCTATCACAACCAACCGCAAAAAACTGCTGAAACCATTGTTGATGGTTGGTTGAAAACGGGAGATTTGGCGCAAATTGATTCTGAAGGTTTTGTTAAAATTATCGGACGCAAAAAAGAGCTCTTCAAAAATGCCAATGGCAAATATGTTTCGCCAGTGCCAATTGAGCAAAAATTGTTGCAGGAATTGGGATTTTTGCTCGGCGCAATCGTAATTGCCGAAGGGCAAAAATTTACTTCTGCCGTGCTTTTTCCTGAATTTGAATTGCTAAAGAAATTCAAGGTGAAGTTCAATTTTACACAAAGTGATGAAGATTTTTTGCGGTCAGAAATTTTACAAAAATTTGTGCAGAAAAAAATTGATCAGATTAATTCACATCTCAATCATTGGGAACAAATCCAAAAGTTTCATATTGCTATTGAACCAATATCCATCGAGTCCGGCGAGATTACACCCTCGATGAAATTGAAACGAAATCTTTTGGAAGAAAAATATAAACAGGTAGTCGAAGAATTTTATTGTGATAGAGTTTGCGCAATTGCGGTGGTGATTTTTTTTAGTTCTGTTTTTTTGATGGTAAGTGGTGGCATAGTGTAAACACAATTTCCAAACGGTCGAAGCAAAACCTTCGTTTTGATAAATTTTTTTCGTAGTTCGACAATCTTTTTCCAATCTGCCTTAATTTCTACCACGCCTACAGCGCCAAACACGCGCACATCTTTTACATTTTTTAAATTACGGCATTTTTCCAATTCGGATTTTAGAAAACGTTCTATTTCTAAAACTTTTTTTTCATAATTTTCTTTTTCAAAAAGATCGAGCGAGGCGTTGGCAGTGGCGCAGGCCAGAGGATTTCCCATAAAAGTTGGGCCATGCATCAAGGCTGAATCAAGTGAATTTCCCAGAAATTTTTTGAAGATTTTGTTTGTTGTCAGAGTGGCGGCAAGAGTCATCATTCCGCCGGTTAAAGCTTTGCCGAGGATTAAAATATCCGGTTTGATTTTGGCATGGTTGAAAGCAAATTTTTTGCCGGTGCGATAAAAACCAACCGCGCATTCATCGGCGATGAAGAGAATATCATGTTTTTTGGCGATAAGAAAAATTTTGCGTAAAATTTCCGCATCGTGAAAACGCATGCCACCGGCGCATTGAACCATCGGTTCGATAAAAATTCCGGCGAGAATTTTTTTGTTTTTGACGACGAATTGTTCAAATTTTTTTAGATCATTTTCATTTTGCGGCAAATCCAGAGAAAAATTTTTCAGCAAAAGTTTTTTGAATTTTTGATGCATACCGCAATCCAAATCAGCAAGAGACATTGCGCCCGTAGTATCGCCGTGATATGAGTTTTTAAAAGAAATAAATCTGGTTTTGTTTTGATCAGCGCAATTGAGGTGAAACTGCCAGGCAATTTTCATTGCCACTTCAACAGCGGTTGAACCGGAATCAGAGAAAAAAACATGGTCCATGCCGGCAAATTTGCATAGGCGATGCGCCAGCTTGTATGTTGGTTTTGTGGCAAATCCGGCGAGCATTATATGCGATAATTTTTTTGCCTGCTTGGTGATTTCTGAAATGAGGTGAGGGTGGTTATAACCATGTGCGACAGACCACCAAGAAGCGATACCATCAATTAAAACGTGCCCATCTTTTAGAAAAATTTTATTGCCTTTGGCATGGCTAACTTCGAGTTGCGGCAGGTGATTCTGCATTTGGGTGTAAGGGATCCAGAGATGCTTTGTGCCTAGTTGGTAGTCAGTCGATTTTTTTGGCAAGGTTGGTCCAGTAATTTTTTGGGAAGTGATTGGTTAGTTGTTCTTTAGCTTTTTTTCCTTCGTCTTTCAGGCCGATTTTGTAGTAGATTTCCGCGAGACGAAAATATGCTTCCGGCACTTGATTTGTTTGGCGGTAGCGCGAGATCACATCGCTAAAATTTTCAATGGCGCCGACATAGTTTTGTGTGGAAATCTGGTAGCGTCCAATTGACATTCTTGCTCCTGCCAAGTGCTCATCAACAAAGACCAATTTTTCTTTGGCGTCAGCTTCATAATCGCTTTGTGAAAAGCGTGCGATTAATTCGCGAAAGGCGAATGAGGCTTGTTGTGTATTGTCTTGCGCGCGCTCAATTGATGGGATTTGATCGTAATAGACGAGGCCTTTCATATAAAGCACGTAAGGCGCATATTCGCTTGCGGGATTGAGGCGAATAAAATCATCAGCGCCTTGCGCGGTTTTTTCATAATCCTCATTGAGATAACGTGCATAAATTGCCATCACCTGACCTTTAACCGCCCATTTTGAAAATGGAAATTCGTCATCAATTTTTTCAAATTCATCAGCGGCTTCGGAATAGTTTTTATCTTTCAAAAGTTTGTAAGCCTTGAGATAAGCGCGTTCAGCGCTGTTTTGCTCTTCTTTTTTGGAGCAGGATGTGATCAATGCCAATATGATCAAAAAACGTAAAATTAATTTCATTGTCTGATTTCAATACTCAATTTATGCGCTGCAAGTCCTTCACATTCAGCCAGAATTGCGGTGTTTTTGGCAAGTTTTATGAAAGAATTTTTATCACAGGAAATCAGCGAAATTCTTTTAAGAAAATCAAAAACCGAAAGCCCGCTGGCAAATTTTGCTGAAGCGGAAGTTGGCAATGTGTGGCTAGGGCCGGCCATGTAATCGCCGATGCTTTCCGGAGTGTAATTTCCTAAAAAAATCGCACCGGCATTTCTGATTTTTGGCAGGAATTTTTTAGGATTTTTTGTGGCGATTTGCAGATGTTCGGGAGCAATGAAGTTTACGATATGCGCGGCTTCATCAAGATTTTTTATCACAAAAATTGCCGAATTTTTTAATGATTTTTCAATGATTTTTTGGCGCGGTAATTTTTGTTTCAAAGTCATTATTGAGGCTGAAATTTTTACAGCAAAATTTTCGTCATCAGTGAGGATGAAAGCTTTTGAATCGTGACCATGTTCAAGTTGTGAGAGCGCGTCGGCAGCAAGGAAGTCAGGATTATTATTTTTGTCAGTGATGATGGTTATATCGGTTGGACCGGCGATCATGTCAATTCCAACTTCGCCAAAAAGAATTTTTTTTGCGCCGGCAACAAAGGCGTTTCCGGGACCAGCAATTTTATCAACTTTGGCGATAGTTTTTGTGCCGCAAGCAAGGGCAGCAATTGCCTGCGCGCCACCGATTTTATAAATTTTTTTGATGCCGCAAAGTTTGGCTGCAAACAAAATTGCCGAATTGATTTTTCCTGCGCTAGTTGGGGTGCACATCACAATTTCATCAACGCCGGCAACGATTGCCGGAACTGCTGACATTAGAACTGAACTTGGATAGGAAGCGGTGCCGCCTGGAACATAAATTCCTATTTTTTCAATAGCGCGCCAGTGATTGCCAAGTGCAACACCATCCTTGTCTTTGAAATCAAGATTCTTTGGCATCTGTTTTTGGTGATAATTTTTGATGCGTGTGAAGGCGGATTTTAATGCTGATTTGACTTCTTTTCGTGTTGATTTTTCTGCTGCTAAAATTTCCTGGTTTGAAACCAAAAGTTCTTCAGCTTTTTTAAAAGCTGTTTTGTCAAATTTGTTGCAGCAGGAAATCAAGGCCGAATCGCCATTTTTTCTGATATCGGCAATTATTTTTTCAGCAATTTTTGCGGCGTTTGTGTTCTGTTTTTGTGATTCTGAAAGAAAGCGGTAAAAGCCTGATTTCTGTGCGTCTGCAAGGTTTTTTGAGATTTTATTTTTGATCTGGAAAATTTTCATTTTCATTGTGAATCAATTCAAAATTCTTACTCTTTGCCCAACTCTGATGCCAAGCTTTTTAGTCAGTCCTGCATTGATTTCCAAAACGCTTTTCACCTCTTTTTGTGAGGAAATTATTGCCAGAGAATAGGGAATCGTATCAGTTGCAATTGAGGCTATTTCATTGTCGGCATCAATAAAAATCATGTCGAGCGGAATGCGGGTATTTTTCATCCACATGCCAACAATTCGACTAGTTGCAAAAGGAAAAAGCATGCCGTGGCTTGATGGCAGATCATCAAGATTCATCAGCCCATACATTTTTTTGTAATCGTTATCTGCGATTACAACTTTGAATTCAGCGATTTCTTTTTCGTCGGTGAGGATTTGCAATTTGACATTGTAGTTTTTGAGGTCGCGGTTAAATTCCCTGATCTCTCTTTTATCCAGGATTTGAGGGGCTTTAAGAACTATAAAAATTGCCACCGCGCAAATGGAAATCGCTAAAACAGAATTCAAAACAAGGTTGGTTGGAAGGTTGGTTGGATTATTTTTTTTCATAATTTTTTGCTGGAATTTTGAAAGTTTTGCCGCCGCAAAATCAAAGCTTGAGACCAGTGATTCACCAGTGAGAATAAGATCCGATGTCATTGACATCAAGCGCAAATCTCAAACCATAGATTTCCTCAAAAATGTTGTAGTTGAAAAAGATGATAGCTCGCTTCTGGCCGACAAAATGAAAGTTTTGTATGAGGAAAAAAAACAAAAAAATTCTGAAGGAAAGTCTGAAATCAAAAGGATTGAGGCCAATGGTAATGTCAAAATTTTTAGCGAAGAATTTGTCGGTAGTGGCGATTTTGGCTATTATGAACCGCGGCAAAATATTTTTGTTTTGGAAAAAAATGTTATCATTAACAACGGCACTTCGATTGCCAGCGGCAATAAATTCATTTATGATTTAGCCAGCAAAAAAGGTCGATTTATTGGCAAAAAAGACGAAACCTCGATTGCCGGAAATGGCGGCGATAAAAGGGTCGTCGTTGTTATTGGTGATGATGTTTCTGAAATGAAGAAATCAAAAAAAAATGAGCGAAAAAGTTTTAAGCGTTAGGAATTTAAGCAAAAATTACGGCAAAAAAACCGTGATTCGCGATATAAGTCTTGAAATCAAACAAGGTGAGGTTGTTGGTCTTCTAGGTCCAAATGGCGCCGGTAAAACCACCTGTTTCTACATTATTGTTGGCTTGGTTGCAGCTGATGCCGGAAATATTTTTATTGATGCCCTCGATATCACACACATGCCGATGTATCAGCGTGCCCAACTCGGACTTGGTTATTTGCCGCAGGAAGCTTCAATTTTTCGCGGCATGAATGTTGAAGATAATATCTATTCCATCCTTGAAATTGCTGAAGCAAATGAGGTTAGGCGTAAAGAAAAGCTGGAAGAATTGCTGGAAGAGTTTTCCATAAAACACATACGTAAATCTCACGCTCTTGCATTGTCCGGCGGCGAAAGAAGAAGAGTCGAAATCGCCAGAGCGCTTGCCACCAACCCTTCATTCATCCTGCTTGATGAACCTTTCGCCGGTGTTGATCCAATTGCCGTAAACGACATTAGAAAAATGGTCATACATCTAAAAGACCGCGGCATCGGCGTTTTAATCACCGATCACAATGTCCGCGAAACCTTATCAATCGTCGATCGCGCCTATATCGTCTATGATGGCATGATCCTAACTTCCGGCTCAAAAGAAGAAATCATCGAACATGGCGAGGTGCGGAAAGTTTATCTTGGTGAGGATTTCAGGATATGAGGTTGTCGCAGGATCACATCAACATCATCAAAAAAGTTGCAAAAGAAATTTATGGCGATGCGCCGGTAATGCTTTTTGGCAGTAGGGTTGATGATAGTAAGAGAGGTGGCGATGTTGATCTTTTTATCGAAACTTCCAATCCAACTTCCTATCAGCAAAGGATAGATTTTTTGGTGAAAGTGGAACGTGCCGGTATTGAGAGAAAGGTTGATTTAGTAGTGAAATCGCCGAATTTTCCGCATGAAAAAATTTTTGATACTGCCAAACGAACAGGAGCTTTATTATGACAGAAGGCGAGATCACATTAAGTGAAGCTTTGGAAACTGCCAAACTTCATCTAGAATATGCCAAGCCGAATTACGAGCAGATGACAAATTTTTCTGATGAAGATTTTTTGAACAGAAAAAATATCAACATTATTGATGCCTTCATGCTGCGCTACATCAAGTTGCAGGATGTTATGGGGCGCAAGTTATTTAAGCTGGTGTTGGAAGCGTTTGGAGAATATCAAGGCAGTATGTCGATGCTTGATATGCTTGATAAGCTTGAAAAATTGCATCTGGTTCCAAGCGCTGATGAATGGATGGATTATCGCAAGAAAAGAAATGAGCCTACGCATGAATATCCACAAAACCGACAAAAAGCCATCAAGGGGATAAAGCTAGCATTGGAGCACTTTCCCAAGGTAGAAAAAATTTTGCTCGATATTGAAAATTACATTAAAAAGTTAAGATGAAATGCGCAGTTGTTATATAAGTTTGTGTCTGAAATATTTTATGCATCATGCTTTGATGGTTCTAAGACGGGCTCTCAAGTGATTCGTCCATACAACAATAAAATTTAAATTTATGAGAGGAAAAGCATCCCCAGTATCGGCATCCCAAGAACTTTTGAGCGCCGAAGAAAGATTGGCAGCAAGAACCGCCTTAACCGCGGAAGAAAAGCGTGAACTTGATAGCGAGTTGTTTGAGGCCAGCAGACAAAATGATGTGGGAAGAGTAATCTCCATCATTAATCGCGGTGCGGATGTGAATGCTAAGAATGGCGCCATGGAAGTGCCATTGATTCTTTCTGTAGCCAGACGCGGAGCAGATCCAGAAATTTGCAGAACTTTACTTCGTGCCGGCGCCGATCCTACTTATCAAGAGAAAGATCCGGCAAATTATGCTGCCGGTTGGGGATTTACGGAAGCCGTAAAAGCTTTTTGTGATCATCCTGGTTTTAGAGTTTATAATAGAAACATGTTAATGACGTCGGCTGCAAATGGTCATATGGAAACCGCAAGATTTCTTTTGGATAGATTTCCAGATCTGACAGATGCTGATAAAGATGCTCATTCTAATCTTCATGGAAAATTAGTATTACCACTACATTGGACAGCCTTAGTAGGAAGTGTACAAGTCGAAGAAGCAATCAACCTCCTCCTAGAAAAAGGCGCCGATATAACAGCCAGAACAACTGCTGATTTTAAAATTCCGGGATGGTGGGGATTAGATTTCACCATCCCTGCCGGCTCAACCGCTCTTGATGCCACAAGAATAGCCATTCCCCACTGGCACGCAAAAGATCCAACCGATACAGCCAGAATTGAAAGACTAAACCGCGTTGTAGAATTGCTAGAAGCAAAGCAATTGGAAGCTGGTGTTTCTCATTCTTCCTTGGGCGATGAGCGAATAAGAGATTTGGAAGAGCAGTTAAGAACAGAAAAAGCGCGTGGCGATCTCTTGGCGGGAAATTTAGAAATAATGCAAAGGCAGATGGAATTTATGATGAGAAGAATGCAGGCTCTGGAATCAAGAACCTATAGCGATAATATCGCCATTTTGCGCGAAGAATCGAGGCGTTTGATGGATGATCCGGAAGATTTTTGTTGTCCGATTTCTGGAAGCATAATGTCTGATCCGGTTTTAACTGCCGCGGGGCATAGTTATGATCGCGCATCTTTGCTTCAACATTTTGAATATAGAAAAACCGATCCTAAAACCAGACAGGACCTTGGCGAAGACCCGGTGTTAAATGAAAATTACACCTTAAAAGCCCTGATCGCAAGCCATGTTGAAAGCACCAGAGAACGCGCTCTTGCAGTTGCGCAAGAATTTATCTCTTACGGCGATTTTAAAGAGGCTAAAAAATTGGCTGAAAGAGCATCCGAGCTCAATGAAGTTTTTCCAAGCGCGGAATATACTCGAAGAATAGAAGCCGTCAAAGAGGAATTGAGATTATCTTCAACTCTATTTCCCGCTGCGGAACATGAACATATGCCTTACAGTGGCGCTTCCGCCGCATCGGGAGGCGCTGAGGTAGGAGGAGGTGGTGGAGGAGGTGGAGAACATCCGTCTCCGGGAGTATCTTCTGCTTTTGTGTCTCGGCTTCGTAGCGCTGTGAGAGGCGGGGTGAGGTAGCTAGAGCCTGTTCTCGAACCACCCCATTTTACTCCGCGAAGCACATAACCCCAATAACGCTTAAGATAAATGACAGATACGCAATATACCAAAGACGACACCATCTTTGTCCAAATCGCTTCCTACCGTGATCCCGAGCTGCAACACACTCTGCAAGATTTATTCAAAAAAGCCAAAAGACCGGAAAATATTTTTGTTGGGATTTGTCATCAATATGATATGAAAGGTGATGAGGATAGGCATCTGTTTGAGGTAGAATTTCCAAGACCGGAGCAGATTAGAGTTGATGAGGTGGATTATCGTGAAACTGGTGGAATGTGTTGGGCCAGAAACCGCTCACAAAAATTATGGCAGAGTGAGAAGTGGAGTTTGCGTATAGATTCCCACTGCCGCTTCAAAGAAAGTTGGGATGAAGAATTGGTGAATATGATTTTTCAACTTAGAAAAAATGGTGAAGTAATAATTTCACAATGTCTTCCTAGTTATGATATAAAAACACAACAAAAGGAGTTGTGTTGTTCCAACAGAATTGCCTGTCAAAATTTCATCAGTACTTTTGGGATCTATAAGGTTTTTGATTATCCGCCGGCACCAAACTTAACTCTGTTTACCTATGGTGGATTTGTTTTTGGACTGTCAAAATTTGTCACGGAGTCCTTTGTAAATCCCCATCTCGATAATCTGGATGAAGTACCTTTTTCAATAACACAATGGACAAAAGGTGTTGATATTTATTCATATCACCGGCCAGTAATATGGCATTATTGGCAATCAAAAGAAGATGTAGAAACTGAAGTAGGAAAACAGAGGAAAGGATTCAAAGTGACTAAAACAAAAGCCATATCAATACAAAATGACTTACTACAAATAGTAAAAAGTAATGAGGAAGAAATTCTTAAGTTAAACCAAGAATATCATATCGGAAACAAAAGAACGCTATGGGATTATCAAAGATTTTCTGGGATAGATTTTAGAAAGAAAAAGTTAAGAGAACATACTAAAAATGGGGTGTTTGAAGAGTGGAGAGAGATTTCTAAAATTCAGAAAATACAAATCATTTTTAGAGGTTAATGAGTGGATATTTCTTATACTAAGCAAGACACAATCTTTGTCCAAATCGCCTCCTACCGCGACCCCGAACTCCAACACACTCTGCAAGATTTATTCAAAAAAGCCAAAAGACCGGAAAATATTTTTGTCGGAATTTGTCATCAGTATGATATGAAAGGCGATGAGGATAAGCATCTGTTTGAAGTTCCATTTCCGCGGTCAAATCAACTTCGAATTGATAAGGTAGATTATAGGGAAAGTGAAGGTTGTTGTTGGGCTAGAAACCGTGTTCAAAAATTATGGAAAGGTGAAAAATGGATATTGATGATTGATTCTCACATGAGGTTTGAGAAGGGTTGGGATGAAACCTGTGTTACATTGATCAAAGAGCTAAAAAAGCGCGATAGAAATGCTGTTATTTCAAACATTAATCCTTCCTATTTTTATGATGGTGGTGTGGAGAAAAAAATTATTACTACAACTTTGTGGTTTGATGCTAATGGCATCATACCATTTGGTGGGCCTAGTTACAGTGATGTTGGAAAACATAATGAACCATTTCTTTCATGCATGTATAGTGGGGGGTTCTTGTTTTGTGAATTTGAGGTATGCAGAAAAATTCCTTACGACAAATTCATGTATTTTTATGGGGAAGAAATCAGTACCGCAGTAAGATTGTGGACCAATGGATATAACATCTATAATGCCAATAAGAATATCACTTATCACCTCTATAAGGAAAATATCAAAAATTTAGAATTATATAAAAACTTAGGAGAGGGTTTTATCCCATCTTCAAACTTGCATAAAAGTCAGTCGCAAGAAAAAAGCGTCAAAAAGGATAAAATAACTTTTGCCAGAGTTAAACATTTGCTCGGCTCTAAAAAGTCTCGTCATAATGAAGTTTTAGAATCGATCAAGGATTATGGTCTTGGTAGTAAAAGAACCCTAAGAGATTACGAAAGATTTTCTGGCATTGATTTTAGAAAAAAGAAAATGCGAGAACATACCAAACGAGGTATTTTTGAGATATTGCAGCCAATATCTAAACTATCTGAAGTAAAAGAATATTTTAATGAAAAAAGTTTGCTTTGTCACGTTTCCTTTTCCTGACTTGAGCAACCCGCTCTTCCCATTTTTTTTGATTCAGTAAAATCAGGCCTCTGCAAGATATTTTTTCTGATTTTACCGCACTAAGGAGAAGTTTTTTATCTAAAAATGCTGAAGAAATCATATCAAATTCAGGTAATCAATTTTTCCCGAGCCACTGAAATCAAGGCTCCATTTTGCTCAGAAAAAAACGAATTATCTTCAAATATAAGTTATCAACAGAAAAAGTAGAAAAATTGAATAAAAAATAAAAGCCTAAGCCTAGGAATCCGCTCTGTTATTGAATCCAACTATTCTGTCAGGATGCCGCACTAATTTGCTCAACTTGGGAAAAGAATATTTTAATGAAAAAAGTTTGCTTTGTCACGTTTCCTTTTAGCGGCTTATGTGACTGGTTTTTTAATTGCTGTATTGAGCTAAAAATCATATTGGTTGGAAATGATTATTACGATGGTTCCGAGTCACATAATGCCGCAAACAATAAATTTCTTTTTAAGCAAAAAGTTGATCATCTTTTTGATGAATATGAAGTTATAAAAAGTGTTGGCCACGTAAGGCTTTCCGCAGTATTTCATGGTAGAAAAGAGATCAATACTAATAATCGATTTCTTTTTAGAAATGATGTCAAATTAATAGATACTAATCACGAACTATTGTCCATTAAACAAAGAGATTTTAAAGCCATTGTTGGGATAAGGGATCCGCGAGACCAAATGTTATCAATGTTTAATGCCTGGAAAGCGGAAGATTTTAATAGTTTCTGTCACAAAAAAATATATGATTGGATTTGGTTTTATGAGAAATGTTTACAATATCCAAATATCAAAATTTTTAAATTCGAAGATCGTAAAAAAGATGAATTTAAATTTTTAAAGGAAATTGTTAAATTCATGAGTGTAGATTTTGCTGATGATGAGTTGAGGCAGGCGGTTCTTAATTCCAGTTTTGAGAAGATGAAACAATTACAAGATGAAATGATCAATAAATATCCCGAATATTTAAAGAGTTTCCAAGGGGGAATCATTAAGTCTGGCGTAGTCTCTCAATACTTACTTGAGAAAAATAGGCATTATAAAAAGGCATTTGATTTTATTATTAAAAAAACCGCCACGCTTATGAAAAAATATGGCTATACCGAAGAGCAAATTTATGGAGATAAAGTCAGCAATATGTTGAAAATAAATAAACTATTCACCTCAGATAACTCTTTATGACAGAAGAAGTTTTTGCGACAATTTTTGAACAAAATTTTTGTGGTAGTAATGAATCTATTTCCGGTCCCGGATCTGAATTAAGAAATACAATTAATTTAAAGAAATAATCTTTGCTATTTAATCAGAACGCTAGACATCAAGTCCATACTTGATGTTCCATGTGGTGATATGAATTGGATGGATAAAGTTGATCTTAGCGGAGTTAAGTATGAAGGGTGGGACATCGTGAAAAGCTTGATTAAGTAGAATAGTCAGAACTTTAAGAGCAAATCCAGTAGGAGTTTTTTTGTTATAGATGCCTTGTCTAATAAAATACCAGAATCCGATTTAATCATTTCCAGAGATATGATAATTTATTTTCCATTTGCTTCTACTTGGAAGTTTTTAGAAAATATTGTAAACAGTAACTCAAAATATTTGTTGATCTAGTGGATTTGATTCTAGCTATCCCAACGTGAATATCGAATTTGGAAATTATTATCCGGTAAATCTAGAGAAAAGCCCATTTAATTTTTGTAGAGGATTATTACATTAAGGAGGAAGAGCTCAATAAATATATGGTTCTGTACAGAGTAAGCGATATTAAATGTTATATAAAAAACCATTTCTCTTTATTATCAAAAAATGAGGCAAATAAATTTTATTAGCTTTCCATGTAGTGGATTGGCGTCGTGGATTGCAAATTGTTTTGTTGAGTTAGACATTCTGAATTCGTGTCGAGGATATGATGTTTTTAATTTTGTTAGAAAGATTGATGACATGCATGATGAATATAGCTTCAATTCCAAAAGCAATGATTGGGATGTTTTTTGTCCAACTATTTATTATAAATTTTCTCAAGGGAAAAATTTTATATTTAGAAATGATATAACAATATTTCATACTGGTCACGGACTATTGAGTTTCGATGAAGAAAATTACGACTCAATACTGGCAATAAGAGATCCGCGAGATCTGATGTTATCTTTGTTTACATGGCAAACAAAATATGAAAAAGATGATTTTTTTAGCTTCTGTATTGAGAACTTGGAGGGATTTATCAATTTTTACCAGAGTTGTCTAGGATACAAAAAAGCACGAATATTTAGATTCGAAGATAGAAAACAAGATGAGCAGCTATTTTTACGAGAAATTGGAAAATTTTGTAATCTCAAAATATCAGATGATAAAATTTTGAAAGCTATTTCAAACTCTTCAATAGAGGTTGCAATGGATCAAGAGTCGCAAATTAATAAATCTGAACATAAATTTTTTAAGAACCGCACTTCTTTTAAAGTTAATAACTCCGGTATTATCGCAAAATATAAGCTAAAAGAAAATGAGCGTTATCAAAAAGCTTTTGATTATATCATAAAAAAAGCCGCACCAACCATGAGAAAGTATGGTTACGCCGAAGAGTGGATTTATGGTGAGAAATTTGACAATATGTCAAAAGTCAAAAAAATTTTTAACAACTATATTTTAAAAAATTGTGAAAACTAACTGGGATTATACAGCGCTAGCAGATGCCTATATCAAACGACCTGATTATTCTGTGGATGCTTTAAACAGAATGTTTCAAAAAATGTCTTTAAAGCCAGATGCCACAATTTGCGATATTGGTGCGGGTGTTGGCCACTTAACAATCGAACTTGCTAAAAAAAGTTTTGAAGTGATCGCAGTTGAGCCGAATGACGCGATGCGAGCCAATGGTATTAATAGAACCATGCAGTTCAAAAATGTTTCTTGGGGCGTTGGAACTGGCGAAGAGACAAACCAGGAAAGTAAAAAATTCGATGCCATAACTTTTGGTTCTTCTTTCAATGTTTGCGATCAGAACAAGGCTTTAGCTGAGAGTAAGCGTCTAACCAATGATCGCGGTTGGTTTGTATGTATGTGGAATTATCGCGATGTTAATGATTCGATTCAGAAAAAAATTGAAGACATTATTAAAAATAATATTTCCGGTTATTCTTACGGAAACAGAAGAGAAGACCAAATGGAATTTCTAAAAAATTCCGGAATGTTTAGCTCCGTTGATTTCATTGAGGGAAATGTTGTTCACAAACAATCTCTCAAAGATTGTGTTGAAGCATGGCGTTCTCACGGCACTTTACATCGTCAGGCTGGAGATGAAAAATTTACCAAGATTATTTCTGAAATAGAAAAATTTCTTACTCAAAATAACATACAAACTCTTTCAATTCCTTACACAACAAGGATGTGGGTAGCTAAGTTTAAATAGTCATATTTTGCCCGATAGCAAAAAATAATTTTTCATTCCAATCAAAAATCTAAAACCTTGGAACTGCTCTCAAAGCAGATAAAATCTGCTGCGGTGCTCGATCAGATTTCTTTTACGGCTTTAGATTGGCAAAAAAATCCCTCATCAATCTTATCCAAAATTAAAACAAAAAATTGGCTAACACAAAAAGTTTGGAGTCAGTGGGGAACTCGATGTTCTTTGGCATCACGGTGGTATCGACGATAACTTTTTTAAGGCCATGTCGCAAATCAACTTTCTGAAAAATCTGAACCCTTGATTTACAAGGGCTCGTCGAGTTTAAAAATGGTAAGAAATGGGGATTTGCGACAGTTCCAAAACGGATTGGCTTTGGAGGCTGACCGCCAGCGCTGCGCTCTGATTGGTAAAGATCGGAAAATTCAGATTCCAAATTATTCCAAGGAATCATCTTCGATAAAATCATCATCTCATGTTTTGGGTTGAGCTCACTGCTTAATCTTCCTCTAAAAATATCTTCCTGGCGATTATCGATACGAGATGGCTTCATGACTTTTTTACTGAATTTATTTGCCGGAAAATGAAGGGTGACACCTAATTTTCTGGTAAAAAAATAGTAGAAGAAGAAAGTGTTATGGAGTCAAGCGGGATATGGGGTGGGGTGGTTTTTAGGGTTGACTATTTATCGCTTTTTCCATCGTGTTCACGGCATTTTTGACCACGGTAACTACTGTTATTTTTGGCAGATTATTCATCTTTGGTTTTTATGATTTTCTAATAATAAATGGCTCAATACGAAACTGATTTTTCGCAGAATTTTCCAAAAAAAACTTATTAAAAATTATTTTTAGTAAATCGTCATTGGCATGATTAGTGATTTTGAATCCACAAGCCTTTACTAGAGCAAAACCGGCAGCAATATCCCAAATTTTTATTTTAGCCGCCCTGTAATAAGCGTCAGCATTACCATCACATAAAAAACAAAACTTTAATGAGCTGGCAATATTAATAAAATTTATTTCCCGCCTCACTCCTGAAAGTAATTTTTTTATCTGATTAAACTCATCTTCTCTTCTGGTTGTGATGATAGTTATTTTATCTTTAGGACCGTCCTTTTCTTGGGGAATTTTTATAATTTTACCCACACTTGTTGCATTGATAATTTTGTAACAACCAAACCATGAATCAGCATAATATAAAATATCATCAACTGGCAAATAAATGATCCCCAAAACAAGATCATTATCCAATTTAAGCGCAACATTGA
Organism: Alphaproteobacteria bacterium RIFCSPLOWO2_01_FULL_40_26; assembly: GCA_001767955.1. Lineage (GTDB taxonomy): Bacteria > Pseudomonadota > Alphaproteobacteria > Rickettsiales > UBA1997 > UBA2645. Next base: position 21,332 of record MEMO01000031.1, on the reverse strand, counting down.
TTGTAAATTCCTTGCTGCCTTTGATGAAAGAATCGGTACCATCAATAGGATCAATAATGAAAGCTTTGTCAGACAAAATAGCTGCCAAATTTTCTGCAACATTACCCTCTTCCGAGATAGTTTTAATATCGGGATAAAATTTTTCTAAATTTTTGGTTAAATATTGATTTACTGCAAGATCGGCCTTGGTCACAGGCGAGTCATCACTTTTGACTTCACAAGCTATTTTTTGATCTGGCTTAAAATATTTTAACGCAATTCTTCCTGACTCAATGACTATCTCGATAACCTTGTCATATTCTGGATTAATATATTTTTTCATAAAGCTCCAAATCACTGATTGTATCAATCTCACCCCACTTATCACTTATTGCTACAGCCTTTATTTTCCTTCCTTTAGTAATCAAAATTTGCAACATCGTCGTACAATCAAGCTTGTTAATATCATAACCTTGTAAGATTTTTTTGGCATCATTCCAGCCATGTTTAGTGAATCTTAATAGACCCATAAACTGACCTTGAATTTCATTAAAATTTTTTGGCTTTTTTCCTATTTCCTGCAAAAAGCTATTTTTATCAATTTTGAACGACTCCAGATCTTGTAAAGGATTATCAAACCTTGCTGACCATAATTTCTGGAAATTAACATCATAAGTAATCGCAACATCAGAACCATCGGACATTAACTTCTCTACAATTTTAAATTCATAAACAATATCGCTATAACTGACTATCGTCGTATCTGCCATTAAATATTCATCGGCACAAAAAAGGGAGACAACCATATTGCTGGTCTCCCAGCTTTTATTTTCGAATTTTTTTTTGAGCCCTAAATGTTGGATTTTATTTCCTAGATAACCAGTAACAACAGCAATATTTTGAATTCCAACATCCTGCAAAGCCATGATCTGCCAATGCAATAATGGTTTCCCTTTTAGTTCGACCAAACATTTTGGCTTATCATCAGTAAGAGAAAGTAAACGACTACCTCTACCGGCCGCTAATATCAGAGCTTGCATAGAATTTTTTGAAAAAATTTATATCTTCATTCTCAAATGGTTGACATCTTTCCGGATGCCACATGATGCCGCTGATATTATAACTTTGATGATTTACTGCTTTTACAACACCATCATAAGATTTTGCCAATACTGATAAATAGCGGTTAGTTTCTGTAGTACCGTATTTGTGATAACTATTGACCACACGCTTCTTACCATCAACAACAATTTCCTGCATATCCATTACATGACCATCAACTTTCTGTAATTTTATGCCAAAATAATTTTGTATTTTTTGCATACCTCTGCAAACACCAAGTAGCGGTAATTTATTTTTTATTGAAAGCTCAATTAAATATTCCTCGATTCTCTCTCTTTCTTTTCTAGAGCCATTAAGGGACTGTCGCAAATCCCCATTTCTTACCATTTTTAAACTCGACGAGCCCTTGTAAATCAAGGGTTCAGATTTTTCAGAAAGTTGATTTGCGACATGGCCATTAAGAACAGAAATCTCCCCCCCTCCAGTAAGCAAGATTCCTGCTACATTACAACAATTAAGCAGCTCTACAGCTAAGATAAGATTATTTGGTAACAACAAAGGAATGAGATCGATCTTATTAAAAAAATCATACCATCTTTTGTCGATAGAATCTCTTTGCTCTTCGGTTTCATCTATAAAAATATCTCTCTGAGTAACTGCGATTAATTTCATTGTCTGAATTATTAATTGATACAAGTCGCCTTCTGATTCATACAATCTAGACTAATTTTTTTATTTCTCTTTAAGGTTTCGTATAAGTTTCCTGCCCCGATTATTGCCGGAATTCCAAGCTCACTTACTCTGATTGCCATATGTGAATTAACCCCGCCATATTTAGTGATAAGTCCTTTAATTTTGTGAGAAAAAATCCAGTCATATCCTGGGTCGGCACTTTCAATCATTACTATTTTTCCAGCAATGTTCCTGTCGCTATTCTGTAAAACTTTTAACTCTCCAATAACTTTATTTTGAGTGATGTAGTTAGGACGCGACTCTAATTCATAAAAAGCAAAAACATCATCGGCGGAAGTTATTAATATTGGCAAATTAATAACTTTGGTCACTTCAAACCTTTCTTTTCTGCGTTTGATAGAAGCGGTGATAATTTTTTTAGGATCAGAAGAATTGCTGTTCAGAGATAGTATGGAGTTAGTATGGGCATAGGCAGAATCCTCGAGAGAAATTCCCAAATCTTTAACAGCAACATCACCGTAAATTTTTAAAAAATCACTTAAGCTTTTGGTAAAAATAAATTTGGAATATTCTCGTGCTTCAATTGCGCCTTTGATGAATTCAAAAAGATCTTTTACATCGATTTCAAAACCATTTTCATCAAGAGCATCTTGAATATTAACTAGTTTAGAGCTCGATAAACAAAAATTATTTTGTTCATTTTTAATATTTTTCTTTTGTGACCAGGCAAAATAACCATCACAATCTTCATCATATCTTTTTGATAAAATATCGTAAGTCCCTGGACGCAAGTGACCATATTTTTTTAAAAAGTTTTTCTTATCTAATTTTTGAAAATCCTCTTTGATGGAGAAACTTATCGTATTGAGTGAGGATAAAAAATTATGATATTCGACTTGAGTAAGAAGATTTTTCTTCACCATCGATTTCAGAATCTCAACCGCAATAAAGCCAGCTCTGGCAAGGCCAGCGAATGGAAGCGTACCATATCTTTTACAATCTTCAATCAACCAATAAAGTTTGGCATATTTATCCAAACTACTATCAAGAATTGTTTTATGACGAGATTTTAAAATTTCGATTTTCTTTAAATCCTCTCTCCACAAACCAAATTTTGGGGAAATAATTTTGTTGGTTAAATCCAGTAAAGATTTTTTAATCTGAAAAATTTCATCAGATGAGAACCCTTGCCTCTTAAGCTCTAATAACCTTTTTGAAATATCAAAAGTAAAGCATGAAAAAACGATTTCGAATTCAACCTTATCGTGCAATTGTGGATTCTTGATCAATTTTTGAAGATAAAAATTAACCAACTTTTGTGCAATTTTTTGATTTAATCCCGCCGGAATAAAAGAGTTAAAACTAACCCTAATATCGATATAGGGCATGCCATCAAGCTCAACCAACAAAGGAAAACTTCTTAAATTGCGATATCCGTAACTATCACGTTGATAAGCCCAGATTGAATTGGTGATAACTTCACGATATAATGAAACTGCAAGCGGATTGGGCTTGATGCCAATAATTTCTGCCGGATTCCAATCTGGCATCACTCCATAAATTGCCCGATCACCACATAAATAAGGATGCTTCTTCATCCAAGAAGCAAGGCTGGTGCTGATAGATTGTAGAATTTTATAATGCTCACTCTCATCAATTTTATTCTGTTGACTAACGACCAGTGGCCTAACTTGAAAAAGATAAAGTTTATTTTTTTGATCGATTGCAAACTCGATGTCTAAGGTCGAACTTTTAGTGATTATCTCCAACTCAAAACAAAGTGCTAAAATTTTATCACGAAAATCACCAAATTTCTTACGATATAATCTATGACAATAAAAAGTTCTGAGATTGTTGCTATCACCAGAAGTAACAGAATTTGTGCGTCCAGATTTATCATCAAAATTAATTACGATGTAAGGTGCGCCATTACTTGGATCTTTGGTAAAAGCAACTCCAGCGAGTTTTACATCTTTTAGAAACGGCTGAACAAAAATCTCATGTTCAACATTTCGATCACCAAAACCTTCTATGATTTTTTCAATTGCGAGAAAAATTTCTTTTTCTCCTAAAACTCCTAAAATCGAATCAAAATGACCGGCAAGAGAAAATCTATTACCATCCTCATCAGCAGAAGAACTTCTAACTATCAAGTGGCGCGAGAGCCATCCTAACAATTTTAACTTGGTAATAATCTTCTTTTTATCTCTTTGCCACTCATCAACTAAAAAACAAAATTGATCCAAAATAATCGCGCTTTTTAGCCGACCTTTTAACTTTTTTAAAGTTTGTGCTTTTGAATATTTCATTACACATTTATTTGCGCTTTATTGACCAAGCACGAGTTAAATATGTCGACTTAACACACTCAAGATGTGCTATTTTTTTCTGAACATAGTCCATAAATTCAGTAAATTTGTCACCAAGTTGGTATTGCTAAAGACTTATCTGAATTAGTACAAAAAACTAAACACCTGTTAGATAACAAAGAAAAATTTCGAGAGAATATAATAAAATTGAGGCAAGATAAGATTTATAATTTCGGTAAGAGTGAAGAATACATTGCAAACAGTATCCTAACCATCATCAATAAAAAAGATTTGGGAAATGAATGCATAAAATTCAACCTAGAAGCAACACAGTAAAACAATAAAGATATGGCAAAAGTTTTTTGGGTTACAGGATTATCTGGTTCAGGAAAAAGTTTTATCGCATCTGAATTAGTTAGACTGCATAAAAAAAAATCTATTCCGGTAATTTCGTTAGATGGAGATATCTTAAGAGAAGTATTCGGTAATCAGTTTGGTTACACAAAGGAAGAAAGACTGAAAGCCGCTAAACAATATGCTCGGCTGTGCAAAATGCTTGTTGAGCAAGATATCAATGTGGTGTGCGCCACAATATCTCTATTTCATGAAATACACGTTTGGAATCGACGAAATATCGGTGGTTATATAGAGATTTTTATTTCATCCGATTTAGCCGCTATAAAAAAAATAGATGTTAAAAAAATATACAATCAAAGCAGCAAGAATGGGCTAAAACACGTTATGGGTATGGATATAAAGCCAGAATTCCCTCAAAAACCAGATTTTATTATCGAGAATTCTTTTAATAAAAAAGTTAACAGCACCATCAAAAATATTTTCGACAAAATGGCCTTATCATAAAGCAGAAAACAGCTGATAAATATAACAACATCACCGCTTTACTCACCTTAAATAAGAACAAGAAAAGCTTTGGCTCAAACTTAAATTGTAATTTTCCATCGCCTTCCGGGGCAATTACAGACATAAAATTATAAGTTATTTTACTCATGACACAAGAAATTTTCACAAAAATTTTTAAGCAAAATCTTTGGGGTTCTGATGAATCCATTTCTGGTCCTGGGTCTGAGTTAAGAAATACAATCAATCTGAGAAATGATCTCCGTTATTTGATCAAAACACTGCGAATCAGCTCAATTCTTGATGTTCCATGTGGTGATATGAATTGGATGAGTAAGGTTGATTTGGAAAATGTGAGATATGAAGGTTGGGATATTGTGGAGGATTTAATTAACAAAAATAACAGAAAGTTTTGTCAATGTAGAAGCATGAAATTTTTTTGTAAGGATGCCTTATCTGATTTGTTAATTAAATCAGATCTAATCATTTCACGCGATATGCTTATCCACTTTCCCTTCCTTGCAACTTGGAAATTTTTAGAAAATGTAGTTTGCAGCGGCTCAAAATATCTTTTGACAAGTTTTTGCGATACAAGTGCCCAAAACATCAACATTCAATTTGGTCAATATTATCCTGTTAATTTGGAAAAACCGCCATTCAATCTTGGAAGGGCGTTATTTTATATTAAAGAAGAGGAGCCTAACAAATATATGGCTCTCTATAAGGTAGAACAAATCAGATGCCACGTGAAATACGTGCTGAAAAACCATGAGTTATATGACAAACAGAATTAGAAATGTGACAATCAAGGGAATTAGCTTTTTATTTTCAGATTCTTCGAATTCCAGTACCATCGAACTCTTAAACAACGAATTCAACAGAGGCGAATATAGCTTTGTTTTTGAGGATAAAATTAAATTTGATCATGGTGTATAGTCATTGATATCGGTGGTAATGTAGGAGTGTTTTCCATCTTTCTTGCTAAAAAATTCCCCTTTTTAAAAATTTTTGCTTTCGAGCCAGTGTTTGAGAATTGGCGCAGTTTTAAAAGAAATATAAAAATTAATAATGTTGAGGGGCGTATAAAATTATATAATTTAGCGATTAGTGGTGCCAAAGGTTTTGTTAAGTTAACTACATGTATGCATAATACTGGTGCATCTTCAATGATTGATGGTCTTAATGTTTTGTATAATCCAAATCCAATCAAAACAGAAACAGTAAAATCAATTACTTTAGATCAGGTTTTTTGTGAGAAAAAAATCAATCATTGTAAATTGTTAAAAATAGATTGCGAAGGAGCGGAGTTTGAGATTCTTTATAACTGCAAAAATCTTGATAAAATTGAATATATTGTTGGTGAAACCCATTCTTTTGATCAGGAAAAAAACAACAGAAAATCATTACTCGAATATCTTGGTAAAAGATTTAACCAAAATAAAATGCAATTTAGCGGATTTTAATTTCTAACGTAACTTTTAAAAGCTATGCACACAAAACAACACATTACATCAATCAAAAACATCTTCCCACATATCTCATCCATCCTCGAGGTTCAATGCGGCGGAGGGTATGATATTGAAAATTGCCTCGCGTTGCAGCATAAGAATTTGCGCTATATCGGTGTTGATGTTCGTGATGAAGAAATTTTCGATAATCGCCAATATTTTCGTAATGAAAAAAACAAAATCTTTATGGTTTTGGATGCCAGCAACGAGCCTTTGCCGCAGGCGGATTTGATTGTGGCTGTTGGCATGGCACCTTGTTTGCCGATCGCCAATATTTGGTCGTTGCTAGAAAATATTCGTGATTCCGAAGGAACATATTTTGCCTTCGATTATTACACTTCCGGCGAAGAAATGAATGCTGATATTGAGCTTCCAGACGATGAAAAAATGGATAAAAATTTCAAAGCCAAAAAGCGTCCGATCAATCTTTGTCAAGCGCCGTTTTATTTTCCTAATCCACAATTTTTGATTCCAACTGATGATCCAAATCATCTTGTCGCTTTCTACAAAATCCGCGATGTCAGCTATTTCATGGATTGGCATAATGACGATGTTTCCAAATTGCGCATGCAGCTGGTTAATCGTGTCGAAAAAGATGTCGCTCTGCTTGAAGAATCATTCATGCGCGAACCAAATGGTGCTAAAATGTTCGAGGAGATGATGGTAAAATTCCTTGAAATTCAGCCCGCTGATCACAATCAGAAATATTACTATGACGAGCCGTGCAAAACCATCATCAACCGTGTTAACGGCCTATCGAACCGCAACAATATTTTCCGTCTGGTTTATCGCTCTGAACTGGAAAATCTGCGTAAGGAAAATTATGAATTCGTCAATGAAGACAATTTCATTCATGCACAGGTTTTAGCTAAGGATTATATCAGATGGAGATTTGGCCTTTCGCTATGGATTGATTGATGATCCGCGCAGCTGTAAAAACATTCTTCAAATCAGAAATCGCCATCGGCATTTCACTATTGGTTGCAACTGCTGTAGCGTTGCTTGCTGCAAATTCTTCCGAATATCAAACTTATCGTGATTTTCTTGCAATCAATGCGCCGATCAATCTTGGTTTTGTTGCAAAAAATTTAACTCTGCTTGATTGGATCAATGATGGATTGATGGCGATTTTCTTTTTGTTGGTTGGGATGGAGCTGAAGAGAGAAATTTTAATTGGTGAACTTTCGAGCAGACATAAACTTGCACTTCCAGCAATTGCCGCAACCGGCGGAGTTATTGTGCCATTGCTGATTTTTTCTTTTTTCAATTATCACAGCACCGAAAATATGCGCGGTTTTGCGGTGCCATGCGCAACCGATATTGCCTTTGCCTATGGCATAATTTCGCTTTTTGGCAGAAAAATTTCTAATTCGTTGAGAGTTTTTTTGGTTGCTCTTGCTGTGCTCGATGATCTTGCGGCAATTTTGATTATCGCTGTTTTTTATTCAGGAACAATTGATGCCAATTTTCTTTTTTATGTCGCGATAATTATTGCTTTTCTGGCGTTCTTGAATTTCAAAAATTCCAATCGCATTTCGCTTTATTTGATTGGTGGCGCAATTTTGTGGTTGATGGTTTTGAAATCCGGAATCCACGCTACTCTTGCCGGCGTTCTCACCGCCATGTTCATCCCAATGCAAATTCGCAACCAACCGATTTTGCCAAAAATTGCTCACAAAATTGCGCCATCGGTGAATTTTTTGATTTTGCCGGTTTTTGCTTTTGCCAATGCCGGCGTGCGTATTGAAAATTTTTCAGCGGAAATTTTTTTACAACCTTTAGTGCTGGGAATTGCTTTAGGATTATTTTTTGGCAAACAAATCGGCGTAATGCTATTTGGTTTTGCTGCGATTTTTTTCAAAATAGCCCATCTCCCGCGCGGCACTAATTGGCTTGAATTTTATGGCGCGGCGATTTTTACCGGCATCGGTTTCACCATGAGTATTTTCATCGGTTCGCTAGCTTTTGTTGATAATCACCTGATGCTTGATGAAACAAAAATCGGAGTTCTGCTTGGTTCTCTATTTTCCATTTTATATGGAAGTTTGATCACTTTTCTAGCAACAAAAAAATTCTAACTATGAAACTAAAACGCGCCTTTTCCCTAATTGAGCTTTCTATCGTAATTTTAATTATCGGAATTCTTGTTGCCGGTATTACTCAAGCAAGTCGTTTGGTTGCACAAATGAAAATTGCGTCAGCGCGCACACAAACTCAAAGCGCTCCGGTTACCAGCATTAAAGGTTTAATGTTATGGCTTGAAACCACCATGGAAACCGCCTTTCAAACCAGCGAAGCCGAAGATGTCGCTAACGTTACTTTATGGAATGATTACAGCCCACAATCAGTTTCCAAAAACAATGTTAGCAGAGGAACAAGTGATAATAATATCACCTACAAAACCAATGGTATCAACGGTTTGCCATCTCTTTCTTTTGGAGGATCAACTGGTGCTACCACATTTTTAAGCGGAACTTTGATCAGCAATCCAAAAGATATTTTTACATTTTTTTTAGTGGCAAAATCAGATGACACCACTTCTACAAATTATCGCATAGCATTTTTAAATGGCGGAACAGCTCCAAGTGTAAATGGCTGGATATATCAAAAAGGTGGAGGAGGGGGTGTCAATAATGGTAAAAGAGTTTTAACCTTATGGAGTTCAATTGATTCCGCTGGTTCTAATATTACCTCTAATCCTGAAATTATTTCAGCAACTTATGATGGAACCAATGTGAAACTCTGGGCCAATGGAACAGCTGAAACTCTCAATAATCCAAGCGGCTCTATTGCTACTCCGATTACTGCAATTTACGTCGGAAATTCACCAAATGGTTCTTATCCATGGCAAGGTCTTATCGGAGAAATTATCGTTTTTGATTCAGTGTTAAAAAACGCAGATCGTAAAGATGTCGAAAAATATCTTGGTAAAAAGTGGGGAGTAAAAATTAATTAATTTTTGCAGCGATTTCTTCAGCGATTTTCTCAATTTTTTTATAATCCTTTCCTTCAACCATAATGCGAATCAGGTTTTCTGTTCCTGATTTTCTAACCAGCACTCGCCCATCATGTCCAAGTTCATGTGATTTTTCTTCGATGAATTTTTGTAATGATTTTTCCTCCAGTGGATTTTTTTTGCTGTCGAATTTTACGTTTTTCAAAATTTGCGGAAAGGCTTCAAAAAGATTCAGAATTTGACTAACTGGTTTTTTAGCATCACAGACAATTGATAAAACCTGCAATGCCGCAACCAAACCATCGCCAGTGGTGGAATAGTCAGAAAGCACGATATGTCCTGATTGTTCGCCACCGAAATTGCATCCTCGTTTTTTCATTTCCTCGAGAACGTAGCGATCGCCAACTTGAGTGCGGATTGTTGAAACGCCGATGTAATTAAGATAATTTTCAAGCGCCAAATTTGACATTTGCGTAATCACCACTGTGTCTTTTTTGAGATTTCCTTCATTATGCAATTTTTCGGCGATGAGCGCGATTAGCTTGTCGCCTGAAACGGCATGACCCTGTTCATTAACAATCAAAACGCGATCAGCATCGCCATCCAGCGCAATTCCGATATCAGCTTTTTCTTCTAAAACTTTTTTGCATAATTTTTCGATGTGGGTTGAGCCGCAATTTTCATTGATGTTAAAGCCATTTGGTTCGGTGCCGATTTCAATCACATCAGCGCCAAGCTCCCAGAAAATTTTTGGCGCAATGTTGTAGGAAGCGCCGTTAGCGCAATCGACGACAATCTTTATTCCGGTTAAAGTTTTGTCTTTGGGAAAAGAGTTTTTGACAAATTCGATATAACGGTTGGAAGCGTCATCGAGCCTTTGAACGCGTCCGAAATCTTCTGATTTGGCCAGATATTTTGTGATGTCGCCTTCGATCAAATCTTCAATTTCCTTCTCCAATTGATCGGAAAGTTTATGCCCGTCGCGAGTGAAAATTTTTATACCATTATCGTGATATGGATTGTGCGATGCTGAAATCATGATGCCGATGTCAGCGCGAATTGAGCGTGTCAGCATTGAAACCGCAGGGGTTGGTACCGGCCCAACCAAAAACACATCCATGCCAACGGCAGCAAGTCCGGCGGTTAAAGCCGGTTCAATGACATATCCGGAAAGGCGCGTATCTTTGCCGATAACTACGCGATGACGATGATTGCCATTGGTAAATTTTGCACCAACCGCCATTCCAACGCGCAAAGCGATTTCCGCCGTCATTGGAAATTTATTTGCCGTTCCGCGAATTCCGTCGGTTCCGAAATATTTTTTGTTAGACATAAAACTAGTTTTTCCTGACCCCGCAACAAGTGCAAGGTGACATGGTTCTGGAGTTATACTCAAAACAGTGTCACCCCGCACTTGTTGCGGGGTCCACCAGCAACTCAAAATATAAATCCTTCCACTCTGAATTCATTCTTTGAATTGCATTTAACTTAATTGATCTCTTCCATTTTTTTATCAACTTTTCTCTAGCTATAGCATCCCTAACATCTTCATACACTTCGAAATAAACCAATATTTTTAAACCATACTTTTTTGTAAAACCTTCAATCTTTCCTTTTTTATGTTCAAAAATTCTTCTTTGAAGATCATTCGTTATTCCGGTGTAAAAAGTTCCGTTGGGTTTATTGGTTAGAATATATGTGTAATATGGCATGTGGTTTTGATTGGGTATAGACCCCGCAACAAGTGCGGGGTGACATGGTTTTAAGTATTACTCAAACAATGTCACCCCGCACTTGTTGCGGGGTCTATTTAAACGAGACGCAAAATTTTAAGAACCTGCCTAAAATTTGGGGTTAAAAAAGACTTAGGACAGGTTCTTAGAACAATTATATTTGGTTTTTCAAAACCTCAATTGCTTGCAAAATGTTGTCTTTCATGGTTCCACCGCCCATGGCAAAATCTTTTTTTCCACCACCGCCTTTGCCGCCAATTGTTTCGATAATTGGAGCGATAAGCTTGGTTGCGTCAAATTTTTCTTGTAGATCGTTGGTCACCGCAACACATACCGAAACTTTTTCATCTTTGCAGGCAAAAAATGCGATGATGTGCAAAGTTGAGAATTCGGAATCTGTTTTAATTTTGGCAACAATATCGCGAATATCTTTTGCTTCGGCATCATCAAAAATGTGAGCAAGTAAGTTAATAGCACCAATTTTTTCTGATTTTAGATTGGTTAGATTTTTAAAGAGATTTTGTTTTTTCAGTTGCTCAATTTCCTTATCGCGCCTTTTTAGCTCTTGTTCTAGCTTGTTTAAATTTTTTTCATCGCGGTTGATATTTTCAGATTCTTTTCCGCCGAGTTGCAAAATTTCCTGATTTTTTTGAGCAATCTTCTTGTGATAATTTTGAATAAGATTTTGTAATTTTTTTTCTTCTTCAGCCAAATATTTTTTTGCTGCATCAGCGGTTTTGGCCTCGATTCTTCTGATGCCAGAGGCAATGGATTTTTCTGAAATAATTTTAAAGATTCCGATTTCAGAAGTGTTTTTAACGTGAGTTCCGCCACAAAGTTCAACAGAATTTCCCATTGAAACTACACGAACTTCAGCATCATATTTTTCACCAAAAAGCGCTTCTGCGCCAGAAGATTGAGCCTTATCCAGAGCCATTATGTTAGTGTTTACAGGATTTTCTGCTTTGATGTTTTTGTTAACCAAATCTTCAACTTTTTTAATTTCTTCTGCGGTCATGGCGCGGTTAAAATTGAAATCAAAAGTGAAATATTCAGCGTCAACATTTGAGCCTCTTTGGGAAATGGAATTTCCTAAAATTTCTTTCAAAGCTTTATGCATCAAGTGCGTTGCCGAGTGATTTGCAGCGCGCATCGCGCGTGTTATTGAGTTTACTTCTGCAAGCACTTCATCACCAACTTTTAAATCACATTTTTGGTTGAAAAAGAAGTGAAAAAAAACTCCGCCGGCAAATTTTTTTGTTTCGGAAATTTCAACATTGCCAATTTTTCCATCATCACCTTTTTGACCGCCGGAAGTGGCGTAAAATGGGGTTTGGTTTAGGATTATACCATTTTCTAAAACCGCTAAAATTTTTGCTTTTGTGCTCAAAGTTTCGTAACCCAAAAATTTTGTTTCGCCGAATTTTTCCTTGAGATCGAAAAATATTTTTTCTTCCGCAACTTCGCCAGAACCTTTCCAATTGGCCTTGGCGCGCTCGCGTTGCAATTCCATTTCGTGATTAAATTCTTCAGTATCAACTTCGATATTTTTTTCTTTGAGAATATCTTGTGTCAGGTCGAGTGGGAAGCCATAAGTGTCGTAAAGTTTGAAGGCGATTGAGCCGGAGAGTTGTGCTTCGTGCTTCGTGCTTCGTGCTTCGTGCTTTGTTGTGATGTGCGTGATTTCTTCTTCTAAAATTTTTAAACCCTTCTCCAAAGTTTCACGAAACTTTTCTTCTTCGGTTTTTAGTGTATTGGTGATAACGGCACGAGCTCTTGATAATTCAGGGTAGGCGGTGCCCATTTCTTTTATCAGCGCATCGACAAGTTTATACATTGAAGCCTCGCGCGCTCCTAATTTATGGAGTTGGCGCATGCCTCGGCGCATGATTCTGCGCAAAACATAGCCGCGTCCTTCATTGCTTGGCAACACGCCGTCAGAGATCAGAAAGCATGATGAACGAAGATGGTCAGCAATGATTTTAAGTTCTGGTTGGATCATGTTTGTATTTTGGACCCCGCAACAAGTGCGGGGTGACATCGTCTGAGTATTACTCTAGGCTTTGTCACCCCGCACTTGTTGCATTTAGGGCGTCGCCCCGCACTTGTTGCATTTAGGGCGTCGCCCCGCACTTGTTGCATTTAGGGCGTTGCCCCGCACTTGTTGCGGGGTCTATTTTTAATTCACCAAGTGAATCGAAACTTCCACCACCGGCCTTTTGCCCATTAGATCTTCAAAGATTTTGAGCAATTTTGAGCGCAGCGATTTTTCGATTTCAGAAAGAATTTTTGATTCCTGCAATTTTTTTCTTTTTTTCCTTTTTTTCAAGAAATGCAGCCCAAAACCTTCATGTAAATCAAGCTCGCGTGCTTTATTTTTTAGGAAAATCTGAATTTCTTTTTTCATCATTTCTTCTGCGGCGAAGTCGCGTTTCAAATCGTAAGAGCCGATGCAGTTTATGCGAATGCGTGAAACGATGTTGAGTGAATCATTAACCGCGAAGGAAAATATGGCCACACCGCTTTGCTGCAATTTTTTGCGTTCACGGATTATTTCGCCTTTGAGATCGAGAAGTTGTTTGCCATCAACGCCAAAATAACCCGATTTTACGAAGCCGATTTTTTCAGAATTTTCATTGTCAATTTTTACTACCAGACCGTTTTCAATTTGAATTACGCGCGCAACGCCACATTCTTTTGCCAATTCGCAATGTGTTTTAGTGTGCAAAAATTCACCATGAACCGGAATTGCCACTTTTGGTTTGGCCAAAGCATACATTTCGCGCAGCTCATCTTGCGACGGATGGCCGGAGACATGAACGAAATGGTCTTTTTCTGTCATCACATCGATCTGGTTTTTGGCCAGCTCGTCGAAAAGCTCGAAGATTTTTTTCTCATTTCCGGGGATAATTTTGGAAGAAAAAATCATCAGATCGCCTTTAGTAAAACGAACTGACGGATGAGTATCGGTAGCAATTTTTCTTGTGGCCGCCATCGGTTCGCCCTGGCATCCGGTGGCGATGACTAAAATTTCTTTTTTGTTGTAAAATCTGATTTCCTTATCGGATATAAAATCAAAATTTTCCGTGAAATATCCGCTTTTCTTTCCGACTTCATGAAGGCGATGCAGTGAGAATCCGAGGAGCGCTATCTTACGTCCGACATCTCTGGCAATGCGTGCTATGGTGTGAATTCTGGCGATATTCGAGGCGAAAGTTGTGACGCCAACCAGATTTTGCCTTCCCGCAATTAAACTTTTTAGTGAGTCGTAAAGTTCGCCTTCAGAGCGTGAATGTCCTTCGGACAACGCATTTGTTGAATCGCAAACCATCGCAAGAATTTCGCCACGTTCGCCGTAATTTTTGATTTTTTCTTTTTCGGAAATCTCGCCAACAACCGGATTGGGATCAAATTTCCAATCGCCGGTGTGAAGAATATTGCCTTTATGAGTTTTAATCATCAAAGCCTTCATCTCCGGAACCGAGTGAGTGAGGCCAATAAATTCGATGGTGAATGGATTAAGATTCAAATTGCGCGAACCATCGATAATGCGGATTGGAACGACCTTGTCCAATTTGAACTCCGCAAGCTTGCTCTGCAAAAAATTGGCGCCGAAATTAGTTGCGTAAACCGGCGCTTTCAGCTCTTCCCACAAATATTGCACCGCACCCATGTGATCTTCGTGGATGTGAGTGAGCACTATTCCAACCAGATTGTGACGATGTTGTTTGATGAAGGAAATGTCGGGCGTCATCATATCGACACCAGGAACATCATAAGCAAAACCAACGCCGCAATCAACCATCAACCATTTGCCATCGAGATGATAAAGATTGAGATTCATCCCAATTTCATTGGCGCCGCCGAGGGGAAGGAAGAGGAGGTCGGAGTGGTGTTTTTTTAAGTTAAGATCCATTTTTGTGCTTCGTGCTTCGTGCTTCGTGCTTCGTAGCACTTCGTGCTTTGTGCGTTGTAGCATGATGATTAATAAAACCGTTTATGAGTTGTTTGCAGCGAGTGATTTTTTCTGAAATTTGTTTGAAAGAAGTTTCAGCTAGGAAGTTCTGATTATTCGCTATCAAGCATTGTGTTTCAAGCTCATAAATAGAGCCACGAGCAATAAACAAAAACTGAATAATTTCCTTCGAGTTTTTTCTGCCACATCCTTCTGCTATGTTTGACGGTATAGAAATCGCACTTCTTCTAATCTGATTTGATAAACAAAATAATTCTTCTTTTGGGAAATTTTTAGTGCACGAATAAATCATATCACAGATTTCAACCGCAACTCTCCAGACATCAAGTTCTGTGTAGGATTTATTATTTTTGTTTTTTGACATATTTAAGTTTTACGAAGCACGATGCACGAAGCACGAAGCACGATCAAATGTTTCTTTCATAAACAATTCCCAACCCATCGAGAGTCAGCTCTGGCTCGTGATGCACTTCCAGGTTTTTCAGTGCATCTTTGAAAATTTCGGCGAGACCGCCGGTGATGATATGGGTTGTTTTGTGGTTTAATTCCTTTTCGATTTTTTCAATCATTCCTTCAATCAGCGAGATATATCCGAAGTAAACGCCGGAATTCATTGCTTCAATGGTGCTTTTGCCAATGACATTTTTTTGTGGTTTTACCGAAATTCTTGGCAATTGTGCTGTCATGTCATGCAACGCCTTTAGCGAAAGATTTATGCCGGGTGCAATTATGCCGCCCAAATATTCGCCATTATTTCCTACGATATCGAAGGTGGTGGCTGTGCCGAAATCTATGATGATCAGATTGCCGCCAAATTTGTCATAACCGGCGATTGCGTTGACTAGACGATCATATCCAACTTCATTTTTGTTATTGACCTTAATTTCAATATTAAGCCGCGTTTTTTTATCGCCGATGATGAGAATTTTTTTGGCAATTTCCTCGTTCAAGAATTTTTTTACCGCTTCGTTGAGATAACCGGTAAGGGTTGGTACAACCGATGCGATAATGCAGCCGGTGATTTTCAGACAGTCAATTTTATCGGTTAGAAAAAGCTCGATAATATCAACCGCATAATCATCGGCAGATTTCTTCGAGCTGCTGGTTAATCTCCATTTGTGAGTCAATTTTTTGCCATCAAAAAGTCCGATGACGATGTTGGTGTTTCCTATGTCGAAGGCGAGGAGCATCTTATTTCAATTTTTTGCAGGCATCTGAAATGCGTTGCATCGCATTTTGTAAAAATTCTTCGGAAGCGGCATAAGAGATTCTGAAAAAACCTGATGCACCAAATGCTATGCCAGGAACCACTGCTACCAACGCTTCTTCAAGAAGATAGCTGGCAAAATCATTGTCATTTTCAATGGTTTTTCCGGCTGAAGTTTTTTTGCCAAAAAGTCCTTGGCATGAAGGAAAAACGTAGAAGGCGCCATTTGGCTTGTTGCAATTGATGCCGTCAATTTTGTTAAGCATCGCAACCATCATATCACGACGTTTCTCAAAAATTTTTTTACTCATCGTGATGTAATCTTGCACTCCATTCAAAGCCTCAACTGATGCTGCTTGTGAAATAGAGCAGGGGGATGAGGTGCTTTGTGATTGGATCATCGCCATGGCTTTGATCAATTTTTCTGGCCCGCCAGCAAATCCAATTCGCCATCCGGTCATGGAATAGGCTTTAGAGACGCCGTTAACGACAAGAGTGCGTTCTTTTAAACGTGGCTCAATTTGTGCAATTGTTGCAAATTTTAGCCCGTCGAAAATTAGATGTTCGTAGATGTCGTCAGTTAAAACATAAATCTGCGGATGGCGCAATAAGACTTCGGCAAGAGCCTTTAATTCTTTATCGCAGTAGCATGAGCCGGTTGGATTGCTTGGTGAATTCAAAATCAGCCATTTGGTTTTTGGGGTGATTTTTTCTGCGAGAGAAGATGGCGAAATTTTGAAATTATTTTTTTCTGATGATTCAACTATCACCGGTTTTCCGCCTGCCAAAAGAACCATATCGGGATATGAAACCCAATAAGGCGCAGGAATAATCACCTCATCATCCTGATTGATTGAAGCAATCAACGCATTGTAAATCACCTGCTTGGCGCCAGTTGAAACGATGATTTCTGACGGTTTATATTCGAGAGAATTTTCGCGTTTGAATTTGGCAATTATTGCTTTTTTTAGTGTGGCAGTTCCGTCAACGGCAGTGTATTTTGTGTCGCCTCTTTTTATCGCTTCAATTGCGGCCTGTTTGATGTTGTCTGGCGTGTCAAAATCTGGCTCGCCCATGCTAAGCGAAATTATGTCTTTGCCTTGAGATTTAAGTTCGGCGGCCTTCATTGATACGGCAATAGTTGGAGATGGTTTGATGTTTGAAATGGATGTTGCAAGAAATGACATTTTACGATTTGACTTTTTTAAGGGTCGCGCGTTTTATGTGCGGCCTTGCCCATTTGTCAATCAATTAACTCTCAACAATGTCTGGAACAGTTGGTACCGATCCGTTATTTTTAGGATTAACTAGACCGCCGATGCTACTTGGCGTCAGCTACACTTTTGCGGCATTAAACGGTATTGTTTCGCTTCTTGCTTTTGTGATTACCAGCAAGTTTTTCTATCTTTTGATTTTATTGCCGGGAATGCATTTGGTTGGATGGTTTATCTGTTTGAAAGAGCCGAGAGCCATCGAACTTTTCATTGCCCGCATGTCAAAATGTAATGTCTGCCGCAACCGTTATTATCATAGCGGTACGAATTCCTACGATGTTTACTGATGCATCCTTACAGAACTCACAATTGCTTTGAACTCAACAAATCAAACATTGGGCAACAGGTTAAACTTTCCGGCTGGGTTCATTCAAAACGGGATCATGGCAGTCTGGTTTTCATTGATCTGCGTGATCACTTTGGCATTACGCAATTGGTTTTTGATGAAAAAAATCTTAAGGGAATTGCATCGGTAAAATTGGAGTCGGTTATAACCATCATTGGTGACGTGGTTAACCGCCTGTTTGAAGCGGTTAATCCAAAAATTTCAACTGGCGAAATTGAAGTAAAAATTGCTGAATTTTTTGTTGAATCTGCTGCCGAACAAATTCCCTTCCAAATAAATTCCGATGAAAATTCTTCCGAAGAATTGCGTTTAAAATATCGTTTCCTCGATCTGCGTCGCGACAAAACTCACAAAAATATTATCCTGCGCAGCCAAGTGATTTCAAGTATCCGCGAGGAAATGACCAAGCAGGGATTTTTGGAAATTCAAACCCCAATTTTAACCGCCTCTTCTCCAGAAGGTGCGCGCGATTATCTCGTGCCGGCTCGTTTGCATCCGGGAAAATTTTATGCTTTGCCGCAAGCGCCACAGCAGTTTAAACAGCTTTTGATGGTTTCTGGTTTTGATCGCTATTTCCAAATTGCGCCATGTTTCCGCGACGAAGATTTGCGTGCTGACCGCGCTCCGGAATTTTACCAACTTGACATGGAAATGAGCTTCGCAACCCAGGAAGATGTCTTCTCCGCCATCGAACCAGTCCTAATCTCAATCTTCCAAAAATTCGGAAAAAAGAAAATCGAAGCACAAAGCACGAAGCACGAAGCACGAACTTTCCCACGCATCACCTACGAAGATGCAATGCTAAAATACGGCATCGACAAGCCTGATTTGCGTAATCCGATTCTACTTTCCGACGTCACAGAAATTTTTCGCAATTCAGAATTTTCAATCTTTGCAAAACAAATAGAGCAGGGTGCAAAAATCCGTGCCATTCCAGCACCAAAATGTGCAGTGCAACCGCGTTCGTTTTTCGACAAAATGATCGAATTTGCGCAAGGCGTTGGTGCCAAGGGTTTGGCCTATATCAACTTTGACGAAAATGGCGAAGCGAATAATTCTGCCAGGGGTCCAATCGCCAAATTTTTAAGTGCGGAAAAACTTTCTGAATTGAAAAAAATTGCCGGATTAAACAATGGTGATGCCGTTTTCTTTTCCTGCGGTAAAGCTCACGAAGCTGCTAAAATCGCCGGTTTGGTGCGTATCAAACTTGGTAATGATTTGAAATTAATTGATGAATCGATCTACAAATTTTGCTGGATTGTTGACTTCCCGATGTATGAGTTAAACGAAGAAACCGGCAAAATTGAATTTTCGCATAATCCTTTTTCAATGCCGCAAGGCGGGCTTGAAGCTTTAAATTCAGCTGATCCGCTTTCAATCAAAGCTTTTCAATATGACATTGTTTGCAATGGTGTTGAGCTATCGAGTGGTGCGATTCGCAATCACAAACCGGAAATCATGTATCGTGCTTTCGAACTTGCCGGCTATGGCCGCGAAGTGGTCGAACAACAATTTGGCGCGATGTTAAACGCTTTCAAATTCGGCGCTCCGCCGCATGGCGGTCTAGCTCCCGGCATCGATCGCATAGTTATGCTTCTTGCCGACGAACCAAATATTCGTGAAGTAATTCCTTTCCCAATGAATGGCAAAGCACAGGATTTGATGATGAATGCACCGGCAGAAGCTTCACAAAAACAGCTGCGCGAATTGTGGGTTGAATTAAAAAATATAAAAAAGTAATTTCGTTTAATTGGGAATGGTATTCCCAGATAAACGAAATATAGCAGATGTTAAAAAGAACCATAGTTCCCACTCTTGAAAAATTATCACGCAGTTTTCCGGTCTTGATGTTAAGTGGTCCGAGACAAGTTGGAAAAACTACTATTCTTGAAGCATGCCTGTCTTCCAAGCGTAATTACGTGACACTTGACGATCATGAAGTGCGTGCTATGGCGCAGAAAGATCCGGCGTTGTTTTTACAGACATATAAGCCTCCTTTGGTGATTGATGAGGTGCAATATGCGCCGCAGCTTTTCAGCTATATCAAAATTATTGTGGATAGGACCAAAAAAAATGGTATGTTCTGGTTGACGGGTTCTCAAAAATTTCATCTGATGAAAGGCATTACGGAAAGTCTTGCTGGAAGAGTCGCTATTGTTGATATTCTTGGTTTTTCACAGTCTGAAATTGCAGATCGTGCCAATAAATCAAAACCGTTTTTGCCAACAAAAAAATGGCTGGATGCGGCGCGAAAAAATGTAAAAAAAACCAAAAATCTGAAAGAAATTTATCATGATATTTGGATTGGTTCTTATCCGCGCGCTGTTTTGGGTAGAAAAGATACTCGTGAAGTTTTTTACAAATCTTACGTTCAAACCTATATTCAGCGTGATGTGCGCGATCTTCTTAAGATTGAAGATGAAACCGCCTTCAGAAGATTTCTACGTATTTGTGCTGCAAGAACCGGACAGCTTTTGAATTATTCCGACATGGCGCGTGATTGTGATATTGATCACAAAACCATCAAATCCTGGTTGTCAATTTTGGAAACTTCTGGTTTGGTTTATTTGCTCCACCCTTACTATCGCAACGTTACAAAGCGTATGGTCAAAGCCCCTAAACTTTATTTTCTTGATACCGGGCTTTGCGCATTTTTGACGCAATGGCCAACACATGAATCTTTGGAGGCTGGCGCAATGTCTGGTGCAATTCTTGAGACTTACATCTTTGCAGAAATTCTTAAAAGCTATTGGCACAATGGCAGGGATGCCTATTTTTACTATTATCGCGATCTTGATCAGAAAGAAATTGATTTGTTGATTGAGGAGGGTGATGTGATTTATCCAATCGAGTTCAAAAAAACTGCAACTCCCAGCATTACAGCCACAAAAAGCTTTTCCACCTTGAAAAAACTTGGAAAAAAAATTGGTAATGGAGCAGTGATTTGTCTGCGCGAAACCGACATAGCACTTTCAAGGGAAGTGATGGCAATTCCAGTTTCATATCTATGAAAAAATTTTTGACCCATTTCTCGCAAAAAGTCGAAGTCAGAGATGGGTTTCTTCGGTTTTAAGACAGGCTCTAAGCAAAATTCTGTGTTTGGGATATTTCGTGCTTCGTGCTTCGGTAATTTTAACCCAAATTTTAACCCATGGAGCACGGAGCGTGAAAAAGATACAGAATTTTAAGAACAATCCCAAATCCTCCGGCGCTTCGCGCCACCTCCTTTTTCAAAGGAGGTCAAGAAAACCCTCTTTGAAAAAGAGGGTGGCATCGCACGTAAGTGCGATGACGGGTGATTTGAGAGAGACAAACTCTAATTCAAAGTTTATCTCCACAAATCCTCCGTCTGATTGCTTCGCAATCAGCCACCTCCTTTTTCAAAGGAGGTTTGGTTCGAAAACCCTCTTTGAAAAAGAGGGTGGCATCGC
>MEMO01000030.1 GCA_001767955.1 Alphaproteobacteria bacterium RIFCSPLOWO2_01_FULL_40_26 | reverse complement strand
AGGAGCCAAAGAGAATGATCATCTCAACATCATCACAATTTTTGCGGATGACGGAGACCAGTTTTTTTAAATCTTTTTGTTTGATTTGGGGGAGGTTTTGGAGGGGGGAGTTCATTTCAATCCATCTCTAATTTCTTTTTTAACGCCCTTCTTTTTTCCGCTGCTTCTTGGCGCGCTTTTTCTTTTTCTTCGGCAAGACGTTGATTTTCAAATTCCTTCAGCACCTCAAAAAGTTGTGGCAACCAGATTTGTGGTTCGGGATTTGGATTTTGTTTGCTGGTATTTGCGCCGATTACTTCCTGCATTGCGGTTAGAGTGATTTCATCGGCTGAAAGTGTTTTTGCAATTTCAACATTTTCTGAAAGATCGAGCGTGGCAATAACCGAATCTTCGCCATGTTTGAGCAGAAAATGCCGCTCATCTTTTTCCATCATTTTTACGATTTCCATTTCCTCATCATTCAAAGCGAAAATTGTTTTGTAGCATTGATGTGGTGCTGAATCTGGCATGAAAATTTCTGTCGCCAGATGTTTTTTTATCTCGGTTGCAATCTCGCTTGTGGCAATATGTTCGATGTTTGTGGCGGTGAAAATGACCATGCAATTTTTTTGTTTTGCATGCACAAGAAATTCAGCTATGTGTGGTCCTAAAACAATATTATCAACCAGATCGAAAGCCTCGTTTAAAACAATTATCGTTGGCGAGCCATCAAGCGACATCTCGATGCGATGAAGCAGATAAAGAGCAACGGGGATCAACACCGGTTTATGCTCGTGAATCTCTGTCAAATCAAAGGCAATGAGTTGATCATTCCAGTTAATTTCATTTTGCGAACCGAAAACATAGCCGAGTTTTCCGCCATTCCATATTTGCAATTTTTCATAAATATTGCGGGTTTCTGGGCTATTAAAAACTTTGCAGGCGAGGGCGAAATTATTGGCGTTGGAGGCGAGAATGCGATCAACAATTTGTGGGATGAATTGTAATTCGGTTTCTGCAACCGGATCTTTGCTGAAGGCAACCAGAGAGGTAAAAAAATCTTCGAGAAATCTTTTATTCTCATTGTTGTTTGGCAAAGATAATGGGTTTAGTTGCAGAAAATACGGATCTTCGAGCTGGTGATGCGACATGTCATAATAATGGCCGGAGAGCGCTTTAAACAGACACTTGGCCGAATTGTTGAAATCGAAATAAAATAGTTTGTTGTTGAATTTGCGTGATTGCAGCACAAGAAAATTCAGCAGGGTTTTTTTGCCGGAATTTTGCGGACCTAAAATTAGAGTATGCCCTAAATCACCTTCATGAAAATTGAAAAAATATGGTGTATTTAGAACGGTGCGAAGCACGCAAACTGCTGGTCCCCATTTATTTCCAGCGATTGATCCGGCGGGGAAATTATGCAAAGCGGCAAATCCGGCAATGCGATGGGTGTTGATTAATTTTTGGCGACGAAGGAAGCGAAAATTTCCCGGCAATTGCGCCCAAAAACAATGTTCTGAAAAAACATCTTCGCGCACTACCAAAAGCCCGAGAGAGCAAAATTGCTCAAAGGCGATTTTGATGTCTTTTTCCAGCTCTTCCCTGCTGTGGCTGATAAACATGATGGTGGTTTGCAACTTGCCATAATCAGTTGGCAAATTATTGACGCTTTCAATGAAATTGGCGACGCCGCTTAGCTGGCGAAATTCTTCATCGCCGCTGATTTGCAGCAGATGATTTTGATGTTCAAAAGGTTCGAGACTTTTTTTGCTGAAAGTGAAATCGAATGATTGGGTAATGATGAATTCAAAAGGCAGCTGCAAAATGCGATCAAGCGAGTTGGTTGAAACTTCAAAATATTCTTTCAGCGAAAACATGGTGGCAAAATTTTTGTTTTTATAGCCAACCACTTCCAGTTCGCGATCGCCAAAAGCAACTTTATGGCTGGAAAGATCATCGGAAATATCATTTGCTGCCAAAGGATAACGCTCTTCGTAAAGGTTGATGATCTTGCCGAAAAAGCGCATTGGTTCGGAATAAAGAATGCCATCCCATTCCTTCAGTCCGAGCAATTTTCCGCCATATTCTTCGGTGTCTTTCAGAATGTTATTTACAACTCGCGACAGTTTTTTATGCGCTTCCTGCAAAAAATTGTGATGTAGCGATTTGGTGGTTAAATAGGAAAATGAGCGGGTGAAGGATTTCATGTTAATAATTGAGGTATCAATGCCCTCAATGATCACGGTGATGTAAAGTTCGTTGACATATTGATCATCCCAATGGTTTTTCTTTGTCCAGATTTCATCGAGTTTTTGTGAGAAAAAATCGGGAAATTTACCGCGTGGAGTAATGTTCTTTTTGCGTCTGATAGTGTTAAACCATAAAGCGAATTCTCTGGTTTTGATGTGATCCATAACCGCATCACGCACAGTATCGCGCAGAGAAATCAACTCTGAAATTGCCGAACTATTACTGAATCCGGTGATGCGAATAATCTGCAAAAGCTCACCATTTTTTGTCAAAATCGTGTTTGGATCATAATGACAAACATAAGGAATAAAATCCTCATCCGGCCGCTTGGCAACAAGTTTTGACGGATCGCGTTTGGTTTTTTTGAGAATTAATTCGAGTAAGGACATTATTATCTTTTTTCAATAGCGATGTAATCGCGTTTTACATGTCCGGTGTAGAGCTGTCTTGGGCGGCCGATTTTGAAGGCTGGGTCTTCGATCATTTCCATCCATTGTGAAATCCAGCCGGCGGAGCGGGCGATGGCAAAAATTACGGTGAAGAGATTGCTCGGAATGCCAAGTGCTTTGTAGATGATGCCGGAATAGAAATCGACATTGGGAAACAGTTTGCGTGAGATGAAATAATCGTCATTGAGCGCGATTTTTTCGAGCTCAATTGCAATGTCGAGAAGTGGATCTTTGATGCCGAGCTCGCCTAAAACTTCATCACATGATTTTTTTAAAACCGCGGCGCGGGGATCATAGTTTTTGTAAACGCGATGACCAAAACCCATGAGACGAAATGGGTCATTTTTATCTTTGGCGCGTTTGATAAATTCTGGAATGCGATCTTTATTGCCGATTTGCTGCAACATTTCCAACACCTCTTCATTAGCTCCACCATGTGCCGGGCCCCATAGCGAAGAAATTCCTGCGCCGATGCAGGCAAAAGGATTTGCGCCCGATGAACCGGCGAGACGCACGGTTGAAGTTGAAGCATTTTGTTCGTGATCGGCATGTAAAATCAAAATCATTTCCATCGCTTTGGCTATGGTTGGCGTGACTTTGTGCTGGTTATTTGGCCGGTCAAAAAGCATGTGCAGAAAATTTTCGGCAAAACCATATTCCTTATTGGGATATATCAAAGGCTCGCCGATTGAGTATTTATAGGCCATCGCCGCAAGTGTCGGCATTTTGGAAATGATTTTGTAGGCGACATCCATACGACCTTCTTTGTTTCGAATATCCATGGTTTCGTGATAAAATGCCGAAAGCGATGCAACCGCTCCAACCATGATCGCCATTGGATGAGCGCGTCTCGGGAAGCCGCGATAAAGAATGGTTAACTGCTCATGAACCAGCATATTTTTGATGATGCCGCTTCTGAAATCGCGATATTGTTTTTCGTTTGGTAGTTCGTGGTTGAGTAGCAAATAAGCGACTTCAAGATATTCACTTTTTTTTGCCAGCTCTTCGATTGAATATCCGCCATGTTGCAATATGCCTTTATCGCCATCGATAAAAGTTATTTTTGATTCGCATGAAGCGGTGGAAAGAAAGCCAGGATCGTAAGTGAACATACCGGTTTCTTTGTAGAGCGATGTGATATCTATCACATCCTGGCCAATAGAAGCTTTACGAATCGGGAAAGAAATTTCTTTGCCATTTGGAAGGATAAGTTTAGCGGAATCAGACATAAATAATTTAAAATTTAAGATTTAAGATTTGACGAACTTATTAAGTCCTAAATCCTAAATCTTAAATCCTAAATTTAATCCAATGAACTCTCTTGGTTTTAATAAATCAAATCAAAACACTCGCATCGTTGTTGCCATGTCCGGTGGCGTTGATTCATCAGTTGTGGCCTGTCTTTTGCATGAGCAGGGTTATGAGGTGATTGGCATTACTTTGCAGCTTTATGATATCGGCGAAGCTTTGAAAAAAAAGAATGCCTGCTGTGCCGGAACTGACATTTATGATGCAAAAAAAATTGCCGAAAAATTCGGTTTTCCGCATTATGTTTTGAACTACCAAAATCTGTTTCGGGAAGCGGTGATTGATAATTTCGCTGATTCATATCTGCGCGGCGAAACCCCGATTCCCTGCATTGAATGCAACAAGTCAGTTAAATTCCGTGATTTGATGAAAGTGGCGCGAGACCTTTCCGCCGATGCTTTGGCGACTGGTCATTATGTTCGTCGTGAAATTGGAAAAAATGGTGAAGCGCAATTGCACAAAGCTTTCGATAATGACAAGGATCAAAGTTATTTTTTATTTGCGACAACAAAAGATCAGCTCGAATTTTTAAGATTTCCTCTTGGAACAAACACCAAGGAACAAACCAGAAAAGAAGCGCATAGATTTGGTTTGGAGGTGGCGACCAAGCCGGATTCGCAGGATATTTGTTTTGTGCCAAATGGTGATTATGCCGATGTCATCAGACGTTATCGTCCCAATGCTTTCAAGCGCGGAAAGTTGATTCACATCGAAAGCAAAGAAATTCTTGGTGAGCATGAAGGCATCATAAATTTTACTCTTGGACAAAGAAGAGGCCTTGGCATTTCTTATCCAAAACCACTTTATGTCATCAAAATTGATCCCAAAGAAAATATTGTTTTTGTCGGTGAAGAAGAATTTCTGCACAACAAAAAATTCACAATTCGCGATATTAACTGGCTGGCTGATGATATTGACAAAACCGCGCCAATTCAGGCCAAAGTGCGTTTGCGCTCCAATCACGAAGAAGAAAAGGCAACGATAAAATTTCTGCCAAATGACGAAGCTGAAGTAGAAATGAAATCAATGACCAGAGCAATTACACCAGGGCAAGCATGCGTGATTTATCAAGATTCGTGTGTGCTTGGTGGGGGATGGATTACGAAAGAAATTGATTGTTCTTAAAATTAGACAGATCCTGAAACAAGTTCAGGATGACAATTAGGGAAAGATGGTTCCAAAACATGTCATCCTGAACTTGTTTCAGGTTCTTAGAGACACAATATTTTTGATAACAACCATTTCCTGCACTATGAAAACTTTCGAACTTCTCAAAAAAAATCGCAGAAAAATTTACCAAATTGCTGAACAATATGGCGTTTCCAACATACGCGTTTTTGGTTCGGTTGCGCGCGGAGAGGAGAAAAAAAAATCGGATGTGGATTTGTTGGTAGATATCGATTTTGAAAAATATGACAGTGGTTTTGCACGAGTAGATTTTAAGGACAAAATCGGAAAATTTTTACACATCAATGCCGATATTCTAACTGAAAAAAGTTTGAACCACTTCATTAAAAAAAGGGTTTTGGCAGAGGCAAAAAAGTTATGAGTAATACCAAAACAAAAAGTGATCTTGCCTACCTGCATCACATACTATACCAAACTAAAAATCTATACTCCCACTAGAACACTTTCTAAACACTCATTAAAGTTCTGAAATTTATCTCTGATTTTCTTTACCAAACTTTTCA
>MEMO01000029.1 GCA_001767955.1 Alphaproteobacteria bacterium RIFCSPLOWO2_01_FULL_40_26 | reverse complement strand
TCCTCAAAATTGTTAAACCGTAATTGGTTGAGGAGGTTTTCTAATTGTTTTTAATTAGGAGTATAGATTTTTAGTTTGGTATATATCGGTGCCCGCTATGATCCAAACTACCAAATCTCTCTTTACGATTTGGAAAAACTTGCTGTTGATGTAAAAAAACTTTTGGAATTGAGTAAGAAATTGTGCGAGGAGAGGATTAAAAATTTCTAAACTCTCACTGGGTCATTTACTCCTCACAAAATATTTTGTGAGGGGGGTAATGTTCTTCAAAGAGTAAAGCTGGGAGCATTTTTCTTAAGCGTTATTGGGATTAAAATAAGAAAGAAATTTTTAAGTTTAAATTCATGCCTAAAAACGAAATTGCTGAAATTATTTTTAAAGAGACAACCACCGCTAATGACTTGTTCTGCCAGTTTGATGATCAAAATGGCGTGTTGCTTTTGGACGTAAAAAAACCTTTTACCGAAGAAGATTTTGAAACTATTGCAGCTATTATCGATCCTTATTTTGCTTCACGCGGCGAGCTTAAAGGTGTTATTCTTCACGCTAAAAAATTTCCTTATTGGAATGGCCACGCAAACCGTCAGCAATATCTTAATTTTGCCAGAAATAATCATTTTAAATTCAGAAAAGCGGCATTTTCGATGGATGGATTTTTTATCAAAATCATTGCCAGAATTGCCCGCGGTCGCGTTCACCCAGAAATCAAACTTTTCAAATATGATCAGATAGCAAAGGCGCAGAGCTGGATTTTGTTTAAATAAATCAGACTTGTTCTTTCAAACTTTTCTCAATCTCATCCAAAAATTCTTCAGTGTAGAGATAATGTCGACCATGTTCAATTTTGTTGCCGTGGATGCAGATGGCCAAATCTTTTGTCATTTTTCCTGATTCGACAATTGCGATGCAAATTTTTTCTAAATTGCGACAAAAGGTGATTAATTCTTCATTATTGTCGAGTTGACCTCTGAAGGCTAAACCGCGAGTCCAGGCAAAAATTGAAGCCAGCGGATTTGTTGAAGTTGGTTTTCCGGCCTGATGATCACGATAATGGCGAGTGACGGTGCCGTGCGCTGCTTCGGATTCCATGGTTTTACCGTCTGGTGTGATTAGGACAGAAGTCATTAGGCCGAGAGATCCAAAGCCTTGAGCGATGGAATCGGATTGCACGTCGCCATCATAATTTTTGCAGGCCCAGACGAAATTGCCGCTCCATTTCAAGGCGGAAGCCACCATGTCGTCAATCAAACGATGTTCATAAACAATGTTTTTGGCGGCGAATTTTTCTTTAAATTCTTTTTCATAAATTTCGGCGAAGATATCTTTGAAGCGTCCATCGTATTTTTTTAGAATTGTGTTTTTGGTTGAGAGATAAAGCGGCCAGCCTTTTTGTAGCGCGAGATTGAAGCAGGAATAAGAAAAACCGCGAATTGATTCTTCAGTGTTATACATCGCCAGCGCAACGCCTCCGCCTTTGAATTTGAAAACTTCATGTTCGATTATTTTGCCATCTTCGCCTTCAAATTTGATGGTTAATTTTCCTTTGCCGGGAACGACAAAATCAGTAGCCTTGTATTGATCGCCGAAAGCGTGACGGCCGATGATGATTGGTGAAGTCCAGTTGGAAACAAGGCGCGGCACATTGTGACAAACAATCGGTTCGCGAAAAACTGTGCCGTCGAGAATGTTTCGAATTGTGCCATTTGGCGATTTCCAAATTTCTTTGAGATTAAATTCTTTTTTACGCGCTTCATCGGGAGTGATGGTGGCGCATTTAATGCCAACGCCGCATTCCTTGATTTCATTGCCGGCATCAATGGTGATTTGATCATTTGTTGCATCACGATTTTGCACGGAAAGATCAAAATATTTCAGGTTAACATCGAGATAAGGCAGAATCAGTTTTTCCTTGATCAGCTTCCAGATGATACGCGTCATCTCATCGCCATCAATTTCAACGACAGGATTTTTTACTTGAATTTTTTTCATAAGAAATTTTTTAGGTTGTTATCAAAAATGTTGTGTCTCTGAAATCAGATCCTGAAACAAGTTCAGGATGACATGTTTTGGAACCATCTTTCCCAGATTGTCATCCTGAACTTGTTTCAGGATCTGATTTTTTGGACACAAAATTTTAAGAACAATCATTTTTTAGCCTAGAGCCTGTATTCAAATGCATTCGTCATTTGTGGTATATACAACTTAAAAGTGGTTATTTAGTTTTTGTCCAGCTCAATTTTCCTAAACCAAAGTTAAAACCGCGCCATGCGCCACATATCTTTTCTTATCTTGCTGCTTTTTGCTGATTTTGCTTTTGCCATTACTTTGAATTCAAGCCAAACTGATTATGAGACCAGCGGGAATATTACCACCAGCGGTTCCGGCATCATTAGCAGTCTTTCCGGTTCAAATGACAATCCAAATAAAATCAAAAATCGTCATACAATTACCACCGGAAATTCCGGCGCCACTTCTGGCGCTTACGGCATAAAATCCAGCGGTAATTACAATCAAATCACTAACGATGCCGGAGCTACAATTTTAACCACCGGGAGTTCAGGACGCGGCATTAGCATTACAAATTTTTCTTCTGTTTACAATTTGGGTGAGATCATCACGCAAGGTAGTGGCGCT
The DNA here is from genome assembly GCA_001767955.1 of Alphaproteobacteria bacterium RIFCSPLOWO2_01_FULL_40_26. Lineage (GTDB taxonomy): Bacteria > Pseudomonadota > Alphaproteobacteria > Rickettsiales > UBA1997 > UBA2645. The sequence goes on along the minus strand of MEMO01000029.1, from coordinate 29,335 downwards.
AGTTCGCACGGTATTTATGCCGGAGGTAATGACAATAATATCAGCAATTCTTTTTCTATTACTTCAGCACGATCAAACGGGATTTTTGCCGAAGGTGATAATAATGCGATTGTCAATTCCGGCGATATTATAAGCGGTGAAGCAGCGAATGTTTATGGCATCAGGGTTGAGGGCAATAATTCCAGTATAACCAATTCCGGCAATATCACCTCGACAAATTATGCCATTTACAATTCAGGCGCAGGAAACGTTATCACCAATTCCGGCAATTTAACCGGAGGAGTAAGGCTTGGTTCCGCAACTTTTAACATCATGGGTGGCAATATTGGTGGCGATGTTGAGGGGTTATCCGGCAGTGGCGTTGTAAATATCGGCGTCTCTGATGATTCTGCAGTTTTTAATCAATCATCGTCATTTTTGAATATTGATTCTCTCAATATAAATTCCGGCAGCGTTCTAAATTCCTATGGCAATATTACCGCCAACAATATTTCACTTGGCGCCAACGCTGTTTTGAATTTGCACAAAGGCGGAGCGGTGAATGCAACAATTAACGCCGTCGATTCCTCGTCTCTTAACATCAATTCCGGCGCTTTATTCAACATTGGCTCGGATAGCAAAGAAATTGACGGAAATTTTTCATTATTGGCAGGCGGAATATTTTCCGCTATTTTGGGAAAAAATAACGCCGGAAATTTGACAATCGGCGGTTTGGCAAACGTTAGCAGCGATTCCAAGCTGGTGATTGCAAGCATAGGCAATCAAAATTATATCGGCGATGGCAAAAAATTTGTTCTGATTAAAGCCGCCAATGATTCCACAATTAACCTAATTCATGAATCAAATATCAGTGTTGGCGATTGCGGTTCCAATGTTTGCGGCTTGTTGAAATTTAGCTCTGTGGTTGAAGGAAATAATTTATTTTTGATTGCCAATCGCATTGACGCAAAACAGATCATCAAAAATGAAAACACGCAAAAAATTTATCAAAACATCAATCACATCGGAGAAGGCGCAAGCGGTAAAATGCGTGAATTTCAGCTTTATCTCGACAGTAAAAATTTCAGCGAAAAGGAATTAACCCAAACCATCAATCAGCTATCGCCACAATCGGGAAAATCACATTTTATCGCCAATAATAATTTGGTTAATAGCGCGCTTAAGGCCAGCGAAATCAGGATTGACAATATTCGCGCCGGATTGTCCGGCATTGCGGCGCGCAATTTTAATGCCGGATTTTTTGAAAATATTTTTACGCAAAATCAATTGCTGGATATTTTTAATCTGCAGCAGCAAGGCGGATCGTTAAAAAACGGATTTTGGGTTCAGCCTTTTGGCAGCGTGGTAACACAGGATACAGTCGGCGATGATAATGGCTACCGCGCTATTTTAAGCGGAGTGGCTTTGGGAGCTGATAAGAAAATGTCAAAATCGTCAATTATCGGCGCGGCTTTGAGCTATGCCAGAGCTGAAATAAAATCCTTGGACAGCTACAAAAAAAATTTCGTCAACGCCTATCAGATTAATTTTTATCACAGCGGAAATTTTAAAAATTTTTTTACCGATAATCTTTTTGGACTTGCCTTCAGTCAATATCACTCAAATCGCGCAATTCCAGCGGTTAAAGCCAATGCCGAAGCCAGCTATAATGGTTATAGCTATTTTGCGAAAGCCAGAGTTGGAATGGAAAAAAGGATAAATAAAAAACTGAAATTTATTCCTGAAATATCGGCAAGTTTTTTGCATAATCATGTTAATGCTTACAAAGAAAATGGCGCCGATTCCTTAAATCTTAATGTTTCTGCTATTGATTCGGATGTGCTTGAGGGCAGGGCGGGAGTTGGTTTGAGCTGGTTACAAAAAATTTCAGGAATTGATGGGTTGCGCAAAATTGGCGCCGTTTTGAAAGTTTCTTATGGCTATAATTTTATCAACAGAGTTTCAAATGTTGAGAGTAGCTTCGTCTCGCAGAATTCAACTTTTAATTCACAAATTTCAAATCTTGATCGCAGCAGTAAAAAAATCGGCGCTGAAGTGAATATCTATCACATTGATGATATCACTTTCAGCGCCGACTATCAAATGGAGCATCGCGCAACCTATCTATCACACTTTGCCGCGCTTAAGATTAGGCAGGAGTTTTAACCAATTGCAATAACTCTTCTATACCAATTCAAGTTGAAGATACCGAACTTCTACTCACGATATTTACGTTATTGGTTCAAAAAACTTTGTATCAGGATTGAAGGTCATTATCTCGCCATTTTCGATATCAAAATGCCAGCCGAAAATTTTCAGTTTGTTTTCGTTCATGCGTTTTTGGATGTAGGGATAAGTCATAAGGTTGCGTAGTGAAATTATAATCGATTCATGTTCGCAAGCCTTTTGTTGCTCTTCTTCATTTTTATCTGGCAATTGTTTTTTGATCGCTTCGCGCGCTTCAGATACAATAGAAAGCCAGGTTTTCATTGATTCGGAAAGTCCTCCTTTTTCAGCAGAAAATTTATCAGACATTACCATTTTGATGCTGTCGCATTTAGCGTGACCAAGCACAATTATGTTTTCAACATTGAGATCATTTACCGCATGCTCAATTGCTGCCATGATGCCGTGAATTCCACCAGTGCCATATTTAGGAACAAAGCCGCCAATGTTGTTGATAATGTATAATTCTCCCGGATTGGAAGCGAAAATTTCTGCTGGAGCTATTCTGATATCAACGCATGAAATAACCATTGTTGAAGGCTGCTGGCCTTGTTCTACCAGATGGTGGATAATATCTTTTTTTTGTGGAAATGTTGTTGATTTAAAAACCCTGAAACCGCTGATTAATTTTCCGATATCTGACATTGCTTACTGTGCTTTAAGTTTGATTTTTTATGGCCATGTCGCAAATCAACTTTCTGCAAAGTCTAAACCCTTGATTTACAAGGGCTCGTCGAGTTTAAAAATGGTAAGAAATGGGGATTTGCGACAGTCCCTTTATGGATGTTGTTTTTCAGAAAAGCTTTTGGCAAGAAAAAATTTGTGTAGCGCAAGTCAGCAATCTTTTACACGTTTTGTCTGGTTCTAAGTGGATGGTGGGTGATGACAGGCTCGAACTGCCGACCCTCTCCTTGTAAGGGAGATGCTCTACCAACTGAGCTAATCACCCTGGCCGTTTTAAAAGTAATTCTTTTATTGGTTATGGCGGGAGTGACGGGACTTGAACCCGCGGCCTCATGCGTGACAGGCATGCGCTCTAACCAGCTGAGCTACACCCCCTAAAAACAAAAAATTTTCCTAGAGCCTGTATTCAAATTCATTCGTCCCCGATTTTTTAGGAAATTTTTAGCGATTTTTGCATAAAATTTTTCATAATATCGGGAATATTTTGAAAAATTTTATGCAAAAAAGAGCAAAAATTTACAAAAAAGCGGGGGCGAATGAATTTGAATACAGGCTCTAGAAACTTTGATTCTTTTTAGGAAAATTTTTGCGGAAAAAAACCCTTACGCGAGATGTGTCGCGTAAGGGTTGAAAAACTATTTTACAGAATCTTTCAAAGCTTTGCCTGCAGAGAATTTAACTCTTTTAGAAGCTTTGATTTGGATTTCTTTACCAGTTTGAGGATTGCGGCCTTTTCTAGCAGCGGTTTTAACCACTTTGAAAGTGCCGAAACCAATCAAGGTTACTACATCGCTTTTTTTAAGAGCTTTTGTAGTAGCTTTCAGGAAAGCTTCAACAGAAGCGCTGGCATCTTTTTGTGAAAGGCCAGTTTGGTTAGCGATTTCTTTAATTAAATCTGTTTTATGCATATTGATCTCTTTTTTAAATTAATAATTGATAAACTAAACATGCCATGAACCAGCTTGTAGACTAGCTTCATAGGCAAGTTGTCGGCGAAAGCTATATAGCAAAAATTTGAAAGCAACTATTTATTTGCAGAATTTTTTAACTTTTTTTCGGTGTCGCATTAGGACAGTGCTAGCTTCGTAAAAATATACTTTTTTCTGTTATAATAACATCAAGGGTTTTATCGGTTTTTTCGTGAGGGAGATTTTCATCAGCCCTTTGAAATTCATAGGCCAAGCCAATTGTTTTAATTTCTGGCTTTTGCTTTTGTAGAAACTCTATGGTGCGGTCAAAAAATCCTCCGCCCATGCCTAGTCTGTTCAGATTACGATCGAAAGCCAATAATGGCAAAATTATAAAATCAGGAATTACTTTCTGTCCTAAAATCGGCTCAATAATTTTTGGAAAAAAAATATTTGGCGCAAATTTTTGGTTTTTTTCTGCAAGAACAAATTCAAGCGCCGAGTTTTTTGCGATGATCTTGGGATAGCAGAATCTGACATGATTTTTCCTAAAAAATTCAATCAACTCTTTAGTATCAACTTCATTTCTCGATGGAATATAAACAGCAAAAATTTTATCGCGATTTTGCGGAAAAATTTTTTGAATAAAATTTCTACCAACTGCTGCAGATTTGCTTTGTACCTCATCATATGTCAACGCTGCACGTTCATCTTTGAAGATTTTTCGTAATTCGGATTTTGTCATCAATAATTTTGAATTTTAACAATCAGCTTTTCGATTGTGTCGGCGATGTTTTCCATGTTTTCGCTCACCGCATCATACATGTCCTGTTCGTTTAATTTCTCTTCATCTTCCTGTTCTGAAATATCGTTATGTTCCAGTTCTTCCTCAAGAGTTAATGCCGCAATTACCAGCAAAGTTTTCTCATCAGCGTTTTTAAGTGAGAGCGATAGCTCGTTCACTCTTTTGTTGAGCTTGGCGGCTAAATAAAGCAGCTTTTCCTTTTCAGAAGTTTCGCAAGTGATTTTGTAAAGTGATTTACCAATCGGTAATTCAACCATCATTTTTTATTACCTCTTCAATATGCAATAAATCAGCTTCTATCGCCTCAATCAAACTTTTTCCTTCATCGCGAAATTTGGAAATTTTATTGGCTAAAACCTGATTTTTTTCGCGTAGAAATTCGGTTTCTTTTCCAAGATCGGATAGGGATTTTTGTAGATTGTTTATTTCCTCATTCAAATTCTGAATCACGCCTTCTTGTCCTATCATCCATGCTTGCGCACCTTTTTCATTATCAGAAATATCAATCGAGTTGATCGCCGCTTCATGCAGCTTTTCTTTTATCACCTCTTCAAGATTTTTTAACATATCCGCCAGCCTTTTTCGCGCTTTCTCAAATCTGATTTCGGCTGGAGTCATGATCTGTAATCTTTGTTGATCTTGATGTATTCTTCATTGAGATCACAAGTCCAGACAATGAAGCTAATGGCGCCAAGATTGAGATTTACGGAGATTTTGACTTCATGATGTTTCAGATATTCATGCACTGCTTTTTCGACATAATCGGGATGTTTGGTGCCATCTTTAGTTAAAACATGATCGCCGATTTTGACGATGATTTTGTTTGGCGAAGCCTCGCTACATGATTTGCCAACTGCCATAATAATTCTTCCCCAGTTTGGATCAGCGCCGGCAATTGCGGTTTTAACCAAAGGAGAATTGGCGATGGCAAAGGCTACCTGCTTGGCCTGCTCTTTGGTTCTTGCTCCTTCAACCTCAACTTCGATTAATTTTTTTGCGCCTTCGCCATCAATAACAATCATCTTGGCCAAGGCGAGTGAGAGCTCATTTACAGCCTGTTTAAAAGAAAAAAGTTCTGGTGCATGTGAGTCAGTAATTTGATGGTTTCCGGCGGTTTTGGTGGCGAAAAATAAAAGCGTGTCATTGGTTGACTGATCTGAATCAACAGTGATGGCGTTAAAACTTTTTTCTGCCGCTTCTTTAAGCAGAATATGCAATGTTTCGCTGGCAATATCAGCATCGGTAAAAATATAGCCAAGCATGGTTGCCATGTTTGGCGCAATCATTCCCGAACCTTTGGCGAAGCCAATTAGCGATATTTCCTTATCGCCGATTTTACAGTTTTTTTTGATTAGTTTTATCTTGGTATCGGTTGTGAGTATGGAGCGTGCGGCCTTTTCCCACGAGGCTTCATCGTCATTCATATTTTTTGTCATCACAGGGATTGCCGCTTTGATCAGATTAACCTTTAAGACTTCGCCGATAACTCCGGTTGAGGAAACAAAAACCTCCTCCGCCTTGCATCCAAGCTCATTTGCAACTTTTGTTGCGGTTTTTACAACCGCTTCTTCGCCTTCATGTCCGGTAAAAGCGTTGGCATTTCCGGCATTGACGATCAACGCTTTTGCCGTGCCTTTTGCGATAATTTTTTTGCACCACAAAACCGGTGCGGCAGGCATGGAAGAGCTGGTAAAAATACCGGCAACATTGGCCTCGTCTTCAAAATGAATCAGCAACAAATCGTCACGATTTTTATATTTTATGCCGCAATTTGCGGTCGCAATTTTTATGCCTTTAATCATTTTATTTTTTTTGAGAATTCATGAATTTTTTTTGCGGTTTTTTCAGCTGATTTTGTTTCTGCCATTTCTTTGACGATTGCTGATCCAACAACCACAGCATCAACACCGATTTTGGCAAATTCCTCCGCTTGTTTTGGCGTTTGAATTCCAAAGCCAATGGCGATTGGCAAGTTGGAAATATGGCGTAAATTTTTCAAGTTATTTTTATTTTCTTCTGCCTTGGCTAGCGTTGTTCCGGTGATACCAAGAAGTGAAATGAGATATAAAAACCCACTGGCATTTTTGGTGATTTTTTGGGCGCGTTTAAGATTGGTTGTTGGCGCAATTAGCCTGATTAAATCAAGATTTGTTTTTGCAATTTCCGGTAAAATTTCCTGCTCTTCTTCCGGCGGAAGATCAACGATCAAAAAGCCATCAACCCCCGATTTTTGTGCTTCAGAAAAAATTTTGTTCAAGCCGAATTTCAGAATTGGATTGTAATAGCTCATTAAAATCACCGGCGTTTTTGTATCGTTTTTTCTGAATTCCAAAACCATGTGTAAAGTTTTTTGCAGAGTCATGCCGGCAGAAATAGCACGCCTTGAAGCATCTTGAATTATCAGGCCGTCGCCCGATGGATCAAGAAATGGCACGCCAAGTTCGATGATGTCCACGCCTGATTGTGGTATGATTTTAAGCAATTCAAGCGATGTTTCATAATCAGGATCACCAGCGCAAATATAGGCCACGAGTCCACATTTTTGCTGTGTGCGCAATGTTTTGAATTTTTGTTCGATGCGTTTCATATAACCTGTCTAAAATCACTACTGTCCAACTAAGAGCCCAACAGGCTGAAGAGGTCAGCAGTTTCAGCCTCTTCGTTTTTGTAACTCCTTTTAACGAAGTCGCTCAGGTTCTGGGTTCTCTCAAAAAGTGAGAGACTAAAAACCTGGGATAAAGTGTAGAGCCTGTCTTTAGAGCCTGTTTTCAAATTCATTCGCCCCCGCTTTTTTGTAAATTTTTGCTCTTTTTTGCATAAAATTTTTCAAAATATTCCCGATATTATGAAAAATTTTATGCAAAAATCGCTAAAAATTTCCTAAAAAATCGGAGACGAATGAATTTGAATACAGGCTCTAAATTCATTTAACTTTGATTTTTTATAAATTTTTAGCGACTTTTTTGAAGAATTTTGAAGCTGTATCAAGCATACTGCGAAAAATTCTTCAAAAAAATGAGCAAAAATTTACAAAAAATCAAAGACAAATGAATTTGAAGACAGGCTCTAAAAATTTCCTAAAAAATCGGAGACGAATGAATTTGAATACAGGCTCTAGCTTCAACAGGCTAAAAAACTGCGTTGTCAGCGATAAAAATGTTATTGTGCGCGTTGATATTAACGTGCCAATCATCAATGGAAAAATCGAGGATGATACGCGCATTAAAGCCGTCATTCCGACTCTTGTGTATCTTGCCAAAAATCAGGCAAAAGTAATTGTGATTTCACATTTCGGACGTCCCGAAGGTAAAATTGAGCCTTCAATGTCAATTGCGCGATTAGTGGCACGAGTTCAGGAATTGCTTGGTTCAATCAAGGTTCATTTTGTTGATGATTGTATCGGCGAAAAAGTGCAAAAGGCTGTTGCAGCAACAAATTATGGCGAAGTAATCATGCTGGAAAATCTGCGTTTTTATGAACAGGAAACCAAGAATGATGCGGAATTTTCACGCCAATTGGCCTCTTTTGCCAATCTCTATGTCAATGATGCTTTCTCCTGTTCGCATCGCGCTCATGCCTCAATTGTTGGTATTCCGGCAATTTTAAAATCTGCCGCCGGATTTCAGATGGAAACCGAACTCGACAATCTCAACAAAATTTTTGCCAATGGTTCCAACAATTTGATTGCGGCAATTGGCGGCGCCAAGGTTTCAAGCAAGATTGATCTGTTAAATTCTCTGGCGAGTAAGGCGCAAACCATTGTGGTTGGCGGCGGTATGGCTAATACATTCCTTTATGCTTCTGGTAAAAATATCGGCAAATCCTTGTGTGAAAAAGAGCTAAAAGATGTGGCGCTTAAAATCATTGAAACTGCCAAACAGCACAAATGCAGACTAATTCTGCCTTCTGACGTTGTAGTTGTAAAAAAATTTGAAGCCAATGCGCCGCACAAAACTGTTGTGATTGACGAGGTGAGCTATGATGACATCATCGTTGATCTTGGCAAAAATTCGATAAAAAACCTTGGCGAAGAATTAAAAAAACACCGCATTCTGGTGTGGAATGGCCCGTTCGGAGCTTTTGAATTAAAGCCTTTTAACCTTGGCACTGAAGGATTCGCACATATTGCAGCTGAATTAACAAAAGCAAAAAAACTAATTTCAATCGCCGGCGGCGGCGATTCGGTTTCAGCGATAAATTCCGCCGGACTTGCGAATGATTTCACCTATATCTCTACCGCCGGCGGTGCATTTTTGGAATGGTTGGAAGGAAAAAATTTGCCGGGGATTATGATGCTTACAAACTAATTTCAATAAACGCCTTCTTCCTCAAATCCATCAGATATCCCTTTGCCATAATTTGCAGTTTGCGGTTGAAGATGGCGGTTTTGGCGGTGTTTAAATCATGATCGGAAATTTTTGTTTCAACTTTCGCATCGAGCAATTTGAAAATGTGATAGCCATCATTAAGCAAAACAGGCTCGCTATAACCGCCCTTTCCCATTTTTGAAATCGCGTTGTAAACCTTGACGTCAATATCTCCCTGCGAAACCCAGCCAATTTTACCGCTATTTTCAGCAGTAAAAGAAGAAGAAAATTGACGCACAATATCATTAAAATTAGCGCCATGGCGCAACTCTAAAACTAGTTTTTCCGCAAGTTGATCCGCATTTTTTCCGGAAGAAATCAGGATTTCGGCAATGAGAAATTTTCTTACATCAGTATCGAATTTATGCTGTTCAAAAAATTCCCTGATCTCGACATCACTAACCTTAACGCGTGAACGCAAAATTTCTGTCATGATTTTTGACCACAAAACTTCAGTCTCAATCTGCCTGATATAATTATCAAAAGACAGGCCGTGCTGGATGAAAAAAAAGCGGAATTGCGCAGGATTTTGTTTGCGCTGCAGGGCAATGATTTCGATGGCGTTTTTTATTTCATTTTCTTCAGCTTCAATCTTCAAATTTTGCGCTTCCTGCCTGATCAATTCCTCATCGGCCATTTTGTCGATGATTTGCTGGCGCAACATTTTTTGATCATAAGCATTTTTGATGCGTATTCCCGAAGCAAGCAAAACAAAGCGATAGCGCTCTTCAATTTCAGAGTTGGTGATGGCTTTGTTATTGATTTTGGCAACAATGAAATTTGATGGTTTTGCGGCAAAAATCGGTGAGGAGAAGAAAAGAAAAATAATGATAAGTCTTGTCAGGTTATTCTTAAAATCTTGTGTCTTTATTCGTGCTTCGTGCTTCGTGCTTCGTGCTTCGGTAGTTCTAGAGCCTGTCTCCAAACCCAGCGCGCTTCGATTTTGTTCAAATTTTGTACAACTTTTTGGCAAAATTTCGCCGCTGTATATGGCATACTGCAAAAAATTTTGCCAAAAAACGAACCAAAATTTGGGCAAAAGCGAAATGTGATGGGTTTGAAGGCGGGTTCTAAACCACGAAGCACGAAGCACGAAGCACGAAGCACGAAATGTGTCAGACACAAAATTTCGCATAACAACCCCTATCATCTCTGCGTTGCGGATTCGTAAATGCCAACCCCGCGAACCAGATCAATTGCGCGCGCTAATTGGTAATCCTGATCGTAAATTGCAAGATTATCATCACCCAGCTTTTCTGTTTTTGCTTCTTCGATTGCTTCCTGCAATTGCGCTTCAATATGACCTTTGAGATCGGCTTCAGAATCTTTGGACAAATTGACCTGTTTTTCAATTTTGGCGCTGGTCACTTCAATATCCGGCTCAATGCCGTGCGCCTGGATTGATTTACCGTTTGGCGTGTAATAAAGCGAAGTGGTAAGACGCAAAGCGCCGTGATTTTTCTCAAGCGGAATTACGGTTTGCACTGAACCTTTGCCAAAAGATCTGACTCCCATCACAATAGCGCGCTTGTGATCCTGTAAAGCGCCGGCAACAATTTCAGAAGCAGATGCCGAACCTTCATTAATCAGAATCGCAATTGGCAAACCGGAAACAAGATTTTCTCCTGCTGCATCTTTGTATTCTTTGGCATCAGCGGTGCGTCCTTTGATTGAAACAATGGTTTGACCCTTATTCAAAAAAGCATCGCTGATCTTAATTGCCTGATCAAGCAAACCACCGGGATTATTGCGCAAATCGAGCACTAAACCTTTGAGATTTTTATCACCAATTTGTGATTTCAGTTTCTTCAATTCTGAAACTAATCCAGAATAAGCCTGTTCGGAAAAAGTGTTAATTTTGATATAAGCAACATCTTTGAATTTGGCTGATCTTACCGCTTTTACCGTGATCACCTGACGAGTAAGGGTTTTTTCCAGAGGGGCTTTTTCACCTTTGCGTAGAATTGTCACTTTTACGCTACTTCCGGGTTTGCCGCGCAATTTTTTTACCACCTCCTCAATCGAGAGACCAATGGCATTTTTGCTGTCAATTTTTGTTATGTAATCACCAGATTTGATGCCGGCTTTGAAGGCTGGAGTGTCTTCAATTGGCGATACCACCTTAACCACCGACATCTCCACGGTAATTTCAATACCAACTCCGCCAAACTCGCCTTTGGTTTGCACCTGCATTTCTCTTAACGCTTCTTCATTGAGATAAGAGGAGTGGGGATCGAGAGAGGAAAGAAGGCCACCTGCCGCCGCTTCTGCTAATTGTTTGTCGGTTTTTTCGTCAACATAATCTTTTTTGACGCGAGCAATTACTTCTTCGAGAAATGTTCCCTGATCATCAAGGATTTTTTTGTCATCAAATTTGAGAGGTTTGATCTGAATTTGCGACAGAGAAATTGCCGAAAAAAAACCAACAAAAACAGCAAAAACAACAACCAGCGAAACTCTAAAACAATTCATTGCGTCTGGATGCCATAATCAGACTTCAATATTTCCGTCACATTGGAAGGCGGTTCATCGCCATAAGCTGAATAGAGAATTTTTCCGTAATTCTCCAAATGAATGATATCGTCATTCAGAGCTTTAAGGAAAAGCGTCAATTTAAGACGTTCAATCAAAACATAGTACCAGGCATTGCGCCCGGCATCTATTCCTTTAACGAGGTAAATTAGGTCTGCTGCCATTTTCTTTTGCGGATCAACCGGTTTATTAAGATTAGAGGGAGATTTCTGAGCTGTAGCTTCAGAAAAATTTTTTTGGGTTGGTTGTGGCTGGGTATTCTCTTTGTTTTGCAGGGCTTGCGAGGTAAAATTTTGTTTCTTGCTGGCAAATCTTTCAGCGAAGCTTTGTGTTTTGGACATGTTTATTTTTAAGAATTTCTATTGTTCAACCACCAATCATTGATCGGCTTTTTTGGTCCGCATGGACCATCGTCATTAGAAACACAAGGGCTTTTAACATCAATCACTCCATTTGAACAGGAGATAGTAAATAATGCTAAAATCAAAACTAATTTCTTCATGATTTCAAAGATTTTTTGCGAAACTAAAAACTTGATTAGATTTTTGCAAGCGGGCAAAAGTCAAATTTAAATTGGAATTCGTATGTCGTTCAAAAAAACATTAATAATCGGATTGGGGCTGATTGGCGGATCCTTTGCCAAAGCGCTTCGACGTGCCAGCAAGAAAATTTTTGCCGTTGATTCTGATTTTGATGCGGTTGAATTAGCAAAAGCTGAGGGAGTAATAGAAAACGGATTTGATGATCTGACTCATTTTGAAGATGAATTGCATGAGTTCGATCTGATCGTCATTGCAACGCCTCTTTTTGCCTATGAAGAAATTTTTTCTGCATTGCAAAATGTCAAATCTTTAGTGATTGATCTGGGTTCGGTTAAAGATTTTAAATATAAAAATTTACCACAAAATTTTATCCCCTGCCATCCTATCGCAGGATCAGAGAATTCAGGTTTTGAGCATAGTTGTGCCGATTTATTTTCCGGCCAAAAATTTGTCATCTGTAAAGAAAATAAAATTGTTGAAAATCTGGCAAAAAAAATTGGCGCTATTCCACAATTTTTAGATGCCAAAAAGCATGATGAAATTTTCGCGCTAATTTCACATTTGCCACAATTTTTATCTTTTTTAACCAAGGAATTTTCGCCAAAAAACATTAAAGATAAATTTTTTCAAACCGCCTTCCGCCTGGATAATTCAAATCCCGAAATCTGGGAAGATATTTTTGAAATGAATCAGAAAAATCTGGAGAAATTTTATCTGAAGTTTTTTGAGAATTTGGAGAAAAATATCGATAGACCCCGCAACAAGTGCGGGGTGACAAAGTCCAGACATAAACAATATCACCCCGCACTTGTTGCTTGTCACCCCGCACTTGTTGCTTGTCACCCCGCACTTGTTGCTTGTCACCCCGCACTTGTTGCGGGGTCTATCGAAGAAAATTTTGCCGCAATTTCTTTTCGTGTTTTAGTGGTTAAATCCTACCTCGAAATTCCTGAAATTGAAACCTTCTCAAACTATGCTGGAAAAGGCTTTAAAGACTTCACCTCCATCATCGCAATTGAAAATAATCTCAACCCCGAACTCATCGAAAAAAACCAGCAAAAAATCCAAAAATTCTTCAAAATAATTTCTTAAATGACTTACGAAATCCGCCCCTATCGTGCCATTCACCGTCGCAAATCACGCCAGATTTTTGTTGGCAATGTTGCGATTGGCGGTGATGCGCCAATCTCGGTGCAATCAATGACCAACACGCCAACAACCGACGTCCAGGCCACAATCCGCCAAGTTAATGAATGTGCTGAAGTTGGCGCTGAAATCATGCGTATTTCGGCGCCGGATCAGGAATCTTCAATGGCGCTTGCCAAAATCATTCCGCATTGTCCGCTGCCAATCATTGCTGACATCCATTTCCATTACCGCCGTGGTATCGAAGCCGCACAGGCTGGCGCTAAATGTTTGCGCATTAATCCGGGAAATATCGGCTCTAATGAAAAAGTAAAAGAGGTGATAAAGGCCGCCAAAGATCATGGCTGCTCAATGCGCATCGGCGTCAATGCCGGCTCGCTGGAAACTGATTTGCTTGCAAAATATCGCACTCCTACACCGGAAGCGTTGGTTGAATCAGCCAAGCGTCACATGAAAATTCTCGAAGATAACGACTTCTTCAACTTCAAAATCAGCGTCAAGGCTTCCGATGTTTTTCTTGCGGTCGCAAGCTACAAAGCGCTTGCTGAAGCATGCGATTATCCTTTGCATATCGGCATCACCGAAGCTGGCGGTTTCACCGCCGGAACGGTTAAATCTGCAATCGGCCTTGGAAATTTACTGTGGCAAGGCATTGGCGATACTATGCGCGTTTCGCTTTCCGCCGATCCGAAAGAGGAAGTAAAAGTTGCTTACCAAATTTTAAAATCACTGGGATTGCGTCATCGTGGTGTCAATCTCATCTCATGCCCATCCTGTGCCCGACAGGGTTTTGACGTAATCAAAACTGTCGAAGCCGTAGAAAAGCGCATCGAACATATCAAAACTCCACTCACCGTTTCAATTTTAGGATGCGTGGTAAATGGTCTTGGCGAAGCGGCACACACACAAATCGGCATTACCGGTGGCGGTTCCGGCAGGCATAATGTCTATATGGACGGCAAACCGCATCACAAAATCACTTCCGAAGAATTGATCGATCACATTGTTGAGCTGATCGAGAAAGAAGCGCAAAAAAATGGACAAAATTAAAATTGCCAAAAATTTCTCACGCGCGGCAAAAAATTATGACAAGCTTGCAATAATACAAAAATCTGCCGCAAAAAAACTCATCACCCTCACCTCACCTTTCATCAAAACAGATTCACAAATCCTTGATCTCGGCTCCGGCACTGGTTTTATCGCAAAACAGATCCTGAAACAAGTTCGGCATAACGAGGCACGAAGCACGAAGCACGAAGCACAAATAAAAATCTCCGAAACCGACCTCTCTCTCGAAATGCTCAACTCCTGGCACAACCGCCCCTCGAACATCACTCCAATTCAAGCTGATATCGAAAATTTGCCCTTCAAACTCGATTCTTTCGACATCATTTTTTCTTCATTTTCACTGCAATGGCTTTGTGATTTTAAGAAAAATTTTCGTAATTTTTCTTCACTGTTAAAATCAAAAGGAATCCTGGCATTTTGTTTGCCGCTTGACGGAAGTTTGAAGGAATTACGTGCGGCAAAAATTTTTCATTTCAACCAATTACCGCAAAAAAAACAGATCGAGTTATCACTAAAAAACAGTGGATTTAAAAAGGAAAAAACTGTTGCAGAAATTACCACTCAAAAGTTTTCAACTGGTTATGAAGCCCTGAAATTCCTCAAAGAAATCGGGGCAAATTATTCATCCTCATCAAAACCCATCACCAAAACCAGGTTGAAACATTTCGATAATTTTTGTTTGAAAAATTCCAGCCACAAAAATAGCTTCGCGATTTCCTGGAATATCGCTTATTTTATCTACTCTAAAAATGATTAGCCGTCTCGTAAAAAAAATTTTTGGAAAGTCCGAAGACAAACCGGGCGGCGCTGCAAAATTCGGCATAAAATTGCGCGAAAAATCATCTAAATTACTTGAGTTTGCCGGAAAAAATTTCGAGTTGGTAAAAAACGAAATCACTATTATCCGGGCAAAATGCCAGAATTTGCGCGAGGTTAATTATAATCTTGGGTTGAAGCATCTGGAAAATGGCCATTTATCTGATGCAATTTTCCGTTTCCGTTTCATTAAAAAATTCTGGCCCGACCTCTATGACGCCTACTATCAGCTTGCCTATTGCCTTATCCTCGATAACGAATCACAAAAAGCCAAAGAAGTTTTGCGGGAATTACTGATTAAAAAACCGGATTACGACCCAAGAGCGCGTGAACTTCTCGATCACATCAATGCCACAATACAAAAATCTTTATCAGAATGAGAATTGGATTGTTCTTAAAATCCCGTATTTTTATTCGTGCTTCGTGCTTCGTGGTTCGTGGTTCGTGGTTTAAAATTACCGAAGCACGATGCGCGATGCATGGAGCACGAAAAGATACAGAATTCTGCGTAACGACCATTTTTGCTATCATCCTGCTCACTATATCCCCTTCCCAACTTCTGGCCAAGGAAGTTAAATCAGCAATGTATTACCAGCGATTTGAAAGTGAGGAAGAATTTGAAAGCTATGAGAGCGATAATGAGCAGGAAATTCACGATCCCTATGAAAAATTTAACCGCAAAATTTACAGCTTTAACGACGCTTTCGACCGCTATTTTTTTGAACATGTGGCCAAAGCCTATCGTCATGGCATACCTCAACCAGCAAGAAAAATTATCAGAAATTTTTTGAATAATCTGTCGCTACCGGTCTCCGCTGTTAATTCGATATTGCAGGGAAAGATTGATAACTCGCTAGCCACATTTTCCAATTTTATCATCAACACTACCATCGGACTTGGCGGAATGTTCGACATTGCCGTACAAAAAGGCATATTTTACAAACATGAAGATTTCGGCCAGACTTTGGGACATTACGGCGTTGGATCTGGCGCTTATCTGGTGGTCCCGTTTTTAGGACCAAGTTCAAGCCGCGATTTTGGCGGTTGGCTAACCGATAGAGGAGTTGATCCTCTCGGATTTAACCTTCTTGAAATCGGTGGCAAAACCGATCTCGTAGAAAGCAATTACCGCATTGCTTTGGCTTTAATGTCGGGAATTGACAAGAGAGAAAGTCTGCTTGACATCGTCGACGATGTTAGAAAAGACTCCTTCGATCCATATGCCACAATACGCAGCGCTTATCTGCAAAAGCGCGAGAATGAAATTAAAAATTAATATGAAAAAAATTCTTGTCGCTTTTCTTATCGCCATATTTTCTTCACAAGCCATGGCGCAAGAGGTTTCAAAAGCTAAAGAGGTTGATGAATTTGTTGAAATTATCGGCAACAAAATCGTTAAAGTCGCTGGCGAAAAAGCTACATCTGACGCCAAAAAACGTGAAAAAATTATCGCCATAATTGACGGCGTGATTGATGCTAATTGGATTGCGCGTTTTGTTCTCGGTAAAAATTACAAAACAGCAAATGATGAACAGCGCCAACGTTTTACGGCACTTTATCGCGATTTCATGATTAACACTTACGGCCCAAAATTTAAAAATTACGACGGCAAAAAATTCACGGTAAATGAAGTGAAACAACAAGGCAGTTTCTATGTCGCCAAAGCAGAATTTTTGCCGAGAGAATCCAATGTTCCAATCTCGGTTGATTTTCGCGTTAAGGAAAAAAACGGCAAATTGCTGATTTTAGATTTCATCGCCGAAGGCATCAGCCTCATTGAAACTCAACGCTCCGAGTTCAACTCTGCCATTGCGCAAAATGGCATGGATAAATTTTTGGATGATTTGGCTGAAAGGGTGAAGAAGTTGAAATCATCGGGAAAGTGAGATGTGTTTCGTGCTTCGCGCAGCCTGCACTGAACTTGTTTCAGTGTGCTTCGTCATACTGAAATTGTTTCAGGATCTTGACTTTCTTCTCAACAAATTTTTCCGCAAAGCTTCGGAAAGTTTTTTCTTTTTTAACTGCTTCTCGTCGCGCTTTTTAATTTCGGTATTTTTTGGCTGATTCTTATTCATCCTGCGTAATTTCAAATTGCTTTAAATACAGGTTTGCGTAGGCGCCGCCCTTATCCAATAATTCTTTGTGCGTCCCCTCTTCCACCACACAACCATTCGCAATCACGATAATTTTATCGGCATGCATCACTGTTGAGAGACGATGCGCAATAACCACCGAGGTTCTTTCTTTCATCAATTTTGCCAAAGCGTCTTTGATCAGCTTTTCTGAAATTGGATCAAGGGCAGAAGTGGCCTCATCCAAAAGTAGAATTGGCGCATTGTAAAGAATGGCGCGGGCAATGGCAATTCTCTGGCGTTGTCCGCCGGAAAGGCGAATGCCGTTTTGACCAACTTTGGCATGATATTTTTCCGGCAATTCCTGAATGAATTCATCGGCTTCAGCCAATTTGGCGGCGCGGATTATTTCTTCTTCGCTTGCCCCTTCCTTGCCATAGCGGATATTTTCAATGACAGTATCGTCAAACAGCATCACTTCCTGATTCACCACTGACATCGAGCTGCGCAATGATTTCAGCGTAAGATCGCAAATATCATGTCCATCAAGCTTCACCTGTCCGGAATCAGGATCATAAAAACGCAAAATCATGCTCATAATTGTTGATTTACCACCACCGGAATGACCAACCAGCGCCACGGTTTTTCCTGCCGGAATTTTCAGATTTATGCCTTTGAGGGCACGCTTGTCGTCAATATAGCTGAAAACAACATCTTCAAATTCGATATCACCTTTGACTTTAGCAAGCGAGATAGCATTTGGCTTATCAACAATTTTTGGTTTCTCGTCGAACAAAGTGTAGAGACGTGTCGCCGCGCCAAGCCCCATCTGCACTCCTGAATTCATGCTTGAAACCGACTTAAGCGGTTTATAGGCCATCATCATCGCCGCAAAAAATGAGAAAAACGCACCGGGAGTGGTTTGTCCGCTAATCACCTGATGTCCGCCATACCAGATTACTGCAGCAACGCCAATGCCAGCCAGGCTTTCAACAAAAGGTGAAGCGATCAGCGAAATGCGTGAGATTTTTTTGCCGATTTTAAAAATACCTTCGATGATTGCCGACATTCTTTTTACTTCAAAATCTTCACAGGTGTAGGATTTGACGAGCTTGGAATATTGCAAAGTATCGCTCATCTGCGAGTTAAATTTGGCGGCGACTTCCTGATTTGTGAAAGAGAGATTGCGTAATTTTTTGCCCAATTTGTAAATCGGATAACCGGCGAGAGGAAAGCCAATGAATGCAATCAGCGACAATTCCATACTTTGGTAAAACATCACTATCACCAACGCCACCAAGGTGAAAAGTTGTTTGACAAAACCGTTAAGCACAGTGTTGATCATGCCAACAATCATGCCGATTTCATAATGAATGCTCGCCATCATATCACCGGAAGATTTGCTGTGCAGCTTGGCAATATCTGATCTGATGAAGTGTTCATAAAGACGAAGACGCATATCGGCAGTGATGCGAATCGACAAAATATTCATGGTTAAAAGCTGGAAATAAGTGGCAAAACCTTTGACTACAGTGACCGCCAACACCACCAGCGGAATGTAAAGCAGGGCCAAAGTGTTTTTATCAACAAACACTGAATCCAAAGCTGGTTTAACCAACCAGGCGTGAAGCGATGTGGTTCCGGCAATCACCAGCATCAATGAAATTGAAATGGCAAAAGTGCGCCAATGTGGAATGATGTATTCGCGAGTGAGACGCTTGGCGAGATATGAGGTGCTGGCGTAATTGACTGACATGAGAATTTACGAATTAATTGGTTGTTATCAAAAATGTTGTGTCTCTAAAAACAGATCCTGAAACAAGTTCAGGATGACATGTTTTGAAACCACCTTTCCCGGATTGTCATCCTGAACTTGTTTCAGGATCTAATTTTCCTGGACACAAAATTTTAAGAACAATCGAATTAATGTTGTTTAAATCGTAATTCGTAAATCGTAAATCGTAAATTTTTTCATGCTCAACATCTTCATTTCTTTCAAAGAAATCTTTTCATCTGCCATCACTCAAATTGCCGCTGAAAATTCCATTCAAATTGAAGAAAAGGATTTAAAAAATTTCACTGTTGAGCCTACAAAAGACAAATCTCACGGCGATTTGGCATGCAACATAGCGATGATTCTTGGCAAAAAATTTTCGGCAATCGAATCTCTGAATAATCCAAGAAAACTGGCACAAAAAATTATTGAAAAAACTGATAAAAAAGATGTGGAAAAAATCGAAATCGCCGGACCAGGATTCATCAATCTTTTTCTAAAACCGCATCTTTTTAATCAGGTAATTGGCAAACTTGTTTTGGAAGAAAAATTTGAATTTCCCAATCTCGGAAATGGTATAAAAGTTAATCTCGAATATGCCTCGCCAAACCCTACTGGGCCTATTCACATTGGCCACACACGCGGCGCGATTTATGGCGATGTTTTGGCCACTCTTTTACAAAAATGCGGCTTTGATGTTTTGCGTGAATATTACATCAACGACGCCGGATCGCAAATCACAATTTTGCTCAAATCCGCTTATTTACGCTATTTGCAAGCTTGTGGAAAAAATGTTGAAATTCCGGAAGGACTTTATCCGGGAGAATATTTGATTCCAATTGGTGAAAAAATAAAAGAAAAATTTGGCAAAAATCTGGTAGAAAATTTAGAAAAAATCCGCGATTTTGTTGTTGATGCGATGGTTGAAACAATCAAGTCTGATCTGCTTGCGCTTGGTATCAAACATGACAGTTATTTTTCAGAAAAGAAAAACCTTCACGACACTGGCAAGATTGAAAAAACACTAAAAATTCTTGAAGAAAAAAATCTTGTTTACGTTGGAAAACTGGAAGCTCCAAAAACTGAAAAAGGCGTTGGGGCCTTGCCGGAAGGCTATGATGAAAAAGATCAAACCCTGTTTTCTTCAACAAAATTCGGCGACGATCAGGATCGCGTGGTAAAAAAAGCTGATGGCACCCCAACCTACTTCGCCGGCGACATCGCCTATGTCACAAGCAAATTCGAGCGCGGCGCAAAAATTTTCATCATGCCGCTTGGCTATGATCATGCCGGCTATGTCAAAAGACTGACCGCCGCAGTTGAAGCACTAACTCATGGACAGGCGCAGTTGAAAATAATTTTATGCCAAATGGTAAAATTCGTCAAAAACGGCGCGCCGCTGAAAATGTCAAAACGCACCGGCAATTTTATCACTGCCCGCGAAGTGATTGACGAAGTCGGCGCCGATGCTTTGCGCTTTATCATGCTCACACGCAAAAACGATGCACCTTTTGATTTTGACCTCGCCAAAGTGATTGAACAATCAAAAGACAATCCGATTTTTTATGTGCAATATGCACATGCGAGATGTTGTTCGGTCTTACGGCAGGCGCAAGAAGTGATGGGTTTGAAGACAGGCTCTAGTAATTTGAAACTTTTAGCTGATGAATCTGAAGTTGAGCTGATGAAAAAAATTTGTAATTTTCCGCGCATAATTGAGATGACTGCAGTGAATTTTGAACCACATCGCATCGCATTTTATCTGCAGGAATTGGCAGCAGAATTTCATGCTTTGTGGAATAAGGGCATGGAAAATCCCGATTTGAAATTCATCATCAAAGACAATTTGCAACTTACGCAAGCAAGGATTTGTTTAATTATGGCAGTAAAAAAAATTATCGCTGAAGGGCTTGGAATTTTTAATATCAAGGCAGTTGAGGAAATGTGACTATGGAAGATTTCGGCTATCAACGCGATGGAGAAACAAACAAATTTTCAGAGGCAGTAAAACGCGTTTTTCTGGTTTTTGCCACATTGTTTTCATTGGCAGTTTTTGTTTATGTGACGATCAATGCCTATTACTTCATCTATCAGGATAAAAACGCTGATATTGAAACTATCAAATCCCCCGAAGGTCCGATAAAAGTGATTGAGGAAGAGCAAAATCAGAATGCAGCACAAATTGACCGCTCGATTTATGAAGACATTTTCGGCAGCAAAAAAGAATCTTTAAAAACAGAAAATGTAAAAGTGCGCAAACTGCCGGAAGCGCCACGGCCACCAATCCAAAGAGAGGAAAATAAAAAAGAGAATACCGCAACAAAAGAACAAAAAATTATTGTTTACTCCAACAAAAATGAAACCAAGCCGGCACATGATCTGCTAACAAATCTGCAAGGAGAAAAAAGAGACAATACTGCAAGTCCAGCTCCAAAACCTTCAAACAAAAAACGCGCGGTGCGTGTGCAAGTGGCGGCAATGACATCAAAAGAAGCGGCGGAAGAAAACTGGAAAAGACTGAATCGCCTTCATCCTAACCTTTTTTCGGGATATAAGCCGATAATCGAAAAAGCTGATCTCGGCAAAAGAGGAATTTTCTATCGCCTGCAAGTTGGAGATTTTTATAATCAGATTGATGCTGAAGAATTCTGCAATCGCTATGTGATACAGGCGCACAAAACACGCGCTGATTGTATTGTGGTGGAATAAATTTTTTAAATCTGATGAAATTCTCTGATTTTTTGCACTAACTCCAGATATTCATCTTTCACTTTTTCTCTGTCCAAAATCCAATCATAAATTAGCGCGTCATCCTCCGCAATAAAGCGCTGATAAAGCTGCAAATTCAATTCAGAGAATTTTTCATTAAAAAATTTTCCAAGCAAAATATCGGTTTCTTTACAGCCGCGATGGTTGGAGCGATAGGAAAGTTGTTTTAATAAAACTGATCCAGACATGATTTAATTTTTAGGATTATTTCTTGCGCATCCTTTTCTGCATAAGGCTTAATGGCGGCATTTCCCCAAACCGGTTTTGGGAAAGTTATGTCATTTTTTTTGCGGCCGATGATGTGAATATGCAGCTGTTTTACCACATTTCCAAGTGCAGCAATGTTGAGTTTTTCTACAAAAAAATGTTCCTGCAAAATTTTTCCAACCAGATTTATTTCACGCAAAAGCTCAATTTGTTCGTCAAAAGAAAGATCAATTAACTCAATTACATCATGTTTTCGCGGCACTAGGATCAACCATGGATAATTAACATCATTCATCAAAAGAAGGCGCGAAAATTTGAGATCGGAAATGAAGAAAGTATCGAGTTCTAATTTGGGGTCGAGGATAAACATGATTTACGATTTATGATTTACGATTTAAAAACCCGCAAATCATAAATCATAAATCGTAAATCGTAAATCGTAAATTTTGCTCAAATCTCTCTCAATCAACAACATCGTCCTGATCGACAAAGCTGAAATCGCTTTCACTTCCGGCCTTTGCGTTTTGACCGGAGAAACGGGATCGGGAAAATCAATTTTGCTTGATGCTCTTGGACTCACCATTGGATTTCGTTCAAATCTGCGACTGATTGGAAATGACGAAAACCGTGCGCAAATTTTGGCAGAATTCGACATTTCCAAAAATAAAATTTGCCAAGGTTTGCTAAAAGAATATGAAATGCTTGATGTTGAAAACCCAGGCCAATTAAGGATTCGCAGAATTATTCAGGAAAATTCCGCTTCCAGAGTTTTTATTAATGACATCGCATGTGGCGTAAATCTTCTGGCACAAATCGGTGAAACTTTGGTTGAAATTCATGGACAACATGATCAACGCGGACTCCTCAACCCATCCACTCATCTCGCCATTCTCGATGAATTTGCCGACAATGAAATTCTCCTGGATGAGCTTAAAAAAATTTATGAAAATTTGCGTATAACCGAAGCAAAAATTTCTGATCTCAAATCAAAAAAAGAACAGGCACAAAAAGAAAAAGATTATCTTGAGCATGTGGTAAAAGAGCTTGAAGATGCTGATCTGAAGCCAGATGAAGAAGTGAAATTGACGTCAGAAAAAGATCAGCTGATTGGCAAAGAAAAAATCCTGAAATTTTTAAGCGAACTAAATAACCACATAACCGAAGCCAGCTCACAACTCATCGCCGCACAAAGAATTCTGCTGCGTAGCAACAACATCATTGAAAATTTTTTGCCCGAAAAAAAGGAAGAGTTTGAAAAATTAAACGACAAAATTGATCAGCAAACAGGTGAGATCGATTCAGCAATTTCAAGCTTCGAGAGCTTTATCAAAAAAATTTCCGCGGCAGAAAATAATCTCGAAGAAATTGAAGAAAGACTATTTTTTATCAGAAGCCTGGCCAGAAAATTCAACACACAGATTGCTGAATTGCCAAACATAATTTTGGATGCGAAAGAAAAACTAAAACTGATTTCAAACCAGGAAGAAATCACCACAAACCTTGAAACTCAACACTCCACCCTACTTCAACAATATCAAAAAATCGCTAACGAATTGTCAAAAAGAAGAAAGGAATCCGCAAAAATCTTATCACAAAAAGTCGAAGAAGAGCTAAAATTTCTCAAGATGGAAGATGTAAAATTCTCCATTAAACTTACCGCTAACCCCTTACCACTTACCACTACAACAGGCCTCGACCACATCCGCTTCACCGCATCAACCAACAAAAATCCCTTCGACGACATTTCTAAAATCGCCTCCGGCGGCGAGCTTTCGCGTTTTATGCTGGCATTAAAAGTGGCATTAACCGGTATCAAATCCATACCAACAATGATCTTCGATGAAATTGACGTTGGTATTGGCGGAAGCGCGGCCGACGCGGTTGGAAGACGTCTTAAAATGTTATCAGAAAATCTGCAGATTCTGGTTGTTACTCACCAGCCGCAAATCGCCGCAAAAGCTGAAACCCATTTTAAAATCAGTAAAATTTCCGCCGATAAAAAAATCAGAACCGTAATTCATAATCTCGACAGCAAAAATCGCGAAATCGAAATAGCGCGTATGTTGTCAGGAGAAACAATCAGTTATGAAGCGGTCGCCGCAGCAAAAAGTTTAATTGCAACTTCGTAAGTTCTTTTTAAAAAAAATTCGTTCATTTCATATCGAATTTTCAAAATAATGGCAGCAACAAACGACAATCCCTTACTGCGGAATTCTCGTAATTTTGTAATCATAACGCTTCTGATCTGTTTTGTTCTTGCATTCTGTTTTTACATCACCGGAACATTGGTGATAGTCAGTATTAACGGCAATTGGGAAGTCATTAAAGCCTATTCAAAACTCACACTCGACAAGCAGTTTATTTACCTCGCCAAAACCATGTCGGCCTATTGGAAGTTCTATTTTGCCAATTCCGAAAAGCTCACAACTTCAAGCTATAACGGCTTTACGATAAAATTATGGATAACCACGATTTTGCCATATGCCCTGCTGATGACACTAACCTGGACTTTCCGCGCTCCAATTATGGATTGGCGACCATTCAAAAAACCGGAATCAATCCACGGCGATTCTCACTTTGCAACTGACAACGAAATTAAAAAAATGGGTTTGCGCGCAAAAACCGGCGTCTTGCTTGGCACACACAAAAATAAATTACTGATTGCCGATGGCTATCAGCACATTTTGCTTTTTGCGCCAACCGGTTCCGGTAAAGGTGTTGGCTTTGTAATTCCAAATTTGTTGTTCTGGAAAGATTCGGTGATTGTTCACGACATCAAGCTGGAAAACTATGAACTCACTTCCGGCTGGCGGCGCAAAAATCTCAAACAGAAAGTTTTTTTATGGAATCCTGCCGATCCTGACGGAGTTTCACATTGCTATAACCCAATGGATTGGATCAGCAAAAAACCCGGCCAGATGGTGGATGATGTGCAAAAAATCTGTAATTTCCTACTTCCCGAACAGGAATTCTGGCAAAATGAAGCACGCGCTTTGCTCACCGGTATCATGCTTTATCTCGTTTGCCCGGATGTTGAAAAGCCAGCAACTTTGGGTGAAGTTGTACGCACTTTGAGAAATGACGATGTGGTCTATAATTTGGCAGTTGTGCTCGACACTCTTGGCAAAAGAATCCATCCGGTTTCCTACATGAATATCGCTTCCTATCTGCAAAAACCCGATAAGGAACGTGGATCCGTCACCTCAACTGCCAACTCATCTCTTGAACTTTGGTCCAACCCTTTGATTGATACCACAACTGCCACTTCTGATTTCAATCTCCATGAATTTAAAATCTCACCACACACCTGCTATGTTGGTTTAACGCCAGATAATATCTCGCGCTTAAAACCGCTGATGAACATGTTTTATCAACAGGCCGCCGCTTTTTTCACCGCGCGTTTGCCACAACCTCACGAAAAATTTGGCGTGCTGATGATGATGGACGAATTTCCGACGCTTGGAAAAATGGAACAATTTCTTGCCGGCATCGCCTATTTCCGCGGTTATCGCGTGCGCCTGTTTTTAATCATTCAAGACACTGAACAACTCAAAGGAATTTATGAAGAAAGCGGCATGAATTCATTCCTTTCCAACGCAACTTACCGCGTCACTTTCGCCGCCAACAACATGGAAACCGCAAACTTAATTTCACAACTTTTAGGCAATAAAACCGCCACACAAATTTCCTACAACAAGCCGAAATATCTTGATCTCAATCCCGGCGCCCGTTCTTTGCATGTTTCCGATGTGCAGCGCGCTTTGTTGTTGCCGCAGGAAGTGATTCAACTGCCGCGTGATGAACAAATCATTTTGATCGAATCACAACCGCCGATCAAATCGAAAAAGATTTTTTATTTTAAAGATAAATTTTTCACTTCGCGTCTTCTGCCAAAAGTTAAAATTCCAAAACAGGAACCTTACATGCCCGACCATGGAGCGCTCAAGGCTAAACGCGAAGAGGATGCCAAAGCAGGCGCGGCAGATGCAAAACCGGAAACAGCAGGAGTAATTGAGGGGGCGAAAGCGTGATTAAAGCAGCAGTAATCGGTGATCCGATTTCACATTCACTTTCACCAAAAATTCACAATTTTTTTCTAAAAAAATATGCGATTGATGGCTCTTATGAAGCAATTCGTGTCACTAAAAACGATTTGCAAAAAGAGGTAAAAAGCCTTGTGGACCAAGGATTTGCTGGTTTCAACGTTACCTTGCCGCATAAGGAAGAAATTTTCAAAATCTGTCATCACAAAAGCAAAACTGCCAAATTAACCGGCGCGGTTAACACTGTAATCATCACAGCAGACAAAAAACTTTTTGGACATAATTCCGATGCCGAAGGGTTTTTAAATAATCTGAAAAATTGCGCGCCGGAATTTGATCTAAAAAACAAAAATGCTTTTATCATCGGAGCCGGCGGAGCTACGCGGGCTATAGTTTATGCGCTGATAAAATCCGGCGTAAAAAAAATTTTTATTACTAATCGCAATAAAAATCGTGCCGACGAATTAATAAAAAATTTTACCAACTTCGCCACTGAAAAAAAATGCGAAATGCAATTTTTTAACGCAAAAAATTTTGAAAAAAATCTTATCAGTTGTGATTTGTTGATAAATTCAACTTCACTTGGAATGATCGGCCAGGAACCTTTATTGCTTGATTTAAAAAATCTTAACAGCTCGACAATTGTTTATGATATCGTCTATAAACCGCTAATGACTGATCTGTTAAAATCAGCGCAAAAACGTAAAAATAAAATCATCACCGGAATTGGTATGCTCGTCGAACAGGCGTTAATCGGCTTTGAATCCTGGTTTAAACAAAAACCGGAATATGACGAAGAGCTTGAAAAACTGTTAACCGCTAATTGAAACTGTTTATGACATGAATTTCCTAGCATCAGTAATTCGCATTATTTATTCGGTAATTTTATCGCTGCTCTTAATTTGCGTGGTAATCTTCATGGTCAATAATCGCGATGTGGTAAATATCACTTTTCATCCACTGCCTTTTGCCATCGAAACCAGAATGTTTCTGATAATGATCGCATTTTTTTTGTGTGGCCTGATTTTTGGAATAATTGTCTGCTCAAAAAGCATAATCGGATATGTGATAGAAAAATTCAGAAGTGGTAAAAAAATCAAAAATCTGGAAAAACAAATGTCTAAAACCTGATGAAAAGAAAAACAAATCTGCTCAGATATTTTGAATTATTTGTTTATTCCGTTGTGGCGGGAAGCCTGATTATACTTTACATCAACCTGTCTCTCACAAAAAAAACATTCGATATTAAAAATGAACATAATCTCAAGCATCATGCTATTAGAATCACTGACAATATTGATAACTCGCTGGTTTTTGTTGAAAGATTTACCAATCTGATCGCAGAAAAACTTTCTCATCAAAAATTAATAAATGCCGAAAGCGCTACATCGGCTCTAAAAGATCTCGCACCAAGAATCGAAGATACAAAATACGATCTTTTCACTTGGACATTTTTTGATTTCATCACTCCACAGGGCGAAATGCTGGCAACCACCAAAGGCAAAATCAAGAATAGTATTGTTGTTGACGAAGAAAAGCGTTCCTACATGCGTTATACAAAAATAACTCCCTGGAAACTTATCATTTCAAAAAGTGATATCGGCTTGGTAAGCGGTGAACATGTCATTCCGGTTGGATTCGGTATAACCAACAAAAAAAAGGAATTTATCGGAATAATATCCATGGGCATCCATGTGAATAAGCTAAAAATTCTTTTGGAAAAAAATAACACAGATCCAACCATCAATTTTATCCTGCTTAACAAGGACAATTCGATAATTAGCGCTTCTGAAAATGTTGATAACAAATCGCTGGCAAAGCTGGAGAAAAAAATCCCCCAACTAATAAAATTTAACGGCCAATACGTCAAAACCGACTCCGATATGTTCTACTATCTGCAGGTTCCGCATTATCCGGATATAGCGGTTTTGGTCAGCCTTGATAAAAAAATTGCCAGAGGCCAGTTTTTAACAGAGATACTGCCGGACGCACTCAACACCCTCTACCTCACTGGTTTCTTCTTGATATTATTATACTTCTTTAAAACAAAACTGCTTAATCCGGTTGTCTCATTGTCTGAAATCGCCACAGAAATTTCCGAGGGAAATACGGCAATTCAAATTCCAGAATCAAAAATTTCTGAAATGAATTCTCTCTCCAATTCAATCAAAATGGTGAGGAATTTCATTGAAGAACAACAAAAAGAAACATTGCACCTAGCGCGGGAAAAATTCATCGCTGAAAAGGAAAATGAGAATAAAACCGAGTTCCTTTCCTCAACGGTTCATGAATTGAAAAATATCATCGTAGGAATTGTCGGACTAGCGGAAATTATGAAATCCAGCCTTAATCATAAAATTAAGAGCAAAGAAAATTTCTCCGAAGAAGAGATGCAGGAAAACAAATCTTTTATCGAAGATATTATAAAACTCGGAGAAGAATTATCCAGCTTTATCCATGACATAATCGACGTTAATCAAGTCAAAACCGGAACTTTCAATATTGAAGAAGAACAGTTGGTTGATATAAAAATTGTCACTTTGGCGGCAATAAAATTGCTTAAAATCCGCGCCATAAAAAACAAAAAACATATCGTCACTCATTTTCTAAAGAGTAATGAACATGACTTTCTGGTAAGAAATCTTGATTCAAGAAGGGTAAAACAGATTTTGGTTAATCTGATCAGCAACTCAATCAAATATGCCAGAGACAATAGCGAGATTGAGATACGTCTTGAAGTGCTTGACGAAGATGTCTCTGAAATCATGCGTGACTCGATCATAGACAATCTACAACAAAACCAGGAAATCAGCAAAGCCCGCAAAAGGCACTTATTGAAAATCATCGAAGAATATCGTCCGAAAATAATCATTACCATCAAAGATCGTGGCGATGGCATGGATGAAGATGAAGTCAAAATCGCCATGCAAAGATACGGAAAAATAGTAAAAAATCAGGATAACATATTCATCGATTCAAGCGGACTCGGCCTGCCAATCGTAAAGCATCTGGTTGAGTTGCAGGGCGGCATGATAAAGATCAACTCACAGAAGGGTGTTGGCACTGAAGTAAAAATTATATTTTAAATCCAAACTACCCCTATCTCAGGTTGTTAAGCAAAATTTTGTGTCCGGAATATTTCGTGCTTCGTGCTTCGTGCATCGTGCTTCGGTAATTTTAATCCACGAAGCACGGGGCACGGAGCACGTAGCACGAAAAAGACACAAGATTTTGGGAACAATCCTATCTCAACTCATCATCTTCGACCACTTCCATAAATGTGGTGGGTTTGAAAACAGGCTCTAGTCTTCACTTCTTAAGTGCGACTGGGGTTGTTTTATAACGCCAATTCCGGATAAGGCATCAAGCCAATCTCGATTAGTTCCCTCTCCCCTTG
>MEMO01000028.1 GCA_001767955.1 Alphaproteobacteria bacterium RIFCSPLOWO2_01_FULL_40_26 | reverse complement strand
TTTGATTTCAGATCTGATTATTACTTCTCGATTGTTTAGTTCGTCGTAGAGATGTGCGTCGGTTATTTCTTTTAGTTCGTTGATTACAAACTTGATTGATCTTTTGGTTTTAATTTCGATGTATTTGGCTAGCGCCAGAGCCATGAAGCAGATCAGTATGTGAGTCTCGATTGCTTGTTGTTTATTGTGGAATATCGGTCGGGTTTTGAGATCAGATTTTGAGATGCGGAAGGCTTGTTCAACATGCCAAAGATTCTTGTAATGGCTGATAATTTCCTGATCTGTGAGCTTGTCGCAGTTGCTGTAATAGCCTTTAATTCCAAGCAGAAGATTGGCTTTGTGAATCAGCTCTTGATTCAATTCGTAACCCAATTTCTTTCCTCTTAAAAACTTGGTGCGCTTGATGATTTCAGCTTTGCTGGGAGTTTTTAAAATGAGATTTGCTTTCTCAAGTTGCTTCTCCATCTCGCGCTTCTCTTTGCGGTAGCGCTTGTCTGAGAAGCTTAAAATTAAATCTCCTTTGCTTGTGGTAGGAATACGAATCGTCGCCTCATCTTTTTGATTCAGCTGTTTGGCTATTTCTTCGATGGTTGGAATGGGAAGATTGGCTGTTCTTGCTGCAACAATGTAATTGAGCTTTTCTGATTTTAAAAACTCGACGTTTTTATCAGAAATCATTGCTGAATCAGCCACAACAGTCATTTGCCCAATCTTGTGTTTTTTTCTAAGAGCTAGAATAGAAGGCATCAAAGTATGCCCCTCAAATTTGTTTCCAGCAAAGAGTTGGTAAGAAATCGGAAAGCCTAGATCGTTTACCAGAAGCCCAATCATGATTTGAGGATTGCTGGCTTTATTATCTTTGCTGAAGCCAATTCTTCTCAACTCATCAGTTTCAAAACTCTCGAAGTAGAGAGTGGTCAGATCATAAAAAACTAACGAGAAATTGAATCCAAAATGCTTCTTGGCAATGGCGATTACTTTGGACTCAATTTCATCTTTGAGCGTGATAAAAGTCGGTAAAGCGCGAGATAAAGTGCGATAGCTGTGACTCGCATTAAAATATCGTTTAAGGAATTTCAGAGATTCTAACTTTGAAGAAGGAGAAACGATGCGTGTCAGCACCAAATCAGTAAGTAATTTAATCTGACGATTCGGTAAGAGATGGAATTTGAATAGATTGGCCAAATTATCTAACGTCTCATACAGCAACTGATAGCGGAAACCGAGATTGCGGCATTTTGCCAATGGAATCAGAGAAGTTTTTACCACATCATTTTCATCGCAATATTTTGCCAATGGAAACAAAGAAAGCTGTTTGGCGTTTTGTTCAATCCAACGATAGGCACTCTCCTTTAAGCGCAGAATATCATCCAAATTTTTGCTGCTACCAATGTGAGAATCTACCACCGTCTTGCGATTGACATAACGCACTACCTGAATGGCAGTAGCTCCTGAAGAAGTTTTAACAGTTCTGATGCGATGCATAAAAATCTCTCAAAGAATTATTATCCTCGATAATTTTTACCCATTTTACACAAAATTCACCCCTTAGTGTGACAAACCACTAAAAATCATCTGCTAGACTATTGATTTTACTGCATCGGGGGAAAAAGATTTGAGGGTGGCCGAAGTCGGGAAAAAGATTTTAACTAATTTCGAATTTTCGCAGCCGATATTTCGATTTCTTCCTTCGCTTTCATGAAATCTTTTTGAAACTCATCTTTTTGTGTCATAGCGCCAATGATCAGTAGCGCCAATTGTTTTCCCGCCGAGGCATCGCTTGGATAATGCATGCCGACTAAAATGCGGTGTTGTGAGATTTTTTCGGCTATGCTGAAAAAATCCTGGCGTTTTTGTGGCAATAGCAAGGAGAGAATATGGGCGTAAATGTAGCTTCCGGTTGTGTGCCCGGCCGGATATGATCCGCCAAAGCTTGGCGAGATCAGCATATTAACTCTGCTGTCTGCCAGATATGGTCTGGTTTTGTTCCAATGTGATTTAATTTTATCTGTGGTTTGGTGCGAAGTTTCGGAAACACGATCGAGAAAATGATAAAGTTTGGGATAGGATTGGCGCGAAAATTTTTCATCAACCGCAAGCAGAATTGTTTCCGGCCGCAGCTGTTTTTCCGCGAGAGCTTCGTCAATTTCTGTAAGGTCAAAATTTTTCTGTAGTTTTATGATTTGATTTATTTCATTCTCATTGATCGTTGGTGGAGGATTAAGAAGGCTTGGCGCTATTGATTCCGCCGCAAAATATGGTTTGGCAAAAATTTGTGTGTTGGCAAAAAATGCTAAAAAGAAAATCAAAAATTTCATAAATGGCGAAAGAAAAAATAAACAAAAGAACCTTATCCCGCCTGATGGCAGTGCAAATTTTCTATCAGGAAAATTTTCTTACCGATGGAAAAAAATTGGAAGAGATAAAACAGGATATGATCGAAAATTATACAATTGATGACAAAGAAACAATTTCTTCTTACCGCAAAAAAATTGATGAAAAATTTTTGGATATTCTGCTTTTGGGCATGACACAAAACAGAAAAAATATTGACGAGATAATAACAAAATTTCTCCGCAGTGATTTTACTTTGGAAAAATTGGATGAGGTGATGTTGCAAATTTTGCGATTCGGAATTTTTGAACTGAAATTTCTGCCGGACATTCCGCCAAAAGTGGTGATCAACGAATATGTGGACATTGCCGCCAGTTTTTTCGATGAGAAAAAAATAACTTTTATCAACGCGGCGCTTGATGCCGTGGCTAAAAAGGAGATTGTTAAAACAACCCCAATAACGCTTAAGGAATTATGGCTTAAGTCTACAAACTCTAAGTAAAACCAATAAACTCCACCACACTGTCACCCCGCACTTGTTGCGGGGTCCATTTGGTCGCAACCAATAAAATCAAGTCTTTGACGAGATGGACCACGCAACAAGTGCGGGGTGACAGTGTGGTGAGATTTGTGATTTAGCTTAGAGTCTGTAAATTTGAATCTGGGTTTCTTAAACGTTATTGGGGTTAAAACATAAATTTTTTTAAAATGTCAAAAGATTCAAGAAGACCAATCATAAGGCATGATTTTGCTTTAAGCAGCAGCGACACCAGATTGCCGCATATTGAATTTGCTGAAACAATCGGTCGTAGAGATAATCAGCAGGATTACGGCTTTGTCGGCGTTATTACCGATGAAGAAGCGTTAAGTGATTTGACGGGATTTCTTACCGGCAACTTAAGCAAAATTGCCAAACATTATAAGAAATGCATGGCTGGCGGCTCCACTCTTTGCAGCGCAATTTGTAGAAAGATTGTCAATGAAAAAGGAGAAGAAGATGTGGAAATTATTGTGGCAAATTTAGGCGATTCACGCGCATCGTTATTGGTTAGACATGAAGATCTTACCTATAGATCATATCTTTTGAGCGAAGATCATAGTCTGGAATGCGACAGAATAAAAAATTTTATTATCAAAAGTGGCGGATCCATTTTTTATGATGGTTGTTGTTTTCGCGTTACCGGAGAGACTCCCCTGAATATGGGCGCCTCATTTGGAGATGGAAAAATTCCTTTTTTAAAGAGAGAAGCGGATATTTGGTGTTTTCGACTTTCTACTTTTTTGCAAAAAGGCGAGAATTTGTCTAATATTTCTGCTAATCTGATTGTTAGTTGTGACGGATTATTTGAGCAGCTGGATGAGGAAGGGCGTTATTTTTCTATTGGAATGAACGAGGAAGCCAGAGCCATAGTTGATGACGGTGGCAATGTTGTCAAAGCCTTATTCTATGAAACCAACAAAATTATTCCTGAGCATGATGGGATAGTTTTTCACATGTCATGGCTCAAAGAAAGATTTGATCTCGAGCAATCAATGGATGAAGGATTTGTTCTCGGCGAAAAATTTTATAACTTTGCCGAATTTCTGATGCATGTCGCATTTTTCGGCGGTTCAGGCGATAACATATCGCTGATTAATGTTCCTCTGGTTGCGAATAATGAAATAGCTGTAAGAGAAGGATCTCCAATCATGGCAACAATTTGCGATGGACATGGCAGAGGAGAAACATATGGTCCTATGAGTTTATGGGATGGATCTCTCGTTTCCGCCGCAATTGCGGCTAAATTATTTTATGCCGCAAAAATAGCGGAAATTCCCGGGCTGGAAATTGATCCGGAAGGTTTGTTTTCTGGCTTCATTTTTAAAGAAAAAGAACGCATGGCTTCAAAACCTAAAGTGGCAACATCAGGAAGAGGAGGCGGTGGTGGCTGCGGAGGAGGCGGTGGAGGAGGCAGCGGTGGCGATGGAGAAGAAGCGGTGGTAGCGGCAGATTTATCTGCGGTCTCTCCTAATGTCGAGACTCGCATAATAGACGCTGATCAAGTTTCAGCTTTGCAAGAACGCCGAGAAAGAGAAACGTAGTTTCTATGAAATATCTGTCCTATAAACACATACAAAATTGCGACAGGCTTTTCGTTGAAAATGTCGCCATTGCTGAAATTGCAAAATCGGTGGGCACGCCATTTTATTGCTATTCCAAAAAAACTTTAAGCGAAAATTTTTCCATCTTTGTTGATGCTTTTGCGAGCGCAGGAATTAACGATTACAAAATCTGCTATGCGATTAAAGCCAATTTCAACATCCATTTAGTTGGAATTTTAAAAGAACTCGGCGCTGGAATTGACGCGGTTTCGGCAGGTGAAATTTTTCGCGCTATCAAAGCAGGAATTGATCCAAAAAAAATTGTTTTTGCCGGAGTCGGAAAAACCCGCGAGGAAATCGAATATGCTTTGAAAAATGGTGTTGAAGAATTTTCTGTTGAATCGATTACCGAGATGTTTTTGCTCAATGAAGTGGCGATTATTCTTGGAAAAAGAGCAAAATTTTCGCTGCGCGTCAATCCAGATGTTGATGCCAAAACTCACGATAAAATTTCAACCGGCAGAAAAAGCGATAAATTCGGTGTTGATATTGAGCTTGCTCAAGAAATTTATGATAAAGCATCAAAGCTTCCCGGCCTTGAGATTTATGGTATTGCAATGCATATCGGTTCGCAAATAACTTCACTTGAACCCTTTAGGTTGGCCTTTGGAAAATTGCGCGAACTTTGTTTAAAATTGCGCTTGCTCGGCCATAAAATTTCTGCTTTGGATTTTGGCGGTGGTATCGGGATTTCATACAAAAACGAAAACACACTTTTGATTCAGGATTATGCAAAACTGATTGCCGATCTTACTGCGGATTTGAATGTAAAAATCACCATTGCCCCAGGAAGGGCAATAGTTGGCGCTGCTGGAATTCTGGTTAGTAAAATTCTTTTTCTCAAAGAAACCGCGGCAAAAAATTTTGCCATAATTGATGCGGCGATGAATGATTTGATGCGTCCCGGGCTTTATGGTTCTTACCACGAAATTTTTCCGGTGATTAAAAAAACTGGTCTGAAAATTATTTATGATTTGGTTGGTCCGGTTTGCGAAAGCACTGATATTCTAGCGCAAAATCGTGAGCTTGTTGATGCAAAAGCCGGAGATTTACTAATATTTGCAAGCGCCGGAGCCTATGGCTCATCAATGTCAAACGAATATAATTGCCGTCCTTTGATTCCGGAAATTCTGGTCGATGTCGATGAATTCACAGTAATTCGCCGCCGTCCGACTTTTGAAGAAATGTTGCGGTATGAATAAAAAAATCCCCATCGCCAAAGTTATTTCTGCCTTTGGCATTAAAGGCGAGGTCAAGCTTGCTGTTTATTCGAAAGAGCCACAAAAAATTGAAAAATATCAGCTTTTTTATGCGAGCGGTGATCTCCTGAAACTGAAATTCAGCAACAAAAATAAAACCGTAATTGGCAGCGCTAACGGTGATCCAATGATGATTGCAAAAATTGATGGCGTTGACGATAGAAACAAAGCTGAAGAGTTGCGCGGGATTGAAATTTTTACCGAGCGCGACAATTTTTCCAAAACGAAAAAAAATGAATTTTATTATGTTGATCTAGTTGGCCTCGATGTTCTCAACATGAATTCGCAAAAAATCGGCAAGGTAATCAACGTTTATGATTATGGTGCTGGTGGTGTCATTGAGGTTGAATTTTTGTTAGAAACCTTGCCAAAAGATTATCAACGCATCGAAAATTTTCCTTTTAAAAATGCAATTTTTCCGGAAGTAAATTTGGCAGAAAATTTTATCATGATTGATTTGCTAGAAGGGCTTCTTTTATGATTTCATACCACGATTCCTTATCGCTCCCACCTCCATATCCCGCTATGTAAAGCTCATCTTCAGCGCGTGTCATTGCCACATAAAGCAGGCGTAAATATTCATCTTTGGCCTGCTGAAATTTTTTCAGGCGGTGATTTTTTATAATCTCATTTTCATTTTCTTTTCTTGCGCACCATAGAGGCAGATTGTCAATCCAGTGAATTTTTTCTTTGCCTGCCGGCAGTCTGTTGAAGTCAAAGCAGCAATCCGGAAGTATGACGATTGGAGATTGCAAACCTTTTGCTGAATGAATAGTGCTGATTCTAACACGATTCTCTTCTGCGGCAGTTAAAGAAATTTCCGGATCGGTTTTTTCGACGAACTCAAGAAATTGTTGCAGATTAGGTGAGGTATTATGACAAAAATCGGCAATGATCAGAAGGAATTTATCCAGTATTTCCAAGCTCTCATGGCCAAAATAAGCAATAAAATTTTTTTGATGATTTTTTTCGTGCAACAGAAAATAAAAAAATTCCAGACAATTTAACTGTTGCGATTTTTCGATTATTTCTTCGAGAAGAAGATTTTTTTTCACTTCAAACAAGGAACATTTCTGCTCGTTTTTTTTCACGCATAACTCAAGCAATTCTTCTTCCGTAATGTTGAAAAACGGCGATTTTAAAAGGCAGGCGAGATTCAAATCATCTTGTGGCAATAACGCAAATTTTGCTGCGGAAAGCAAATCGCAAATCAGCAGACTTTCGCTAAATTTGATTTTGGCGATACTTTCAAACGGGATTTGATATTGATGAAAAGATTTTGCCAATTCCTGCGAAAACCCATCACTGCGCCTTCTGAGCAAAATCATGATATCGCCGTAATTTACCGATCTTTCCTTGGCAGAAATTACACGCTTATTTTCAATCCAGCCTTTGATTTTTTTTGCGATTATTTCGGCAAGAATTTCTTTTTCCTGTTTTTCTTCATTGCATGCGAAGTCAATTTTCCATTCGTAACTTTGCTTCTCTCTGATTTTTTCATTGGTGATTTGCGGCCATATTTCAACTATTCCAACACCGCTTCTGATCGCAATATGCTTTATGTTTGTGGCAATTTTGCTGATAGAATTTCTTCTTTGCGGATCGGCAAAAACTTTATCAACCGCATCAAGAATTGTGGCATTTGAACGAAATGATTTATGCAGTTCGATTTTTTTTAATTTGCCTTCAAGCTTGGAGGAAAAATAGGAGAAAATTTCTGCGCTAATATCAGGATCCGATCCTTGAAATGAGTAGATTGATTGCTTTTCATCGCCGACGATAAAAATGCTTCTTTCCTTGTTTGATGCGCCAAATCCGCTGAAAAAATCTTCGCTTAAAGCTTTGATAATATTCCATTGCTCATGGTTGGTGTCTTGCGCCTCATCAATTAAAATATGGTCAAACGCGCCATCCATTTTCATTTTGATCCAATCGGAAAAATCTGGATTGGCCAGGAGTTTATTGGTCTCAAAAATCAGATCGTCATAATCAAGAAGCGCTTTTTCTCTTTTCAGGTGTGAATAATTTTTGAGAATTGCATCGGCAAAATGCAAAAGCAGGGCGCTGTCATTGGCGATTTTGAGCGAATTTAATTTGTCTTCGCATTCAGTGATTATGCGGCATTGCTCGTCAATTAGTGGCAAAAGATGTTTAGTTTTGCTGTAAATTTTTCTTGGTTTGCCTTCATTGGTAAAAAAGGCCGATTTGTAGAGGGAAAAATTTTCTATCAGCGGATTTTCCAGAAATTTTTTGATCTTCGATGCGATTTCAATATTGCTGGCAAGGCCAGTTTCTTCCAGTTGTGAAGCAAGCTGATGATTGATTTGCTGTAAAAATTTCTGAAAAATTTCTTCTTCATTCTGGTTTTTGGAAAGCAGGAAGAGATCAAAAATATTTTCAACCATCTCTGCAATATCAGCAATTTTTTCTTTTTTGGAAAGAAGCTCCAAAACCAGCCCCTGCAGGCTTTCTTCGTTTATTTTGCCGCTGATTTTTCTGATTGAATCCCACAGATTTTCCTGTCGCAAAACTTCCTTTTGCGCCTGTTTGAGCAGTAATTTTTCCCGCGCTTCATCAAGCAGCTCGAAATTTGGTTTTATCTTGGCCTCAAATGGGAAAATTTTGATCAGAGTCTGACAAAAGGCATGAATGGTTTGAATGCTGATTTTGTTTTCATCGTCGAGAATTTTAACCAACAAGGTTCGTGCTTTTATGATCTCATCTGCGTTTGGCCATTTTTCATTCAGCTCAAAAAGTTTTTGCCGCAAATCGAAATCATCACACAACACCCAGCTAGCAAGAGCAGAGTTGATACGATTTTCCATTTCCGATGCGGCCGCTTTGGTAAAAGTAAGGCAAAGAATTTTATGTGGAGAAACATCCAACAGCAGCAGCTTTAAAACCCGATCGGTAAGAATTTTGGTTTTGCCAGAACCGGCAGAGGCGAAGACGAAACAGGAGTGCATTTATAATTTCATAAACAAAACCTCCTTTGAAAAAGGAGGTGGCGCGAAGCGCCGGAGGATTTATGGATACAAACTCAGAATTAGAAGTTTGCCTCCCACAAATCACCCGTCATCGCACTTCGTGCGATGCCACCCTCTTTTTCAAAGAG
>MEMO01000027.1:36585-74300 GCA_001767955.1 Alphaproteobacteria bacterium RIFCSPLOWO2_01_FULL_40_26 | reverse complement strand
AACAAGTGCGGGGTGACAGTGTGGTGAGATTTGTGATTTAGCTTAGAGTCTGTAAATTTGAATCTGGGTTTCTTAAACGTTATTGGGGTTAGTTCAGTGATTATTAACGGCATAACACGGCTCTGGCTGTTCTTTCATATTTTGATCTGACTTCTCCGCGAGCATCTTCCGGAAATAATTTTACTGCGCTTGCACCATCCGCCGCGCAATCTTTCCAACTTTCCCTTGGCAGTTTGTCATCTCCTAAAAGTGAGGCTTTTTCGAAAGTGCATCTTTCATAATGGGCGTTCTTTGGCACTCTTGCATTTTTAAAGGCGCAATCTGTGAAGTCTGCTCTTATGCCAATATTGGCTAAATTGACATCTTGAAATTCACAATTCCTGAACCTTGCTACCGAAATTCCTTCGCCTGAAATATCAGGAAAAGCCTCTCTTTTGAAAACAAAAATTCCATTTTCTATCGTTCTTCCGGCGCTGGCTTCTCCCAGTATATGTGCAATTGCTTCATCTGTTTTCCTTGTTTTTGGCCTTGCGCCTCCTCCTGCGGCGGCCTCTACTTCCACTACCATTGCTGTCTCATGTCTTGCGCCTCTTGCGGCGTAATTGGGTCTTATTCCACGTCTCCTTTCCAAATCTTCCCTTTCGCACATCATTTCATCAAGTCTTGCTGTTATTTCTTCCGCTTCGCGCCTCATTACCGCTTCTCTTTCTTCCACTACGGCTCTATCGCCATGACCAATATCTATTAATCTTTTCAGAGCGTTTGCAATATGTCCAAAATCTGCTATTGTTGCCACTCCGTCCAGCGCTTTTTCGCAACTTTCATTAATTCGTATAAATTCGTCATTTACTCCCATTATTCCGGCATCTTTTAGCATATTGATTCCTTCTGCGGTGTGTCGCGCTAATTCTTTTAAGAAATTTCCAAACCCTTCTCTCGTTGTTATCCCGATTTCAGATAAGGCCGATGCCGTGCGAGAAACTTTTTCTCTATCAAGAGTTTCGCCAGTGTTGGAGCGAAAAACGGCATCACTGGCTATTACCGATCCCAGATATTCAATTCCATCTCTCCAATTGCCATGTATGGCAATGGCATTGATGATAAAATCACATGGCCCTATTTTTTCAAAGTCTTTGTTAGTTAGAATATTTTCTACCTTTTGTCTCATAGTTGTTGTTGCTCTAGACATTTAACCTCCGTTTAAATTTTCTTTTTTAAAAAAACTTCACTTCCCATTTTGAGACTGTCGCAAATCCCCGTTTCTCACCATTTTCAAACTCGACGAGCCCTCACAAATCAAGGGTTCAGATTTTTCAGAAAGTTGATTTGCGACATGGCCATTTTTTTAAATTTTTTGCTCATCTCTTTCATTCCAGCCTGTTTTGCGGCATATTCGCGCACATCTTGAGTAATTTTCATCGAGCAGAATTTTGGACCGCACATTGAGCAAAAATGAGCAAATTTTGCGCCCTCTGCCGGCAAGGTTTCATCGTGATAGGATTTGGCTTTTTCGGGATCAAGCGAGAGGTTGAATTGATCTTCCCAACGAAATTCGAATCGTGCTTTGGAAAGTTCATCATCCCAGGCGCGTGCGGCAATATTTCCTTTCGCTAAATCGGCAGCATGAGCAGCGATTTTATAGGCAATCACACCTTCGCGCACATCTTCTTTATTTGGCAAACCAAGATGTTCTTTCGGAGTTACATAGCAAAGCATGGCGGTGCCAAACCAGCCAATCATTGCCGCGCCAATTGCGGAAGTGATATGATCATATCCGGGCGCGATATCGGTGGTGAGCGGGCCTAAAGTGTAGAATGGCGCTTCGTGGCAAAGCTTTAATTGCTTGTCCATATTTTCTTTGATGAGATGCATCGGCACATGTCCCGGGCCTTCGATCATCACTTGGCAATCATGTTTCCAAGCCAGTTTTGTGAGTTCGCCCAAAGTTTTTAATTCACCAAATTGTGCTTCGTCATTAGCGTCGGCAATTGAGCCGGGGCGCAGGCCATCGCCGAGTGAGAAGGAAACATCGTAGCGATTCATGATATCGCAAATTTCCTCAAAATTGCTGTAGAGAAAATTTTCCTTGTGATGCGCAAGACACCATTTGGCCATGATTGAACCACCGCGCGAAACAATGCCGGTTGTGCGATTTGCGGTGAGCGGAACGTAGCGCAGAAGCACGCCGGCGTGAATCGTGAAATAATCAACGCCTTGCTCGCATTGTTCGATCAGAGTGTCGCGATAAATTTCCCAATTTAATTCTTCCGCAATGCCGCCGACTTTTTCCAAAGCTTGATAAATCGGCACGGTGCCAACCGGCACCGGACAATTACGAATGATCCATTCGCGAATATGGTGAATATTTCTGCCGGTTGAGAGATCCATCAAAGTGTCAGCGCCAAAGCGTGTTGCCCAAATCATTTTTTCCACCTCTTCGTCAACGCCGGAAAAAATTGCCGAATTGCCGATATTGGCGTTGATCTTCACCAAAAAATTACGGCCGATGATCATTGGTTCCGATTCGGGGTGATTGATGTTGGCGGGAATAATAGCGCGGCCTTTCTCTACTTCGTTTCGAACAAATTCAGCGGTAATTTTACTGTGCGGATTTCGGATATTTTCACGAATTGCGATATATTCCATCTCCTTGGTTATGATGCCTGCGCGGGCGTAGGCAAGTTGTGTAGGTTTTTTATTTTGTTTGGCACGAAGTGGTTTGAAATCAGATAAATCAAAGGACGGAGCAGATGGAGAGGTGTTGGCAACTTTAACGCTGTTATCTTCCGGCCTAACTTCTCTTCCTTCGTAAAACTCAACATCACCTCGCTCAAGAATCCATTGCCGGCGTAGCTTGGGCAGGCCTTTATTCAAATTGATCTTATCTAAAAAATTTTGATCGGAATAAACTCCGGATGGATCGTAAACCGTAAAAAAATCCTTGTTCGATAAAGCAATTTCACGCATCGCAACTTTTACATCGGAGAATTTTTTGCTTTCGACGTAAATTTTTTTTGATGCCGGAAGGGAACCCAAAGTGAGTTTTTTTGTAATCATTTTTTAAACATCTCAAGCATCCGCCAAGTGACAAGAAATCCACCGAAAATATTTATTGAGGCGATGGTTATGGCGATAAAACTTAAAATTGAAATTCCGGAAAAATCTTTTGTTGAACCAAGAGCGATAATAGCGCCAACCACGATCACGCCGGAAATAGCATTTGTTACCGCCATCAAAGGTGTGTGTAGGGCCGGAGTTACTTTCCATACTACAAAATAACCGACAAAACAGGCCAAAACAAAAACCGTAAAACCAAAAATAAAATGATCGCCACCGCCTTGCACAACTTGATAACTTAACTCCGCAACTTTGTTTACAAGCAGATCGGATGATCTGGTAATTTGGTCGGATAATTCGACGATTTCAGAAAGAGTGCTCATGTGAGAAATTTTTGATGAAATTAAAAAACAGTAGGGCTCTGTCAACTCAAAATCTTGACTTGAGTAATGCCGTACCTAAAAAGCCGCGCCTTCATTTACGAAATCACATCATCCGCTTGAGGATTGTTCTTAAGGAATATTTCGTGTATAACGAAGCACGATGCACGGCGCACGAAGCACGAACTAACTGGGGTGTAGCCAAGCGGTAAGGCAGCGGGTTTTGGTCCCGCCATCGTAGGTTCGAATCCTGCCACCCCAACCATTCACTGGTTGTTGTCAAAATGTTGTGTTCCTAAAAAATAGATCCTGAAACAAGTTCAGGATGACATCTTGGAAACACCGATTTCAAAGTCAGTCATCCTGAACTTGTTTCAGGATCTATTTGATTAGACACAGAATTTTAAGAACAACCCATTCACTCCTTCTGTGACGAATCTGTTCCATTATTTTCTTCTCCTTGTGCCGAGTCTGTTCCGCTCTTTTCTTCTCCTTGCGGCGAATCTTCTCCCCCTGGTCTTATAGCGTCAGAAACTGATTTGCCTTTGTCGCCAGCTGTTTTTGCCATATCTTTGGCCCCATCGCGCAACTTTCCCGCGGCATTTTTTCCAGCATTCAAAGCGCCTCTGGACAAGCGTTTTTGAATTTCTGCAGTGCCGCCGGCGATGGCCTTAAACATTTTAACACCATCAGCCTTGCTTTGTGGCAGACCGCTGCCACCTGTTAGATTTGAAGCAATGCCAGGTATTTGATCCATGAATTTGTAGATCAGATACATTACCAACGCGCCTTTCAGAATAGTTAAAACACGTTCTTTGATATTGCTGGAAAGAAGGTTGGCTATCATTGGA
The DNA here is from genome assembly GCA_001767955.1 of Alphaproteobacteria bacterium RIFCSPLOWO2_01_FULL_40_26. Classification (GTDB taxonomy): domain Bacteria; phylum Pseudomonadota; class Alphaproteobacteria; order Rickettsiales; family UBA1997; genus UBA2645. Next base: position 70,012 of record MEMO01000027.1, on the reverse strand, counting down.
ATAGGTATGCCGATCATTTGCAGCGCCGGATGCGATTTGTAAGCGCTAACTCCAATCAGACAGGCAACGCTGTCATTCAATGGGTTAATTAAGCGGTTCTCCTGGCAGTCGATATCATCATTGTTTAGATCAGAGTCGTTATTGACCAAAATGCCTGAATCACTGACACATCTTTCCTGGCAGTCGATTGTTTTTGATGGAGGATCACCAAAAAAGTTGGCGCTGCCAATCATGGTTTTATCCATTATCGTCACAAAAATGGCGATATAGGCAAAAAGTATCATCGGCTGCAAAACAAAACTGATCAGCTCTTTGAGCCAATTGTCAAAAATGCTTTTGGTTTTTTCAAATAGCGTCAGAGGTATGATAATTGGCGAAACAAAAACCATGATGATGATTGATAGGCATGAGGCGAGGAATATGTGCAAAGCCCTGATCGTTGCCGCAATCAGCAACAATCCAAAGATCATTAATGACAGGGAAAAATAAACCCCAACCGCGCCGGTGAAATATCCTGCCAGAATCAGCATGACAATATTGGCGGCGGAGGCTTCCGGGCCAAAACCAAGATAGCGCATGATTTTGCAATCAAGCGTATCCCAAATTGCCAGATATTCTTTGCCGGCTGGGTATGTCGTTGCAACTTGCTCGCTGCCGTCCGGCAGTGAAATCCGTCCGAATTGGCAACCGTCTCTTTTGTTTGGCTCCTGCATAGTTTCAATTTTGAAAACCATCATGGCAAATTCTGACGATGCGCCATAAACGCTGTTGAAGAACGTTGATTGCCAGGCATCTCCTGTGGCAAAATACATGACCAGCCCGATTTTCAGTATGTAGGTTAATATCTCCTTCTTGTTGCCGAGGCTGGTTTTAAACAACAAAATATTCATGCCATAAAAGGTGATGGATAAAGTCAGAACAAGTTTTACAAAAAATTGCAGAGCATCCTGCAGCATGGTGAAGAATGATACCAATTTGACCTTTTCTCCCTTTTTGTGAAGGAAGTTATTGGATGTCATTGCATACAAACCGCTGGGACAAACACCATTTGCTGAAGGAGCTTCATTGTAATTCAGACATTTGCTATGACCGGCGCGGTTATAAAAAACATTTTCCAAAGTTTCTTTCATGCATTGCGCAATAGGTGCGCTAAAATGTTTTTGGCTGCCGATCAAAAAACCTCCGGGCGCCGCGGTTTTATTTTGTGAATCGCCTTCAAAATTCATACATGCTTCGGCAAAATATGCTGAACTCAAACTACTGACATAAGAAAATCCTTTTTCAGAAGTGATGGTGCAATGTCGCAGATATTGGCAATAATTTTTGCATTTACCGGCTTTGTTGCTGAAGGTGCAATCGGCGTTCCTGATTTCGCTGTTGCTGGCGCAGTCGCTGGCATCAATTTGTTCTTTGGTGATCATTATCCAGCGTCCCTGCGAGCTGTTCCATGTGCCATCGCGGTAATAATCACAATATTCCGAACCACCTCCAATTGTGAAATTGTAAGGGCACAGGCTATAGCTTTCAGCGCATAACATCCTTCCTTCATCCAAAGATCGTGCGGTAAAATAAATGCCGGAAATATTGCAAATGCTGCCAGCCTTACAGAATAGTTTGTTTCCGGAATAATCGATGCAGATATATTCCTGACTCCTTCTCAAGCAGCAATTGTAAGCATTGCGCATTGTGTCGAAGTCAACACCGTTCAAAGCCCTTCCTTCGGGATAAAAATATTTTTCACAGCTAAAATTGCCGGTTGGTGTGCCTTTAAGGTAATATTTTTGTATTGGATATTGACCGTTAATTTTGCTGTTTTCACCACCGGTTGGATCACGACATGGTTCTTCATCATCAGGGTTGTCTTCGACTTCCACGCCGCCATAAAACCATTCACGGTATTTTTGGTCAGAAGTCGTAACTGAACCATTAGCCATTTTTCCTTCAACCCAGAGTTTAATAGTTTGCTTATAGTCATAAGCGCTGATGTTGTAAGTGACAGGATCTGGTTTTAACCATTCCGCGCCGCAGATTTTGGTGTTGCTATAAACTCCGGTTGCTATGCCATAAATTATTCCAAGCTGTCCAAGTGCGATGCCCATGGCGCCACCAGTGCCGGCAATTGCCCCCCAACAAGCTCCATTAACTCCGGCTTTGGCGGTTGATTTAGCGATGTCGACCAGATCAAGAAGTGGCGATGGCGCTATCCTTATGGCGCTGCCAGTGCCGCAGGTGTTATTCATAATGGCTATTGCAACTTTTACCGCCGCATAGGAAGTGATGGCAACAGTGAGGCATACCGGATTGCTCATCACAAATTCTATATCCTTACCGCCATCTGTTGGATTAAAATCAAGACCTTCAACCGTCACATTTTTGCCGGAAACAGTGCAGGTTCTGGTTCTGCCAGCTCCATAATCAATCGCAGCGTAAGAATTTTTTGGGGAAATTATTGAGAAAAAAAGCAACATCAGGATCAAAGACAACAAACCACCATGCTTCCATATTCGTGCATCGTGCATCGTGCATCGTGCTTCGATAAGCTTAATCAAAGACAACAAACCACCATGCTTCCATATTCGTGCATTGTGCATCGTGCATCGTGCTTCGATAAGCTTAAACCACGAAGCACGAAGCACGAAGCACGAAGCACGAATTCTAACAATAATTCCTATTTTTCGTATCACGATTTGCCCGATTTTTCGTAATAAACCGGTAGCCAATCATCAGGATCGTCACCGACTTCATCTATGATTTTATCTAGCAGAATTATGGTATCGGCACGTGCCGAAAGCACGCGAATTACCTCATCCATTCCGCCCAAATCAATGCGGGCGATTACGCCGTCATTATCCTGTTTGACCAAAAAAAATCTGGTTGAAGGGTCGGTGGTTTTGACCAGATTAAATTCGCGTTCGGAAAGCATAAAAACTTCGCGGTAAAGTGTAGTGGCTTTGAGATTGGGAAGAAAAATTTGTGTTGAAGTTTGTTGCACCAAAGTGTCGGAAATACTGCTTTTAGCGGCATCCTCAACTGATTGCGTGGCAAAGACCACGAAACAATTCAGTTTCCGCAAAACCTTCAGCCAATCTTTGATTTTTGGCGCAAAAACCGGATTGCCAATCAAGGCCCAGGCCTCGTCGAGCACGATCATTGTTGGGTCGCCACGCAGTGAAGATTGAATGCGATGGAAGAGATAGAGCAGAACTGGTGCAATTGCCGCTTTGTCAGAAAGTATGCTTGCCATTTCGATGCCGAAGGTGCGTGCTGAAGTGAAATCAATAACGTCATCTTCATTGTCGAATAACTTTGAATGCGAACCGCCAGAATGCCACATCGAAAGCCTTCCGGCTAAAGTGCCCGGTCCGCCTAAACCCATGAAAGCGGCGATATTGCGCAATCTGCGATGATTTTTTGGTAATTTGTAATTGCCATTCACCGCTTCATTGAGGCGCTCAACTTCATGAGCTGGCAAAGGCGCTTCTCCGGTTAAAACTAGTGCCTTGAGAAATTCGATCAGAAAAGCGCGATTTTCGTTGTTATCTTCAAGCTGGAAAGGATTGAAACCAGAGACTTTGGCGGCATCGGGGATCATATAGCGACCGCGTACCGCGCGCACGAAAATTTCCGCGCCGCGATCCTTGTCAAAGAAAAACAGACGTGGATTGAATTTTTGTGCTTGGGCGCAGAGAAAGTTCAACAAAACGGTTTTACCGGCGCCGGTTGGTCCGATGATCATGGTGTGTCCGACATCGCGCACATGGAAGCTGAAGAAATATGGCGTTCCAGAAACAGTGTTTAAAACTGTTACCGCATCGCCCCAGTGATTTTTCTTTCTTTTGCCGGAAGGGTAATTGTGGAAGGAAGCGAAGGAGACGATATTGAAGGTGTTAATCACGCTTCTGCGCGCCATAAATTCGGCATTGCAGGGCAATTGTGCCCAAAAGGCCGGTTCGAGATTCATTTTCTCGCGTACACCGGTAATACCGGAATTGGAAAGTTCAACTATCGCAAGTGACAAAGCGCTTTCCAATGATTTTGGGGTGTCTTCAATGCATAAGACTGTCAAGTGATGCAAACCAAATCCGAATTCGCCACTCATTGCTGAATCAAGTGCCTGATCGATTTCCTGAATTTGTGAAACCGCGACATCTTCCGATTGCACCAATCGTCTTTGTTGTAATTGCATCGAGCTGATTGCCACCATGCGATTGATGAAGGAAAATGATTGGCTGATGATTAGTTCAAATGGCATCTGCATAAAACCGTCGAAAACTCCGGCATGGGTTGAGGGGCGATATTCTTTGATCGAAACTATTCCCGCATATTTGACTCCGCCGATATGATGTGCCTCAATCGATTTATTGCCGAAATAAAGTCGACTAACTGGAAGGTGGTGAGAGATCTCACTAAGTGGCACAGTGATTGGCTGGGTATGTCCACAATTTATGAGACGGCATAAAAATTCCAATACTTCGGAAACCACCCCATCTTCGGTTTCGTTAAGCTCCAGCAAATGTGCGCCATAATTGCCAAAGCCGTTTAAAATGCGCTCGGTCATTTCGTCAAGCTCGTCAAATGATTCGCGCATGTAATTTTCCCAGGAAGTTTTGTCGGTTCGATGTTGCAGCTTTTTGGCCATATGCTCAAGCACAGCCGCTCCGGAAGTATCAGCGCCTCTGACCAGTGTTAGATAATGTTCGTTGATAAAGCATTTTTCGTCGGAGTGTTTTTGCGCCCATTCCTTGTTAACGCGTTCGGAAAATAAATCAGGCATATCGCCATCAGGAAAGCCTTTTTCTTTGCGGCGGAGAGTATGGAAATAAAGCGAAAAATTGCCGGAAGCCATGCCTTTCAGCAGGTTGTTTCTGGCATTTTTTTTGAGATCTATATCAATGTCGTCAGCGGTTTCAAAAGCAAAACCTTTGATTTTTATGACGCGAACCAGCTCTTCTTTGTAGGTCAGGATAGTGTTAGAATTCCAATGGCATTTGTAGGGAATAAAATGCGCGGCCGAAACTTCGCCTTTGGCGATTTTTTCTTTTTCCGGTTTTAAGGTTGTAAGGCGCATTTACAAACTCGATCTTTTGTTATGAAGAAGTCGACGCGTATGCGCGACCTCCCCCTACTCTCCTGTTTAGGAGAGGAGGGGGCTGGGGGGTTGGAGAGGTTCATGGTTTTATTATTTTTCTCTGCGTCAACCAAAATAAGAATAGTAATCCGGGAATAGCAAGCAATGTGGAGAAAATGAAGAAATTATACCAGCCAAAATTCTGTGCAAAAATTCCGGCGCTTGCGGTTAAAAAGCTTCTGGCAAAGGTTGCAAGTGAAACCAGAAGAGCATATTGCGTAGCGCTGAAAGCCACGTTGCAAAGGCTGCTTAAATAGGCGATAAAAACTGCATCGCCGATTCCACCAGAAAAATTTTCAGCAAAAATTGCCAAATAAAGTGAGTTTATATCGCTGCCGATTTTGGCAAGATAAGCGAAAGTCAGGTTCGACAATGCCTGCATAATTGCTGCGATCCACAGAGTTTTGATGATGCCGATTTTTTTGGTTAAAATGCCGCCGCAAAAAACGCCAAACAGAGTGGCGAAAAGTCCAAAAGTTTTGACGATTCCGGCGATCTGGATTTTGGTGAAACCGATTTCGAGCAGAAATGGCAAAGTCAGATTTCCGGCGAAGGCATCAGCAAGTTTGAAACAAATCACAAAGGCCAAAATCACCAGCCATTTTTCACGCAAAGTAAAATCACGCAAAGGTTCGACGACAAAATTTTTAAACCAGGAAAAAAAATTATGATTTGTCCGGCGCCAGTTTTTGCGCGTTTCTTTGGCAAATAACGTGATCGCAATACAAGACAGCATGAAGCCTGCCATCAGAAAATAAACCGCATCCCAGGAAATTATTTGCGCCAAAGCCAAAGCGAAAGCGCCGGAAATCAGCATGCCGATGCGATAGCCATAAACATAGAATCCCGCGGCCAAACCTTGATCTTCTTTCCTAATCAGTTCGATACGATAGGCGTCAATCACAATATCCTGGCTTGCGGATGCAAGGCCAACAAGAAAAGCAAAAATTGCAATCGAGCTTAAATGGGAAAAAATTCCACCAATTCCAAGAGCGAAAATAAAAATCGCCAAAAGCAATTGTGTGAAAATTATCCAGGATCTTCTTTGTCCAAAAATTCTGGTCAGAAGCGGCAATGAAAATGAATCAATGATCGGCGCAAAAAAAATTTTTAAACTATATGGCAAACTCACCAAAGAAAAAAATCCGATGGTTTTAAGATCAAAACCTTTTTCAAGAAGAAGCGCTTTGAGAGTTGATAAAATCAAAGCAATCGGCAAGCCGGAGGAGAGGCCAAAGAAGAAGATTATAGTGAAGTTTTTGTAGGATTTTTTTTCTGACATTAAAAAATATTTACAGTTTACGTTTGTTTAATTTGTAATCGTAAATCGGGTTGTTATCAAAAATCTTGTATCCAATTAGATCCTGAAACAAGTTCAGGATGACATGTTTTGAAGCCATCTTCCCCAGATTGTCATCCTGAACTCCAGATTGTCATCCTGAACTTGTTTCAGGATCTAAATTGGATACAAGATTTCTGATAACAATAATTCGCTTATGTTCGATCACAAAGATTCTTCCAAACTTTACGGCACAACAATTCTTGCAGTTCGTAAAAACGGTCATGTCGCCATTGCTGGCGATGGCCAGGTTTCGTTTGGTTCAACGGTTCTTAAATCCAATGCCAAAAAAATCCGCAAGCTTGGCGATGGTTCAATTATCGGCGGTTTTGCCGGTGCAACGGCTGACGCATTTACTTTGTTTGAGCGTCTTGAAACAAAGTTGGAACAATATCCAAATCAGCTAATGCGCGCCTGTGTTGAATTGGCGAAGGATTGGCGCACCGACAAATATCTGCGCCGTCTCGAAGCGATGATGATTGTAGTCGATAAAAATATCTCGCTGGTTTTAACCGGAAATGGCGATGTGCTTGAGCCGGAAGATGGCATTGCCGGAATTGGTTCCGGCGGAAATTATGCTCTTGCTGCCGCGCGCGCTTTGGCTTCAGTTGAAAATTTATCGGCTGAGGAAATCGTCAAAAAATCAATGAAAATTGCTGCGGATTTGTGTGTTTATACCAATTGCAATATCGTGATTGAGGCATTGTGATGAGAATCATAGTTTTTTTGGCTGTTATACGAAATTATGTGCTCGAAATATTTCGTGCTTCGTGCTTCGTGCATCGTGCTTCGGTAGTTTTAAACCACGAAGCACGAAGCACGAAGCACGAAGCACGAAAAAGACACAAAATTTTAAGAATCGCAGTTTTTCTAACCCTGCTATCAAGCCTTGCCAATCAAGCCTTTGCCACCGTTTCCTTTTCTGTTAAAAATGAAGAAATTCCCAAAACAAAAATTTTGTTTTTTGGATTTGATGTGGTTGATGCGCGTTTAAGAACCGATGCTGCCGAAATTCTTGAGCGCATCAGAAGAAACTTAAAAACCACCGATCTTTTTGATGTCGTCAAATCAAGCGGGCAGATGGAAATCATGATCTCAAACACCACCACCATTGCCTCTCTCAATGAAGAATTAGCTCAGGAAAATCTCACAGTTGAATCGCTGCCGAATTTTGAAAAATATCTTAAAGCCGGAATCGGCGCCATTGTGGTGGCGCAATTCAACTATGATTTAAGCGGTAATCTTGAGCTGCGTATTCGCATGTGGGATGTGCTCGATCAACGCCAGCTTTTCGGAAAATTTTATACCGCCTCAAAAGATAATTATCGCAAGATGGCCAACATAATTTCCAACGAGATTTTCAAGGCGATTAGCGGTGAGAAATTGGGGCATTTCAATTCGCAGATTCTTTATGCCTCTGAATCAGGATCAGCCAGAAAGCGCGTGAAACGCATTAACATCATTGATTTTGACGGCGAAAATCATCGTGTTTTAACCGATGGCCATGATCTGGTTTTAACGCCGGTTTTTGGCAAGAGACGTGATGATATTTTTTACATACGTTATTTTCAGAACAGGCCTCATCTTTTTTCTCTCAATCTAAAAAATTTGCGCAGTTACAAAGTTGGAGGATTCCGTAGCACAACTATTGCTCCTGGCGTGCACCCATCTGATTCTGATTTGCTTGTGCTTTCGACAATTGAAGATGGCAATAGCGATATTTACGAGCTAAACATTGCTGGAAATTTTGCCAAAAAACTGACCAAAAATCCGGCGATTGATACAACTCCATCTTATTCGCCAGATGGCAAATATATTGCTTTTGCTTCCGATCGTGAGGCTGGCCAACAAATTTATGTAATGGATGTTGATGGCTCATCGGTGAAGAGAATTTCGGTTGCTGGTGGAAGTTATTCCAAGCCTGTATGGTCGCCGGACGGCAAGTTGATTGCTTTTACGAAAATCAAGGGCGGACAATTTTTCATCGGCGTAATGTCGCCAAATGGCAAAGAAGAAAAATTACTGACCAGTGGCTATTTAGTTGAAGGCGCAAAATGGTCGCCAAACGGGCGTTATCTGATTTTTTCAAAGAAAAAAGGCCCTTATGGCCGTGATTCAATTCCAAGGCTTCACATCATTGACATCGTCACCGGTTTTGAATTTGAAGTTTCAACACCGGAAGGTGAAGGTGCTACTGATCCGGATTGGGGAATGGTGAATTAGCTAACAGGTTCTAAGATGTTCGGCCAAAATAAAATCATGAAACCGGAAGTTCATTCCGGTGAAAATCTTGATGTCGTAGAAATTTTTCCAACTTTGCAAGGCGAGGGGCCGTATGCTGGAAGGCCGGCGGTTTTTATTCGTCTTTCAGGTTGCAATTTGGCTTGCAGTTTTTGCGATACGGAATTTGAAAAATATAAAAAATTTTCGCTGAAAAAAATCATTGCTGCAGTCAAAAAATTTTCTGCCACAGGAAAAATAAATCTGGTTGTTATTACTGGCGGTGAGCCAATGCGTCAGCCAATTGAGCGGCTTTGTGAAGAGTTAATAAAATTAAAAGTTCTCGTGCAAATCGAAACTAACGGCACAATTTTTCGCAAGCTTCCGAGCGAAATAAAAATTGTCTGCTCGCCAAAGGTTGTAAATGACAAATATCATCCAATCAGGCCAGACCTGCTTGCACGCATCAACGCTTTCAAATTTATTATTTCCAAATCGCAAAAAAATTACTCAAAAATTGCTGAAGTTGGGCAAACAAAATTCAACATTCCGGTTTATGTCCAGCCGATGGATGAGTATGATAAGATCAAGAACAAAGCCAATTTAGAGTATACAAAAAATCTTTGTCTCAAGCACGGATATTCTTTGTCGCTTCAACTGCACAAGATTTTGGGAATACGTTAATAATAACCGATTTTGCGATTGTTCTTAAAATTTTGTGTCCAGAAAAAACGGTTGTTCTTAAAATTTTGTGTCCGAGAAAATTAGATCCTGAAACAAGTTCAGGATGACAATCCAGGAAAGATGGTTCCAAAACATGTCATCCTGAACTTGTTTCAGGATCTATTTTTAGAGACACAATATTTTTGATAACAACCGATTTTGCCACCTCTCTTGCTTCGCAAACAGCAAGATTTTCCAAATTAAAAGGTCCGAAAGAAACGCGGATTAGGCGGTTTACCCTTAAGCCTAGATGTTCCATCACTTTTCTGATTTCGCGGTTTTTACCTTCTTCAAGAGAAATTTTTAGCCAGGAATTTGCGGCTTTTTCAACTTCCACTTCAACTTTGATTGAACCGTAGCGAGTGCTATCAACAGTGATTCCGCGCTCCAGTTTTTTTAATCTTTCGTGATTTAATTTGCCAAAAACGCGGACGCGATATTTGCGCACCCATTTGTTTTTTGGTAATTCCATATGGTGCGCCAATTCACCGCTGGTGGTTAAGAGCAGAAGGCCTTCCGTATTGTAATCAAGCCGTCCGACAGAAATTGTGCGCGGCATGTTTTTTGGCAATAAATCAAAAATTGTTTTGCGGTTTTGCGGATCTTTTGTGGTGGTTAAAACACCTTTTGGTTTGTGAAAAAGCCAGAGCCGTGTTGGTTGTTTCTGGTTGATGAGTTTGCCATCAATTTTGACTGATTGATCGGTGATGAAAGTTGCCGGAGATTCGATTATTTGTCCATTCACCTGCACGCGACCTTCCGCGATGAGCGCTTCAGCCTCGCGGCGCGAGCAGTGTCCCGATCCGGCAATTAGTTTGGCAATGCGAATAAAATTCATTTCGATTCTTTATATTTTTTTGCCGCTTCAACGAAGCCGGTAAAAATTTTTCTGTCTGCTTGCGAAGTTTCAAATTCGGGATGCCATTGTACGCCGATACAAAATGGATGTGATGGATTTTCGATTGCTTCAATAATTCCATCAGATGCTTTAGCGCTTACAATCAAGCCTTTTCCCGCATTTTTTGCCGCTTGGTGGTGAGATGAATTTGTTTTGATTTTTTCTTCGCCGACAACAGAAAAAAGTCTCGAATTTTTTTCGATTAAAACTTCGTGATAGCATTGGTGATAATTGGCAAAACCTTCAATATGACCTTGCTCATGATCCAAAAATTTTCCTTCATCGGGAATATGCTGAATAACGTTTCCGCCGTGCAAAACATTGATTAGCTGCATGCCGTTGCAAATGCCAAGAAACGGCATTTTGGTTTGAATGGTTTTTTTTGCGATCTGATGCTCAAACTCTTCGCGCACCTCATTTAACTTGGTTATTGGATGCATTTCTTCTTCGCCATAGCGTTTGGGATGGATGTCGAAATAACCGCCGACAATCATCAAACCGTCAAGTGATTCGAGATAGGAATCAATCAGATCATAATCGTAGGTAAGCATGATGGCAGCGCCTCCAGCCCGATTGATTGACTCGACATAATTGGCACGCAAAGCGTAATAATTTTTGATTGAATAGCCATTTGGCGAGCCTTCTTTATAATCGGGAATGATGCCGATTAATGGGCGCGAAGAATGTTTTATCATTGTGAATTTTCAATTGCAGATGCCAGTGCGGCGAGTCTTGCGATGAGTTCGTAGATATCGGTGATTTTGTTTTTTTGTAAACCGAGTTGAATCTGATTTTCATGCAAATTTTGTAAATCAAAAAAACTGGCGCCGGGGGAATTGAGACTGATTTTTTCATCGCGGCTTTCATTAACGCGAAAAAGATTTCCAACCACACATCCGCCAATCATGTAAATCATTGGTTCGGCGATTTTGTCATCAATGCGATCAATGGTTTTTATGCCTTCCTGAATCATTACTTTTTGTGTTTGCACCGAGCCTTTAAGCATGTTCATTTTATTGCGCTCTTTTTTGTTTATTTCCAAAACTTCCTGTCCCGAAAAAACTGGCCAAACTGCGATTCCGTAGGTTCCATTGTCAGCTTTGATATAACAATATGGTTCATCATCAACGCCATATTTCTGATATTTTTGGCGCAGATTTTCAATCAGCTCATCGACATATTTTGCCAGACATTTTAAGCCTTTTTGTTCTTTAAAATTTACCTCATCGCAAGCGCGATGCATTGAAGAAATCAGCCACGGATCAATCTCTAAAATCTCTGCCATCTCAACGGCCAAGCGGTTGTAAATGTCGAAGTGATGCGATTTGGTGCGCATGAACCAACCCATTTTTGGTGAAGGAATTATTGGAGTTGCAAGGTTTGAAAAAATTTCCGGCATGCCATCGGTTAAATCATTATTGAGCACAATTACATCAGCTTCAAAACCATCGATGGTCGAAATTCTATCGGATTTTTTTGTGGATTTTTTTGTGGATTTTTTTGTTAGGGGATGAAGTGTAATCGAGCCACTATTTTCAAGGTTAATCACGGTTTTTTCTTTCAAATCGGAAATCAAAGTTCCAATTCTTACTTCTCTTTTTGCGCCAAGAATTTTTTCCAATTCGCAAACATTTTGTAGATAGCGCAAATTGCGTGTGTGATTTTCAGGGATGATCAAAATCTTTTTTGCCCCACCATTTTTATTTGGAAAATTTTTGTTCAAAAAATCATCGACAATTTTTTTTGCATCGATTTTTGATGATTCAGAGAGGTTGTTAAAACCGGCGGGAAAGCAGTTGGTATCAATTGGCGCGATCTTTATGCCATTATGTCGCAGATCAACCGAATTGTAAAAAAGTGGCGGATTTTTCTGAAATTTTTCTGTAAAAAATCTGTCAATTTTTGTGCGGTTTTCTGAAATTTTTTGTATGAGAATTTCGGTAATTTTCATTTAAAGACAGGCTCTAGGAAGTGAAGTTTGCAGCGTAAGATTTCGGTCTGATTTTTGACATTTGTGGCTTATCAATTTCATATGCAAACCCTTTTTTCTCAGCGAATTTTATTGCATCTTCCTTGCTTAAAAACTCAAAGCGTAATTGTGATTGTGTGTTTTTGGCAGAAACCCATCCGGTCAGCGGATTTATTGATCTGATCTTCTCTTCTTCAATTGGAAGCATCAGCCATTTTTTGCTATTTTGTTTGCCAGATTGCATAGAAGATTTCGCTGGTTTGTAAATTTTAAAACGCATGATTTTTCAATTTGATTAAGCGCAAAATTACCGAGAAAAAAATTAAAGCACAACCAAGCCAAATAAGCCAGATGAAAGGCTTGTAATAAGCGCGCACGGCATAATTTTCTTTTTCATCTTTGTTGCCGATTACCAGATAAATATCGCCGAAAATTCCATGTTTGATCGCTGCTTCATTCGTGGTTTGATCGGCTATTGGATAATAGCGCAATTGCGGATTTAGCCGGCCAATTTCCCGACCTTTTTTTACAATGATAAATTCGCCTTGCCGCGCGATGAAATTTTTGCCGGCGAGATGTTTAATTTTTTCAAATTTAATTTCGTAAGCGCCGAGTTTTAGAGTTTCATTTTGCTTTAAATTTACTTCTTTGGTTATGCCAAAAAAGGAAGTTGAAACGATGCCAAGGATTATGAGGAAGAAAGCGAGGTGAGAGGTTTGTATGGTTGTTATACAAGATTCTGTGTTTTGAATATTTCGTGCTTCGGTCATTTTAACCAACGATGCACGATGCACGATGCACGATGCACGAAAAAGACACGAAATTTTAAAAACAATCGTTTGTATAGCAGTAAGTGGAGTAGCGATTATGAGAAAAATCAGGAATGGGATTATTGCGATGCTAAAGATTTTGTTGTAATAGCTTGGGCCGATTGCAATGAATTCGTCAAAAAATCCACGGGAAAAAATTGGATAGAGTGTGCCAAGGAGGAGGATTAGTAGGGCGAGGAGGAGGAAATAGTTGTTGATGAGAATGAAGATTTCGTGCTTCGTGCTTCGTGCTTTGTGCTTCGATTTTATGGAGGTTGTTTTAAATCCAAAAATCAACAGACCACTGCCGCCGATTAGCAGGATTAGTGCGAGGATGAAAAATCCTCTGGCGGCGTCGATGGCGAATGAATGCACTGATGTCAACATTCCGGAGCGGGTGAGGAAAATGCCAATCAGGCATAAAATGAAGGTTGAAATAGCGAGAAATGCCGTCCAGTTTTTGAAGATTTCTTTTTTTTCAACCAGCTTTAGAGCGTGGATTAATGCGGTTGCGCAAAGCCACGGCATTAATGAAATATTTTCCACCGGATCCCAAAACCAATATCCGCCCCAACCGAGTTCGCGATAAGCCCACCAAGCGCCGAGGCCAATCCCCAAAGTTAAAAATGCGTAAGAAAAAAACAGCCAGCCTTGGAGATCAAAGGCAAATTTGCGATCAATTTTTTCGCATAAAAGTGCGGCGATGACAAAAGAAAAAACCAGCGAAAATCCGACATAGCCGGTATAAAGCATAGGCGGGTGCAGCGCCAGGCCTATGTCTTGTAATAACGGATTCAATTCCAATCCCGAAGTTGGAACGGGAAAAATTCTTGCAAACGGATTGGAAGTAAAAGCGGTGAAAGCAGCAAAAAGTGCGATGATAAAACTTTGTGAAGAGAGGATGATGATTTTTTGTTTTGCTTCGATTTTGCTTAAAAAAGCAAAGGCCACGCTATAGGCGCAAATGATTGAAATCAGAAGCAGCATTGATCCTTCATGATTGCCCCACGAACCGGAAATTTTGTAGATCAGCGGTTTTAAATGATGTGAATTTTTGTAAACATTGGAGATGGAATAATCGGAAATTATGAAGGAATAAATCAGGCAGATTTGTGATGAAATCGCCGCTAAAAACATCGCCGCAATCAGCGTGAAAGAAATTTTTTCCAATTCAGAAATAGCGGTTTTTTTGTGCGAAAAAAAATTAAAAAACGGCAAAAAAATTCCGATAGAAAAAACCAGAAGTAGCAGCGCGAAGCCAAGAGTAGCAGCCATTACAGTCTATTTCTTCTGGCAGCATATCCGAATTGCAAAAAATATTTTTGCCATGATTGATCAGTTGATTTGAATTGATTTTGTCCAACAAAAAAATCGCACAGAGCTTCTCGCATCAACAGAATTTCATGTAATCTTTTACGGTTTTTTTTATCTTCAACGGTCAAATAAATTAATTCCAACGCACGATGAAAAGCGTTTGTTGAGCGTTGTTTATCACTTTTATTCTTCCAGTTGATTGCGCGATTGACCTCACTACCGATATTGCCGAGTTGTTCCATTAAATCGAATGAAAACCAACGTCCTTGCGCCAACTCTTTATGTTGAAAATTTTCTGTCATTGTTGAACTGATTTGCTGATGATCGTGATGATTTGTTTTCTAGTTTCTTCATCTTCGACGTTGCGGCTATTGTTGTTATGTGAAGGGCGGATGTTAATCATTGAGTCAAATTCAATAAAATTATCAGTTCCAAATAAATCGGGGTATAAATTAATTCCCCATAAGTCTTTTTGTTTTGATCCTTCTTCAAGCAGTAATTCTTCCAGATCAACATGAAGTTGTGCATCAAGTGCAACAAGTTGGCGATCTATGTCTACAACAGCTTTAACCAGATCGCCGAAAAAATTAGGCATCATTTTTTTTAGCTCTGAAAGTGAAATGTTATTTAATATTATCATAGCCTCTCCGCAATAAATTTCTTCACCTCATCAAGATCATTCTCAATCGCCACAAATTTTTCTTTGCGTTTCATCAGGCCTTTGAGGAAGTGTGGTAATTGTGGTTTTGGCGCGCCGGCATCAATCACCGCATTAGGAAATTTTGCTGGATGGGCGGTGGCAAGGCTTACCACCAATTCATCGCGATAATCTTCGCTTTTTATAAATTCGTCTGCGGCATAAACACCAATTGCGCTGTGCGGATCAAGGGTTTCACCTGTTTTGTCAAAAAATTCTTTGATGATTTTTTTGGTTGTTTCGTCGTCGCAGGAAAAAGCGGCAAAATCTTTTTGGATGTTGCGTAAGATTTCGTCAGAAACTTTTAAACTTCCGCTTTCTTCAAATTCACGCATCAATTGCGCAAGTTTTGGTGATTTGTGATAATCAAACAATAAGCGTTCGAAATTGCTTGAAACCTGTATATTCATGCTCGGAGAAATGGTTTCAATCATGTTTTCTTTGCGATAATCATTGGCGTTTAGAAAACGGACAAGAATGTCGTTGGCATTGGTTGCGATGATGAGTTTGTTCACGCTTAATCCCATTTTTTTGGCGAGAAATCCGGCATAAATATCTCCGAAATTTCCGCTGGGAACGGCAAAGGAAAGCGGGTGTTTTTCATCAGCGCCAAGGCGTGCGCCGACATAAAAATAATAAACGATTTGTGCTAGAATGCGGGCAAAATTTATTGAATTTACCGCAACCGCTCTTTTGCCATGCAAGAAACTTTGATCAGCGAACATTTTTTTTACCATCGCCTGGCAATCATCAAAATTTCCTTCAAGCGCGATATTGAAAACATTGCCCACAATCACTGTGGTCATTTGTCTTCTTTGCACATCGGAAACTTTGTTTTTTGGATGCAGAATAAAAATCTGTGCGTTTTTGCAATGCATACAGCCCTGAATTGCCGCTGATCCGGTGTCTCCTGAAGTGGCGCCGATGATGACAATTTTTTCACCGCGTTTTTGCAAAAAATGATCGAGAAGATTGCCGAGAAATTGCAGGGCAAAATCCTTAAAGGCGAGAGTTGGCCCATGAAAAAGCTCAAGAAGGAAATGGTTGTAAGATAGCTGTTTTGTAGGCGCTATGGCTGAGTGAGAAAAATTGCGGTAAGATTTTTTGATAATTTCTCGGTAGGTTTTTTCATCAATTTCAGAATCAATAAAATGGCGGGTTATTTCAAAAAACAGCTCTTCGTAATCCATCTTTTTCATATCGGAAATTTTTTTGGTGTCGAATTGTGGTAAAAATTCCGGCACATAAAGGCCACCATCATTTGCAAGGCCTTGCAACACAACTTCTTCAAAAGAAAGGACTGGGGCGGAAAGTCTGGTTGAAATGAATTTCATCGATTTATGATTTAAAATTTAGGATTTAGGATTTAGCACATTTGTTTAAATCCTAAATCCTAAATCTTAAATCCTAAATCATGTCAGCACTATTTTCCAAAGATCAGGAAAAGCACGATTACCTTTATCGCAGCGGTGTCGGCATCATGTTGATTAACTCGGAAAAAAAGATTTTTGTCGGCAAGAGAATAGACAATCATTCCGATGCTTGGCAAATGCCGCAGGGTGGTATTGATGCTGGTGAGGATGAAGATTTGGCAATGTTTCGTGAGCTGCGTGAGGAAACCGGAATTTGCGATTCTAACATTAAAATTCTCAAAAAAAGCGATGGTTATTTTTATTATAATTTGCCCTACCGGTTACAAAAAAAATTCTGGGGCGGAAAATATCTTGGACAAAAGCAGAGATGGTATCTGGCGCGGTTTATTTCTGATGATTCAGCGATTAATGTTGCAACTGCCGATCCGGAATTTTCCGATTGGAAATGGATTGAAAAAGACAAAATCACCAATGTCATTGTTGGTTTCAAGCGTGAGCTTTACTTTGATATCATCAAGGAATTTTCCAAATTTTTATGAAATCAGAAATTAATTTTTATCAGGTTGATGAGACCATAATCAAATCGCTTGCTCCTCTTTTGCTCAAAATTCTGGATGAAAAAAAGAAAGTATTGGTTTTTTGTGCCGACTCTATGCAAATCAGGGAATTTGATTCCGCCTTGTGGAGCTATGGCCGCAATAAATTCATCCCTCACGCTACAATTTTTGATCGTGAATTTGAGTTAGAAAGACAGCCGGTTTTACTCACCGATAAAGAGGAAAATCTCAATAAAGCCGATTATCTGGTTTTTTTGCGTGAACCTTCCGAGGCCTTTGTTTCCAGCTTTAAACGTGTTTTTTACTTTTACGAGCAGGGAAAATTTTCTACAAAAATCAAGCCGACAAATTCTTACAGAAAAGAGAATGGCAAGTGGGTGAAACTTGGCTATTAAGCAAATTCTGTGTCCGGAATATTTCGTGCATCGTGCTTCGTGCTTCGGTAATTTTAGCCAACGAAGCACGATGCACGCAGCACGAAGTACGAAGCATGAAAAAGACACAAAATTTTAAGAACAATCTGAAACTTACTTCGAAATAAACACCGCCTCAATTTTTTTCCGCTCTTTTTGATCGTCGATTTCGAACTCTACAAGTCCGCGTCCTTCCATATTTTTTCCGATAAATTCCGGCGGCAAAATCACAAAAATTTTGAAATCACCAATTTCTGCGGCATTAACTTCAAGTGCAGAAGGTGATTTTAAAATAGCTTCCCGTGGCGAGGAAATAGTCAGAAAAAAAGTTTTTTGTTCATGGGTTTTATTGGCAATTTTTATGGTGTAGCCATTGCGGATTCCGCCATCCGACATCACGACAAACATTGGGTTACGGTCGGGAATAATGCTTATTTCGCTGGTTGGTTTAAGAATCAGACTGCGCAGCATCACAAAGCAAACTGTAGTCATGATTGTCGCATAATAAAAAGTGCGGGTTTTTAGAATTTTAAATTTTTTCTCCGGTTTTGGATCAAGCAGATGCGCCATGGTGTCATAACGAACTAAACCTTTTGGTAAGCCGATTTTTTCCATCACATTATCGCAAGCATCAACGCATAATCCGCAAGCGATGCATTCCATTTGCAGGCCATTTCTGATGTCAATTCCAGTCGGACAAACCACAACACATTGTTTGCAATCAATGCAATGTCCGCTGGTTTTTATTATATCGCCATCCCACTTGCCTCTAGGTTCACCGCGTTTTGCATCATAGGAAATGATCAAAGTGTTGTCGTCAAACATTGCTGATTGGAAACGTGAATAGGGGCACATAAAAGTGCAGACATGTTCGCGTGCGAAGCCGGCCATGATGTAGGTCATGCCGGCAATGCCGAGAATCCAGCCCAAGACGTTGAATGAAATTTGGTCGTGAAATAAATTTTTTGTTAAAAGAATTGCATCATTGAAATAGCAGACGAAGCCATAGCCGGTGAGGAGCGAGATCATTATCCAGCTTAAATGTGTTAAAGCTTTGCGCCAAAATTTTTCGAAATTTGTTTTGCGATCAAGAATGATGCGTTGATTGCGATCGCCCTGAAATAGCCGTTCCAGCGCGATAAAAATATCAGTCCATACTGTCTGAAAACAGGCATAGCCACACCAGATGCGTCCGAAAAGCGAGGTGACGAAAAACAGCATAACCGCAGCAATGACAAGGATTCCTGCCAAATAGTAAACTTCCTGCGGCCAGATTTCGATCATGAAGAAATATGCTTTGCTGCCGGGAAGATCGATCAGAATTGCCTGATCTGGCGCATTTATTCCGCGATCAAAACGGATGAAGGGGGAGAAGAGATAAATGCTTAAAAACACCGCATTTAACATCCATTTCATGCTGCGAAATTTTCCTTTTACACTTTGCGGATAAAGTCGTTCTTTAGCGGCGAAATATTTTTCTAACATTTGGAATTGACAAAAATATCGGCATTCTTACCTTGCGCGACCCTTTTTCCAAGTTAAGCGCGAGTCATATGTTTGCAATTGTTGAAACTGGCGGAAAACAATATCGTGTTTCGCCAAATGAAAAAATCATTGTTGAAAAATTGAATGGTGAAGCCGGTTCGAAGATAATTCTGAACAGAGTTTTGCTGGTTAAAAGCAATCAAGATCAAATCAGCTTCGGAGAGCCTATGGTTAAGGGCGCTGAAGTTGAGGCAGAAATTGTTAAAACTTTCAAAAACGATAAGGTTTTGATCTTCAAAAAAAGAAGAAGAAAAAGTTCGCGCCGCAAAAAAGGACATCGTCAGCAGCAAACTTTGCTGAAAATTTTATCAATTAAAGCGTAGAGGACACTATGGCAACGAAGAAAGCAGGTGGCAGTTCGAGGAACGGTCGTGATTCAGCGGGCAGAAGATTGGGAATTAAAAAATATGGTGGAGAATCTGTTGAAGCCGGAAACATCATTGCGCGTCAAAGAGGCACCAAATGGCATCCCGGCAAAAATGTCGGCATCGGCAAAGATCACACAATTTTTGCCAAAATCGCCGGCGTTGTAAAATTCATCCAATCATCCCGCAAAAACCGCACTTTCATTGATGTAGTTCAGGCTTAGAGCCTGTCTTAAAACCCAACGTGTCTCGATTTTCCATAAATTTTGAGCGACTTTTTGGCAAAATTTTGCCGCTGTATTCAACATACTGCAAAAAATTTTGCCAAAAAACGAGCCAAAATTTATGGAAAAGCGAGGTGCGGTGGGTTTTAAGACAGGCTCTAGACAGGTTCTTAAAATTTTGTGTCCAGAAAAAACAGATCCTGAAACAAGTTCAGGATGACAATTATGGAAAGATTGTTCCAAAACATGTCATCCTGAACTTGTTTCAGGATCTATTTTTAGAGACACAATATTTTTGATAACAACCTTGAAAACAGGCTCTAATAACCTCTGTACCTCTTACCACTTTTTTGCGGACGTGGCGAAATTGGCAGACGCACTAGACTTAGGATCTAGCGCCGCAAGGCATGTGGGTTCAAGTCCCTCCGTCCGCACCACTTAAGCAAATAACCCAAACAATTCGTTGCTATTTTTCCCTTCGTTTCTAACTTCCCGCGCCTTCAAAACTTTACCAAATTCTATCCGCAAGTGAGTCAAGCCGTGGAAGTAAAAATCAAAAATACTTACGACAAAAAGCTAAAAAAAGATTATCACATTACCGTGCCGCATTTGGTGGTTGATGGTAAGGTTAATGATTATATCGCAAAAATTCGTGGCAAATTTGCGTTGAAAGGTTTTCGCAAAGGTCATGTGCCGCACGAGGTGATCAAGGAAAAATATGGCCCTTCAATCATGGCCGATGAGTCGGATAAAATCATTTCCGATACCATGCGCAAAATTATTTCCGACAATAAGCTGAAACTGGCTTTGTCGCCAAAAATTGAAGTCAAAATTTTTGAAACCGGCAAGGATGTTGAATTCACAGCCTCTCTCGAGCTTTATCCGCATATTCCGGAAATCGATTTGAACAAGCTGAAGGTGGAAGTTAAGGAGGCAGGAATTGTTCAGGTTGATGTTGATGAGGCGTTGAAAAAATTACTGAAATTCTATCGCAAATGGAATGCGCAAGATGAAGCTTGCAAGGCAAAGTTGGGTGATTCGGTGAATATCGATTATGTTGGAAAAATTGACAAAAAGGAATTCGAAGGTGGTGCGGCCAAAGGATATCAGCTTGAACTCGGCAGCAAAAGCTTCATCGACAATTTTGAAGAGCAGCTCGTTGGTAAAAAAAAGGGCGATGAAATTCGTGTTAAAGTGAAGTTTCCCAAAGATTATCAGAAGGAAGAATTTGCCGGAAAAGCGGCGGAATTTTCAGTAAAAATCAATGAAGTTCTAACCGCAGAAATGCCGGAAATTACTGATGAATTTGTCAAAAATAATTTTGGTATGGAAAGCAGGGAAAAGCTTACTGACGCTGTGAAAAAGCAGGTTGAAGATAATTATAAAAACATGTCGCGCACTCTTTTCAAAAAAGAGTTTTTTGATTTTCTCAATAAAAAATACGATTTCGATTTGCCCGCGGGGCTTGTTGAAGAGCAGTTAAAAAGCCTCTGGGCCGGAGTTGAGGAAGAGCTGAAAACCAATCCAAATAAATTCAAAAACGACAAAGAAAAAGAAAAAGCCAAAGAGAAAAAGCGCGATCTGGCAGAGCGCATGATTCGTTGCGGCATGATTCTTTCCGATGTGGCGCAAAAAAATAAAATCGAAGTCGGCAATGATGATGTGAATAAAGAATTAAATAAAATTTTTGCCCGTTTTCCCGGGCAGGAAAAGGCGGTGACGGAATATTACCAAAAAAATCATAGCGCAGTGCAGCAGCTTCGTGGCTCAATCATCGAAGAAAAAACCATAGATTTTGTCCTTACTTTGCCAAAGCTTGAGAAAAAGAAAATTTCTCTCAAAGAATTTGATAAAATTTGGAAGAAATCGAATGAAGAATAAAATTTATGAATGATCTATTTGACGCGTTAAAACTGGTGACCTTTCCCATCCATAAAGAAGGCTATAAATTCATTTTAATTTTTGCTTTGCTCACCGCGATTTTGTCGCTTATGAGCAGTACTTTAGGGCTTATAGGACTGGTTTTAACCTTGTGGTGCGTATTTTTCTTTCGTGATCCGGAGCGCGTTATTCCTGTTGAAGAAAATGTCATTGTTAGTCCGGCTGATGGCGTGATTACACGTGTTGAATATTCTGTTGAAGCTCCGGAAGATCTCGGCTATGGCAATAAGAAATTCAATAAAATCAGCGTGTTTTTGAATGTGTTTAATGTGCATGTGAATCGCGCTCCTATTTCTGGAACTGTGGTTAAAATAAATTACAAACCAGGTAAATTTTTAAGCGCCAATGCTGAAGATGCGAGCAGCGAGAATGAAAGAAATTCTGTTATTGTTAGAACTGCAGACGGCACAGAGGTTATTTTTGTGCAGGTCGCCGGTCTGGTTGCGCGCCGCATCATTTGCGATCTTGAAGAAGGACAGCAAGTTGCAACCGGCGAGCGCTATGGCATCATACGTTTTGGCAGTCGCGCCGACATTTATTTGCCGGAAAATATCGAAATCAAATCTCTTCTCGGACAAACAATGATCGGTGGCGAGACGGTTATTGCAAAGTTGTAAATATGCGTTCCTCAAACATTGCCAAACTTGCTGCTAAACGCGAAGAAGCCAGAATCGGCGGTGGTCAAAAGCGAATTGATCTCCAACATTCCAAGGGCAAATTAAACGCGCGCGAAAGAGTTGAAGTATTGCTTGATCCTGATTCTTTTGAGGAATTTGGTCTTTATGTTGAACATCGCTGTTCTGATTTTGGCATGGAAGATAAAAAACATCCGGGAGATGGGGTGGTCACTGGGCAAGGCACTATCAATGGACGTTTGGTCTTTGTTTACAGTCAGGATTTTACCGTGATGGGAGGTTCGCTTGGCGAGGCTCACGCCAGAAAAATTTGCCAGTTGCAGGATCGTGCCATGCAAGTCGGTGCGCCGATTATTGGCATCAATGATTCTGGTGGAGCGCGCATTCAGGAAGGTGTTGATTCGCTTGGCGGCTATGGCGAAATTTTCCAGCGTAATATTGACGCTAGTGGCGTGGTTCCACAAATTTCCCTGATTATGGGGCCTTGCGCTGGCGGCGCTGTTTATTCTCCGGCTCTCACCGATTTTACCGTGATGGTAGAAAATTCTTCTTACATGTTTGTCACCGGTCCTGATGTGGTAAAAACCGTTACTCATGAAACTGTAACACAGGAAGAGCTTGGCGGAGCATCGGTTCATGGCAATAAATCCGGCGTTGCTCACCTTACTTTCAAAAGCGATATCGAAGCCTTATTGCAAACTCGTCGTTTGATTAATTTTTTGCCTCTTTCCAATCAAAAAACGATTCCGCAAATTCCAACGAACGATGAAACAGATCGCGTTGATGTTTCGCTAAACACCCTAATTCCGGATAATCCAAATCAGCCTTACGATATGTCAGAGCTGGTAGAAAAAATTCTTGATGAAGGTGATTTTTTTGAAATTCAGCCAAATTATGCCAAAAATGTCATCATCGGTTTTGGTCGCATGGAAGGTGAAAGCGTTGGTGTGATTGCCAATCAGCCGATGAATTTGGCCGGATGTCTGGATATCAAAGCCAGTGAAAAAGCGGCGCGTTTCATCAGATTTTGTGATGCCTTCAACATTCCGCTTTTAACTTTTGTTGATGTTCCGGGGTTTTTGCCGGGCACTAATCAGGAACATAACGGCATCATCAAACATGGCGCCAAGCTGCTTTATGCCTATGGTGAAGCCACTGTGCCAAAAATTACCGTTGTTACCCGCAAAGCCTATGGCGGCGCTTATATTGTGATGAATTCCAAACATTTGCGCGGCGATGTGAATTATGCCTGGGCCAATGCTGAAATTGCCGTGATGGGTCCGGAAGGTGCGGTTGAAATTATTTTTCGCGAAGATGCCAAAGATCCGGAATCCAAGGCCAAACGTGTTGCCGAATATCGCGAAAAATTTGCCTCACCTTTTGTTGCGGCATCGCGCGGTTTTATTGATGAGGTCATCCGTCCGCAAAATACCCGCAAAAGAATCTGTGCTTCACTGCAGATTTTGAAGAATAAAAAAACACAAAAGCCCTGGAAGAAGCACGATAATTTGCCGCTCTAGTTTCGTGCTTCGTGCATCGCGCTTCGATGACAGGTTCTAACCGCTGGCAAGAAGTTTCATACATTCATCATAACCGAAAAGTTGCAGGAGTTGTTGATGTTTCTGGTTCTTTAACCCAGATCTGTCATTAGAACCGCCCATAATTCCTACTAATCCACGATTCTCTTGACCTCGTTCTGCGCTCCGCTCCGTCAGCGTATGCATGATACGCTTCCGGTGCGGTGCTCGCCCGAGGCCAAGAGAATCGTGGCTTAGCGGAATTCTGGACGGTTCTAATGACGGATCTGGGTTAAACATCACTTCAGCATTTTTGCGTGCGATTTTTAGCAAATCAGAATCGCAGCTCAAATCGGCTATTTTGAATTCAGGAAAGCCGCTTTGTTTGATACCAAGCAATTCGCCGCTGCCGCGCATTTTTAAATCTTCTTCGGCGATAAAAAATCCGTCATTGGATTGGCGTAAGATGTTGAGGCGTTTGCGTCCATTGATTCCAAGAGTTTTTCCATAAAGCAGAATGCAAAAAGATTTTTTATCTGATCTTCCTACTCTTCCGCGAAGTTGATGCAGTTGTGAAAGTCCAAAATTTTCGGCATTTTCGATGATGATTATTGTGGCGGAAGGCACATCGATTCCGACTTCAATTACTGTGGTTGCAACCAGTATTTTCAAGTCTCCAAACGCAAAATCATCCATCATTTTTTCTTTCTCTTTTTCTTTCATTTTGCCATGCAGCAAACCAATTTTTTCTTCACCAAAAATTTTAACAAGTTTACCATATTTTTCTTTGACCGTTCTAAGAGTTTGACCACTTGCCACTGGCCACTCAGCACTATCGATGGTCATTTCACGACTATCGATCTCCGGACAAATCCAGTAAATTTTCTCCCCACGTAAAACCGCGCGTTTCACGGCTTCATGAACCTCATCAGTTTTTTCCTGCGACATTATCAGCGTTTCAATTTTCTGCCGGTTTTTTGGTTTTTCATCGAGGATTGAAATATCGGTATCGCCATAAAGCGCCATCATCAGGCTGCGTGGAATCGGGGTTGCGCTCATTAAAAGCAAATCGACATCTTCACTTTTTTCGGTTAATTTCAGGCGTTGTATCACGCCAAAACGATGTTGTTCGTCGATTATCGCAAGGCCAAGATTATTGAATTTCACATCATCCTCAAAAACTGCATGAGTGCTGATCAGAATGTCAATTTTTCCGTTGATCAAATTTTCCAGAATTTTGGCTTTTTGTTTTTTTGTCGTTGCAGAAGTGAGGATTTCAATCGCAATTCCAAGATTTTCCAAAAACCTGCCAAAGTAGGACAGATGCTGTCTGGCAAGCACTGTCGTTGGTGTGATTATGCAAGTTTGTTTCTTTTGTGAAATTGCCGCAAGACATGAGGCAATTGCGACGATTGTTTTTCCGCTGCCAACATCGCCCTGCAAAAGTCGTAACATTTTTTTGCTAGAAAAAATTTCTGACTCAATTTGCGATATAGCTTTGATCTGCGCTGCTGTTGGTTTAAATGGCAATGATGCTAAAAATTTTTCTACCAGATTTTTTTCTGCTGCGATGAATTTTTTATTTTTTGCGCAATTATTTTTTGCCAACAAAATTGCGATTTGCCAGGCGAGAAGTTCATCATAAGCGAGACGTTTGCGCGCTGTTTCAGAATTTTCAGATTTGACGTAATGTAAATTTTTTAATGCCTGATTAAAGCATGGCCAGCCGCGCTGCTTCAATAAATTTTGATCAATCCATTCCTCGTTTTTTTCATCAAGTTTTGTGAGAATTTCATGAATTTTTTTGGTTAAGAATTTTTGCGTAATGCCAGCTGTAAGCGGATAAACCACATTTAATTTTGGCAATTTTTCAATCTCATTTGCCGGCAGAATTTCTTGCGGATGGGTGATTTGATTTTCGCCGCCAAAACGTTGCAAATGCCCTAAAATTGCGATTTCAGAGCCGATTTTCATTTTGGCAATCTGACTGGGAAAAATTTTAAAAAAAACCAATGTCAGATATCCGGTTGGATTATAGCAAATTACTTTGTGAGGCTGGCGGTTTGTTGATGGTTTTATGTGAGATTCAACTTTTGCTTTAACGATTATTAACTCGTCATTTTGTGATTCAAAAAGCCGTGGGCAGATGGAGATTTTTTCCGCGTGCAATGGTTTGTGAAGCAGTAAATCAAAAATTCTATTTCCACCAACAAGTCTGGTTAGGTATCTGGCAAGAGTTGATCCAACGCCGTGGAGCGATGAAAGAGGGAGAAGTAAATCATTAAAATCTTGCGTCTTTATTCGTGCTTCGTGGTTTATACCCAATCCAGCTGAAGAAGCCGATTTCTGACTTCGCCTTTTTGGTAAAAATTTGCTCGGAGAATTTGGCTGTATCACTTGATACAGCCCGCATTCTCCGTCGCAATTTTTCCTCAAAAATGCTTCGTCATAAATCGGCTTCTTCAGCTGGATTGGGTATAGAACTACCGAAGCACGATGCACGATGCACGATGCACGAAATATACCGGACACAAAATTTTGCATAACAATTATCTCACTCCTCTCCCCTCTGTTTTCTCCTATTTTCATCACGTTTCTTAATTGTTTCGCGCTTGTCATAGAGTTTTTTGCCGCGGCCAAGTCCGATTAGAATTTTGGCAAAGTTTTTTTTGTTGAAATAAATTTTTAGCGGAATTGCGCTATAGCCATGCATCTGCATTTTGCCGATGATTTTGTTTAGTTCTTTTTTGTGCAGAAGAAGCTTGCGCGGTCTTTTCAAATCATGATTAAAACGATTTGCCGGTTTATATTCGCTGATGTTGCAATTAATCAAAAACAACTCGCCTTTAACTTCTGCAACATAGGATTCATTAATGCTTGCCTTGCCTTCACGCATTGATTTTATCTCACTTCCAAGCAGCATTATGCCGGCCTCAATTTCTTCTTCGATTTCGTAATTGAAATGTGCTTTGCGATTAAGAATTTGCACGAATTTGTTAATTGACTATTAAAAACCCATTTCTACTTTGCCGCGCCCTTTTCATTTTAAAATTAAAATTTTTTCCATGGCTCTTTACGAGACTGTTTTTATCGCGCGACAAGATTTGAGCGCTGATGATGTTGATGCCTTAACCGGTAAATTCACAAAGATCATTACCGATGGTAAAGGAAAGATCGTTTCCAGGGAATATTGGGGGCTTCGCAATTTGGCGTTTAAAGTCAAAAAAAATTCGCGCGGGCATTATGTTTTGCTTAACATCAAATGCGAATATCCTGTAGTTGCCGAGTTGAATCGTGTTATGAGCTACAATGAAGACATTATCAGAAGCGCTATTTTCAATGTTGAATCACATCGTGATGAATCTTCCTTGTTTGCTTCTCAAACCGCCAAAGATTACAAGCCTGGAAAATCACAGGCCAAGCCCAATTCTATTGATTCGCTGATTGATCAAATTCAAATTGACATATAGGAGAAATAACATGTCCATAAAGAAAGCCGATGAAGGTTATGTAAAAGTATCGCTGGTAAACCAAAGTGTGTTTATCAGAAAAAAGAAATCTTGCCCACTACGCAGCATCCCTCTTCCTGAAATTACTTACAAAAACCTAAAGCTCTTGAATAAATTTCTTTCCGAGAGAGGAAAGATCTTGCCTAGCCGAATCACCAATGTTGTGCCGAAGAAACAAAAAGCTTTGGCCAATGCCATCAAAATAGCGCGCCAATTGGCTTTGATTTCCCCAATCAAAAAAGAGTTTTAAATTGTCATGAAGATCATTTTAACTGCTACAATCTCAAAGTTGGGAAAAATTGGTGATGTCGTTCACGTAAAAAACGGCTATGCCAAAAATTTTCTTATTCCAAGTAAGAAGGCCATTTGCTTTACACAAACAAATCAAAAATTATTTGAGGAAAGAAGACATGAGTTTGAGCAGGAAAATCAACAGAAACTCGATGTTGCTTCAAAGCTTAAGACAAAAGTTGAAGGCAAAGATATAATCATCATCGAGAACGCTTCTGATGATGGCAGACTTTATGGTTCCGTAAATTCTTTGGTTATTGCGAATCAGGTTAACCAAATTATTGGTGAAAAAGCGCTTAATCGTGCTGATATTTTTCTAAAAAAACCAATCAAGGAAATCGGTATTTATGAAGTCGGATTAAATTTTCATTCCGACGTTGTTATTAATGCCAGATTGATTGTCGGCAGAAGTGAATCCGAAATTGATGCGATGCTAAATCCAAAAAAAGAAGAGAAAAAATCTGACGAACAAAAATTGGAAAAACCAAAAAAAGCAAGACGCAAAAAAGAAGAGGAGGTTGAAAATATTGAGGCCGAAGCGGTTTAAATCTTTTTGGTTAGTGGCATTGACAACTAAAAACCTGTGCAAATAATGCGCGCCCCTCTTTTTGAAGTTTCCTTTAAAAATTTTTGAAAACAGATCTAGAACTTGAATTAGTTTTAAGGTCTGTTTTTGAAAATTTGCTGTTTAAAAACGTAAATAATTGATAACTAGAGAATACCGCAAAATCAGCGAGCAATCGTTGGTTTTTTGCGAATTCAATAAACTTCAGCGATTTGAAAAATCGCGAGTTAAAAAGTTTATCTCAAGAGAACCTTATGGATCTTTGATTCATTTAAGAGTGTGGATTTATTCTGCACATAGATTTGGAAAATAAGCAAAGTAAGGGCATTCGATGGATGCCTTGGCATAGAAAGGCGATGAAGGACGTGACAGGCTTACGATAAGCCTCGGGTAGCTGCCAATAAGCTTTGATCCGAGGATTTCCGAATGGGGCAACCCGCTTTCTTTTAGAGAGCATCCCTAACTGAATTCATAGGTTAGGGAAGAAATACCCGGTGAACTGAAATATCTAAGTAGCCGGAGGAAAGGACATCAATAGAGACTCCGTTAGTAGTGACGAGCGAACGCGGATTAGGCCAGTCCTTGTTTTTTGCAAATCAGAATAACCTGGAAAGGTTAACCATAGTGGGTGATAGTCCCGTATGAGAAAATGCAAGAGATAAGGCGCGAGTAGGGCGGGACACGTGAAATCCTGTCTGAAATCACTTTAGTGTGGGGGGTGGACCAGTTCATCCAAGCCTAAGTACTCTTCTATGACCGATAGTGCACTAGTACCGTGAGGGAAAGGTGAAAAGAACCCCGATAAGGGGAGTGAAATAGATACTGAAATCGAATGCCTACAAGCAGTTAGAGCTCCATTAGGGAGTGATAGCGTACCTTTTGTATAATGGGTCGGCGAGTTAATTTTGTTGTGCGAGCTTAAGCCGTTAGGTGAAGGCGTAGCGAAAGCGAGTCCTAACAGGGCGCCATAGTGCAGCGAATTAGACCCGAAACCAGATGAGCTAGTCATGACCAGGTTGAAGGTAAGGTAACACTTACTGGAGGACCGAACCCATTAACGTTGCAAAGTTATGGGATGAGTTGTGATTAGGGGTGAAAGACTAAACAAATCTGGATATAGCTGGTTCTCCGCGAAATCTATTTAGGTAGGGCGTCTGGTGATTACCGTTGGGGGTAGAGCACTGTCAAGGCTAGGGGGTCCAAAAGACTTACCAAACCTTAACAAACTCCAAATACCAACGAGTTCAGCCAGGCAGGCAGACGGCGGGTGCTAAGGTCCGTCGTCGAAAGGGAAACAGCCCAGACCATCGTCTAAGGTCCCTAAATTATCACTAAGTGGGAAAGGAAGTGAAGAGACCAAAACAACCAGGAGGTTGGCTTAGAAGCAGCCATCCTTTAAAGAAAGCGTAATAGCTCACTGGTCTAAATTAAGTCTTTTTGCGCCGAAAATGTAACGGGGCTAAAGTGATATACCGAAGACATGGATTCCTGGCATTGTGCCAGTGAGTGGTAGCGGAGCGTTGTGTAAGTCTGTGAAGGTGAACCGTTAGGTTTGCTGGAGATATCACAAGTGAGAATGCCGACATGAGTAACGATAAAACGAGTGAAAAACTCGTTCGCCGAAAATCTAAGGTTTCCTGCTTAAAGTTAATCTGAGCAGGGTTAGTCAGTACCTAAGGCGAGGCCGAAAGGCGTAGCCGATGGAAATCAGGTTAATATTCCTGAACCGAGTGGAGAGTGACGGAGCGTACTTTTCTGTGTCTTCTTATTGGATTGAAGGCGCAGCGAGGTTGCTTCCAGGAAATAGCCCCACGTTAAGACTGTACCAAAACCGACACAGGTGGATGGGTTGAAGATACCAAGGCGCTTGAGAGAACTACACTGAAGGAACTAGGCAAAATGCATCCGTAACTTCGGGAAAAGGATGGCCTTCTTTGGGTAACCATAGAAAGGTGGCACAGAAATGGGGGTAGCGACTGTTTACCAAAAACACAGGGCTCTGCTAAATCATTAAGATGAAGTATAGGGTCTGACGCCTGCCCGGTGCTGGAAGGTCAAGTGATGGGGTGCAAGCTCCTGATCGAAGCCCCAGTAAACGGCGGCCGTAACTATGACGGTCCTAAGGTTAGATAAACGCAGCCTTAGTAAAACCAAACCATATGCGGGAAAGTCCTCAAATACTGTTTCAGTACTAGTCAGCCAATGAGTTGACGGCAAGCAATTGCCGCTACATGACCGTTATGGTCTTTAACTTTTTCAACTACAAGCTGGCAGTAAAAATCTGACAGACATGTGGATAATCCGC
The DNA here is from genome assembly GCA_001767955.1 of Alphaproteobacteria bacterium RIFCSPLOWO2_01_FULL_40_26. Classification (GTDB taxonomy): domain Bacteria; phylum Pseudomonadota; class Alphaproteobacteria; order Rickettsiales; family UBA1997; genus UBA2645. The sequence goes on along the minus strand of MEMO01000027.1, from coordinate 39,675 downwards.
AGGGAAGATCTGAAAATTTTTTTCAGAAACCCTCAGAGACTTTACGTTTGGGAGGTAAAAATTATGAAACTAGAACCACAGTGGATTGTTGGTTTTGTTGATGGCGAAGGTTGTTTTCATGTGAGCATAAATCCTCACAAAGAAATGACCACTGGCTTCCAAGTGTTACCAGAATTCACCGTTGTTCAACATAAGCGAGATGTGCAAGTGTTATACGCTCTGAAAGAATATTTTGGTTGTGGCGTGGTTCGAACAAATCACGGCGACCGAATGGCTTACAGAGTGCGTGGTATTGATCATCTTCTGCAAATCATCATTCCATTTTTTATGAAACATTCATTGAAAACAAAAAAAAATGTGGAATTTAAAAAATTCCGCCAAGTTTTATTGTTGATGGAACAAGAAAAACATTTGACTCACGATGGCATCGAAGAAATTCGCCAAATCACCAGTCAGATGAATCGTAATGCCTCAAGATAAAGTCCGACTTTGCTAGAAATAGCTAAGATATAATCGAGCGAAATTCCTTGTCGGGTAAGTAATATTGCCCGGACTATGAGCAATCATAGTTCATTCAACCGGCTCAAATCGGTGAAACCCCACTACCAGATTTTGGTAAGGGTAATACCGAGGGTAAGATTTTGTTGATTTTGTATTAACATTTTCCCCGTAACGACTTGAGGGTGAGATCCTCAGATGCTTTTATCAAAAGCATAATACGCCGGCTCTAATCGAACAAACATGATGTACTCACATCATGTGATTAGATGAAGGTATAGTCTACTCCTCGTGGGAACACGAGATCTAGAGTGAAGTTCCGACCCGCACGAATGGCGTAACGACTTCCCCTCTGTCTCCAGTGTAGACTCAGTGAAATTGAATTTGCCGTTAAGATGCGGTATTCCTGCGGTTAGACGGAAAGACCCCGTGCACCTTTACTATAACTTTACACTGAATTCAAAAATGAGATATGTAGGATAGGTGGTAGACTTTGAAGCTTACTCGCTAGGGTAAGTGGAGTCGTCCTTGAAATACCACTTTTCTCCTTTTTGACTTCTAACTAGAGCGGCTAAATCGTCGCTTAGGACATTGTATGGTGGGTAGTTTGACTGGGGCGGTCGCCTTGACCGCCAAAAATAAATTGGGGGCATCTTGGCTAGTAATAGCAGGATAAACATCTGGCTATATGCTGGGACATCTGGGGTATCTTGCGCTACTGAATGTAAATTCAGTGAAAATGCGACAAGTGCAGACAATCAGCAGGGAAGTTCTAAATTTTTTGAACCCCTCAACGACTACACGCCGGAACCCGCTTAAATTGCGGGAAGTGATATAGTCTGATCTTCATAGCGATATGAAGTCTCTTTAACAAAAGAGAATTTGATCAATCAAACATGCATTCACGGGAACTTGAGAGCAAAAAATCTTCCTTAAGACTAACCAGACTTCAGCGAGAAGTCCTGGTTGGAATTATTTTGGGAGATGCGCATCTAGAAACACGAAATAATGGCAGAACATACAGAGTTAAATTCGAGTATAGCGCAAAACAGTGTGAATATGTAGAACATCTCTATGAAATTTTCAAAGAGTGGGTTTTAACATCACCTCAAGAAAAAATTGATGCCACGCATAAAAATTTATGGTTTCAAACCATAAGCCATGCGGCATTTCGTTTTTACGCCCATCAGTTTTATGACGGGCGAAAAAAATGCGTTCCAAAAAACATTCATCGTTTTTTAACCAAGCGCAATATTGCTTATTGGTTTATGGATGATGGCTCAATCAAGTCACGTGAGTCAAAGGGAGTTATTTTTAACACCCAGGGTTTTGAAAAAAATGGCGTAGAAAATTTGGTCAAAATTTTGAATTCAAAATTTGGACTTAAAGCTTCAATACGAAAACAAAGTGATGGTTGGCAAATCTATATTTCCGGAGTTTCTTACGAGAAATTTCGAGAGGCAATTGATCCATACATCCTTGATTCGATGCGCTACAAAATTCCAAAAGATAGATCAAAGAACATAATGCCCAAAGAGTAACGGAGGCGCGCAATGGTAAGCTCAGACTGGTCGGAAATCAGTTTTAGAGTGCAATGGCAAAAGCTTGCCTGACTGCGAGACCTACAAGTCGAGCAGAGACGAAAGTCGGTCATAGTGATCCGGTGGTTCTGTATGGAAGGGCCATCGCTCAACGAATAAAAGGTACGCCGGGGATAACAGGCTGATGATTCCCAAGAGTTCATATCGACGGAATCGTTTGGCACCTCGATGTCGGCTCATCACATCCTGGGGCTGAAGAAGGTCCCAAGGGTTCGGCTGTTCGCCGATTAAAGTGGTACGTGAGCTGGGTTCAGAACGTCGTGAGACAGTTCGGTCCCTATCTGCCGCAGGTGTTTGGAAAATTGAGAGGAGTTGACTTTAGTACGAGAGGACCGAGTTGAACGTACCAATGGTGTTCCAGTTGTTCCGCCAGGAGCATTGCTGGGTAGCTAAGTACGGACGGGATAACCGCTGAAAGCATCTAAGTGGGAAGCCTCCCTCAAAACAAATTTTCCCTATTAGGGCCGTGGAAGACTATCACGTTGATAGGCTGGATGTGTAAGAGCGGTAACGCTTTGAGCTAACCAGTACTAATCGCCCGATTGGCTTATTTTTTAGACTATGTGTGGAGTTAATCTGCACTAATAGGTTCTTAGATAAACGAATTCGTAAGGTATCTCTAGTTATCAAGTGGTAAGTGGTAAGTGGTAAGTGGTAAGTGGTAAGTGGTAAGACTAAATTTTGGTTTTATCTGCCCACTGCCGCTTATCATTAATGCCACTCAATGGCTTGGTGAAGATAGCGGTGTGGAACCACTCGATTACATTCCGAACTCGCAAGTGAAACACATGTCGCGCCGATGGTATTTGACCGTTATGGTCAGTGAGAGTAGGTTGTCGCCAAGCCTTTAAGTGGTATTCAATGAAGAAGCCGCCTGATCTTTACAAGATCAAGGCGGCTTTTTTATTATCATTTTTGCCGTTGAACGCCAATTCCGGATAAGGCATCAAGCCAATCTCGATTAGTTCCCTCTCCCCTTGTGGGAGAGGGT
>MEMO01000027.1:0-36536 GCA_001767955.1 Alphaproteobacteria bacterium RIFCSPLOWO2_01_FULL_40_26 | reverse complement strand
TTAAAATTTACCCCTCACCCCAACCCTCTCCCACAAGGGGAGAGGGGAGTAGATCGAGAAAAATTTAGGCAGGTTCTTATCCGGAATTGGCGTGTTGAGTAATTTGGTGCTTCAGAGGCCAAGTCCCCCTAGAGGGGGATTTAGGGGGTTTTAATTTTCTGTTGAGTAATTTGGTGCTTCGGAAGTGATAGTGATTGAATGCGGATGCGATTCGCGCAATCCCGAATTAGTGATTTTAACGAATTGACAATTTTTTCTCATCTCGTCAATTGTAGCGCATCCGGTATATCCCATTGCCGCCTTTAATCCGCCAACCAGTTGATACATTACTTCTGCAACCGAGCCTTTATAGGCTACACGCCCTTCTACACCTTCGGGAACAAGCTTTAATTTATCACCAACATCCTGTTGAAAATAACGGTCAGCTGAACCGCGAGCCATAGCGCCAAGCGATCCCATGCCGCGATAGACTTTGTAAGATCTGCCTTTGAACAAAACAATTTCTCCAGGAGTTTCTTCACATCCAGCCAACAGTCCGCCCAGCATCACACATGATGCGCCGGCTGCGATTGCTTTGGCGAGATCGCCAGAAAATCTTATTCCGCCATCAGAAATTACCGGAATTTTTGCCTTATCGCAAAACTCAACAACATCAAACAAAGCTGATAATTGCGGAACGCCAACGCCGGCAATCACGCGCGTGGTGCAGATTGAACCTGGCCCGATTCCGATTTTTACCGCATCAACTCCGGCATCGATTAAAGCTTTTGCTGCATCTCTGGTTGCAATATTTCCGACAATAAAATCCTGCCTTGGATAAAGCTTTTTTAATTCGCGCAAAGTTTCGATTACTCCAAAAGAATGGCCGTGAGCAGTGTCAACAATAACAGCGTCAACACCGGCTTCGATCAGGCTTTCAGCACGTTTTATGCCATCTTTTCCAACTCCGGTTGCTGCGGCTACGAGCAGACGGCCTTCTTTGTCTTTTGAGGCGTGAGGAAATTGTTTAGTTTTTTCGATATCTTTTCCGGTCATCAAACCTACACAATTGCCTTCTAAATCGGTGATAAGAATGCGCTCAATTTTATTTTTGTGTAGCAAAGTCCTGGCTTCCGATTTGCTCACATTTGGTTTTGCTGTTACTAGGTTTTCTTTAGTCATCAGATCTTTTACCGGTTGTTTTTTATCGGTAGCAAAACGCACATCGCGATTGGTTAAAATTCCAACCAGTTTTTTTGTGCCGGATTTTACAACCGGAATTCCCGAGATTCCGTGGGTTTTCATCAGATTCAAAGCATCGCCCAAAGTTTCATCCGGAGTAATTGTGACGGGATCAATGACCATTCCGGATTCAAATCTTTTTACCTTCTTAACCTCGTCGGCCTGTTCTTTAACGGAAAGATTTTTGTGAATACAGCCAAGCCCGCCACATTGCGCCATGGCAATGGCCAAACGACTTTCTGTTACCGTATCCATCGCGGCAGAAATGATTGGAATTTCCAGTGAAATTTTTTTTGTCAGTTTTGTTTTCGTGTTGGCATCAGATGGCAAAACTTTGGAAAATGCTGGCTTAAGCAGCACATCATCGAAAGTGAGAGATTGTGGTGCAGTTTCAATAGCTTTACGACTCATAAAAAAAATTGTAGCAAATTACCAGATTGGCCGCCAAAAATGGCCATGTCGCAAATCAACTTTCTGAAAAATCTGAACCATTGATTTACAAGGGCTCGTCGAGTTTAAAAATGGTAAGAAATGGGGATTTGCGACAGTTCCAAAATGGATTGAAGACCAGCAAGTGTCAACCGAGAATACAAGAAGATATGCCATCCCCAATTGAGAAACTTTGTGAAGAAAAAAACATCAGATTAACCGAGAATCGCCGCATTGTTGCACGTGTGATTTCAGACAGTCATGACCATCCCGATGTCGAAGAGGTTTATCGTCGCGCTTCTAAAATTAATCCAAAAATCGGCATAGCTACGGTTTATCGCGCAGTAAAAATGTTTGATGAACTTGGCGTGATTGCCAAACATGATTTTGGCGGAAAGGGCCGTGCGCGCTATGAAAAACTTGAAAGCGATGAACATCACGATCATCTAATCGATATTACTACCAATGAAGTCCATGAATTTTTCAGTGAAGAATTGGAAAATCTGAAAGAAAAAATTGCCCGCGATCATGGATTTGAGCTGATTGGGCATAAGCTGGAGTTGTATTGTAGACCGGTTAGAAAGTGATAAGCAGCAAGATAAGATGATGAAGTTTTTATCAAAAATTATTACTCCACAGATTGGGTTTGAAGGTGAAAATCAAGGCGAGAGATTTGTAAAATTATTTCTGGATCTTTATCGCATTGAACTTTTCAAGGATGGCTTGGATTTGGTTTTGACTAAATTACAGCAAAAACATCTCCATTTTGAAGTCAGGATTATCAAGGGTTGGGACACTAATGTCGGCTGTTTTTTAACCGAGCCTTTCAACCGCGATAAAAATTTTTTAAAAATCATTTTGCGCAGTCTAAATTACAATGTGCTGGCGCATGAAATGGCGCATGCTTTGGAGTTTGAAAGCGGCATTAATCTGGGTGAAGAATTTCGTAAGTGCATCGGTTATGATATGAAAAATCGCGAACCACAAATCATCACTCTTAAATCCGAAAAACAAAGGCTGATGGTTGATGCGCTTAAATCCTATAAACCAGAACAGTTTTTATCCGAACTTTTTGCGCGCTATTTTGAGTTGTTAAGCGTTTCGCGAAATGTCATCGCACATGGCGATTTTGCTACAGCAGACGTTATGGAATTTTTTGTTAACACCACCAATTTCATCGAAAAAATTTTTAACCAGAAAATACGCCCAAAAATTGATCCGCAAATTGCCGCAGCAACCATTGAAATAGCAAAACAAGTCAGGCTTTCCAAACCTCAACAAAAATTTCAGGATCGCATCGAGTCAAAAAAATGGTCAGGCCATACCAAATCTAATGTAATGTGGGTTAATGCCTGGAATAAGAACCAAATTGAAGAAAAAAAATCATGAAAAATATCAATCAACTTACCACTTGCCACTAAATAAAATGGCCGTTCATACAAAATTAACACGAGAAGAAATCATCTTCCATCTTACAAAATACAACATCGGCGAGCTTGTTGATTTCAAGGAAATTTTGCAGGGAATAGACAATTCCAATTTCATTCTCATCACTAAAAAAGGAAAATTTATTTTGACGATTTTTGAGTCGCGCATCAGGGAAAATGATCTGCCATTTTTTATTAATTTTAAGCTGCATTTGGCAAAGAAGGGAATTGTTTGTCCATGTCCGATCCTTGATAATTCTGGTTCTGCGATAGTTGATCTGAAAGGAAAAAAATCTGCAATTGTCACTTTTTTAAACGGTGCAATCATCAAAAAAATTACGCCTGATCACTGTTTTGAAGTCGGAAAAATTCTTGCCAGAATGCATCTTGCCGCTGCTGATTTTAAAATGACGCGTGAAAATGATCTTGGAATAAATGGCTTCAGGCCACTATTTTCAAAGTTTGAAAGTCTTCTCGAAAATTATCAGAAAGATTTACGTGAAGAAATTTTAACCAATCTGGATTTTCTAGAAAAATCATGGCGCTTTGATTTGCCTGCATCTGCAGTGCATCTCGATCTTTTTCCCGATAATGTTTTTTTCTCTATTTCTCACTCTCCCCTTGTGAAAGATGACTTGGTGATGGGTCAAAAAATCAGCGGTGTAATAGATTTTTATTTTGCCGCCAATGATGTTTTGATCTATGATTTTGCCATCACCGCGACTGCTTGGCTAGATGATGAAGAAAAATTTTTGGCTTTGTTTAAGGGCTATGAAACTGTCAGAAAATTTGAAGAAAGTGAAAAAGATTTTTTAAAAATTGCATTAGTTGCAGCATCAATGCGCTTTTTATTAACAAGGCTTCATGACATGTTTTTTACGCCAAAAGATTCTTTGGTAAAAATCAAAGATCCTCAAGAATATTTGGCAAAATTACGTTTGTTCAAAGCGCAAATATGAGCATAAAATATCACTTTTTTGGCAAGGATTGTTTGATTGATCGCAAGCTTGCAAACCGCGCCAATCTTGGCCGCATGCTTAAGGAAAAAAATATTGTCAGCACACAAAATCTTTTTGTGAATCAAATTCACGGACGCGATGTTGTGGTGATTGATACAAAAGCAAAAATTCATGGCGATCAAGAATTGCCAAAGGCTGATGCCTTGGTGACAAATTTATCAAATATCACAATTGGCATAATTACCGCTGATTGCGCACCGATTTTATTTTTTGACGAGGATAAAAAAATCATTGCAGCTGCTCATGCCGGATGGCGCGGGGCCAAGCTTGGCATTATCAAATCAACCATTGAAGCGATGACAAAACTCGGCGCCGAAAAAATTTCTGCCATTATTGGTCCGATGATCCAGCAAAAATCCTATCAGGTTTCGCAGGAGTTTTTTGACGAGTTTTTGCAGGAAGATTCTGCTAATGCGAAATTTTTTGAAGATGGTGCAAAAACAGGCAAATACTGGTTTGATCTTCCGTTATATGTTGAAAAAAAGTTGCACGAATCCGGCATAGAGAAAATCGAAAATCAACGCCTCGATACTTACGAAAATGACAGAGATTTTTTTTCTTTCAGAAGATCAACGCATTTGGGAGAAAAAGATTGCGGAAGAAATGTGTCGCTAATTGTGATAAACTAAACCTGCTTGCGAACTTGCAAAATAAAAGCCCGAACCATAGTTTGCTTGCCTCTTTTTAAGCCTGGATAGCTCAGTCGGTAGAGCAAAGGACTGAAAATCCTTGTGTCGGTGGTTCGATTCCGCCTCCAGGCACAGCCAGAAAATTCAGATGTTTCAATTTTACGATTATTCCAATTTCGTTTATGTAGCTTATGCCCTCACCGCAATCACTCTTGTCCTGCTTTTTGTTTTTGTGGTAGCGGGATATTCTTCGGTTAAAAATGCCAAATCGTCATAAAAGAAGGCGCCTGGTTTTTGTTGGTTCGGCCTTTGTTATTTCTGTTGTTGCACTGATCTTTGTAATCAAAAATTTTCGTGAAAATATTGTATTTTTTTATTCACCAACCGAGCTGAAGAGTGTAAAAATTAGCGGTCGCCAAATCAGAGCTGGCGGGATGGTTAAAGAAGAAACGATAAAAAAAATTGATGCCTTAAACATCGAATTTGTCATCACCGATTATGAAAATGATCTGAAAATTCATTACACCGGAATTCTGCCTGATTTGTTTCGCGAAAAGCAGGGAGTAGTGGCAAAAGGCATTTTTAATGTAGAAAAAAATGAATTTCTCTCTCGCGAATTGTTGGTAAAACACGACGAAAACTACATGCCGCCAGAAGTCGCCAGATCATTAAGACGATAATTCTGCGCTTCTTTTCTCAATCGCTTCTTCCAGCTTTTTATTAAATTCCTGTTTCGACAAGCCGGGCATAATTGCGTCCATAAACTCCAGCGTGATTGTACCGCTGGTTTTAACCAGCTTATGTTTTTTCCAGAATTTTCCTGAATTTAGAGCAGCCGGAATCACTTTTACATTGCATGCAAGATAGAGAGCTGTGATGCCAGCCTGATATGGATATTCTTTTGTTGAAGTGCTTGGTGGCACTCTTGTTCCCTGCGGAAAAATCACAATGGTTTGGCCTTCTGCCAAATATTCTTTTGCTTGTCTGATTAAGCTTTTGAGCGCAGAAGTTCCGCCTTTGCGGTTGAGTTTGATGCCACTCATGATTTTTAAAAACCAGCCGTAAAACGGGATTTTTTCCAACTCCTTTTTGTAAACATAAACCGGACGTTTCACTATCAAATGCATCACAATAGTTTCCCACATTGACTGGTGTTTGCATGCAATAATGCATGGTTCTTTCGGCAATTTATCAAGCCCAACGATTTTGTGATCAATGCGACATAATTTTTTTAAAACCCACAAGGCAAAAACCGCCCACACTTTGGCGCCATGATCTGCAAGTTTGCGGCTGCGCGTGATGAAAATTGGAAAGTAAATTATCGGAATAATTGCGCCCCAGGCATTGATGAAGAGCCAGAAGAGGAGAGAAGAAAATAGGGCGTGTTGACATTCATTTTTATTCACAGTTTTTCAGAAATTTTTAGCGACTTTTTTGAAGAATTTTGCAGCTGTATTAGATATACTGCAAAAAATTCTTCAAAAAAATGAGCAAAAATTTGTGGAAAAATGGGAATAAAAATGAATGTCAACACGCCCTAGAGGCATGATAAATTCAAAGCCTGGTGCCGGATGTCGGATTTGAACTGACGACCTACTGTTTACAAGACAGTTGCTCTACCGCTGAGCTAATCCGGCAAAATGAGGGCGGGCAAGCTATTTTTTGACCAAGAAACTGCAAGATTTTTTATAAGTAGCCCTCAATAACGGTTGTTATCAAAAATATTGTGTCTCTAAAAATAGATCCTGAAACAAGTTCAGGATGACATGTTTTGAAACCATCTTTTCTCGGACACAAAATTTGCATAACAACCATTCAAAGTTTGTGTTTAAACTTCACTCCATCTTTTCCCCCGCCGGCGATCAGCCGCAAGCGATTGATAAGCTTATTTCCGGTTTGAACGAGAATAAAAAAGATCAGGTTTTGCTTGGTATTACTGGTTCTGGTAAAACTTTTACCATGGCCAATATCATCGAGAAAACGCAGCGGCCGGCTTTGATTATGGCTCATAACAAAACTCTCGCGGCGCAGCTTTATGGTGAGATGAAAGAATTTTTTCCGGAAAATGAAGTTGGTTATTTCGTGTCGTTTTACGATTATTATCAGCCCGAAGCTTACGTTCCAAAAACCGACACTTACATCGAAAAAGATTCATCAATCAACGAGCAAATCGACCGCTTGCGCCATGCCGCAACCCGTGCGCTTTTTGAGCGACGCGATGTGATTGTGATTGCTTCGGTTTCCTGCATTTATGGCATTGGTTCGCCGGAATTTTATTCAAAGATGGTTTTGCGCTTGAAAACAGGCGAGGAAATCAATCGCCAGAAACTTTTGCTGCGTTTGGTTGATCTGCAATATAGCAGAAATGACATCGAATTTTCGCGCTGCACTTTTCGCGTGAAAGGTGATGTGATTGACGTTTTTCCATCACACACCGATGAGCGCGCATGGCGCATTTGTATGTTTGGCGATGAGATTGAGGAAATTATCGAATTTGATCCGCTAACCGGCGAAAATTTTTGTAAACTTGAAGCAATCGCGCTTTATCCTTCGTCGCACTATGTGACTCCAGCTGAGACTTTACGCGGTTCCATCACCAACATCAAAAACGATTTGGCAATTCGTCTGCAAGAATTGGAAGCGCAGGGAAATCTCACCTACGCGCAGCGTTTAAACCAACGCACCACTTACGATATGGAAATGTTGCTAAATGTTGGTTCATGCAAAGGCATCGAAAATTATTCGCGCTATTTAACCGGAAGGCCAGCCGGCGCTGCGCCACCGACCCTTTTCGAATATCTGCCGCAAGATGCTTTGCTTTTTGTTGATGAAAGCCATGTCTCGATTCCGCAAATTGACGGCATGTATAAGGGCGATTTTGTGCGCAAATCAACTTTGGCGGAATTTGGTTTTCGTCTGCCTTCGGCGCTTGATAATCGTCCGTTAAAATTTACGGAGTGGGAGGCTTTCAAGCCACAAACTATCTATGTTTCTGCTACTCCAGGAAAATATGAATTGGCGAAAACCGATGGTGAAATTGTCGAACAAATTATCCGTCCAACCGGCTTGCTTGATCCGCTTTGTGAAGTGCGTCCGGCAAAAAATCAGGTTGCTGATTTGCTTGCCGAGATAGAAATAACAAGGGCGCTCGGCTTTCGCACTTTGGTTACGACTTTGACAAAAAAAATGTCCGAGGATTTGGCGGATTATTTAAATGATCGCGGAATTAATGTGATTTATATGCATTCCGACGTTGATACGCTTGATCGCATTGAGATCATCCAAAATTTGCGTCTTGGAAAATATGATTGTTTGGTTGGTGTAAATTTATTGCGCGAAGGCCTTGATATTCCTGAATGTGCGCTGATGGCGATTTTGGATGCTGACAAGGAAGGTTTTTTAAGAAACGAAACTTCGCTGATCCAAACAATCGGCCGCGCCGCTCGTAATGCTAAAAGCAAGGTCATCCTTTATGCCGACAAAGAAACCAAATCGATTCGTGCTGCTTTGGCAGAAACGAATCGTCGTAGGGAAATCCAGATTGCTTACAACAAAAAACACAACATCACTCCAACCACAACCAGCAAGCCTTTAGGTTCTGCTCTTGCCAATCTTTATAGCAAAAAAAATGATGCGAAAAAAGATCAAATTCTCACAGAAATCCCAACCGAGCGCGAACTTGAAGCTATGAAAAAAGAAATGCTGAAAGCGGCAACAAACCTTGATTTTGAAAGGGCGGCGGCGTTGCGTGATCAGATAAAAAAAGCAGAAAATTTGCGGTTGGTTAGCTAACTTGTTCAAGTAATTCGTGTAGATCAATATCAAGCGCGCCTGCAATTTTGAGACAAGTCAGAATGGTTGGAGTAATTTTTTTACTTTCGAGAAGGCTGATAGTGGAGCGATTAAGACCGGATAATTCTGCAAGCTTGTCATGAGAAAACCCTTTGTGTTTACGAATTTTCTCAAATTCATTTAACAATTTTAAAACTGTTTTTTCGGCTTTTTTGTTCTTCATATAAAAACAAATAGCCGTTGACATCAGAATTTTTTACGTGATTATACTCACGTCCACATATATACCAAATAAACTATCTTTTAACCAAGTTATGGCGAAGTATTTTTGGCAAAAAGACGAAGCCAGAAGTGGGTCCAAAAGATAGTTTATTTGGTATATGTATCGTTGATTTTTATCATTTTGAAGTAGACCAACAACCTAAAATTTTATTTTGATGTCCAGCAAAAATATCGAATTTTTATTTCTCAAATGGTCAATTGAACAATTTTTCGGGGATTTAGAAAAAACCAGTGTAGTGATGCAAAGTAATCTATTGTCTGAAAATGAAAAAGTTGAATTGATGAGCTATTTAATTGCAGCTAAAGAGAGAATTGAATCTTTGGAATCAAAGAAGTTTGTTTAATCCAGATCCGTTATTAGATCCTGAAACAAGTTCAGGATGACAGGCTCTAAATCCAACTTATTGGAATTGCGTCAATGTCTCTTGTTAAAGGTAGTGCGGTTTTAACAAAGCATAGAACCGCGCCATGAGCCACTTCCGCTTTTAAATTTTTTAGAACAGAAAAATTTTGGAATTGTAGATTTTGCAGTGAAGAAGTTTTTTTAATTTCTATTGGATAGAGTTTGTTATTTTGTTCGATAATCAGATCAATCTCACGTTTTTCCTTGTCGCGATAGAAAAAAACATGCGGGTTGTGTCCGTTGTGAATGTAGGATTTTATTATCTCGGAAACCACATAGGTTTCTAACATTGCTCCTGACATTGCACCCCTTTCAAGCACATCTTCATTCAGCCATCCGGTTAAAAATGAGCAAAGTCCGGTATCAAGAAAATAAAGTTTTGGAGTTTGAATAAGACGCTTTGATCTGTTGTTAAAATATGGTTGAAGCATATAGATGATGCCGGCGGCATGAAGCGCTTCAAGCCATGTTTTTATGGTAGGTTGGCTTACACCAACATCGCGCGCCATATCGGTATAATTTATCAATTGTGCTGTGCGGGCAGCGGCAATTTGCATAAATTTATAAAAAGTAGTTTGGTTGGATATTTGCAGATATTGTCGCACATCGTGTTGAATGTAAGTTGCGACATAAGATTCATAAAACCTCTCCCAATTTTTGCCTTTTTTAACTACAATTTCTGGAAAAGAACCGCGCCAGATTTTATGAAAAATTTTTGATATTGTCAGGGTTTTTGCCTGTTTTTGGCGCGATTTAATGGTTTTTAAATCAGGTAAAAAAGGTGTGTTTTTGGGACGGTTTTCTTCTTCTGCCAAAGAAATTCCCTGTAGTTTTAATATTGCGACACGTCCGGCTAGCGATTCTGTCACATTTCTCATCATGTCAAATTGTTGTGAGCCGGTTAACCAAAATAATCCGCGCTCTTTTTTTTCATCAACTGCGATTTTTATGTAAGGAAAAAGATTGGGCGCATATTGTACTTCATCAATTAGAACCGGCAATTTTAAACGTTCAATGAAGCCCGCTGGATCATGGTTGGCAGCATTACGTAAATTGAGATCATCGAGTGTTATGTAAGAACGTTTTCCTTTTTGGGCTTCTTTAAGCAAAGTTGTTTTACCTACTTGACGTGGGCCAAGAAGTAGTAAAACGCGCGAATCCTTGCTTGCTTCGTTGATTATTGGTTGAAGAGTTCTGGTAATGTTCATCATGTGACTAAAATAAAGTTGAACTTTAGATTAGTCGTAGAAAGAAGCTTATAGTCAAGCTTTTTCGTGCTCCGTGCTCCGTGCTCCGATAATTTTAATCCACGAAGCACGAAATATACTCATTCAAGCTGAAGAAGCCGAACCATGACGAAGAATTTTTGAGGAAAAATTGCGACGGAGAATGTAAGCTGTATCAAGTGATACAACTTACTTTTTCTGTCGCGATTTTTACTCAAAAATGCTCGCAGAAGTTTGGTATAGGCGTAGCGGAGGAGGGGATTGAACCCCCGACACACGGATTATGATCCCGTTGCTCTACCAACTGAGCTACTCCGCCAAACTTTGGAAAGTTTGGTATTGTTTGTAGCCGGTTTAATTTTTCACTAACTAATTTTACCCTGTTTTTGCTTATTTTTTGACAAAATTACTCACCGTATTGCCAGATACGCTTCGTAATTTTGTCAAAAAAGCGCTAAAAACATGCTAAAATATGGGGTTAAAAAAGATTCAGGACAGGTTCTAAAATTATTAAAATTAAATGATCAATCAGAGATTTCTGCCTCGTAGCATGCTTGCAATTAACTTCCTCGATCTTTAATTTGCGCCTCCCCATCCCGTTTTGAAAAACTTAAACAAAATCATGTCATCCGAAGAATTAAGCAAAACTTCGCCGTTTTTTAGTGCGAATGTTATTTTTATTAATGAGCTTTATCAAAAATTTTTACAGGATCCGCAATCGGTTGATGTTTCATGGACGGAGTTTTTTGCTGCCAATTCTGATGAAGTGAAATCTGTTTTGGCGGATTATTCCGGTCCGTCATGGAGTAAGAGAAGTCTTAAAATTATTGGTTCGCAGGAGTTTGATATTTCTTCAAATTCAAAGAATGAAGCAGCAAAAAAACCTATCGCTGAAAAAATCGGAAAAAATGTTGAATTGCGTCTTGCCAATCTTGTTTCGGCTTATCGCCGTTTTGGTCATTTGGCGGCAAACCTTGACCCGCTTGGCTTAACATCAGTCCAGAAACCTGCCGAACTTGATCCGGAAAATCATGGAATTGATGAAATTGATGCTGGTGCAATTTCGCGTCTTAATGCGATTTATTGCAATAAGGTGGGTTGCGAATTTGATTATATTTTAAGCAATGAGCAAAAAAATTGGTTGGTACGCGAAGCAGAAAACACTTTGCTTTCCGATCTTTCCAAAGATGAAAAATTAAAAATCCTCAAAGAAATAATTCGCACCGAAAGATTTGAACAATTTCTTCACAAACGTTTTCCGGGGGCGAAAAGATTTTCTGTCGAAGGTGGCGATTCTTCAATTAACGCTTTGGAAAAAATCATTGATGTTGCCGGTAAATCCGGTGTGAAAAAAATCATTGTCGGCATGGCGCATCGTGGTCGTCTCAACACTTTAACCGGCGTTATGGGCAAGCCATATCATCAAATGATTGCTGAATTTAAGGGCATTCCGGGAATTCCAGAAAACATCACTAAATCCGGCGATGTGAAATATCACATGGGCTATTCTTCGGTTCGTGAAATTGGCGGAAATCAGGTAAGTTTGTCTTTGGCCTTTAATCCTTCGCATCTTGAGGCTGTAAATCCGGTTGTATGCGGTCGTGTTCGCGCAATTCAGGATTTGTTGAATGATTCTTCTCGTAAACAAGCTCTGGCAGTTTTGATTCACGGCGATGCCGCCTTTGCCGGACAAGGTTCGGTTGCAGAAAATTTGGTAATGAATGGCGTTTGTGGTTATAACACCGGTGGCGTGATTCACATCATCGTTAATAACCAGATTGGTTTTACCGCGAATCCTTCCGATTCACGTAGCACGCTTTATGCTTCCGACCTCGCCAAGGCAATTGATGCGCCGATTTTTCATGTTAATGGTGATGATGCGGAAAGCGTGGTGAAGGTTGCAGCTATTGCAGCGCGCTATCGCCAGCTGTTTAAAAAGGATGTGGTTCTCGACATTATCTGCTATCGCCGCTACGGCCATAATGAAGGCGACGAGCCGCTCTACACGCAACCGGTGATGTATAATAAAATCAAAAATCATCCCACTCTCGAAAAAATTTATTCGCAAAAACTGATTGCCAAAAGTGTGATTTCGCAGAATGAATATGAAAAACTCACCACTGATTTTGATGCGCTTCTAGCGGCGGAATTTATCAAAGCAGAAAGTTATAAACCGCAGGAAGCAGATTGGCTGAAAGGCGATTGGAGTAGGATCAAAGATGGTGATGATTCTTTGCCAAACACCGCGCTTGATCAAAAAATTTTGCAAAAACTAATTACAAAAACCGCTGAAATTCCAGCTGGTTTTAATGCCAATCCAAAAATTGTAAAACAGCTTGAAGCAAGGGTTGAAGCGGTGAATTCAGGAAAAAATATTGATTGGGGTTGTTCTGAAAGTCTGGCTTTTGCTTCGCTTTTGGATGAAGGATTTCCGATTAGAATCACCGGTCAGGATTCCGGTCGCGGCACTTTCTCTCATCGTCATTCCATTCTTCATGATGCGAAGAGCGCCGCGCATCACAGCATTTTTTCTGCTGTGGAAAAAGTGGCAAAATATGAAGTTTATGATTCGGTTTTGTCAGAATATGGCGTGCTTGGTTTTGAATATGGCTATTCGCTTTCCAGCCCGAATTCTCTGACAATTTGGGAAGCACAATTTGGCGATTTTGCCAATGGTGCGCAAATTATTTTCGATCAATTCATCGCTTCAAGTGAAGTGAAATGGTTACGCAAATCAGGTTTGGTAATGCTTCTGCCGCATGGTTTTGAAGGACAGGGGCCGGAACATTCTTCGGCGCGCCCTGAACGCTATTTACAATCTTGCGCCGATAATAATCTGCGCGTGGTAAATATCACTAATCCGGCAAATTTCTTTCATGTTTTGCGCAGGCAAATTCATAGTAAAGATCGCAAACCTCTGATTGTGATGTCGCCAAAATCACTACTGCGCCATAAGCTGGCAGTTTCTACTTTGAATGAATTTTCCGATTTGAATTTCAGAAAAATAATTGGAGACGAAATTAAAAATGCCAGAAAAGTGATTTTGTGCAGCGGCAAAATTTATTACGATTTGCTCGAGGCTCGCAAAATTTCAGATATAGCTTTGATTCGTTTGGAGCAGCTTTATCCATTTCCAAAAGAAGAGCTGAAAGTTGAACTAAAAAAATATCAAAATGCCGAAATAATTTGGTGCCAGGAAGAGCCTCGCAATATGGGCGCGTGGAAATTTGTCGAAGAGCTGATTGAAGAAATTGCAGCGCGTCCGAAATATGTTGGTCGTCCCTCTTCAGCTTCTCCCGCAACCGGCTATGGTTCATATCATGCGCGCGAGCAGAAGAAACTAATTGACGAGGCGTTAGGCTGATTTAGTTTTGCCGCAAATCAAATCACGAAAAACCATGAAAACCAAAGACAGGCTCAAAGAAGAAATCAGCTTTTACAAGCTGATTATGACTATCTCTTCAGCTATTTTTAGCTCGTTGGTTGGGTGGTTATTTAATAACATCACAACTGAAATTTCGATGGTGCGTTTAATCATGGTTATTGTGACCATGGTGGTTTCTTTCATCATCACGTCTCTTTCTTTAGTTAAAATCAGAACAGAAATTAAGGAGTTAGATTTATGAGTAATATTAACGAAATTATTGGCAATACCGCTCTATTTGTAGGAGCCATGTCTTTCTTTGGCATTTGCTTGTGGATTATTTATGACCTAAGTAAGGACGATAAAAAAAATACACATAAACATAAAAAGGCTTAATCATGACTCTAGAAATCAAAGTCCCAGCACTTGGGGAATCGGTATCAGAAGCAACAATTGCCAAGCTTCACAAAAAAGCCGGAGACATCGTCAAAGCTGACGAATTGGTTGTTGAGCTTGAAACCGACAAGGTAACGCTTGAAGTCAATGCGCCGGCAAATGGCATAATTTCTGAATTGAAAGTTGCTGAAGGCGATAATGTTAAAGTTGGTGATATTGTGGCATTGATGAAAGAAGGCGCTGCAACTGCTGTTACATCTGTTGTCAAAGAGATTAAAACCGAAACCACTTCAACCACACTTTCTCCTGCGCCAAAAAAATTGGCGGCAGAAAATAACATCGATACCACAAAAATTTCTGGTACCGGCAAGGATGGGAGAGTTACCAAAGGCGATGTTTTGGAAGCGATTTCTTCCGGAAATAAATCTGCTGTACCTTTACAAACTAAAGCTCCAGCTAGTTTTGGAGAAAAGCAAATTGAGCGCGTAAAGATGTCAAAATTGCGTCAGAAAATTGCTGAACGCTTAAAAGAATCACAAAATAACGCAGCAATTTTAACCACTTTTAACGAAGTGGATATGAGTGCTGTCATGGCTTTGCGTGCGGAATACAAGGATGTTTTTGAGAAGAAACATGGCGTGAAACTTGGTTTCATGTCTTTTTTCGTGCGTGCTTGTGTTGAGGCTTTAAAAGAAATTCCAGCAGTTAATGCTGAAATTGATGGCACCGACATCATCTACAAAAATTTTTACGATGTTGGTGTTGCTGTTGGCTCGCCACAAGGTCTCGTGGTACCAGTGTTGCGCGATGCTAATCATCTTAGTCTTGCCGGAATCGAAGCCGGAATTGGTGAATTAGGCAAGAAAGCGCGTGATGGCAAATTGACAATTCCCGATTTAACCGGCGCAACTTTCACGATTTCCAATGGCGGTGTTTACGGCTCATTAATGTCAACGCCAATAATCAATCCGCCACAATCCGGAATTTTGGGAATGCATAAAATTCAAGAACGTCCGGTGGTGGTAAATGGTAAGATCGAGATTCGTCCGATGATGTATTTAGCCTTATCTTACGATCATCGCATCGTTGATGGCAAAGAAGCCGTCACTTTTTTAGTGCGCGTGAAAGAGTTGATTGAAAATCCTCTGAAGCTTGAAACCAAACAGTTATTAGGTTTTTAAAGACAGGCTCTAATCAGCAATTACCACACATTCACCATTGGCAATATAAGCATCCAGGCCAACAGTAGTGATTTCTTTGTAGCGGTTATCTCCCAAAACTCTGATTAAAGTGCCAACCGGGCCTTGGCTTTGAATGTTAAAGAACACACCGGTTTGTTCAAATTCCGCTTTAAAATTATCGCAATTTTCCATTTCACAACGTGTGATGGTTTTGGATTTTTTGTCGAGAATGAGATGAGTTTTGATGTCTCTTTTTTTGCATTCATGTTTGGTGCAGATAAATCCATTTTTTGGTTGACATTTCAGTTTATTCCAGGCTTTGGCGGCTTTGAAATAAACTTCAGCATCATTGAATAATTTGGTAAAATCGAAGGAATGGATTTCCTCGCGATCATCTTTCTGATTTAAATCTATTCTTAATTCCGGATTTATTCCTCTTTCTTTTGCGAAGGAAGATGAGGCAAGAATGGTGAATAATACGAAGTAAATTGCAGACTTAATTTTCATAAAAATAGCGTTGTTTTGGAAGTAAGCTAAATCCTAAATCCTAAATCTTAAATCTTAAATTTATTTTCCTGTAGCAACTCCATGTCTTCTCGGATCAGCGCCACCTTTTAAACCGTCATTGCTTATTGTGATTCCGTGCAGACCACTTGTGATGTCGGTGATTGCAACCTTATGTCCCATTTTTTCCAAATTAGATTTCAATTTTGTGATTTTGGTGCGGTTTTCCAATTCTATTTTGTCATTTAAAACTACGTGATTTGGCAGAGAAATTGCCTGTTGTATATCGAGATTCCAATCCAAATTTCCAATAATTGTTTTGACCACATATTGAATAATTCTCGGCCCTCCTGGCGAGCCAATTGTCATGATTAGATTATTTTTCTGATCAAAAACAAAAGTTGGAGACATCGAACTGCGCGGCTGTTTTTCTGGTTCAACACGATTGGCAATTTTTTTGCCGTCAATTTCTGGAATCAGTGAAAAATCGGTGAGCTGATTATTGAGCATGAAACCATCAACCATCAAAACAGAGCCGAAAAGATATTCAATCGAGCTGGTCATAGAGACGGCATTGCCAGATTTGTCGATTATTGAGACATGAGTGGTTGATGGTTTTTCCATAGTGCTATTAAGCAAAATATCAGTTTTTGTAAAATCTCCGGCTTTCACTTCTGTCATTGCTTTGTTCATATCAATCAAGGCGGCACGGCTTTTGAGATATTTTTTATCCAGCATTTGTGCGATTGGAACATTTGGCACATCGGCGACATATTTGTTGCGATCGGCATAGGCCAAACGTGTTGCTTCAGAAATCAGATGTATGGCTTCGCGTGATGAGGGTTGTAATTTTGCCAGATCAAAATTTTCGAGAATTCCAAGAATTTCGAGAATCGTCACCCCGCCTGAACTTGGCAAAGGCATGGAACAGATTTTATAAATGCGATAAGATCCGCACAAAAGATTGCCTTGTTTGATGCGATAGTTTTTCAGATCTTCAAGTGCAAGATAGCCAGGATTGATTTTGGAATTTTGCACCGCTTGCACAATGTCATTTGCAATTTTTCCTTCATAAAACGGTTTGATGCCTTTGCCTGCAATGATTTCAAAAGTTTGCGCCAGTTTTAAATTTTGTATTTTAGTGCCAATTTTTCGTGGTTTGCCATTTGCATCAAAATAAATTTTCATGCTGTCGAAGCGCGAAAGATAAGGCGTTTGTTCAAGTATGACGTGAATTTTTTTATCGAGAATAAACCCTTCTCTTGCAATTTTGATTGCCGGCGCAAACAGATTTTTCCATGGCAATTTACCATATTTTTCATGCGCTGCTTTCAAAGCTTTTAAAGCGCCTGGAGTGCCGACTGATAAGCCTCCGCCAACCACATCATAAAAATCGCGTGCCACGCCATTTTGATCGAGAAACATTTCGGAAAAAGCTTTTTTTGGCGCTTTTTCTCGGCCATTGAAATAGACGCTTTTTTTGTTTTTAGCGTCGTAATAAAGCAAAAACAAACCGCCGCCAATCCCCGAAGATTGCGGTTCAACAACATTCAAAACCATTTGCGCCGCAATTGCTGCATCAACCACAGATCCGCCTTTGGCAAGAATTTCTACACCCGCTTCAGAAGCCAGTTTTTCCGAAGTTGAGATCATGTAATTTTTTGCTGAAACAACTTTGTAATCGTCAAATCCGGAAAATTTTTCCCCTCTCCATGCATTTTCTAAAAATTCTTTTAGAGAGTTTTGGCAGGCGGACAAAACCAAGCCAAGCGCAAAAATGATGATTATTTTTTTCATATTTTTAAAAAATTATGAGCGGTTCTGATGACGGATTTGGATTAAACGTGAATTTCTTTTGGCAAATAGCGGGTTTAAGCCATCTTCGCAACTTTCATGGTGAGGCAATAGCCTAAAGCATCAAGAATTGATTTCAGAGTGACGATAGTTGGATTGCCGGCTTTGGATAGGGTGCGGTATAGAGTTTCTCTGGAAAATCCGGTTTTTTCTGAAAGAATTGTAAAACCACCTCTGGCTTTGGCAACCTGTCTTAAGGCTATAAGCAAAGTGCCGACATCATTGTCTTCTTCAAAGTCTTTTAATGCTTCTTTTAGAAAAAGATCAGTTTGCTTTTTGTTTTCAGAAAGAATTGATGCAACCCAATCATCATAACTTTTGTAGTCAGACAAGTTTTTAATTTTGCTTTTTGTCATGAAACCTCCTCAAAAAAGTTTTTGCCTTTTCTATGTCTTTTCTTTGTGAGGATTTATTGCCTGCGCAAAGAAGAAGAATCACATAATTTTTTTCTTTGGAGAAATAAATCCTATAACCTGGCCCGACATCAAGTCGAAGTTCATAAACTCTATCTCCAACAGATTTATGATCACCAAAATTTCCCGACCTAACCCTATTTATCCTACGAAAAACTATTCTCTTCATCGGCCAATCCAGAGAATTCACCCATTGTGAAAAATAATCTTTCCCTGAATCATCCTTGTAGCTGATGATTTCAAATTGTTCTGACATTCTGGTGGTTTGTGTTAACTATAAACTACAGGGAATTTGTAGCTTATTGGATACTAGTCAAGGGGTTGTTAAGATATTATTATGACTATTACCGGCATTCGCGAACAGAAAATCTAAACACGCCAATTCCGGATAAGAACCTGCCTAAATTTTTCTCGATCTACTCCCTCTCCCCTTGTGGGAGAGGGTTAGGGTGAGGGGTATTAACTTTTTTAATCGATTCTTTCCAAAATTTCTGAACCCTCTCCCACAAGGGAAGAGGGAACTAATCGAGATTGGCTTGATGCCTTATCCGGAATTGGCGTTAAACAGTTTCTAATGACGGATCTGGGTTAAAATTACCGAAGTGCAAAATATGCCGGACACAAAATTTTGCATAATAATCAGTAATGGTGCCCTCGGCATGACTCGAACATGCGCACATGGTTTAGGAAACCACTGCTCTATCCCCTGAGCTACGAGGGCAAAACACATTACTTTAACCACAATAACGCTTAAGAAAATTTGTAATCACTTTACTCTTTCTAGGTCATTTACCACTCACAAAATATTACCACTCACAAAATATTTTGTGAGGGGGGTAATGTTCTTCAAAGAGTAAAGCTATGAGCATTTTTCTTAAGCGTTATTGGGGTTACTTTACGCACCACGACAGAAGATAAGTTGCGGTCGCGAGGTGTTTTTTATTACATCTCAACATGATTTCATCAGGCAATTCCCTGATTTCGGTTGATTTAGTGCCTTCCATCAAAACTTTGTTTGGAATAACAAAATCATTAACCAGCATAAAATTTTTGTTGATTAAATTTTTTGGCAAATTGCGACAATCCATGAAATTGCCGCTTCCCGGTAGTAAATATTCGAGTTCAAAATTGAGTCCGCAAGAAACCATCGCAATTCCCTGTTTTTGTAACTTCACAATTTCTTCTGTAATTTGCAGCTGTTCCTGCAGTTTGCTGCTTTTGTCGAAGGCATGAGAAGCCATGTAAATCAAGCTTGGGAAACGAAATAATACGATCAAAGAAATCAAAATTTTTAGTGTTTTGGAAATGGAATCAGTGCAGCAAATCAAAAAGGAAATGCCAAAAATACAGTAAAATAAAGCAGCGATCAAATAGCGGTAATTGATGAAGACCGAAAAGAATATCCACCACAAAGCGTGGAAAACAAAAGACGCAATTAGCGCAATACCAAGCCAATAATATGTTTTTGCGTTTGCATTTTTCTTTGCGTGGTTTCGTGCCTGAAAAATCAGTAAGGCAGCGCTGATAACCAGCAAAATTATTGAATAGGCAAATACAGTGAAAGCCTGATAAATTTTTTCTACCGGTCTTGGATCTTTAGAAGCGCCAGCTACTTGATGAAACCACAGATTTTGCAGCTGCGCTTCAAAGTAGTAATCCAATCCAAGAAAAATTATTTTGACCAGCTCGAATGTTAAAAACGGCACAACAAAACCAATGCCCGAAAGCATAATCAGCAGGATTTTTTCGCGCAGATTTTTTTGGCCAAAAATTATTTTTATTGAATTTGTTAACAAAATGATGGTGCAAGCAATTGCCGAAAGATTTTTGCACATGATGGCCAAACCAAGAACCAGCCCACCGCCAATCATTTTTTTCCGGCTTTCCTGTGAGAACAGAATCATTGCGCCGAGAATCGTCAGAAAAATTGACGGCATTTCGCCAAGCATCAAATACCAAAGGGAGAGATAGCTGTTATTATAAATCCCATAATTTGCTGAATTGATTGAAAATAGCAGGCAAAGCAGCAGAGCTAAAAATAAAGCCGGAAATTTTTTATCGCTGCGCCAAGCGACAAAAATCATCGTCAGCAAAATCCAGATCAACATTGTGATTGTAAGTCCCAAAACCCAATGTTGATTGCCAAAGATTTTTATCATTAAAGCGGCGGGAAGAATTATCACCGGGCCCGCGGTGATATATGAGCTGAATGCGGAATTCCAGCGCGTATCGCTTGAAGAATATCCATTACCGCTGGCCAGATTTTTTGCTACCGTGCCAAAAAAAGCATCATCAGTCCACAGCGGGGAATTAAACGAATGCCATATTTGCGTTGCAATCAGGAAGAGCGCCAGCGATAGCAAGAGCAATTTAAAAAGAGGAAGTTTATGGTTTTCGTTATGCATTTTATCCAATCAAATAAACGATAAATGAAATTTTATTCCGACAATAAATTTCTCCTGATTTGTTGCAGCGTGATTTTTGCGATTAGCATTTTTCTGCGCTCAACCATGGATATCGGCGTTGATACCGGAGCTTACATAGATTCGGCAAGAAAAATCACCGAAGGAAAAGGATATTATTACGGATTTTTTGACGGCAATTTTCCGTTCTCGTTCTATTTCTATGCGCTGCAATACAAGCTATCGGAGCTAACAGGCATAAGCCCGCTGATTCTTTCTGAAATCGTCATTAATTCGCTTGCCCTGTTATCAATTTTTTTCTCATCAAAAATTTTGCAACGTGGTGCGATTTATCAAAATAGAGCCCATTACAACCTAATCATCATCAGCTGTTTTTTGGGATTTTTTCTGCGCTACAACATCATAGCAATGGGCGAGTTTGGCACCAAAACCAGCCTGCTGCTTATCCTGCTTTTTCCCTATATTTCTTATTGCCTTTCTGGTTCTGTCGCAAATCCCCATTTCTTACCATTTTTAAACTCGATGAGTCCTCATAAATCAATGGTTCAGACTTTTTGGAAAGTTGATTTGCGACGGGGCCTTTCCGGAATAAAAAATTTTGACAACAAGAATTTGATAGCTCGTGGATGCCTGATGGGACTGATTCCATGCCTTAAGCCACATTATCTGGTTTTTGTCATATTCGGTGAATTCTATCTGATTTACAAAAACAGAAAAATTGTTGATTTGAGCAGATTGATCATGCTTTTGATCGGCGCTCTTTATTTGTTTTTAATCATCAAATTTGCGCCGGAATTTTTTGAATTCATGGTGCCGATGGCCGCCAAGGCTTATCTGGCATATAACAACGAAGAGCTTTTTGCGTGGAATATCATCTACAATATCGGCGCCATGATGCCGTTTTTTTTCATATTCCTGATTTTTTTGCGCCTGAAATTTAGCGAATCTGATTTGGTTTTAACCCTTTTTTTGATTGCTTCTGCCTTTGTCATTCTACTCGAAAATATCGGGTCTCTCGATCAATATGCGATTTTCCTCTCAATTGCCACTATCTGCTACGCCAAATTTGCTTATGATCTGTTTTCTTCAAAGGAAATTTCATTCTCCAGAGATCAGATTGTCATAGCTTTAGCAATGATTTTGTCGGTTTTTGATTTTGGAATTCTGTATGGAGGAATCGGATTTATACGCTGTATTAATTTCTGGTGGGTGTTCACATTGGCTTATGTGGTGGTTCTGATTTTTAAAAAAAATGGTGTCAGAGCGCATCTCGGGCTGTTTCTGGTTCTTTGCGTGGCCATAATGCTTTGCGTGGCTTTGGCAATAAAGCAATTTCCGGATTTACGTTTTATCATTCACCTATCAGCCATTTTTGCGATTTTGTTTTTGTTTGAAAAAAGAATTTATTCGCAAATCGCAAATCATTTTTCACCTCTGTTGCTATTTGCGATAACCACATTGATTTGTGGCCAGTTTTACTCTTATGCCAAGATGCCGATCCTGGTTGCCATTCACAAAAATCCCTACACCTTTCCCAATCGATTGTCTGATGTTGTCGCCTATTATAGCAAGCTCTACGCGCCGCGGCAGCAGGATGGAATTGTTATGATTTCCGACTGTCTTTGTCACATATTTCCAACTCTGCATTATCTAAACAAAGGCAATAGCCAAAAGCAATATGCCGCCATGCTGCAGACTGGGAATTATCAGAAAAACGGCCTGATGTTTCCAATCAAAAATCCAGACGAGGTTTTTACCTATTTTTACCTGATGGATGACGTTAAAAATGCTATCAAAAATCCGGCAACAAAGGTGGTTTTTGTCAATAATTCCAAGTCGGCCACCGTTGATTACAAGCGTTGCAGAATCAATATTCTGGAATTTTATTTTCTTGATTACGGTTTCAAAAAAAGTTTTTTGAAAAATTTTCATTTTGAAAATCGTATGGTTAATTCCGTGTTTTCGAAAAAAGCGCCATCGGACAAAATTTTTAAGGACGATTCGTTTGATAGGATTTCCAAATCCGAATCAGTAATGTTCCACGATTTTGAGATTTATGTCAGGAATGAAGATCGGTAAAATTTCTTTGCGGAACAATGTATTGTTAGCTCCGATGTCTGGCGTTACTGATTTGCCATTCCGCCGTCTGGTAAAAAAATTCGGCGCTTCTTTGGTGATTTCGGAAATGATCGCATCAAGAGCCATGATTCTACAAACACGTGAATCGCTGAAAAAATGTCAGAAAGACGATGCGCATTATCCAATGTCGGTGCAGCTTGCCGGCTGTGAGCCTGAAGTGATGGCAGAAGCGGCAAAATTAAATGAAGATTTGGGCGCTGATATCATCGACATCAATTTCGGCTGTCCGGTGAAAAAAGTAGTGAATGGTTTTGCCGGAAGCGCTTTGATGAAAGATGAAGATCTGGCAACGCGCATCATGGAAGCCGTGGTTAAAGCAGTGAAAATTCCGGTGACGATGAAGATGCGTCTTGGTTGGAATTATGAAAATCTCAACTCACCATCGCTTGCCAAAAAAGCTGAAAATGTCGGAATCAAAATGCTTACTGTTCATGGTCGCACGCGCTGTCAGATGTACAATGGATCGGCAAATTGGGAATTGATTTCTCACGTCAAGGAAACAGTAAAAATTCCGCTGATTGCCAATGGCGATATTAAAAATTCCGCCGACGCCAAAAAAGCATTAGAGCTTTCCAAAGCAGATGGCATCATGATCGGCAGAGCCTGTTATGGTAAACCATGGTTGATTTCGCAAGTAAATTCCGAGCTAAAAAATGAAGAAAAAATTGCCACTCCAACAATCGCAGAACAGAAAAAAATCGTGCTCAATCATATCAATGAAATGATCGATCATTACGGCGAGCAAACCGCAATCCCATTGGCGCGCAAGCATATTGGCTGGTATAGTTCCGGCCTCAAGGGATCGGCTGAATTTCGTGCCAGGATAAACACCATCCAGGGTCATGCCAATGTTTATTCTGAAATCGAAAGGTTTTATGACTTACAAATTTAACCCAAGTCGCACTTTGATAATTTATGTTTTGGCATATGAAAACCTCCATTTCCCACCTCCCCAAAAACAAACAATCCGAACTGAAGAAAATTGTCTCAACCATTTGCGATCTTGCCAAAGTTGAGATGATTATTTTATTTGGCTCTTATGCCCGTGGTGCCTACCGCGAAGCCCAAGATGTAATCCCAAACAAACCAGGTTTTAGAAGAATTTCTGATTATGACATTCTGGTTATCACCGAAAAAAAGAATCAATCTTTGTGGCATAAAATTTCCTCCAAATGTCAAAAACTAAAATTAAGCGCGCCGGTTAAAAAAGTTGAAGCTCATGATATTGAGATGCTGAATATCAAGCTTGCAGAGGGGCAATATTTTTTCTCCGACATCAAAAAGGAAGGGATCATGCTTTATGATTCAAAGAGATTCACGCTAGCGAAAAAGAGGAAATTGAAACCGCAGGAGAAGCGAAGGATCGCGAAGGATTATTTTGCACGTTGGTTCAAAACAGCGGAAATGTTTTTTGAAGATTTTAACGATTGTTTAAGAAAAGCGAAAAATGATGAAGAGTATTTAAGAAAAGCTTCATTTGAATTACACCAAGCAGCCGAACACGCTTACAAAACACTTTATCTTGTCTTCCAAGATTATTGTCCTCATGACCATTTTCTCAAATATCTTGCTCCCGATGTTAATCATCTCCATCCGGATTTAAAAAAACTTTTTCCACAAAAAACCAGAGAGCAGAAAGCTCGTTTTGAACTTCTCGATGAAGCCTATATTGGTGGCAGATATGATGCTGATTTTTATATGGCAAAAGAGGATTTAGAAATTCTTACAAAAGATGTAAAAAAACTTTTGGCAATCACGGAAAAAATCTGTCAGCAAAAGTTAGATAATCTAACATTGACTGTTAAAACTGCATGAGTCCGAAACTGAAAATTTATCTGGCGCAGATTAATCCAACTGTTGGTGATTTGGAGATTAATGCGCAAAAAATTCTGCATCAATTTAAGTTGGCAAGTGAGGCTGGATGCGACTTGGTGGTTTTTTCTGAAATGGCGGTTTGTGGTTATCCTTGCGAAGATTTATGGCTGAAAAAATATTTTATTCGCGAATGTCGGGAAAAAATTTTTGAAATTGTTTCGGCAACAAAAAATTCGCAATGTGCTATTTTACTGGGCGCGCCAACTATCGACTTCGAGCGTAAAAAGGAGATTATCCGCAATTCAGCCTTGCTGATCGAGCGTGGCGAAATCAAAAAAATCATTAACAAGAAAACTTTGCCGAATTTCGGTGTGTTTGATGAACACAGATATTTCAAGCCCGCACAGTTTTTATCTTTGGTTGAATTTCGTGAATTAACTTTGGCGATTCTGATTTGTGAAGATCTCTGGCCGCTGAAAAATCTTTATCTTTTGCAAGAGCAGATTCTTGATGTGGTAATTGTCATCAACGCCTCTCCTTACTCGTCAAAAAAACATGAATATCGCCAACGTGTCACCCAAAATTTTGTCACAAATCTGAACAAACCCCTGATTTATGTGAATCAGGTGGGAGGCCAGGATTCCCTAGTCTTCGACGGCTCATCTTTTGTGATAAACAAAGCAGGAGAAATTGTGTTGCGCCTGAAAGAATTTGAAGAAGATTCAATCCAAATCGAGCTCGAAAAATCAGGAAAAATTTCATTTCCCAATCAAAGCACGAAGCATGCTGAAACAAATTCAGCACAGGCTACACGAAGCACGAAGCACGAAGCACGAAGCACGAATTATGCCGCCTGCACTCTTGCCTTACACGACTATGTTCACAAAAACGGTTTTAAAAAAGTTCTACTAGGCATGTCCGGCGGCATCGATTCAGCTTTGGTTGCTGCAATTGCCGTTGATGCTTTAGGAAAAGAAAATGTTTTTCTTTATGCCTTGCCAAGCCGCTATTCTTCTGAAGAGTCAATGATTGATGCAAAAAATTGCGCCGAGAATTTGGGCGTGAATCTGGAAGTGATTTCGATTGAGCCGGTTTTCGAATCTATGCTTTTTACGGTAAAAAATGTTTCAGAAGTTGCGAAAGAAAACATGCAGTCGCGTATTCGCGGAAATATTCTGATGGCAATTGCAAATTCAACCGGCGCACTTCTGCTTTCAACCGGCAATAAATCTGAACTGGCTTGCGGCTATGCTACAATTTATGGCGATATGTGCGGCGCATTCAATCCGATCAAGGATTTGTATAAAACGGAAATTTATGAATTGGCAAAACTCCGCGCCGGTGTAATTCCGCCAAATATTTTTATCAAAGCTCCAAGCGCAGAATTGCGGCCAGATCAGAAAGATAGCGATTCGCTTCCCGACTATGAAATTCTTGATCAAATTTTATTTTCACTAATCGAAGAGCAAAAATCGGTGGAAGAAATTTCACGATTTTTTGATAAGGATTTGGTAAAAAAAGTGGCGAAACTTTTTTATTCGAGTGAGTATAAACGCAGACAAGCTGTAATAGGCCCAAAAATTTCCGACATGTCGTTTGACAAGGATCGGCGCTATCCCATCACTAATAGATTTTACAAATGAACGAGGAAATTTTGATTTGTGGCGATTGCAAAGGCATCAATAAATTCCTGCAAGGCAAACGCGGTAGCGGGTTTGTTGAATTTTTGTTATGGTCAACTCTTTTCTTCCCGGGATTTTTTTATTCAATGTGGCGACGCAGCAAGCCAAAAAAAATCTGCCAATATTGCGGCAGTGATTTTTTGCTACCAAACAAACTCGTTTAACCCCAAATTCTGTGTCTGGAATATTCGCGCTTCGTTGGCTAAAATTCCGAAGCACGAAGCACGAAAAGGACACAAAATTTTAAAGAATAATTCATTTAACGATGCCGATTGCCAAAGAAAAATTGGAAAAAATTCTGACTGAAAAGTTTCCGCAAGCGCGAATCAAAGTGATTGATTTGGCTGGTGATAATGATCACTACTCTGTTGCAATCAGCGATAAAATTTTTTCTGGCAAAACTCGCATCGAGCAACATAAAATGGTGAATGAGGCGCTGAAGGAAATTCTCGGTGATACACTTCATGCCATGCAACTAAAGACTTCGTCTAATGACTAATTTTGAACAAATTCAAAAAACCATTTCTGAAAATGACATTGTGCTTTACATGAAGGGCACAAAAGATTTTCCACAATGCGGATTTTCCGCAATGGTGGTGAAGATTTTAAAAAATATCGGCGTTGATTTTGTTGATATCAATGTGCTTGCAACTCCTGAAATCCGTCAGGGTATCAAGGATTTTTCCGACTGGCCAACCATCCCGCAGCTCTACATCAAAGGTGAATTTGTTGGTGGTTGTGATATTGTAAAAGAGATGTCTCAGTCAGGAGAATTGCAGCAGTTTCTGGAAGAGAAAAAATGCCTGCCATCGAAATAAAAAATCTCTGCAAGACTTATCAAAAATCTAAAAGATCTTCTGAAAAAATTGCGCTGCAATCTGTTAGTCTTGAGATCAAAAAAAGTTCGTTTTTTGGGCTTCTCGGGCCAAATGGCGCTGGCAAATCAACCATCATCAATATTCTTGCCGGCCTGGTGAATAAAACTTCCGGCACGGTAAAAATCGCCGGCATTGACATTGATGAAAATCAGCAGCAAGCGAAATTCAAAATCGGTATCGTGCCGCAGGAGCTGATTCTCGATCCTTTCTTCAATGTGCGCGAAACTCTGGAATTTTATGCCGGCTATTACGGCATCAGAAAATCGCAGCGCAAAACCGATGAAATCATTGAAATCTTGGGCTTGAAAGACAAAGCCAAAACCGCATCGCGCAGCTTGTCTGGCGGAATGCGCAGACGTCTTTTGGTTGCCAAAGCTTTGGTTCATAATCCTGAAATTCTGGTTTTGGATGAACCAACTGCCGGTGTTGATGTTGAGTTGCGTAACCAGCTGTGGAGCTATGTCAAACATCTGAACAAAACTGGCACCACTGTTTTGTTGACTACTCACTATCTCGAAGAAGCTGAAGAATTATGCGACGAAATCGCCATCATCAATCATGGCCGGGTGATTGCAAATGACCGCAAGGAAAATCTGATGAAAATTCTGCCAGGCAAGGAGCTGATAATTTCTGCAACAAGTGAAATAATTGATGATAACCTTCGTGGACTTGCCTCGAAGCGTCTTGCCAAAGATAAAATTTCTATCACCTATGATCCGGAAAAAATCGAGGTGGAGGAAATTTTACGCATTCTTTGCGAGCATAAGATTCACATCAAAGACATCTCAACGCAGCAGCCGGATTTGGAAGAAGTTTTTAAGCATCTGATTAGATCCTGAAACAAGTTCAGGATGACAAGATGCGGTTGTCATCCTGAACTTGTTTCAGGATCTAATTTCAGACACAACATTTTGTGCAACAACTCTGATTTTCCCTCACAAAATTTTTTTAAGATTTTTTATTTACAAATAAAATCCGTTTCTTACGTTGCCGCGCAGCTCAAAATTGCGTTTGGATTTATATGCTACGAAGCCAGAGAGATCAAGGCTTCATCAAGCATCTAATTCCAGACAAAAATTAAGTTTTAACTCATTTTACTTAATTTTTTCAAATCGGAGAAATGGAACAACAACAAGAATATGACCGTGCAGTGAGCGGAAAAATTCACTATCTCAATTTTCCTCAACGTAAAATCTACGAAACGCTGGATGACAAGTTCCATTTAAACAGCGTTGAAAGAGAAGTTTTTACACTAAAACCATCGGTTCCGGTTTATTTCATCCGTCCCGCTTCTATCAAGCGTGCAGCGCAATTCTTTCTCGAAAATTTCCGTAGCTTCAAACATGAAAGCAGCGATGTGCTTTATTCTGTAAAAAGCAATCCCGATGTTGCAGTTCTAAAACATCTTTTTGACAGCGGCATAAAACATTTTGATGTGGCTTCTCTTGCTGAAGTAAAATTGATCAACGAACTTTTCGGCAATGAAGCGAAAATGTATTTCATGCATCCGATCAAATCGCGTGAAGCAATTTTTGAAGCCTATTTCAACCATGACATTCGTGACTTCTCGCTCGATTCATTCGATGAGCTGAAAAAAATTCTTGAAGTGACCAACAATGCGCGCGATCTCGGTTTGCACTTGCGTCTCGCGGTTTCAAATTCAAATGCCGCGATAAAATTATCAGGAAAATTTGGCGCGCTTCCATCCAAGTCGGTGGCCTTGGCGCGAAAAATCAGATCCCATGCCGCGCGTTTTGGCATTTGTTTTCATGTCGGTTCGCAATGCATGGATCCGCTGGAATATCGCAGCGCCATCCTTGCTACCAAAAATGTTGTTGAAAAAGCCGGAATAAAACTCGATGTGCTTGATGTCGGCGGTGGCTTTCCCTCCTTCTATCCCGGCATGGCGCCAATTGCTTTGCGCAGCTATTTCGAAGAAATTTCTGATGCTGTTGTGCAAGCTAATTTTGATTCCGATTGCAAAATCTGGTGCGAGCCAGGACGTGCTTTGGTTGCCGAATCCGGCTCACTTTTGGTGCGTGTTGAAGGCAAAAAAAATTCCATGCTTTATCTCAATGATGGAACTTATGGCGGTTTGTTTGATGCCGGTTTTCCCGGCTTTGTCTATCCAGTGCGCGCTATTAGAATCAAGGGTCGAACACCACTTTCTGCTAATACAACTTCTTTCGGATTTTATGGCCCAACTTGCGACTCGCTCGATTCGATGAAAGGCCCGTTTTTGCTGCCGGAAAATATTTCCGAAGGTGATTATATTGAAGTCGGCCAGCTCGGCGCCTATTCGCGTAGCATCAGAACTGATTTCAACGGCTTTAACAAAAACCTGCAAATTGAAGTTTCTGACGAACCGCTGGTTTCGATGTATCAAGAAGTCGAGGAAGAACAAGCTGTCGCAATATGCCAGAAATAAGTCGTTTTTTTGGCATTAAAATTTTCATGTATTTTGACGATCATAATCCATCACATTTTCACGCGATTTATGGAGAGTGGGAAGCCCTGATTGCAATTGAAGATTTAAAAATTATCAAAGGTGAATTACCGCCGCGTGCTTATGGGCTTGTGGTTGAATGGGCATCAATTCATAAAAGAGAATTGGAAGCGGATTGGAAATTGACATCAAAACAACAAATTCCAAATAAAATTAAACCTTTGTCATAATGTTTGAGGAATATCGGATTAAAGATTGTCGAGTGCTTGATGGTTATAAGGTGAGATTATCATTTTTAGATGGTGCTTCTGGTATTGCTGATTTAAGTCATCTCGTAGGTAAAGGCGTTTTTGCTCTTTGGAATGATTATGAAAAATTCAAAAAAGTTTCCATTAATCCCGAAACAAGAACGATTTGTTGGGAAAATGGCGTCATAGATCTCGATCCAATCACTCTTCGCAATAATCTAAAATCTTAAAATGGTCACAAAAAAAGAACTTCTCAAACATCAGGTAAAACATATCGACATCACCTCATTTGATGCGCGTTCAATCATTGAGCAGATGGGCAACATGTCTTTTACTTCGCGCGATTTGGCAAAAGCGACAGAAATTTTTAACATGATGTTAAAAGACAGCTCATGTTCGATTATCCTGACTCTTGCCGGCTCAACCTCTGCCGGTGGCTGCATGAAGGTTTATGCTGATATGGTAAAATTTGGTATGGTTGATGCCATCGTTGCAACAGGCGCTTCCATAGTTGATATGGATTTTTTTGAAGCGCTTGGTTTCAGGCATTATCAAGGCACACCGTTCATCGACGACAAATTCCTGCGCAAAAATTACATCGACAGAATTTACGACACTTACATTGACGAAAAAGATTTGCAGAATTGCGACCACACTATTTTCAAAATCGCCAATGGCTTGAAAGCAAAGCCTTACTCTTCGCGCGAATTCATTTGGGAGATGGGCAAATTTTTGAAAAAAAGTTCAAAGAAAAAAGAATCGCTGATCGAATTGGCTTACGATCACAATGTGCCGATTTTTTGTCCGGCTTTCACCGATTCTTCCGCCGGTTTTGGTCTGGTTTTGCATCAGGTTAAAAATCCAAAATCACATTTAACCATCGATTCCATCCGCGATTTCAAAGAGCTAACCGACATCAAAATCAAAGCCGGCACAACCGGTTTGCTGATGATCGGCGGCGGCGTGCCAAAAAATTTCGCGCAAGACACAGTTGTTTGCGCCGAAATTTTGGGCAAAGAAGTTGACATGCACAAATATGCCGTGCAAATCACCGTCGCAGATTCACGCGATGGCGCTTGCTCTTCTTCAACCTTGAAAGAGGCCTGTTCCTGGGGAAAAGTTGACACAACTTTCGAGCAAATGGTTTATGCCGAAGCAACTTCCGTTGTTCCACTTCTAGCCTCCGACGCTTATCATCGCGGTTTCTGGAAAAAAAGGAAAAGAAGAAATTTTGCGAAAATGTGGTAAAAAAGTGGTAAGTGGTAAGTAGATCATAAACAGTTTCTTACCTCTTACCACTTTTTTGCTTTTATGTTTGAACAAAATTCCCCATTCCGCATCTTCCTTCTTCATCTAATCGCCATTCTTTTCGTCATCTTGAATGTTTCCGATATCAGGATTGCCGGGCTTTCGCATTTATTGCCGCTGTTTGATTTGATGATGATTTTTTATTTTACGGTTTTCAAAAGTGTTTTTGCGGTGTGGTTTGTGTTTCTGCTTGGGATTTGGAATGACGCGCTTAACGGTAATCCGCTTGGCGCCACAGCCTTATGTTATATCATCCTAATCAGGCTTTTTTCTCTGCTTAACAGCAAGATGATGATCAGGGAAAATTTCAGCCAAATCTGGAAACAATTCATTTTTTTCTGTTTTTTATTTTTGTTGATGAAATGGGCAATTTTGTCGCTTTTCAATGGCGTGTTATACGGCATTGCCACTCCTTTGGTGCAATTTGTTTTATCTGCCGTGCTTTATGTTTTGATGCATAAATTTTTTGATTATTTAAGTCTGAAGTTGTTGGAGGACAGATAGGTGCTTCGCGACATTCGCAAAAACAAAATTTTTAACCGTCGTGTTTTTTTGCTTGGCGCTGGTCAATCAGCATTGGCCGGGGCTTTGATTCTGCGTCTTGGCTATTTGCAGTTATGGAAGCATGAGGAATATTCGGTGCAGTCGGATAGCAATCGCATCAAACCCATGATCAATCCCGCTCCGCGTGGCACAGTATTTGATCGCCATGGCTTACCTTTGACTAAAAACGACAATAATTTTCGCCTTTTTCTCTATCTCGACAAAAAAAGAAATACCGATGAGCTAATTGCAAAACTGGCGCAGATCCTTGATTTGAGTGCGCAGGATAAGGAAATGTTTCTTGCAAAAGTAAAAAACTCCAGACGCAAAAGCGTTATTTCCTTAATTGACAATCTTGGCTGGGATGATCTTGCACGCATCGAAACCAATTCGCATTTATTGTCGGGAATCTCAATTGAAAGCGGCATTATCAGGCGTTATCCATATCCTTTGGAAACCGCGCATTTTCTTGGTTATGTCTCACTTCCTTCCGAAAAGGAAATTGATGAAAATGAGCAGGCTTTGTTTATGAGCCCCGATTTTCGTGTCGGCAAAGCCGGCATCGAAAAAACTTTTGATGAAGCTTTGCGTGGCAAATATGGTGTTAAATATGTCGAGGTTAACGCTCACGAAATACCGCTACGCACTTTGTCGGTAAAGCCAACAATCGATGGTTCGCGTATCAGTCTCACCATTGATTTTCCGTTGCAAAAATTTGTTGCGGAAAGAATCAAAAACGATGCGGCATCAGTTGTTGTTATGGACGTAAAAACCGGTGAAATTCTTGCTTATGCCTCTTCCCCATCTTTTGACCCAAATCGTTTTGTTGAGGGCATTTCAAAAGAATATTGGCAAGAATTGAACGATGATTTGCGCAAGCCGCTCAACAATAAACCAATTTCTGCGCTTTATCCCCCAGGTTCAACTTTCAAACTGATGGTTGTTTTAGCTGCGCTGGAAAGCGGTTTTAATCCGGCAACCCGCGTTTATTGCAATGGTTATTATCGTCTCGGCAGGCGCGTTTTTCACTGCTGGAAGGAAGAGGGACACGGCACATTGGATTTGATGGGAGGCATAATGCATTCCTGCAACACCTATTTTTTCACCGTCGCAAATCAGATCGGTTATGAAAAATTCACCGAAATGGCCAGACGTTTCGGTTATGGCGAGAAGCTCGATATCAGCCTTTATGGCGCAAGATCAGGGCTAGTGCCATCTGATGAATGGAAAAGAAAAGTTTTTAACCAGCCATGGGTTGGTGGAGATACTCTGAATACAGCGATAGGCCAAGGTAATGTTCTTGCAACTCCGCTGCAAATGGCTTTGGTGACGGCACGCATTGCCAATGGCGGTGTGCCGATCAAGCCTTATCTGGTACGCAATCACAACATCTACAAACAATTTGATGAGTTAAAAAATGAACCTTTGATCAAAAATTCTTTTATCAAATTTGTGCAGGAAGGTATGAATCGCGTGGTTAATGAGCCAGGCGGCACTGCTTATGGAAAAAGAATTGCGATTAAAGGTTTTGAAATGGCAGGAAAAACCGGAACTTCGCAGGTGATTTCCAAACGTGAAAAAGAAATGAGTAAAGCTGAGGCTGATGCTAATGCCAATCATGCTATTTTTGTTGGGTTTGCGCCGGTTCACGATCCGAAATATTCTATTTCTGTTGTGGTGGAACATGGCAAAAGCGGTTCAATGACAGCAGCGCCGATTGGCAAAGATGTTATGATGAAAGTTCAGGGGGTTTGAATACAGGCTCTAGGGTGAGGGGTATTAACTTTTTTAATCGATTCTTTCCAAAATTATGTTTTAAAATTTACCCCTCACCCCAACCCTCTCCCACAAGGGGAGAGGGGAGTAGATCGAGAAAAATTTAGGCAGGTTCTTATCCGGAATTGGCGTTCTAATATTTCCCAAACATCTCTCCGATTTTTTTGGTGTCATTGGTTCTGGTTAAAGCAAGTATAGTTAGAATTCTGGCTTTTTTGGGGCTTAAATTATCGGCCACAATGAAATCAAATTCATCATCATTGATTTCAACATTTGGCTCAACTCCACCTTCGAGATAGGAACTTCTGACAATAACCACTCCTTTTTTGCGCGCTTCTACCAGCTTTCGCACTGATTTTTGGTTGATGTTTCCATCGCCAACGCCGGCAAGAATTATTGCTTTTGAGCCGGATTCAACAAGGTGGTCAATCATGTTTTCATCACTTCCGGCGTGGGCGTAGACTATATCGACTTTTGGAAGTGTTTCCAGATTTTTGGTGTGAAAGATTGTGTTGTTGGTGTGAAGGCGTAGCGGAGTGTAATAAAGTTTTACCTTGCCGTAATAAACAAATCCGATTGCTCCGCTATTTTGTGATTTAAAAGCGGCAACATTGGTGGTATGAGTTTTGACAATGTCGCGTGCGGCGAAAACTTCATCATTCATCAAAACTAAAACTCCTTTGTTGTAAGCTGCATCGCTTGCTGCAAGAGCTACAGCGTTGTAAAGATTCAGTGCACCGTCAGCGCTTAATGATGTTGACGGGCGCATTGAACCAACAAGCACCACCGGCTTTTTGCTTTTTACCACCAGATTCAGGAAATAAGCGGTTTCTTCCATGGTGTCGGTGCCATGCGTTATTACCACTGCATCAACCGATCTTCTTGATAAAGCATCATTAACTTTTTTAGCGATTTTTAACCAGGCCACATCGTTCATATCCTGGCTGGCAATTTGCATGATTTGTTCAGCTTTTATATCGGCAAGTTTGGTGATGTCGGGGATGGATTTGATGATTTGTTCTATATCAATTTGCGAGGAGGAATATTTTGATCCTATAGCCGATTCTCCCGCGCCGGATATGGTTCCTCCAGTTGCAAGAATCATGATGTTTTTGGCATTTGCGTTTGCAGAAAATAGCAGCGCCAGGAAAAAGGTTATTTGTAAAAATTTTTTCATTATTGTTTGTTTAGTTTCTTAACTTGAGCTTTTATTTGTGATTTCTAAATTGCGCCGCCTTCTTTAGCCCCTCAAAAGTTTCTAACAAAAATGAAAAATAAAGGAAAAATCACGCAGGTAATTTCTGCGGTTGTTGATGTTGAATTTGAAAATGGTGAAGTGCCGGCGATTTACAATGCGCTTGAATGTCAAAATGATGGCAAAAAACTCGTGCTTGAAGTTGCGCTTCATATTGGTGAAAAAACTGTGCGCACCATCGCTATGGATTCAACTGATGGCCTTACGCGCGGCGCTGAAGTAATTGACAGCGGACATCCAATTTCTGTTCCGGTTGGTGAAGCAACGCTTGGTCGCATCATGAATGTCATTGGCGAGCCGGTTGATGAAAAAGGCGCAATTGAAGCAAAACAACTTAATCCGATTCATGCTTTGGCTCCTGAGCTAGTTGAGCAAGCAACTGAAACTGAAATTTTGGCGACAGGAATCAAGGTGATTGATCTTCTCGCACCCTATGCCAAAGGCGGAAAAATCGGTTTATTTGGCGGCGCTGGTGTTGGCAAAACAGTTTTGATTATGGAGCTTATAAACAACGTCGCCAAAGCTCACAGCGGCTATTCGGTTTTTGCCGGCGTTGGTGAAAGAACGCGCGAGGGTAATGATCTTTATCACGAGATGATTGATTCCGGTGTAATCGACACTGATAATCTCAAAAATTCCAAAGTGGCGTTGGTTTACGGACAAATGAACGAACCGCCAGGAGCCCGTGCCCGTGTTGCTTTGACAGGCCTTACTCAAGCTGAATATTTTCGTGATGCTGAAGGTCGCGACGTGCTTTTTTTCATCGATAATATTTTCCGCTTCACTCAAGCAGGTTCGGAAGTTTCAGCGCTTTTAGGGCGTATTCCTTCCGCGGTTGGTTATCAACCAACTCTGGCAACCGAAATGGGTGTGATGCAGGAAAGAATCACTTCAACCAAACAAGGTTCGATCACTTCAGTGCAGGCAATTTATGTGCCGGCTGATGATTTAACTGATCCCGCTCCCGCAACATCTTTTTCGCATCTTGATGCCACAACAGTTCTCTCGCGTCAAATTGCTGAAATCGGAATTTATCCGGCGGTTGATCCGCTTGACTCGACCTCGCGCATTCTTGATCCAAGAATTGTCGGGCAAGAGCATTATGATGTAGCGCGTGAAGTGCAAAAAATTCTGCAAGCTTATAAATCATTGCAAGACATCATTGCGATTTTGGGTATGGATGAGCTTTCCGAAGAAGATAAACTAACTGTTGCCCGCGCTCGCAAAATTCAACGCTTTCTCTCGCAACCCTTTCATGTTGCTGAAGTTTTTACCGGCTCCCCGGGAAAACTGGTTGCATTGAAAGATACCATTAACAGCTTCAAGGCAATTTGTGCCGGTGAATATGATCATCTTCCTGAAGCCGCGTTCTATATGGTTGGCGGTATTGAAGAGGCGATTGCCAAAGGTGAAAAGCTTTTGAAAGATGCAAAATAAAGCGCCAAATCTTCAAGTTGAAATTATTTCCCCCGAAGGTGTTTTGTTTAATGATATTTGTCATTTGGCAGTTGTGCCGTCAGCGCTTGGCGATATTGGTTTTATGAGTGGTCATGAAATTGTGGTCGCCACTTTGCGTGCCGGACAAATTTCGATTTATGATGACGGACAAAATCTGGTGAAATCCTTTGATGTGGCAAGTGGTTTTGTCAAGATGCAGACGTTAGAAAAGTTGGTAGTTTTGGTCGATTAGATTTGTATAGATTCTCGTTTTGAAACAGTCCTGACTTGAGCAACCCGCTCTTCCCAACTTCGGCCACCTAGTGCGACAAAATCTTATCCAAAAACTCCTGAACATTTTTTTTGATTTCAGATCTGATTATTACTTCTCGATTGTTTAGTTCGTCGTAGAGATGTGCGTCGGTTATTTCTTTTAGTTCGTTGAT
>MEMO01000026.1 GCA_001767955.1 Alphaproteobacteria bacterium RIFCSPLOWO2_01_FULL_40_26 | reverse complement strand
AGTGCGGTAAAATCATCTCCAAAATATTCCTAACCTCATCACTGATCTTTGGCTTCATTATCACTTCTCGTTTGTTCACTTCGTCGTAAATTCTGGCGTTAATTGATTTTTTTAATTCCTTCGTTACTGCCTTGATTGAGCGGTTGGTTTTGATCTCGATGTATTTGGCAATTGCTAAGGCCATAAAACAAATCAGTAGATGGGCTTTTATGGCGGGTTCGTTGAAGTGGAAGATCGGTCGGGCTTTGAGATCGGATTTAGAAATTCTAAAGGTCTGTTCAACGTGCCAGAGATTCTTGTAATGGCTGATAACTTCTTCATTGCTGAGATTGCTGCAATTTGTGTAATAGCCTTTAATTCCAAGCAGTAGGGAAGCTTTGTGTATCAACTCCTGATTCAACTCATAACCAAGTTTTTTTCCTTTTAGAAACTTTGTTCGTTTAATGATTTCTGCGGAACTTGGGTGTTTGAGGTAGTGGTTGGCCTTCTCAAGTTGTTTCTCCATCTCGTGCTTCTCTTTTACGTAGCGTTTCTGCGAGAAGCTGAGAATCAAATCTCCTTTGCTTAATGTTGGAATACGAATGGTTATCTCATATTTCTGATTCAGCTGTTTGGCTATTTCTTCAATGGTTTGAATCGGAAGATTGGCTGTTCTTGCCGCAACGATGTAGTGCAGTTTTTCTGCTTTAAGAAACTCGACATTCTGATCAGAAATCATTGCTGAATCAGCAACTACAGTCATTTGATCAATCTTGTGTTTTTTCTTCAGAGATAAAATTGAAGGCATCAAAGTATGGCCTTCAAACTTATTCCCAGGAAAGAGTTGGTAAGAAATCGGAAAGCCTAAATCATTCACCAACAGACCAATCATGATTTGAGGGTTGCTGGCTTTGTTATCTTTACTGAAGCCTATTCTTCTGATATCATCTGTTTCGAAACTCTCGAAGTAGAGAGTTGTCAGATCGTAAAAAACTAAAGAAAAACTGAAGCCAAAATGTTTTTTAGCAACCGCTACAACTTTGCTTTCGATCTCATCTTTTAAATCCACAAAGGGACTGTCGCAAATCCCCATTTCTTACCATTTTTAAACTCGACGAGCCCTTGTAAATCAAGGGTTCAGATTTTTCAGAAAGTTGATTTGCGACATGGCCACAAAACCTTCCAACTGACGATAAAACTTGCTGCGATGATGTTTTATACCAAAAAACTCATCGATAAATTCCAGCGCTTCCAATTTTGATGAAGGAGAGGCAATTCTGGCGATCACCAGATCATTTAGAATCGCAGCATCAGGAAGTAGATGGAATTTAAATTGCACCATCACATTCCAAAGGGAGTCGTACAATAACTGATAGCGAAAGCCCAAACATTCACACTTCTCAAGCAAGATCAATGAAGATTCATTCTGCTTTGAAGTAAGCGGAAACAAAAATCTCTGTGGATTATTCTTCTCAATCCAACCAAGAGCCACTTTTTTTAAAGATGACAACTCTTCATCATTCACAGCACTGCCAGCGTGAAATAAAATAGTTCTTTGATTGTTCGAATATTCCACCACCTGAACCGCAGTAGCACCAGACGAGGTTTTAACAGTTCTAATCCGATACATAAAAATCTAAAAAAATCTTCTGCAAAAAAACACAGCTGATTTTTAGACAATTAATTCCTGATTCTTTACAAATTTTTACCCCTTAGTGCGGGAAAACAACAAAATCGAGCTTGCGGATAGTTGATTTTACTGGGTTGGGGTGTTGGGATTTTGGGGGTAGGACAAGTTGGGAAGAGTGCCGCCAGAAAGGATAGCGTCTCTTTGTTTAAGAAATACTAATCGTGGAAATTCAATAGCCTCATGAAATGCCAGATTGTATGGAGCAACCATTCTTGTAGGTCTATCAGCTACGCTAGACAAATTGCGAAAATTTGGGCTTAAATCAATCAGCTGTTTTTTGATCAATTCAAATTGGCATTTCAGGGCATATTTTAGGAAAACCGGCGGGATGCTATCTCTTTTGCTTTCTGGATAAGCCGCAAGAAATTTATCTCTAACACGTCCGACAATTTCGGCAAATAGTGATGAAACGTCTGCTGCCGTATTTGAACTTGTATCACACACTGCCAACCTTTCTGGAAGCAAATTAACATCACTGTCAAAACTTGACAGACTATCAATCTTTTCATCAACTCGCTTAAAAACAAAATTTAATACCGAATCAGCCCTCATGGGTTTCCTACCAACCATAAACTTTCTTTCTATTAAAGATCCTTCTGAATTCACCCACCGTTTTTTTGAGTGATCATAATACTTGTCCTCTATTTCCCTTGCAAAAAGTGGCCTTACAACCCGTGCCAAATCCTCACCTTCGTCGATAATACTGCCAATACCAAACAAATCATGACAAAAATCATCATGACATGCAAAATCATCAGCATCTCCGCGGGCTTTAACCATATCGCGATATGCAGCGTTCGCATCAGTGTAATCAAGACCATTCACCGGAAATAATCCTCTCATTTTTTCCAGTATTGCCCGATCGACAACTTTGCCGCCACCTGCGCCACCTGCGGCTGGCCTTGACATTGCACGCGCTTGTGGCGGGCCTGATGGTGGGGATGGTATTCTTGAAGATGCCGGTGCGGGAACTGATGAGGCAGGAACAGGACGAAGACGACCGCAAACAACTCCGTCTTTATGATGAACAAGCTCAAAATGAGCACCACCGCCAACAATGTGTATTGCTTGTGGATTGGGAGCATTACGGGATTCGGCATCACGTATTTCAATTGGAACTGTATTAGGAATAACTTGTTTCAAACCATCTGACACAACATCTGTTGGCAGGGTCGATGGCATGTAATCTTGTTCTTCTACATCACGATAAACACTTAACAAAAACCGGTGATAATCTTGCAGTGATTCTAGTTGATAATTTTCTTCAATAACAATGGTTCGTTCACCGATTGGATTTCCTCCGACTCGTAAGTTTTCTGGATTAAAACCGTCTATCCGATCTCCAGAATGTATGGCAATACGTTGTGCTGCTTCATTAATTTGCTCAATGAGAAAATTGGCTTCGTCTGCATGTTCTCCTCCAAACAAATGTTTCATCTCTTCAGCGCTACTACGGGCAATTTCCAAACATCTCTCCTGCGGTAGAACCATCCTTGCCAATAGCGGAACAAAATCCAACTTCTGAATTAATGGTTGTATGTCAGCATAAGATCTTGCTGTTTCTACTCGCCCAACCAACTCTCGAAATTGTTCAAAAGTAAGAGCTTCTAGTCTTCCAATATGACCTTCAATTGCCTCTTTTTGTGCTTCGTCTTCAGCAATTTTCTTTCTCCTTCCTGAAATAATCGCTTTTTTTGCCGCTTCAAAATCCCCTTCTTTCCCTTCAATAAATCCCCTTACTTTTGCAGCAAATGCTCTTGCCTCTTCAGGATTAACAGCAGACCTCATCAACATGCCAACAATTCCGGCGTTAAGACCGCAACCGCCATCTCCTTTTATTGTTTGCCTGTATGGAAAATCAGGAGAACCATGATTTTCAATCAAGTTTGAAGCATAAATCTCAACATTTTCTGAAGATTCAGCGGCAGGCGCTAACATCGGTTTACCTCTTGCCGCAAGTGATGGTGCAAATACGGAAACCAACCTTCTTCCGCTTGAACCGCCACCACCCGCAGCAACATCTTTTCTTCTTCTCGTAATGTTTCCTCTCATAATATCCCCGCGATGGTTGTTCTTAAAATTCTGTGTCTACTCAAACAGATCCTGAAACAAGTTCAGGATGACTGACTTTGAGATCGGTGTTTCCAAAATGTCATCCTGAACTTGTTTCAGGATCTGTTTGATTAGACACGACATTTTTACAACAACCCCGCAATATGCCTTAAAACTTCAGCCAATTTTTTAATTTGAGATTTTTTGTGCATTGATGAGAAGGTAATTCGAAGCCTTGATTTGCCGTTTTCAACCGTTGGTGGGCGGATGGCGGAAATTAATAATCCTTCTTTTTCAACTTCTTTGGCAATTTGTAAAACTTTTTTATTGTCACCGATGATGATTGGAACAATTGCAGATTGTGGCTTTTGCAGATTCATCAATTCACAAAAATATTGCGCGTTTTCTAAAACTTTTTTGCCGGGATTTTTTTTCTTGATGATTTTTAGCGATGTCAACGAAGCCGCAAGAATCGCCGGCGGAAGAGCTGTTGAATAGATTTGTGAACGGGAAAAATTTCGCAGATAATCGATGAGATTTTTTTCACCAGCGACATAACCTCCGAAGGTGCCGGTGGATTTTCCGAGGGTGGCGAGATGGATTTGATTTTCGTGCTTCATGCTTCGTGCAGCCTGTGCTGAACTTGTTTCAGTATGCTTTGTCAATAATTCATGTGCATCGTCGGAAACCAGAATTGCGTTGAATTTTTTTGCCAATTCTAACAGTTCTTCAATTTTTCCTGCATCGCCATCCATTGAAAATACTGCTTCGGTTATGATTAAGCATTTTTTAAATTTTTTGCGGTTTTCTGCTAAAATTTTTTTGGCATGAGCGATGTCATTATGTTGAAAGCGCATCAGGCGCGCGCCGGAAAGTTTTGCTCCGTCAATCAAACTGGCATGAATCAGACGGTCAGCCACGATTAAATCGCCCTCGCCAACTAACGCCGGAATCACGCCAATGGCGCATGAATAGCCGGAGGAAAATATGATGGCATCGTCGCATTTTTTTAATTGCGCCAGTTTTTTTTCCAGTTTTTTGTAAAGGGAATTATTGCCGGTAATGTAGCGCGAAGCACCGGCGCCGACACCAAATTTTTTT
The DNA here is from genome assembly GCA_001767955.1 of Alphaproteobacteria bacterium RIFCSPLOWO2_01_FULL_40_26. GTDB lineage: Bacteria > Pseudomonadota > Alphaproteobacteria > Rickettsiales > UBA1997 > UBA2645. The sequence continues at coordinate 38,934 of MEMO01000026.1, read as the reverse complement.
ATCGCCGCAATTGCAGCTTTTTTCACCAGAGGATTTTGCGAAAGCCCGAAATAATCGTTGGAACAAAATGAGATAAATTTTTTTCTGCCGCGCCTGATTGTAACTGCATCAACCGCATCAGATGAAACAAGAGAGCGATAAAGATTTTTTTCTTTGAGAGATTGTGTTGATTGCCGGAAAAAGCTTTTTGAAAAGAGTTCATTCATAAAACGGAACCATATTTTGATTGTTCTTAAAATTTTGTGTCCAAAAAATCAGATCCTGAAACAAGTTCAGGATGACAATCTGGGGAGGATGGTTTCAAAACATGTCATCCTGAACTTGTTTCAGGATCTGTTTTTAGAGACACAACATTTTTGATAACAACCCAAAATCTTGGCAAAAGCGAAACGCGCTGGGTTTGAAAACAGGCTCTAGAAGTAATGACAATTTTTTTAAATAATGACAGTGCGGGACAATAAAAATTTTGAAGGCAATTTAGCTGCAACTCTGAAGGCTCTCGTTGCTGATGAATCTCTTGATGTTGAGTTTTTTGATGCGAAGAGCAGTTTTTTTTCCTGGAATCAGGATTTGATTGTGGGTGAGAAAAAAGTGGTGATTCCGCGTTTTCGCGCCGCTTCGGATTTGGCGGCGTGTTATTTTTTGTTTCATGATTGCAGGATTCATCAGGAAAAAAATTTTGCTGAAAATGAGCAGAAAATTTTTGATGAATTTGAGAAAATTCGCGTGATTGCAAATGTTAAAAATCTCTATCGCGGTGTGGCGCAAAATATTTTGCAAAAGATTGAGGATGATGTGTGCTTTGTATTGCCGAATCTTTCTTTGCTTTTACTCGATTATTTTTTTTCCGATTGGATTTTGCCCAAAATGCGTGCGGCGATTTCTGATTTGAAGAAAATAACTGATAAAAAAATTCTTTCCCAAATCCAAAATCTTGGCAAAAAAATTTCCAATCAGAGGGAGTTTGTGTGGGAAATAGAGAAGCTTTTTGAGATGTTAAGAAAGGAAAAAGAATTGTTGAAAAAGAGGAAGGAGAAGGGTGTGGAGCAGGAAATTGGTGAGAAAAAACATGGCGTGGTAGATCATGGAGAACAGATCCCGAAACAAGTTCAGGATGATATTTTGCCGCTTCAAGGCGATGTTTCTTCACCTCAAGGTGACGCTCACGAAATAAAACATCATCCCAAACCTGTTTCGGGATCTGTTTTTGGATCTAACAACTTCACAGACGAAATCGAATTCAAAAACCCTTACAAAATTTACTCTTCCCATTTTGACGAAATAATTTTTCCGCAAAAACTGGTTGCAAAAAATGAGCTTGATATGTTGCGCGATCAGCTTGATTTAAGACTTGCCAAGCTTTCTTCGATTTCGCGCAAAATGAGTTTGAAGCTAAAAAAGAAACTGCTTTCCAAACGTGATTCCTTTCTCGAATTTGATTCATCGCGCGGAATTTTGGATCGCAAAAAATTAACGCGACTCATCCTGGATCCGATGCAAAACGATGTTTGGATCAACAGTAAAGTTCATGAATATCAGGATATCGCCTTGACCATTTTGCTCGATAATTCCGGTTCAATGCGGGGAAATCCAATTGTCATGAGTGCTTTGGCTTGTGAAATTATAGCGCAGATTTTGGAGAAGTTTTTTGTCAAAACCGAGATCATCGGTTTTACCACCGCTGATTGGAGGGGTGGGCGAGTAAGAAAATTATGGGAAAGCGCCAGACGACCAAAAAATCCGGGTCGCCTCAATGAGCTTCGCCATATCATTTACAAACATTTTAATCAAAGATTTGGCAAGGCGCGAGTGAATCTGGGCTTGATGTTAAAGGAAGGAATTCTCAAAGAAAATATTGATGGTGAAGCCTTGCTATTTGCGCGTTCACGTCTGATGCAACAAAGTGAAAAAAGAAAAATTTTATTGGTGATTTCCGATGGCACGCCGGTTGATGATTCAACTTTGTCGGCCAACGATAATGATATTTTGTCCGATCATTTGCATCATGTGGTGAATAAAATCGAAAAATCCGGCAAAATTGAAATTGTTGCAATCGGCATCGGACATAGCGCGGGAGAATTTTATCGCAATTCAATCACTATCAAAAATTCTGACGAGCTTGGCGATGTGATGATCGAAAAAATTACGCAATTATTGTGATTTATACCAAAACATAAATTTATACTCCCAACCAACAAAGGATTTTTGAGGAAAAATTAAAACTAAAAAAAGCTGCTGTATTTAGACATACTGCTGCTTTTTTTAGTTTTAATTTTTACCAAAAAGACGAAGTTGGTTGGGAGTATAAATTTATGTTTTGGTATAGACTAATTCACTGCTGTTTGATGCCATATTTTTTGCTGAGATATTTCATAATCGCCTGTATTTCCTCGGTTTTCAAGGCACGATCAAAAACCAGAGCTTCAGAAATTAATCCATCCATTAGTTGAGTGTGGTCATTGGCACGGCCACCGATGACAAAATCTGCGGCGCTGACATCGAGATTGGAATAATTGCCGCCGACACCGCCGGTAAGGCCACTATTTGCAGTGAGGGAATTATCAAAAAGTGAAATATTAGTGCTGGTGGAATTATCGACTTTAACTCCCATAACATAAGATTTTCCTGCCACAGCAGTTAAGGGACGATAATCATTTTGATATCCGGCAAATCCATATTCTCCCGAAGAGCCAACATAAATTCCGGCTAATCTGCTGTTTGCGTTGGTTCCCTGAGATATCAACATGTCATTATTAGCCGTGACCGGTTTCCAAACTATAAAAATGCTGTAGCTATCATCACCGGCGGCAATGGGCACAGAAGTTGCGTTGGCAAGAAAATCATTGCCGTCAAAACTCAGAGATGGCAAGCCGCTAATGCCGTCGGCTTTGTAAGTTGGCCTATTTCCGGCGGTGCTTTGTGAAACGTTAATTTTAGCGCTTAATTGCGGATTAATGTCATTCCACGCTGAAACTGTATCGCCATCTTCCGGGTTAGATCCGTTGGCGGCGCTGGTTATGCTTCCATCAAGAGTTGGTTCAACCCAGAAAACCAAATCTTTTATCGAATTAATATCAGAACTTTTGGTTAAATTTTGTGCGGCGTTAATTCTTATTGCCTTCACCAAGCGGGAAGATTGTGTGATGCCGGCCACCAAAATTCCGATGATTAAAATTACGATTGAGAGTTCGATCAGCGAAAAGGCAGAAAAATTCTTTTTCATAATTTAAATTTTTTGATAACCACAAATCCTGATTCCATAGCCATCAAGGCCGATGACGGATTTTTTGGAATTGGTCAGTAAAGTCATATCGCTAATTCCCAAATCGACCAAAATCTGGGCGCCGGTGCCGTAATTGCGTAATTGTTTTTCTGAAATTTCCATGTCGTTAAAAATTTTTTCACATGGCTGTCTGATCACAACCACGACGCCATCGCCGTTTTTAGCAATTTTTTTCATCGCTTTTGCAAGTGAGCCGGTGCGCGGATTTTGTGCATCGTCAAGGCAATCATTTAAAATGTTGAGGTGATGCATTCTAACCAGAGTTGGCGTGGTTTTATCCAATTTGCCTTTTACCAATGCGATATGTTCGACATTGTCAGTTTTGCTGCGATAAATTTTTGCCTGAAATTCTCCGGCTGATTTGCTGATGAATTTTTTTTGTGCGACGAGCTCGATAAGTTTTTCATTTTTACGGCGATATTCGATGAGATCGGAAATCGAGGCGATTTTCATGCGATGCTTTTTGGCGAATTTGATAAGATCTGGCAGACGCGCCATCGAGCCGTCATCATTCATGATTTCGCAGATAACGCCGGAATGGTTGAGTCCGGCAAGTTTTGCGATATCAACTGCCGCTTCGGTGTGTCCGGCGCGAACCAGAACACCGCCATTTTGTGCCTGCAACGGAAAAATATGCCCGGGGCTGACAAGCGCTTCCTTGCCTTTTTTGGGGTTGATGGCATCGCGAATTGTTTTAGCGCGATCTTGCGCAGAGATTCCGGTTGAGATTCCTTCGCGCGCTTCGATTGAAATGGTAAAGGCGGTTTTATGTCGCGATTCATTGTTAAGCGCCATCAAGGGCAAATTGAGCTGTTCAACTCTTTCTTCCGTAAGTGCCAGGCAAATCAAACCGCGACCATTTTTAGCCATGAAATTGATTTTTTGTGAATCGCAAAGTTCAGCCGGAATAACCAAATCGCCTTCATTTTCGCGGTTTTCATCATCAACCAAAATGAACATTTTACCTTGCTTGGCGTAAGATATGATTTCAGGAATTGTTGCTGGCATACAGGCTCTAAACGATTGTTCTTAAAATTTTGTGTCCAGAATAATTAGATCCTGAAACAAGTTCAGGATGACAATCTGGGGAAGATGGTTTCAAAACATGTCATCCTGAACTTGTTTCAGGATCTGTTTTTAGAGACACAATATTTTTGATAACAACCGAATTTTTTTTGCAAATTCTTTTTGTAGGGCTTGTCCTGAAAATTCATCAACCGATAAAATCATGGATGATGAGTTGGTAAGAAAAATTTCATCGGCATTTTTCAGTGCTGAAATTTTTGCCTGTACTTTTTTGACTTTAAATTTTTGCAGAATTCTTTCTCTCACGCATCCATGCACAATTCCACAGTTTTCATGCGGTGTGTAAACCACATTATTTTTTATCCAGAAAATATTGGCAGATGAAGTTTCTGCGATAAATCCTTTATCTGAAAGCATTACACAATCGAAGCAATTTTGTTCTTGCGCTTCAATTTTTGCCAGAATGTAGGGCAGGGCGTTCATTGATTTGAAAGGGATTTTTGTCGAGGTGATTTTTGAAATTCCAAGCCTGATTTTTTTTGGCAATTTCCGTTCTGCCAAAGTTTCGATGATGATTAATGGTTTCGACTTATAGGTTGGCAAATAGCCTTTTGAGCCAATACCACGGCTGATTGAAATCCGCAAAATTCCGTTTCGAACCGCATTTTTTTTGATGAGATGATAGGATTTTTTTTCGAGATCAGAAATTTCTGCCAAAAGTTTTAACCATTTTAAAGCCTTGATAATTCTTTTTTGGTGCAGTGCAAAATCAAAAATTTTTCCATCGCTAATTTTTAAAGTTTCAAAAATCCCGTCGCCAAAAAGAAAACCGCGTTCATGAATCGAAATTGTCGCTTGTTTTTCAGTGATGAGACGGTGATTTTTAAAAATAAATTTTGGCATATGAGGCTGATCCTGAAATGGATATTTTTTGTTACGATCTGGCTTGCCATTTTTGGTATCATGGCCTTGTTTTACTACTTTCAAGGCTTGCCGAGCTTAAGCGATTTGGAAAAGCAAACTGACAAGCAGATTGTGCAAATCAACTATGCAAACGGCAATCGCATCGTCAATCGCGGCGAGTTTTATGGCGGTGATGTTAAATATTACGAACTGCCATCGCATTTGATTAATGCGGTTGTTGCAACTGAAGATCGCCGCTTTTTTTCGCATCACGGCATTGATATTTTTGGCATTATTCGCGCCTATCATGCCAACAAAAAGGCCGGTCATATTGTGCAGGGCGGAAGCACGATCACGCAGCAATTAGCCAAACTTCTTTTCCTGAAACCGGAAAAAACTTTCAAAAGAAAAATCCAGGAAATTTTACTCGCCCTTCAGCTTGAGCGGCATTTTACCAAAGAACAGATTTTAACCCTTTATCTCAACCGCGCCTATTTTGGATCAGGAAATTACGGTGTTGTTGATGCCGCAAAACATTATTTTGGCAAAAAGGTTTCAGAGCTGAAGCTCAATGAGTCGGCATTGCTCGCCGGTCTTTTGAAAGCGCCGTCGAAATTTTCGCCAAAAAATAATCGCAAACTTGCCGAAAGCAGAAGTAATGTGGTTTTAAAGGCGATGATTGCAGAAGGATTTCTCGATGAAAAAAATCTATCTGAACTTGATGTTGATTTGAATTACAAAATCGATCGCGCGCAGAGATTTTATTTTGCCGATTTTGTTTATGAGCAATTTCCCGAATTTCTGGGTAGAGAAAAAGAAAGCATAATTAAAATCGAAACCACTTTAGATGAAAAAATTCAGGAAATTCTCGAAGATGTTTTGGATGAATTTGCTTCGCAAAATTCCAAAAAACTCGGCAAGTCGCAAATTGCGGTTTTGTTGATGAAAAAAGATGGTGCAGTGCTTGCGATGTCTGGCGGCAATGATTATCAGCAAAGCCAGCTTAACCGCGCTGTTTATGCTAAAAGACAGGCGGGATCGGCGTTTAAAACTTTTGTTTATTTGGCTGCTTTTGAAAAAAATTTTAAGCCGGATGACATCTTTGAAGACAAGAAAATCAACGTCGGAACCTGGCTGCCGGAAAATTTTGAAAATCGCTATTCGGGTGAAGTGACATTGCAACAGGCTTTTGCCAATTCGTTAAATTCAGTTGCGGTGCAATTGGCTAAAGATGTTGGCGGTAGCGTCATCGCATCGATTGCGCGCAAATGCGGCATTATTTCCAAAATTGACAAAAATGATCCAACCATTGCGCTTGGCACAACGGAAGTAAGTTTGCTTGAGCTGACTTCCGCCTATGCGACAATTGCAAATAACGGCATTCCGGTCATTCCTTACACAATTGCCAAGATTGAAAATGGCGAAGGCAATGCGCTTTATAGCCGTATCTCGTCCGGTTTTGATCCGGTAATTTCAGAAATGTCGCAAGCAAATATTAAAAAACTTCTGCGCGAAACTGTAGCAAATGGCACCGGAAAAAATGCTAATATTGCCGAAAATATTTATGGCAAAACCGGCACTAGTCAAAACTTCCGCGATGCTTGGTTTGTAGGATTTAACGATGATTATGTGATCGGAATATGGATCGGAAATGATGACAATTCAGCAACAAATAAAATCACTGGCGGATCATTGCCGGCGATGTTGTTTGGGAAAATAAGCAAAAAAATGTTAAAGTAATAGTTGACTCGGTAGAGAAGTTTTTAAAAACCGCATAACGATTGTTCTTAAAATTTTGTGTCCAAAAAATCAGATCCTGAAACAAGTTCAGGATGACAATCTGGGGAGGATGGTTTCAAAACATGTCATCCTGAACTTGTTTCAGGATCTGATTTCAGAGACACAACATTTTTGATAACAACCCGCATAACATTCAGTAGAGAAGTTTTTAAAAACCGCATAACATTGTCGTAAAAATGTCGTAAAAATCAAATTCTTATCAAATGTCAAAAACGATAAAAACAAAACGCAGGCGTTCTGATGCCTCTATCGAAGAAGGAGAAGTTAAGCCTGAAAAAAGATTAGAGCGCACTACTACCACACCGCCACGCGCTTTTCCGTCTTCTTCTTATGATTCTCCCGTGAGATCAGGTCGATATAGCCCATCAACTGTTCGCAGAGAAAGAACTCCTCATTCAGAAAAAAGGGTAAGGGAATGGCGCGATTTATTGGATGGAAATTTCGTTCTGGGAGAAAATCACGAAGACATTTCTCCAAAAAAATTTCTCATTCAGAATATGCGTTTGTTAAAAGATAGAGGTTATGATATTTTATTTATGGAGCATTTGACGCAAGCTGAGCACCAACGCTTGCTTGATGCTTATTGCAATGCAGATGAGATGCAAAAAGAGCTCGAGCTTTACCTTAATGATCTCAATGAAGGGCACATGAATGAAGATTTTCGTGAATCAACTTATCGTGAACAGAAGGGAGAGTTTAATTTTCGCACAATTGTGGAAGGGGCAAAAGCTGCTGGAATAAAGGTTGTGGCTTTGGAGGTGGATATAAAATCTTATCGTTTTCGTCACACAGGCAATCAAGAAAGAATGATTCATTTTAACAGCCAGGTTTGCGATGTTGTTTTCAGCGAGGAAGAAAGGTTTTTAGAGATTCATGGCAGAAAACCAAAATGGCTCGCTTTAGTTGGCAATACTCATCTCAATACTTATTGCGATATTCCGGGAATTTGCGAAATTATTGAAGGCGTTCAGGACATTTCAATTATTGATGCGGAAGGACAAGCAGAGCTATTCCGCTCTACTCCACACAAAGAAGAATTTGCATTTGGTGAGAATAAATTTCTCGCTTCCAATGTCTTATGTTGCCTGCCTTCAAGTGATATGACATACAATCCGGATTTAACCGATTATGTGGCAAAGCATCTGACATTCGATGAAGAGTCTGCCGCGTCAGCAGGATCTGTCGATGTAACCGATGCTGCAGTTGTTGAGAGCGGAACTTTACTTCTTCCAAGAAGATCTCCCGCTGTTGCCGTAGCCGAAGATGTCGGAATTGGTTCTGCTGATAGGGGGAAATCAAGATGAGCCGCCAAGATTTTAGTTCTTTAACTGATACGGATTTAGGACGAGTTCTAAGAGCTTCTGACTCGGTAGAGTTTGTTTTATCAGCTTATTTTGATGGCTACACAATTCCTGTTATTGAAAAAACAATTAGAGATTTTGGCGATGATCATCTGCGCGAAGTAGTGTCATATGTCTACATGGCTACCAATTCCACGGAGGAAAAAAGTGAAAAATATCTCAGTGATTTTTATAGCTCTTATGGCGTAGAAGCTGATTTAACTCGTAATGTTTTTCGAGTTTTTTCCAAACGCGCTAGAGGGGAGGTTGTTGATGCGGATCCTTTGTGGGCGAATGTGCGCAGGATTTCTGATCTACCGGATGAGTTATTAAAAAAACAAATCGGCTGTTATTTCAAAGAAAAAACCAACAATTATTTGTGCGAAAGATTCCCGGAAATTTTTGCTGAAATTACTCGGGGAGAAATTGCCAATGATGAACATCCATCCGCATCGGTAGAAAGTGCCGCCGCGGCTCCACTCTCCGAATCATCTTCAAAGGAAAGAATGTGGTGACTAGAATTCACGTTTGTAGGAGCGAATTCTGGTGGGTCTGGGTGGACTTGAACCACCGACCTCGCACTTATCAGGCGCGCACTCTAACCAACTGAGCTACAAACCCCACTTAAGAAATCAGATTTAAAACGTTGTGGTGAAAGGAGGCGCGGCAATTTATGAATCGGCCTGTAAATGTCAATTTGCGAATTGCTCACAAATTATTCTTTCTTCCAGCGAGTGATTGGGATCGAAAAGAATTTTGAAGGAAATGGTTTTATCTTCGTAAACTACAACTTCCCTAACATTGCGAATCTCGCGCGAATCAGCGGTTGCGCTCACTTTGCGTAACTTGTGTTCCAAAATTTCAAATTTGATTTTGCTGTTGGCGGGGAGTAGGGCGCCGTGCCAGTTGCGTGGGCGAAATGGGCTGATTGGGGTTAGAGCTAGAATTTCCGCGCCAAGCGGGATTATTGGGCCGCCGGCGGAAAAATTGTAAGCAGTGCTTCCGGCTGAGGTTGCAACCAAAGCTCCATCGGCAGTGAGACAGGCGATACGTTCCTGTCCATTGATTTCAATTTTGATTTTTGCTGCCTGGCTGGTTTGACGCAGAAGCGAAACTTCGTTGATGGCGATATGGCTGTGCTGTTTTCCATCTTCATCAAGTGCATTCATACGCAAAGGGTGAAGCGTTGAAATCTGTGCTTTGGCAAGATTTTCAAGAAAATTTTCCTCGTGAAATGAATTCATCAAAAATCCGACAGTGCCGCAATTGATGCCGTAGATTGGCAACGGATTTTTTTCAAAGTCATGCAGCAAATGTAACATCAAACCATCACCGCCAACGGCGATTACCAAATTAATTCCCTCAGTTTTTTTATGATTTTTAGTGAGATCGCTAAAGCCAAACTTTTTTACCAAAGCTTCTTTTTTCGCTTCCGCCTCTGCATTATTTCTGGCGGCGATGATGGCGGTTTGTTTGTTATTCATAAATCAAAACTCCGAATTTTTTCTTCACAAACTTTTCTGGCAAGATCGAGAAGCCTACGAGCTTCTGCGGCAAGAAGCTCAAGATCATCAAGAAAAATCCTAAAATGCGGATCATAGCGGCCGCCGATATAGGCATATTCAAGGAGGTTAAAACGGTTTTCTTCCCGTTTGCCGGTGATGGAAAAAATATTTTCCATTAGAGAGCAAATTTGTTTGGCGTCATTACCGAGATGTTTGAGGAAATGTCCTTGTGGGCATTTGTTTGAGAGGATTAGGAGAGTGGATTTGTAGGCGTGTTCGGCGGCTTGGTGAAGAAAAAATGCAGATTTTCTGTAGTCACAATCTTTCATCGCGTAATTGTAATGTCTCATAAAACCTTCCGCTCCAACAACAAACCACTCCTCAAAATAATCCCGCGCAATTCTCTTTTGTTCCTGCAAAGTCAAATCCCTTTTTTCCGCCAATCGGAATTTTTTTGAATCATAAAGCACAACCCCTTCATCCTTGATATCGCTGAAGAAATATTGCCCTTCGGAAAGTTTAATGTTTAGAAATTCAATATCGTAAACGCTGATTCTTGGATCGGATTTATATCCGAAATCATGACAAAGTTTGGAAATTTTGCTCCACAACAAAACGTCTTCCACCGTTTCTTTCAACGCAGTTACCGCCAAAATATCATAATCGGAAATTTGTCTGAATCCCGGTTTGTTTTCATCAATTTGATCAAATTCAACATAATCGCCACGGGCGTAAGAACCATAAAGGATGATCATTTCAACATCATCACAATTGGTGCGGATGGTTGAGATGATTTTTTGCAGTTCGTTTTGTTTTTCTTGGGGGAGGTGTGGGAGGGTGGATTTCATTAATTGGTTAGCCCATCAATAAACAGCGCAACTTCATGCATTGAGTTTGGTAGATTGCCATTTAGCACTTTTGTTTCTGCAACCAAATCTCTACCAATTTTAAGGTTGGAAATTTCGATGAGAGCCGCATGTGGCTTGCCTTCTTTGTCGTAATAGGAAATCGCAACGCTTGGTTGTGATTTTATAAAAGGAACTTTGAGTAGAGAATTATCCTGCTGTTTTTTGTCCCAAAGTGCCATAAAGTTTTTGCGTGAAATGTGGCCGGAAATGCGATATGGTTTGTCGGAAAAGTAGATCAGATGTTTTTCGACATTTTTGATGCGAAAGATTTTGCCATCGAAAGTGGCGCTTTTGCCGGTTTGCACAAACAAAACTCTCGGTTCCTTTTTGATCAGAGAGCAATTTGCAAGCAGTGAGATGATAACCAAAGCAACAATTTTTTTCATAAAACCTCGTCAATTTTTTTGCCGGTAATTTTTTGATTTAAAGCCGAATTTACTTTGCGCAAGATTAAACTTTCCGAAGCATGTGCCAATTCCTTTTGTGCTGTCAAAATGGCTTCCCGTGAGCTTTTCTCAGCAATAAGTTTTTTTAATTTTTCCAGTTTTTTGCCGATAGATTTTTTTTCTTCTGTTGCGAGATTTTCGAGATCTTTTTCGATGATCGCAATGTCATGATTTGCCTCAGTAATTGCCTCAATCACAAGTCTGTTTTCAATATCACTTTGCGAATTTTTTAGTGAATCAAGTAGCATTTTTTTGATCTCGTTTTTGTCGAGTGAGTATGTTGGGCGCACCTCAATTTCCTGTTTGATTCCGCTGATTTTTTCCTGTGCTGAAACCGTCAAAAGTCCATCGGCATCAAGTTTGAATGTCACTTGCACCCTTGCCATTCCGGCTTTCATCGCCGGTATGCCTTTAATTTCAAATTCGGCGAGCGAGCGGCAATCAAAAGCAAGTTCGCGTTCGCCTTGCACGATGTGAAATTTCATGCCGGTTTGATTATCGGCGTAAGTTGTGAATTCTTTGGTTTTGGCGAGTGGAATTGTTGAATTGCGCGGGATGATTTTATCAACGATGCCGCCCATCATCTCAACGCCGAGCGAAAGCGCCGCGACATCAAGCAGAAGATTTTTACCATGTCCGGAAAGATTATAAGCCTGCCAAGCCGCGCCAATTGCGACGACACGATCTGGATCAAGATTGGTTAAAACCTTTTTCTCGCCAAAAATTTCTGCAAGTTTTTTTCTAACAAGTGGAATTCGCGTTGAACCGCCAACCAGTATCACACCTTGGATTTCCTCGGCTGAAAGCTCCAAATCATCGAGAAGATTTTTTGTTAAGATGATGGTTTTTTCGATTTTTTCTGCGATTAGGTTTTCAAATTTTTTTCGGTCTGGCTCCCTCTCCCCTTGCGGGAGAGGGCTGGTGTGAGGGGTAAATGACAAATCTTCCTTAATTTTTTTTGCTTCTATCAAACTCAATTGCGGAAATTTTTTCACAATTGCCGCATCAAAATCATCGCCGCCCAAATGATTATCGCCTGAAACACCAAGTACTTTAAAAACACCTTTTTGCATTTTTAAAATCGAAACATCGAAAGTTCCGCCACCCAAATCATAGACGCAATAAATGCCGGCGGAAGAATTATCCAAACCATAGGCAAGTGCTGCAGCTGTGGGTTCATTAACTAATCTTACAACTTCCAGATCGGCCAAATTAGCTGCCAATTTCGTGGCATTTTTTGCTGCTTCATCAAAATAGGCGGGAACGGTGATGACAGCTTTACGAATTTGTGAATTTAAATTTTGTTCTGCGATTTTTTTCAATTTTTTGAGAATTTCTGCCGATACTTCTTCTGGCCTGATTTTACGCGTTCCAACCTCAATGCGTAAATTTTTATCTTTGCCCATCAGGCGTTTGATGGAGGAAATCGTGCTTCGTGCAGCCTGTGCTGAACTTGTTTCAGTATGCTTTGTGCTTCGATTTACAACATTTCCTTCTGTATCGTAATAAACCACGGATGGCACTATGTCGTAGCCATTTTCATCGGCTAAAGTTTTAGCCTTTCCATCTTCAACAATGGCAACGAGTGAATTGGTTGTGCCAAAATCAATGCCGATGATTATATCGTTTGAACCTTGATTTTGCTCGTTTTGTCCCGGTTCTTGGATTTGTAATAATGCCATATGTGTCACCCCGCACTTGTTGCGGGGTCCACTAGTTTCAGTTTACGGATTTTTAAATCTTCCAACGATTTTTTGAAATATTTTGCTTTGGTCAAAAATTGTGCTGAAGCGTTGATATCAGCTTCTTGCATTGCCTCCATAATTAATTTTTTGAAATCGGAATTTAATTTTTTTCTTAAATCGTCAATTTCGTTTTTGCTGATTTCTGAAATTTTTTCCTGTAATTCTAATTGTTCTTCCAATGTTGAAATATCTACTCTCACAGCTTTTTCATCATGCAAAATATCAATTCCTTTCAACTGTAAAAGATGACAGGCGCGCAGAAAATCATCGGATAAAATTTTGTAAGCTTCGTTAATCTCGATGGATTTTGAAATGTCATCAAAGCTTGATTTATCTGGATGGAAACGCTGCTGAAATTCGAGATATTTTTTTTCCAGCTTGGATTGATCAATAACAAAACTTTGCGGCAGAGAAAAAATTTCGAAAAAATTTTTCATAATTTGAATGACTCTCCGCAACCGCAGCGGCCTTTTTCGTTTGGGTTGATGAAGTCAAAGCCTGAGGTGAGCTCATCGGTTTTGTAAACCATTTCGCTGCCGATCAAAAACATCGAAACTTTTGGATCGATGAAAATTTTTATTCCGTCTTTGATGATCATATCATCGAATTTTGAGATGTTTTTTTCTCCCAAAGCATATTCGATAACATAGCTCATGCCAGAACAGCCGCGGCTTCTCATGCTGATTCTAATGCCTTCGCACAGTTCTTTTCGCGCAGCAAGAAGCTCTTTGATGTGAAAGAGAGCGTCTTCATTAATCGTGAGATAATCGACGATTGGATTATTCTGCATTTTTACGTTTTTTGTAATCTTCAATCGCCGCTTTAATTGCCTCTTCCGCAAGCACCGAACAATGAATTTTCACCGGCGGCAGCGAAAGTTCTTCAGCGATTTGTTTGTTGGTAACCTTTTTGGCCTCATCGATTTTTTGTCCTTTGATCCATTCAGTGGCAAGTGATGAGGAGGCGATAGCTGAACCACAATTGTGACTCATGACTCTTTGTACAAAGAAGATATTTGCGCCTTCTTCTAGCGTGAGGTCGTAGACAAAAACATTATCTTCTTTTCTTTCTAATCCGCGCAAATCGCGTCTATCGGTAATGTTGTGAATTGATCTTAACTCGATGCCATTATGAATGAAGCGTTGAACATCCGTAAGGCAATGCGTGGCTTCGCCAGATTCGATAAACATTACATCATAACCTTTTTCTGCAAATTGCTGCTTACGCTCAATCATCCAATTTTGGGTTTTGCGGTTCATCATGAAGTTAGGCATGTTTGAATCATAAACCTCGATCACTTTGCGCTGTTTATTCACTTTGAAATCAGGATTTAATTTTGCCCCATTTTGGCAATTAACCCAGAATGAGCCATTGCCGACATATCTGGCATCAATCTGGTTTGTGTCGAAGAGTTCAATAAAAATCTGTTCCAATTTTGTTGGTCTTTTTTGCGATGCGCCATTCATTCCGATTTGCCAATTCTTCACATATTCCGGACTTGACCAATTTTGTTTTGAAGCTTGTGAGATCTTGGCTTTAAAGGCGTCGTTATGTTGATAACCTTTTTGATTTTGTGGCAATCTAGAGCCTGTTTTCAAACCCACCACATTTCGCTTTTGCCCAAATTTTGGCTCGTTTTTTGGCAAAATTTTTTGCAGTATGCCGGATACAGCGGCAAAATTTTGCCAAAAAGTCGCACAAAATTTGGGCAAAATCGAAACGCGCTGGGTTTGAAAACAGGCTCTAGCGTGAATATTTTGTGTTGTGTTGGTGTTGCGAACTGTTGCTGCAGCAATCTGACGCATCCATTCCTGCTTACCAACATTGTTAAGACTTTTGAACTCGTTCTTCGTAGCGCAAAGCAATTCCATGTTCGCTGTTAAATCCTTGGCTTCAATTGGACGATTATCTGCCAACCACCAAACATGATCGTCAGTGCAGGTGATTGTTTTACGTAAACCGAAATCAAGTTTGAGTAGTCTGCTGTAGTGAGTGGCAGATTTAATATTGCTCTTCACCAGATTTTTAACAATTGCCACTCCATTCCATGCCCACACTTCATCGCCAGCACATAGTTTTGAGATAGCGACATATCCTTTCGGAGTTGCGATAAGATTATTGCTCGGAAGGCAACCAAAGGTTTTGAAGCACGCATCTTCGATTATGCCATCATCGGAAACCTTGATCTGCAATTTCATAACATCGCCGCAAGCCGGCGCGCCAACGAGGCCGGTTCCGACATTTTTTTCCTCCTTGGCGAATGAGCCAACATTTTTTGGGTTTTCGTAATGGTTTAAAACTTTTTGTGAATATGCCATATCAGCCTCCTAATTTGGTTTTCTTAACTTTATTTTTGCCGAGTTTTTTGTTTTCTGAAGTTAATTTTCTTTCAATTTTTTTGAGATCTGTTTCAGCCGGCAATTTTTCTGGATAGATGCCGGTTCTGATCAGGGTTTGCCTGACTTCCTTGTTATTTTTGATATGTTCGTTGCTGATCTTGGTTTCACCAAACATACCCTCTTTTTTGGTGTTAAAATTTGTAATTTCAGCGGCGAAATCTTTTGCCTTGATGGTAATGGTTGGAAGAAAATCAGCTAATGCTCTTGAGCTTGTAATTCCAAGTCTGTCTTTCATTTCAGAAGTATTAAAACCGCCAAAAAGCGCTGTATCACCCTTGGCTCTGATCCTTGCAAAACCTTGATCATCAACGCCTCGTTGATAAAGGTTTCCTGATAGTTCTTTTTCGGTTTTGGTTAATTTCTTTCGTGCTGTTAATCTTTCCTGCAAGGCCAGTCTTTCTTCTAACAATTCCTGCTTTCTGGTTTGGATGGCGAAGTAGGTTTGAGCAAAGGCGATTTCATCTTTTTTTGGATCGCCATTTTGGGCAATGAGATAGCAGGCATAACGGCTCATCATAATGTCATCTACGCTACGTTCAGTATTTAAGCCTATCGCGACCATTTTGTTGACCTCAACGAAATGGTCTGATACCTCATATTTAGAGGCTTCGCAAGCTAGCTTCGCTTTTCCGACTACCGCCAGAAAATTTCTCCAATCTTCATAACCAAGTGTTTTTTGCAGATCACGAGCATACCAAAATTCAGTCTCCCCATCGCTTTCCTGTCTGATTTTATCAAACAATTCGGTAAATTTTTTGATGTCTTCTTTTTTCATAAAGTTTGTTGTTGGTTATTAATGCGATTTCCAATTGATTGATTTGATGTCGATGCCGTCCTGCATCATCTCCCAGAGCGGGCTGAGCTCGCGCAGTTTGTTAACTTTTTCGCCGATTAATTTGATGGCGTAATCGATTTCTTCTTCTGTGGTGAAGCGTCCCAAGCCGAAACGAATTGAGGTGTGAGCGAGTTCGTCTTCAACTCCAAGTGAGTGTAAAACGTAAGATGGTTCAAGGCTTGAGGAAGTGCAGGCCGAGCCGCTTGAAACCGCTAAATCCTTGATTGCCATGATCATCGATTCGCCTTCAATTCCGGCGAAAGAAAAATTTAAATTGCCGGGAATTCTTTTTTCATAATCGCCATTGAGATAGACATGTGTAAGCTTCATTACTGCTTGGTAAAATTTGTTTGAAAGTTTTTTGATGTGTTCGTGATCTTTTTGCATTTCGTTTTTGGCGATTTCTGCTGCAACGCCAAATCCAACAACAAGAGGTGTTGGAACTGTGCCGGATCTAATGCCGCGTTCTTGTCCGCCGCCGGAAAAAACCGGTTTGATTCTGACGCGCGGTTTTCTTCTCACATAAATTGCGCCAATGCCTTTAGGGCCATAGATTTTGTGGCCGGAAATGCTCATCAAATCGATATTCATCGCTTCAACATCAAGCGGAATTTTGCCAAAAGCTTGAGCGCAATCGCTGTGAAAAAATACGCCTTTTTTGCGGCAAATTTTGCCGATTTCAGCAAGCGGCTGAATTACGCCGATCTCGTTATTGACGCCCATCGCCGAGACCAAACAGGTTTTGTCGGTGATTGCCATTTCAAGCTGGTTTAAATCGATCAGTCCGTTTTTTTGCACCGGTAGGAAAGTGGTGGTGAAAGTTTCGTGCTTCGTGCTTCGTGCTTCGTGCCTCGTTGAGTCACCGATGCACGATGCACGATGCACGATGCACGATTCCTGTTCCAAATCGCGCGCCGAGTTAATTACGCATTTATGCTCGGTTGCAACAGTGATGATGTGATTTTTTCCTGAAGCGCCGTAGAAGCGTGCTACGCCTTTGATGGCGATGTTGTTTGATTCGGTAGCGCCGGAGGTGAAGAAAATTTCTTTCTCATCGGCATTGATGAGGTTGGCCACTTTTTTGCGTGCGATTTCAACCAGCTCTTCCGCTTTCCAGCCAAAGCTATGCGTGCGTGAATGCGGATTGCCAAAATGGTTTTTCATGCAATCAACCATCGCTTCAATCACGCGCGGATCCATGGGGGTAGTGGCTTGGTAGTCGAGATAGATTGGGAGTTTTAGAGTCATACTTTGTTCGTGCTTCGTGCTTCGTGCTTCGTGCTTCGTAGTTTAAAATTACCGAAGCACGATGCACGGTGCACGAGGCACGACCTATTTTGTTTTTTGATAAAATTCACTCCACACCGCAATGAACTTTTTGATTTCATCGCGCGAGGTTTCCGGGCTCATGCTAACGCGCACTGCGCTTTTGGAAAATTCTGGTTCGATGCCCATGGCTTTTAGAATTCTGGATTCGGTTGAAGTGCCGGAAGAACAGGCTGGTCCGGCGCTGACACAGATTTTGTTGAGATCAAAATTCATCAGTTGAGTTTTGGCTTCGCGGTTTTTGGTGGCGATGTAGCTGGTGTTTGGAAGTCTTGGCGCCTCGGTTGCAAAAATTTTTACATCAGTGCCGCCGATTTTTGTAATTTCAGCTTCGAGTTCATCGCGCAATTTTTTGATATTTTCGTAAAGTGGAATTTTGCCAGTTGCCATTTTGCATGCTTCACCGAAGCCGGCTATTCCTGCGACGTTCGTGGTTCCGGCGCGTTTGGATTTTTCCTGTTTGCCGCCATAGATCAAAGGTTTGATATCAAGGCCTTTGCGCATCAAAAGCGCGCCAACACCTTGCGGACCGCGAAGTTTATGTGATGAAACTGAAGCGAAATCGGCGTTAATTTTTTCGAGATCAACCGGAATTTTTCCAACCGCCTGCACTACATCGCAGTGAAATAATCCGCCATTTTGATGAACCAGTTTGGCGATTTGCTCAACTTGTTGAATTGCGCCAGTTTCGTTGTTGGCAAGCATTACGGAGACCAGAAAATTTCCTTCCTGCGGTAATTTTTTTTCCAAATCAGAAAGATCAATCAGGCCATTTTCAAGCGCGCCAATCTCGATAATTTTTTTATCCGCAGGGCGACATTCATAAACTGAAGAATGTTCAATTCCGGAAAAAATTATGGTTTTAACATCAAGTCCGAACATAACGTTGTTGGTTGCTTCAGTGGATGAGCTGGTAAAAATCACTTCGTAATTTTCGGCATTGAGCAGCTTTTTTAACTCCGTGCGCGCTTCTTCGACAAACCTGGTAGCAAGCCTTCCCAACTGATGACTTGATGAATTGTTAAGCGGAAATTGATAAGCCTCGTTCATTTTAGCCAGAACTTCCGAAGCCGGAGAGGTTGTTGCGTTGTAATCAAGAAAAATCACGTCGTTCATAATCAATCTTAGTATTTGAAGTTGATTGTTGGTAAAGAAGTCGACGCGTATGCGCGACCTCCCCCTACTTCCCTATTTAGGGAAGAAGGGGGATGGGGGGTTTGAAGGGTGCATAAAGAAATTGAATTGAGATATTCGTAAATTTTTTGTTCAAGACCGTGCCAGAGATGATGTGTTTTGCACTTGGTTTTGCCGTTGTTCATACAGCTTCTTTTCTCAGAAGTGCAACGAGTCATTTTGATGGGTTCGCCGATGGCTTTGATGATTTGAGCGATGGTGATGTTTTGATTTTGTAAAACATAACCTCCGCCTGGGCCTTTAATTGATTGCACGATTCCTGATTTTTTCAAATGCGCAAAAATTTGTTCAAGATAAGAAAGCGAAATTTTTTGCCGTTTTGAAATGGTGGAAAGCGAAACTGGCTGTTTGTTTTTATCTTCAGCAATTTCAATCACCGCCATTACGGCATAGCGTGCTTTGGTTGTAAGGATCATAATTCCTGACTAAATTAGTCAGGTATTTCTAAATTCCGCTTTCTTCCGTTTCAAGCAAAAAAATTTGCCAAATAAAAAGCACTTCATATCTTGCCCGCCTCTTTTGAAATTCAGAAATTATCGTCTAGATATTTCGCAGTTTATTAATTTCTAACCGAAGCCCAGCAGCTCCTGCTATCAAAGGCTTTATAACTTCCTCAAATGACTTCCAAACAAACTTCCGAGCACGAAGCTCTTTCTTTTGCATCCGAAAATTTTGCTAAACTTTTTGAAGAATATGAAAAGGACAGCCAACAGCTTGTTGAGGGAACTGTCGTCAAAGGCGTGATTGTTGGAATTTTTGATAAGGGTGTTGCCATTGATATTGGAGGCAAGTCGGTTGGTTTTATTGATATTGCTGAATTCAGACGTGATGGCGAAATCAAGGAAGGCGATGTTACCGATGTGTTTTTGGCACGCATTGAAAACAGAAAAGGCGAGCTGGTTATTAGCCGCGAGAACGCCAGACGCTACAATAGCTGGCATTATCTCAAGCATTGCTTGGAAGATAAAACCGCAGTTGATGGCAAAATTATTGGCAGGGTTAAAGGTGGATATGCTGCGGACGTTAACGGCATCACCTGCTTTTTACCGAGAAGCCAGGTTGATACAATGCTTCTTTCCGACGATAGTTTTTTGATCGGTAAAATTGAAAAATTACAGGTTTTAAAAATTGACGAGTTGCGTGGCAATGTTGTGGTTTCAAGAAGGGCGGTTTTGGAAACGCAGCGCAGCTCTGAAAGAGATAAGGTTTTGTCCGGCATTAAAGTTGGCGACAATCTCGATGGTGTGATAAAAAACATTACCGATTACGGCGCCTTCGTTGATTTTGGCAGTTTTGACGGGCTGTTGCATTTAACCGATATTTCCTGGTGTCGCATCAAACATCCATCGGAAGTGTTAAAAGTTGGCCAGGAAATCAAAGTCCAGGTGATCAAATATGATGAAACGAGCAAGCGTGTTTCTTTGGGCATGAAGCAGCTGCAACAAAATCCTTGGGAATCCATCATTTCGCGCTATCCAATTGGCGCCACTTTGAAGGGCAAAGTGACAAACATTACCAGCTATGGCGCCTTTGTTGAAATTGAGCCGGGCATTGAAGGTTTGGTTCATACTTCTGAAATGAGCTGGATGAAAAACAATGCATCGCAAAACAAAAATATTGCCGTTGGCAAGGAAGTTGAAGTAATGGTTTTGGATGTTAATGCTCAAACCCATCGCGTTTCTCTTGGCATGAAACAATGCGAGCAAAATCCATGGCAGGCTTTTTCCGAATCGAATAAGGTTGGCGATATTGTTGAAGGCGTGGTTAGAAATTTCACCGAATTTGGTCTGTTTGTTGGCTTTGACAGCGGTGTTGACGGCTTGGTTCATGCTTCCGACATTTCAGCTCAAGGTCTTACCGAAGAGGTGAAAAAGAAATTCAATGAAGGCGGTAAAATCAAAGTTCTGGTTTTAGGCAGTAATTATGAAAAAGAGCGCATTTCTCTTGGTATCAGACAGCTCGAAAACCCTGATTTTCAGGCTGAATTGAACAAGGTTTCCGAAGGTGCAATTGTCTCATGTGTTGTGATTGGCGTGAAAAAAGATTTTCTGGAAGTAGAGCTTGATTCGGGCTTGAAAGCTATCATCAAACGTCTCGATCTTTCCAAAAACAAACAGGAACAAAGAACTGAAAAATTTGAAACCGGCGATCGTCTTGAAGCAAAAGTGATGATGTTCAACAAAATCAGCGGTAAATTGCTCCTTTCGGTTAAGGATATGGAAGAAGATGAGCATGAAGCGCATTTTTATTCCGAAGCAACCAGCGGCGCAACGATTGGCAGCATAGCGGGTGATGTGCTCGAATCGCTAAAAGAAAAAGCATCATGAATTCCGATCATCTTGCCAGCCTGATTCATTTGAAAAACAAACTGCATAAATGGAAAAATATCGCGCTTTTGCTCGGTATTTTTGCTGTGTTTTTGTTGTTTAAGGTGGTTTTTGGAGTTGGCATTTCAAGCAAGGTGATCGATGGCGACTTTATCGCCAATGTCAAAATCGAAGGAATTATTTTTGAAGATGATTACCGCAGCGGAATTCTGAAAGAAATCGCTGAAGAAAAAGCCATTAAAGCTGCAATTGTCAATATCAATAGCCCCGGTGGCGGGATTGTCGGTAGTGAAATCCTGTTCAACGATCTGCGCGCTATTGCCGCAAAAAAACCGTTAGTGATTTTGATGGGTTCGGTTGCTGCATCTGGAGGCTATATGGCGGCGATTGCCTCTGATCATATTATCGCCCATAATGGCACTTTGACAGGTTCGATTGGTGTGTTGATGGAATCTCCGGAAGTCACTGATTTAGCCAGCAAAATCGGTATCAAATTCAACACCTATAAATCCTCTCCCCTCAAAGGCGCGCCATCTCCTTTTGAAAAATCAAATCCGGTTGTTGACAAGGTGGTGCAAGAATCAATCGCTGATTCATATCGTTTCTTTTCTGATCTGGTGCGTGAAAGAAGGGGTGAAAAGCTTAATAAAAAACTCGTCGGTGAGATTTTTGACGGTCGTGTTTTCACCGGAAGACAGGCTTTTGCTACCGGTTTGGTTGATCAGGTTGGCGGCAAAGATGAGGCTCTTTCCTATCTTTCCGCCAATAAAATTGACATAAAAAAACTCCCGCTTCGCGATGTTGAAATAATCAAGCCGGACAAAAAATTTCTCGACAGATTTTTAGGTTTGTTGCCGTTTTTTAATGGCGTGAAAAATAGAAATTATGGTGGAGAAATTATGGCGATTATGCCATAATGAAGCGCTGTGTCAGTAAGGCGCATAAAGTGCGTGAAACATTTTGTAATTTTTATATTTGCTATTTAAATCACCAAACCTAAAACGCGCCGCCTCTTAAAAAACTTAAGAAAGAATTCTTTAATAATCCTATCAACAAACGTTAAATTTTATGACTAACAACAACGAGATTTTCGAAAGAGTTAAAAAAATCATCATCAACCATTTGGGCGTTGAAGAGGCAAAAGTTGCAGAATCAGCAAGCTTTATTGATGATTTGGGCGCCGATAGCCTTGATCAGGTTGAATTGGTAATGGCTTTTGAAGAAGAGTTCGGAATTGAAATCCCCGATGAAGCCGCCGAAAAAATCACGACTGTCGGCAGCGCGGTTAAGTATATTTCCGAAAATATGTAAAAGACCTCAAAGTCTTTTAAAATCAAACCTCCGGCTTTAAAAAACCGGAGGTTTTTTTATGCGTATTTTATTGGGTCAGATGTGTTTGCTGCGTTAAATCCATCCAGTCTTAAGCGACATGAATCACATTCTTTGCAGGCAATTATTTCGCCATTTTTTATAACCGGATCATAGCATGAATGAGTTTGCGAATAGTCTATTCCTAACTTGATTCCGCTTTCGATGATTTCTTTTTTGCTCATTTCAATCAGCGGTGTGTGGATTTTAAATTGTCCTTTTTTCTCAATTCCGGCAGCGGTTGCAAGGTTAGCCAGCTTTTCAAAAGTTTGGATAAATTCCGGCCGGCAATCAGGATAGCCGCTATAATCAACGGCATTAACGCCGATAAAAATATCAAAAGCGCCGATCACTTCGCCATAAGCCAATGCATAAGAAAGAAAGATGGTGTTGCGGGCAGGGACGTAGGTTACCGGAATTCGCAAACTCGATATCTCGTCAGCCATGAAGTCGACGCGCATGCGCGACTTCCCCCTAAAGGGGGATAGGGTGGTTATTAAGCAAAATTTTGTGTCCGGAATATTTCGTGCTTCGTGCTTCGTGCATCGTGCTTCGGTAATTTTAATCCACGAAGCACGAAGCACGTAGCACGTAGCACGAAAAAGATACAAGATTTTGAGGACAATCGATAGGGGGTGTTTAAAAAATCTTCGCAAACTCGATATCTCGTCAGCCATGAAGTCGACGCGCATGCGCGACTTCCCCCTAAAGGGGGATAGGGGGTGTTTAAAAAATCTTCGCAAACTCGATATCTCGTCAGCCATGAAGTCGACGCGCATGCGCGACTTCCCCCCTAGAGGGGGGGTAGGGGGGTTTTTAAATATTTTCGGCACTTCAATCTCATCAGTCAAAGCTGATCCACCGAAAATTCGTAAGTCTATTTTGGCGATTTTGTGTTCTTTAACTTCAAAGTTTTTAGCGATTTTTTTGGCGGATTCGAGTTCGATTTTATGACGCTGTCCATATTCAAAACTCAAAGCATAAATTTCAAAACCAAGATTTTTTGCGATAGCTAGAACCGTTGTTGAATCAAGCCCGCCGCTTAACAGAACAATTGCTTTTTTCATTTTTAAAAAGATTTTGAGCCGTAAATCGTAACTCGTAATTCGTAAATTCAAAGGGTGGTTAGCTCAGTTGGTTAGAGCGCTACGTTGACATCGTAGAGGTCGGAAGTTCAAGTCTTCTACCACCCACCATTTTTTTAATTATATACCCATTCAAGCTGAAGATACCGAACTTTTGATTGTTCTTAAAATTTTGTGTCCAGAAAAAACAGATCCTGAAACAAGTTCAGGATGACAATCTGTGGAGGATGGTTTCAAAACATGTCATCCTGAACTTGTTTCAGGATCTGATTTTAGAGATACAACATTTTTGATAACAACCCCTCACAAAATATTACCCCTCACCCCAACCCTCTCCCACAAGGGGAGAGGGAGTTAATCCGAATTCGGCGCTACTCTCTCTCCCCTTGTGGGAGAGGGTTGGGGTGAGGGGTATTTTTTTGTGAGGGGTAAATATTTTGTGAGGGAGGCAATGTTTTTCAAAGAGTAAGGTTGGGAGCATTTTTCTTAAGCGTTATTGGGGTTATTTACAAGAATCTGTTGACGATAGAGCGGATATAGCTCATCAAGCAGACGAAGAAATTATGGAGGAAGAAATGAGACCTGAAACCGGAAGTAATGCGGTTGAAAGTTCAGCAACGGATGGGGCATCATCCGTATCTGAATCTACGCCTGCTGTAGCTGATTCAGCTGTTCCCCCTTCTGCGCAAGAAGTTTCAGGCGATCGGTTTCAGCGGCTCAGAGATGCTATTGGTAGTGTAGCACAAAAAGTGGGTGAGTGGACACATCGACGAGGGGATAGTGCAAAACCTGCTGCTGTAGAAGAGGATGGGGTCACGCAATCAGAATTAACAGGATTAAAAGGTGCGCTCACAGGAATATTATCAGGCCTTACAATAGCTAGAGCAGGAATCGTTGAAGCATTTGAAGCTGCAAGATCAAAAATCCAATCTCGTACAACTTCTGAATTGCCTAATGAGGAAGTTACGGAAACCGAAGCTCAAGAAGAATCAGGGCAATCGGTTTCCGATAGAGATTCAAAAAGAATGTCAGGATTAGCGCCACACTTTAGTGCCGCAAAGGGAATGGTAGAAAAATTTGGAGAAAGAAAGTCTGAAAGCAATGAGCCCGTTGTCGCAAATGCATCAGTAGAATCTGAAGCAGAAATATCGGAATCATCACCTTCTGCTGAAGCTTCGACAAGTAGATTCGATTCTGCAATTACAGCTATGAGAGATGGTTTATCGCAAGCAAAAGAAGGCGCAGGAAGAGCGTTTAAAGACGCAAAAACAAAAGGCGGCCTGGCAGGAGGAATGCTATCAGAAGCAGTAGGACACACATTAAGCGCATTTAAAATAGAATTAGTAAAAGTAGAAAAGAGCTTAGAAAAAGAATTAGAGAGCTTAAAAAGCCGGATTGTTAGAAGACCACATATAACAAGCGCAATTGGAAATGTAACAGAAGGAGGGATTAAAGGGGTTGAGGATGTAATAGTGCTCGATGAAGATCAAAAAAGTGTAAGAGATAAATTTGAAGCAATATCAGCGGCAATTGGTGAAGATGGTAAAGTAGAGGAAAAAGAAATAAGGGAAAAAATAAAAGAGGCAAAGACACCTGAACGCACCACATTACAAATTTTTGCCAGTGCGGTTGAAGCAGTTTTAGATTCCGACGTAAAGGATGAGGATAAAAAGAGCGAAGCGCTCCAAAATCTGCGCACCAATTTTAAATTTTTGGGGGACGAGACTGTTATTGCGGATAAGGCGGATAAGAAGAAGGCATTGGAAAAAGTTTTTGAAGCGACGGCGCTCTTTATGGTATCACAAGACGTTGCAGAACCACTAAAGCAAGCTGTGGAGGAAGCTGTTAGAGAACCATTTCAAGCCGTCTTATCTCAAGCCGCCTTATCTTCACGGTCGGAAGTTCAACATACTTCTTCCCCAGCTGCTGTAGAAGGGTCAGAACCAGAAGTTGAATCTGCAAAAAAATCAAGAGTATCTCAAACACCTCATAACCAAAATGATAACGATATCGTAGCAAAACAGACTTTAATGGTAGGCGCAAAAGGCGCCTCCGCTATCATCATGGCTTTAACAATTCCTGGAATTGGCTGGGCGGTTGCTCTCGGTTTTCTTTATGCCACGCGCAATGTTGGAGATAGAACACTAGAACCACCGGAAGGGAAGATTCCTCCTGAATTAGAAGAGGCCATGGGATATGCCAATGAATGGAAAAAATACATGCCAGAAAAAACTCCGGCAATGGCAGTTGGCGATGCTGAAAGAAGCGCAGTGCCAACAACACATGCTGGAATGGCGGCGGCAAGTGCAGCTAGTGGAATGGCAACTGAAGTTAGTACGCTTGCCGCTGCTGCGGAAGCTGCGCAGGAGACGGTACGTCGTGGTGTTGCTGATATTTCTGCCGCGCCTCCATCTCCTTCCGTTGTGGCCGAACCTTCTGTTGCTACCGCGCAATCGCAAGCTACTTCTTCACAAATGCCTGATGCCGTTTCTGTTAGCGTGCCAATTCCTGCTGTTTCAGCATTGGATAGTGCTTCTGTTGATGCACCATCAGTTTCTGCTCCGGATAATCCATCTGCCGTTCAGTCAGCTGAGCCGAGTGTTGAACATTCTGCATCAGCAGCTGAAGCTTCTGTTATCGTTTCGGATGAGGCGATAGGTGAAGGTCATTCTGTTGGAGCAGCCATTTCAACAGAAGGGCAACCGGCTGCTCGAGAAGTATTATCTGGAGAATCTCAACCTGTAGTTTCTACCGCAGTGGTTGGATCTTTAGAAGGTATGAGCGAAGTTATTGGGAATTTACGAAACAAACTGAGTGTAGATGGTGAAGCTGCCGCAACTGCAGTTCTACATTCAGAAGGACATGCTGTTGGTGATGAGGGTCGTGGTTAATCCTCCAACCGCAACGCCGCCAAAAACGCACTTTGCGGGATTTCTACATTGCCAATCTCGCGCATCTTTTTCTTTCCCTTTTTTTGTTTCTCGAGAAGTTTTCTTTTGCGCGTGATATCGCCGCCATAGCATTTTGCGGTTACGTCTTTTCGCATCGCTGAAACAGTTTCTCTCGCGATAATTTTGCCGCCGATTGCAGCTTGAATTGCAATCGCAAACATTTGTCTTGGAATTAAATCTTTGAGCTTGGCGCAAATTGCTCTTCCGCGGCTTTCAGCTCTGGTTTTGTGGGTGATAAAGGAAAGCGCATCAACCGCATCGCCATTAACCATAATCGTCAATTTCACCAATTCGCTTTTTTCATAACCATCCATCTGCCAGTCAAAGCTGGCATAGCCACGTGAGCAGGATTTGAGGCGATCGTAAAAGTCGTAAACGATTTCGTTGAGTGGTAAGCGATAAACCAGTATGGCGCGATTATTTAACCCTTGGCCGACATAGCTTAAATCTTTTTGTATGCCGCGTTTTTGTGTGCAGAGATCCAAAACCGCGCCAAGATATTCATCCGGCGTCATAATCGTGGCCTTAATCCAGGGCTCTTCCATAAATTCGATTTTTACCGGATCCGGCATTTCGGCGGGTGAGTGAATTTCAAGAATTTCTTTGTCGCGTAGATGAATTTTATAAATCACCGAAGGTGCGGTGGCGATAAGATCCAGATCAAATTCGCGTTCCAATCTTTCCTGCA
Organism: Alphaproteobacteria bacterium RIFCSPLOWO2_01_FULL_40_26; assembly: GCA_001767955.1. GTDB lineage: Bacteria > Pseudomonadota > Alphaproteobacteria > Rickettsiales > UBA1997 > UBA2645. The sequence goes on along the minus strand of MEMO01000026.1, from coordinate 11,805 downwards.
CGATTTCCAAATGTAATAAACCAAGAAATCCGCAGCGAAAGCCATAGCCAAGGGCGGAGGAGGTTTCTGGTTCATATTCAAACGAGGCATCATTGAGATGAAGCTTGGCCAAGGCATCGCGGAATTTTTCAAAATCGGAAGCGTCAATGGGATAGATTCCGCAAAAAACTACCGGCTGATTTTGTTTAAAGCCGGGCAGGGCGGTAGAATTGTCATTATTTGCCAAAACAATGGTGTCGCCGACTTTGCAATCGGATACTTGTTTGATTTGCGCATTGATAAATCCTACTTCGCCGGCTCTCAACTCATCGCAAAAATTTTTTTTCGGAGTGAAAAATCCAACAGAATCAACTTGATAAACGGCATTTGCCGCCATCATTTTTATTTTCTGGCCTTTTTTTAAACACCCGTCAATAACCCGCGCTAGCACTATGACGCCGAGATATGGATCATACCAGCTATCAATCAAAAGCGCTTTGAAATTATCATTCTGATTTCCTTTCGGCGCCGGCAATTTTTTTACCACCGCTTCCAAAACTTCATGAATGCCGACTCCGGTTTTTGCCGAAACCAAAATTGCTTCGGAAGCGTCAATTCCGATTACTTCTTCGATCTGCTTTTTAACCGATTCAGAATCAGAAGCCGGCAAATCGATTTTATTTAAAACCGGTACGATTTCGTGATTATTGTCGATGGCCTGATAAACATTGGCGAGGGTTTGTGCCTCAACACCCTGCGTTGAATCAACCACTAAAATCGAACCTTCGCACGCAGCCAAACAGCGACTCACTTCATAAGCAAAATCAACATGCCCCGGCGTATCCATCAAATTCAGCATGTAAGTTTTGCCGTCATCTGCCTTGTATGAAAGCCGCACCGTTTGTGCTTTGATGGTGATGCCGCGCTCTTTTTCGATGTCCATCGAATCAAGAATTTGCGCCGTCATTTCACGCTCGGAAATGGCGCCGCATTCTTGAATCAAACGGTCGGAAAGCGTTGATTTACCATGGTCGATATGGGCAATGATTGCGAAATTGCGGATGTGAGAAAGATTGGTCATTTATGATTTATGATTTACAAAATTAAGATGTTTCAAATCGTAAATCATAAATCATAAATCGTAAATTTATTTATGTCTGATCACAAACTACAACCTGCCCGCGGCACAAAAGATCTATTTGGAAACGAGATCAAAATTTTTAATCACATCATCGCAACCGCCAGAAAAAAGAGCGAATTTTTTGGTTTTGAAGAGTTGCAAACGCCGATTTTTGAGTTCAGCGAAGTTTTTGAACGCAATTTGGGCGAGGCTTCAGACATTGTAGCGAAAGAGGTTTATAAATTTCAGGATCGCTCGGAAAATTTTATCACGCTTCGTCCTGAATTCACTGCCGGCGTGGTGCGCGCACTTATTTCCAATGGTGAATTAATGCAGATTTTACCGCGCAAATTTTTTTCTTACGGACCGATTTTTCGTTATGATCGTCCGCAAAAAGGTCGGCAACGCCAGTTTCATCAGATTAATTTTGAAATTTTCGGTGAAGAAAATTTTTTCTGCGATGTTGAATCAATCCTTCTTGCCTCTGCAATTCTCAAGGATTTAGGTGTTTTGGAAAAAACCACTCTCGAAATAAATTCTCTTGGCTGCGCCGAAACCAAAAAAAATTACGAATCTTCCCTGTGCGAATATTTCACCAAATTCAAAAATGATTTATCTTGCGATTCGCAAATCCGTTTAGAAAAAAATCCACTGCGCATCCTTGATTCCAAAGAGCCGCAAGATATTGAGCTTTTGAGCGATGCGCCGCAAATTTCAGCGTTTTTTTCTGCTGAAGCAAAATCGCGTTTTGATTCTGTTTTAAATCTGCTGGAAAAATTCGGCGTGAAATATCGCGTCAATCAACGTTTGGTGCGCGGTCTCGATTATTACACTTCAACTGTTTTTGAATTTGTTATGGGACATGAAGGCGCGCAAAACACGGTTCTAGCCGGTGGACGCTATGACAATCTGGTTGAAAAAATGAGCGGAAAAAATGTGCCGGCAATTGGTTTTGCCGCCGGAATTGAACGTTTGATGCTTCTTGCCAAAATTGATTTTCCCCAAACATGTCCGATTGCCGTTAATTACATTTCGGAAAATGAAAAAACTTACGCTTTTGAAATCGCGCAGAAGCTGCGCTGTGCAGGCTTTGCCACTGATTTTATTTTTGACGGCAATTTCAAAAAACAAATGAAACGCGCTTCACAAAACAATGCGCGTTTCGTTGTAATTATTGGTGGAGATGAAATAAAAAATGGTGAAGTAAGTGTGAAGGATTTTGATAATTCCAGAGAGCAAAAGGTGAAACAGGAATTGCTGATTCATTATCTTAAAGGCAAAATTTAAAACCCTCTTTGAAAAAGAGGGTGGCATCGCACGAAGTGCGATGACGGGTGATTTTTGGGAGACAAAAACTTTGAATTGGAGTTTGTCTCCCAAAAATCCTCCGGCGCTTCGCGCCACCTCCTTTTTCAAAGGAGGTTTGGTTCGAAAACCCTCTTTGAAAAAGAGGGTGGCATCGCACGAAGTGCGATGACGGGTGATTTTTGGGAGACAAACTTTGAATTGGAGTTTGTCTCCCAAAAATCCTCCGGCGCTTCGCGCCACCTCCTTTTTCAAAGGAGGTCAGGAAAACCCTCTTTGAAAAAGAGTGTGGCATCGCACGAAGTGCGATGACGGGTGATTTGAGAGAGACAAACTCTAATTCAAAGTTTGTCTCCACAAATCCTCCGGCGCTTCGCGCCACCTCCTTTTTTAAAGGAGGTTTAAGATGTTGAAAAAACTTTTCGAATTCAAAAATTTTGAAAAAAATTTCCGTTTTTTTGCGCCATTTTCTTTTGGTTGTTTCGTGGTCTTTTTGCTTTTGGCAATTCCGGCAATCATCAATTCTCCTTTCGATTATCAGCAGGGCAATGCGGTGAAAATTATGTATATTCATGTGCCGGCGGCATGGATGGCATTGCTTGTTTATACGCTGATGGCGATTTTTAATCTTTCCGGTTTCATCTGGAAAAATCCGTTTTTTTATCTGATTGCAAAATCGATTGCGCTAATTGGCTGTGCTTTCACTTTCATTACTCTTGCAACTGGCAGCCTTTGGGGCAAGCCGATTTGGGGCGTATGGTGGGTGTGGGATGCGAGGCTCACTTCAGTTCTGATTCTGCTTTTTCTCTATCTTGGCTATATGATTTTGCTCGATTCTTTTGACGATAAAGCAAAGGGCGAAAAAATTGCTGCGATTATCTCAATTGTCGGCTTTATCAATGTGCCGATAATCAAATTTTCGGTGGAATATTGGAATTCTCTGCATCAACCATCAAGCATCATGCGCGTTGGTGGAATTGCGATTCATCAAACTATGCTCACACCTTTATTGCTAATGTTTGGCGTTTATTTTTCCTATTTTGTTTTTCTCTCTCTGCTGCGCGTGCGTAGTGAAATTCTAATCAAAAAATTGCGCAAAAATGACTTACATCGTAACCGATAATTGCATCCGCTGCAAATACACCGATTGTGTCGCCGTATGTCCGGTTGATTGCTTTTATGAAGGCGAAAACATGCTGGTAATTGATCCTGATACCTGCATTGATTGCGGCGTTTGTGTTACGGAATGCCCGGCGGAAGCGATTTCTCCCGAATCGCCGGAATTGGTGAAGTGGATTGAAATCAACCGCGAATATTCCAAAAAATGGCCAAACATTACCATGAAAAAACCTCATCCAACCGATGCCAAAGAGTTTGACGGCGTAAAAAACAAGTTCGAAAAATTCTTCGATTCCAGACCAAAAAAGCAGGAAAAAAATGAATCTTGATAGCGAAAAGATTGCAGAAATTATTTTGAAGTATCATCCGCAATGTCAGGCCATTTATGTGTTTGGTTCTTTTGCCGCTGGTTGTGAAAACAAAAATTATCGATGCCGAATTAAGCGTTAAAATGAAGAAAATGACAGGCTTTAGAAACATAGCTACCAGCGAATATCAAAAGCTGGAAATTGAAGCTGTTGTGAAGGTAATTGAAAATGGTCTTGATGATCTTTTAAAGTTTTGCGTGGTGATTCTTTCGCGGCATCGCGATCTTATTTCTTAATCTCTTCTTCCAGCGCCAAAGCCACATCAAACATGGTTTGTTCATCAAGTGGTTTGGCCATGATTTGCAGGCCTAAAGGCAAACCATCATTGTCAAATCCTGCGGGAAGCGACATTGCCGGTAATCCTGCCAGATTGGCTGGAATTGAAAAAGCGTCATTGAGATAAATTTTGATTGGATCAGTGGTTTTTGCTTCATTGATTCCGAAAGCGGCATTTGGAGTTGTTGGAGTGAGAATCGCATCAACTTTTTTGAAAGCTTCGATGAAATCCTGTCTCACCAGATTGCGTACTTTTTGCGCCTTTTTGTAATAAGCGTCGTAATAGCCGGCGGAAAGCACATAGGTTCCGGTTAAAATTCTTTTTTGCACTTCAGCGCCAAAAGACTGCGCACGGGTTTTTTCATACATTTCTGCAAGCGACAGATTTTCACCTTCAGCGCGAAAACCATAACGCACGCCATCGAATCTGGCCAGATTTGACGAGCATTCGGCGGGAGCGATGACGTAGTAGATAGAAGGCGCATATTTGGTGTGCGGCAGGGAAATTTCGACAATTTCGGCGCCGCGTTTTTTAAGAATTTCTTTGCCGCGCGCCCATAAATCATCAATTTCATGCGGCATAAAATCGAGATGATATTCTTTGGCAATGCCGATTTTTTTGCCTTTGATATTTGAGTTGAGCAGCTTGTCAAATTGCGGTACCGGAAGGTTAATCGAGGTAGAATCTTTAACATCAAAACCACTGATTATGCGTTGCAGAAGCGCGGCATCACAAACATCTTTGGCAAGAATTCCAGCCTGATCGAGAGAGCTGGCAAAAGCCACCATGCCATAACGTGAGCAGCGTCCGTAAGTTGGTTTTACTCCAACAATGTTGGTAAAAGATGCTGGCTGTCTGATTGAACCTCCGGTGTCAGAACCGGTTGCTCCGGCGCAGAGATTTGCCGCAACTGCCGCTGCCGAACCGCCGGATGAGCCGCCGGTGACTAAATCTTCTTCGCTCGTGCTTCGTTTTTTGTATGGATTAACCGCTGGGCCGAAATAGCTATTAGTGGTGCTCGAACCCATGGCAAATTCATCCATGTTGGTTTTGCCAATCATCACCGCTCCGGCATCGAGCAATTTTTGTGTGACCGTTGATTCGTAGGTTGGAACGAAATCAGCAAGCATTTTGGAAGCGCAAGTGGTGCGCACATTTTTGGTGCAGAAAAGATCTTTGCTAGCCAGCGGAATTCCCTCGAGATCGCGCATTTCGCCTTTGGCAATTTTTTCGTCAGATTTTTTAGCTTGCTCTAAAGCCAGATCGAAAGTTTCGGTGATGAAAGCGTTTAAATGGCGATTGGCCTCAATATTTTTGATATAGGCCCTTGTCAACTCAACGGCAGAAAAATTTTTTGCTTTTAGCCCGTTAAGAGCGTGACGAACAGTTAGTTTGGTTAAATCATTCATTGCCGTTAGTTTTTCTTTTCAAAATTTGGTTTACTTGTATTGAGGTCAAATACTTCTAAACGCCAATTCCGGATAAGAACCTGCCTAAATTTTTCTCGATCTACTCCCCTCTCCCCTTGTGGGAGATGGTTGGGGTGAGGGGTAAATTTTAAAACATCAATTCAGAAATTTTGGAAAGAATCGATTAAAAAAGTTAATACCCCTCACCCTAACCCTCTCCCACAAGGGGAGAGGGAACTAATCGAGATTGGCTTGATGCCTTATCCGGAATTGGCGTTCTAAGAAACTGTTTAGAGCCTGTTTTCAAACCCGCCACATTTCGCTTTTGCTCAAATTTTGGCTCGTTTTTTGGCAAAATTATTCGCAATCTTGCCAGTTTAGAGCTCTAAGTAAAAATGAAATCAAAAAATATCTGTGATAAAACGCGAAAAACAAAAAGACATTTCAGCATATCGTGCACAAATAGAAAAGCTGTCAATCTGCTCCAGTCTTGATAATGCAGAGATTGATTTACTTTTACAAAATGCCGTTATCAAACATTGTAAAAAAGGCAGTTTGCTTTTTTTGGCGGGAGAAAAAACTTTGTATTTTTATGTGATTCTCGATGGCTGGATCAAAATCTTCTCCAACAATCCCGATGGTTGCGAAACTGTGCTAAAAATGGCGAGAAAGAATTATGCTTTTTCCATCTCATCCGTTCTTCTTCATGACACTTTTTTGATGAATGCTAAAATTACCGATGATGCGGTTTTGCTTTTAATTCCGGCACAAATTTTACGCGAACAGATCAAAAAAAATCATCGTCTTGCCAACAATTTGATGATGGGCGCTGTCAATGATTCCCGTGAGTTTATGCATCATTTGAGTGATCTGGTTTTGAAAAACACTGAAGAAAGAATTTGCTGGTTTTTGCTTAATCTTTTTTTGGAGAATGGTGAGAAATTGACTAGCATCCAATTGTCATACGACAAGTCGCTGATTGCTTCTTATCTTGGCATGAAGCCGGAAAGTTTTTCACGCGGTTTGCAGGCTTTGAGGAAGCGTGGGCTTGTAGCGGTCAATAAAAACATCATTACCATTCCCAACTCCTTCTCATTATGCGATCATTGCGATCTTGACTCCGCGCTGAAATGCAAAAGACATCGCAGTTCGCAATGTCCTAATCCGCAGAATTAGCTAACAGCGTCTATACCAAATTATAAATTTATACTCCCAACCAACTTCGTCTTTTTGGTAAAAATTAATGCCTTCTCAAGCCGCAGTATGTCTAATACAGCAGCTTTCGAAGGCATTAATTTTTCCTCAAAAATCCTTTGTTGGTTGGGAGTATAAATTTATAATTTGGTATAGACGGTTGTTCTTAAAATCTTGTGTCCGAGAAAATTAGATCCTGAAACAAGTTCAGGATGACATCTTGGAAACACCGATCTTAAAGCCAGTCATCCTGAACTTGTTTCAGGATCTGTTGATTAGACACAGAATTTTAAGAACAACCTCTAGACAGATTTGTATATTTTCCGCGATAGTAGATCAGTGGTTTTTTGTCGCTGATTTTGCCGAAATCGAGAATTTCTCCGATGATGATGTGATGATCACCGCATTTGATGACGCGTTGTTTTTTGCATTCAAAAAATCCCAAAGAATTTTGAAAAATCGGATTACCTTTTTTGCCAAAAAAATATGGCTCAACTCCCCATTTGGTGGAATTTTTTGGTGTGGCAAAAGCGTTTGCTAAGCCTTGCTGTTCCTGGCTTAATATGTTAAGCGAGAAATAACGGTTTTTTTTAAAAAATTTGAGATTGGCTGATTGGTTATCGATGCAAAATGAAATCAAAGCCGGATTCAGCGAAACCGATGTGAAGGAGTTAACGGTTATGCCAAAAAATTGATCAGCAAAAATTTTTTTAATTTTTATCAGTAAATTTGAAGCTGGGAATTTTTTATCGGAAAATTGCTTTTCCAGTTTTTGTCCCAGCATATTTTCACTTAAAAAATTTTGCCAAAATTCTTCAATTTTTTTTACAAAATCCCGCTCTTCAAAAAAATTTTTTGCCGCAAAAAATTTTTCAGTGAGAAAATTTTTGCGACGCGCGCAAGCAATAACCACGCCGGTTGAGAATAATCCGAGACAATCACGTAATTTTCGTTGATCCACAGATTAAAAAATTCCAATTTGTTTGAAGGAAGAAATTAGGAAAAACACAATCACAATCAGACCGAAAACCATCCACATGGCGTAGTTGTAAAGATAGCCGCTTTGCAATTTTGAAACGCGTGCAGACATGATTTTGCAAAAATTTGCTGCGCCATTTGGAATAGAATCAACAAATTTTATATCGATAATGCGCCAGAAAAAATCACCGAGTTTTTTGGTTGGGGCAACCAAAGCAATTTCGTAAATTTCATCAAAATACCATTTGTTGAGAGATAGCCTGTAGAGCGGGCGCAAGCTATTTGCCAATTTTTGCGGCAGATCGGTTTTTTTGATGTAGAAAACATAGGCCAAAACAATCGCCGCAATGCCGACAATCAGTGGCAAAATTTTTACCAGAAACGGCGCGTGATGAATTTCTTCAAGCAAATTGCGATTTGCTTTTGCAACAAAAATTGCCCCATCGAAAAAATTTCCCTCTGCGGAAACCATGTGGAAAATTTTATCACCAAAAATACCGGCGAAAATTGATCCAAAAGCCAAAACAAAAAGCGGAATCAGCATTGAAAGTGGCGATTCATGAATGTGATTGAATGTGTGTTTACCTGTGCGTGTCTTGCCGTGAAAAGCGACAAACAGCAATCTCCAGGAATAAAATGCGGTTAGAAATGCGGCGGAAATTCCCATGACGAAAGCCAATTTTCCAACCGGATTATGCGACATAAAAGCGGCTTCGAGAATTACGTCTTTGGAATAAAATCCGGCGAAAGGTGGAAAGCCGGCAAGAGCCAGCGATCCAATCCACATCATGGCGTAGGTGATGGGAATTTTTTTCCAGATACCACCCATTTTCTGAATATCCTGCTCGTGATGCATGGCGTGAATCACTGAACCAGCGCCCAAAAATAGCAGGGCTTTGAAAAAAGCGTGAGTGGCAAGATGAAAAATCGCAGCGGAATAAGCCGAAATGCCGCAGGCAAAAAACATGTAGCCGAGCTGTGAACATGTCGAATAGGCGATGATTTTTTTGATGTCATTTTGGGTGATGGCGATGGTGGCGGCAAAGAGTGCGGTTGTTGCGCCAACAAGTGTGACAGTGGTTAGCGCGATTTCTGAAAGTTCAAAAAGCGGCGAACAACGCGCCACTAAAAACACGCCGGCTGTCACCATTGTGGCGGCGTGAATCAAGGCTGAAACTGGAGTTGGACCTTCCATCGCGTCAGCAAGCCAAACATGAAGACCAATTTGCGCCGATTTGCCCATAGCGCCGATGAAAAGCAAAATGCAGATGATGTCGATTGTCGTGCCGGCATTTGCTGCGGCAAAAACTTTTTCATATTCGACCGAGCCAAAGGTTAGATAAATCATGGCAATTGCCAGAACCAAACCGAAATCACCGATGCGATTGACAATAAAAGCCTTGATTGCCGCCGCGTTGGCCGATGGTTTTTTAAACCAGAATCCGATGAGCAGATAGGAAGCGACGCCAACACCTTCCCAACCAAAAAATAATTGCACGAAATTATCGGCAGTCACTAAAGCAAGCATGAAGAAGGTGAAGAGCGAGAGATATGACATGAAGCGTGCAATCGACTTGTCTTCATGCATGTAGGAGATGGAATAAAGATGAACCAAAGCTGATATGAGAGTGACAACAACCAGCATGATGGCGGTTAGAGAATCAAGCTTCAAAGACCAATTAGCCAAAAAATCGCCGGAGGAAATAAAGCTGATTAAAGTGATATTTTCGCTGAAGTGATTGTGATGGACATCAAAAAAAATCACCAAAGCACAAATGGCTGAAACCATCAGCAGCGCGGTTGAAAAGACTTGCGCAAATTTATCGGCGAAATTTTTTTCTGCGATTCGCGATAAAATTCCTGAAATTACAAAACTAAAAAGCGGGAGGAAAATTGTTAGTTTGAGGAGCATTTACAAAAAAACTTTGATCAAAGTGACGATAAGGCCGGATTGGACTAGAAGCATGCCCGCAGCCCATTTGATGGTTTCAGATTTTGTTTGTTGAATTTCGCTTCTGACCTTTTCGATTTCTGCTCTGACTTTTTCAATTTCTAACTCGAGATTTTTTTCAACTATCTTCAAATCGGCTCCGGTAGCAAATCTCTTTTTTTCCATTTCATCCGCAATTTCCTTTCGTGCTTCTTCAGCTAATTTCTCACGCTCATCCTGCGAGGTTTTTATCACTTCAGACAAAATCTGCGCTTGTCGCTGATTAAAGCCACTTTCCTCAAAAAGTTTGCTTAATCTTAAAGTGTCAAAAAGGATTGATCTGTTTAGGAAAAAATCTGATTTCAAGGCTAGCTCCATAAGGTGTGATGTTAAGTTTGATTGTTGATAAGTGCGGCGGAATTTATGAAGTGAAAACAAAAAGGCAATTTGTTTACCAGAAGCCGGTTCCCCAACGCGTATCGCCCTTGCCATGCATCATCCAGACGCGGCCGAGAGAATCTTGCGCCGGGTCATAGCGCTCGTTGCCGGCGATTGTTGGAATTAAACCCGTGCCTTCGGTGCCTGAACCGGTTGTTTGTAAAATACCAACTACAGAGTGACGACAAAAAGCATGAGCGCCCCAGAAAATTGTGTTGTAATCATTAAAATTTTTTTTGATGTCCATGGGATTGTTCCAGTTAATTTTGACCAGCTCCTTTTTATAGCGCCTTCTGATTTTTTCGATGTCGGGATTTGATGAGGTGATGTCAACATCGCGTTTCCAGGTGTAGAAATACATATAAATTCCGCCGCCAAATTGCGAACCAAGACCAGATTCACAACCATGTTTCCAGCCCAATTCATAACCAGGCGTGCCACCTTTTGGCATTTGTCTGAATAAAAAATAACCATAGGGTTTTTGCCAATTGTCAACACAGGAAGATAGGAAAAAAATCATCGCTAGGGAGATGAGTTTTTTAGCTGTTATGCAAAATTTTGTGTCTGGCACATTTCGTGCATCGTGCGCCGTGCATCGTGCTTCGATAGTTTTAAACCATGAAGCACGAAGCACGAAGCACGAAGCACGAATAAAGACTGATCTCACCATATTCCCATAAATTTTATTGAACTTTCTCCAGCCCAAAGCGGATGGCCGCCAAAGACGGTGCCGCCAGCTCCGGCCTCGCCGCCGGAAATGCCTTTTTGTAAAATATCCAATCCGCTATCCGTGCCTTGCGGATTGGCGCTTGCAACCGGATTTCCTGGCGCTTTCAGCCCGTCAAACATTCCTCCCCACGCTTTGCCCAAATCAGCCGGAGCCATATCAAACATTGGCTGTTTGCCATATTGCGATAACCATTTATCTGCGGAGCTTTGAGAGCCGGTTTGTCCTTGCAACATATGTTGGAAGCACCAGGTGTAGCCTCTGGAATGGCCAAAACGATATTCAGGATTGCCGATCATTTTTGGATCGTAACGGTAACTATAGCGCGTGCGGTAATAAACATTACCACGGGCATAAAGCACTGTTGAACAGCCATCTTTAAAACCCTGCTGGAAAGTGGGAGTGCCATCGGGAACCTTGATGTTTGTCCAGGCAAAAAAAGTGGTGCCGGCGCCGGTGAACCAGCGACAGGAACTTAATTGTAAAGTTAGCAGCAATAGCAAAAAAAATCGCATTACCTGAAACCTCCAAAAACTGAACTCCAGATTGGTCTTTTTTGTTTAATGTAGTCATAGCGGAAACAATACCAGAAGGCGTTACCCCAAGCTGTTTTGTAGTCCGAAGAGCTTGCCATTCTATAACCATCAACCGCATTATTGTCATAAAACATGCGGTAAAAAGCATTGCTGCCGGCTGACATTCCTACTTCGCAACCATCTTGCCATCCTAGCTGAAATTCCGGTGAAGCATCACGCAAGGTTTCTTTGAATTCTTTTGTTGGTCTGTTAGGCAAAATTTTGGCAATAGGTTTGGCGCAAGAAAATAAGAAAAAAATCATCGCTATGGCGATTAGAGCCTGTCTTAAAATCCACCGCGCCTCGCTTTTCCATAAATTTTGGCTCGTTTTTTGGCAAAATTTTTTGCAGTATGTTGAATACAGCGGCAAAATTTTGCCAAAAAG
>MEMO01000025.1 GCA_001767955.1 Alphaproteobacteria bacterium RIFCSPLOWO2_01_FULL_40_26 | reverse complement strand
TTATGAAAAATTTTATGCAAAAATCGCTAAAAATTTCCTAAAAAATCGGGGACGAATGAATTTGAATACAGACTCTAAACTTGCAAAATGTGGTTTGGTTTTTAACTTGCCGCGCCTTCCTGTATGGAACTGTCGCAAATCCCCATTTCTTACCATTTTTAAACTCGACGAGCACTTGTAAATCAAAGGTTCAGATTTTTCAGAAAGTTGATTTGCGACATGGCCTGTATCTCAAATTTCATAGAACATGAAAATAAATTTTTCCAAATCTACTTCTTTTTCCTTGCTTAAAAATTCAGTTGCGGTGTTGGTTTTAACAGAAGAGCAAGCAAGAAAATCATCATTAACACAGATTAAATTCGCCAAAGAGAAATATGATTTTTCCGGAAAAAATAATCAGGCGCATCTGGTTTCATCAAATGATCAAATCCTTGTGGTTGTTGGCGCGGGAGCGGAAAAAAAACTTGATGATCTGGCTTTGCAAAAAATTGGTTCGCGCGTTGTTTCAGTTTTAAATAGCGCAAAAATCAAAAATGGTAGTGTGTTTTTTGAATCAAAAAATTCTGCTTGCGACCTTGCAAACATCGCTTTCGGCGCGCTTCTTTCAAGCTATCGCTTTAACAAATATTTTGAACACAAGAAGAAAGACAAAGAGCTGAAACTACAATCCATTTCTGTGATGGTATCAGATGTTTCTAAAGCGGAAAAGGCATTTACTCCGCTAGAGATTTTAGCTGAAAATATTTTTTTCACCCGTGATTTGGTTTCCGAACCATCGAATATTCTCAATCCGGAAAGCTATGCCGCAATTTGCAAAACTTTAAAAAAAGACGGTTTGGAAGTTGAAATTCTTGACGAAGTGGCGATGAAAAAACTTGGTATGGGTGCGCTTTTAGGTGTAGGGCAGGGCAGTGAAAGAGGGTCGAAAATGGTGATTTTAAAATGGAATGGCGGCAAAAAAGGCGAACAGCCTTTGGCCTTTGTTGGCAAAGGCGTCACATTCGATACTGGCGGCATTTCCATCAAACCTTCTGCCAATATGGAAGACATGAAAACCGATATGGCCGGCTCGGCTGTAGTTGTTGGATTGTTGCGCAATCTGGCGCAGCGCAAGGCTAAAGTGAATGTTGTTGGCGTGATTGGTCTGGTTGAAAATATGCCATCCGGCACGGCGCAACGCCCGGGTGATGTGGTGCGCTCAATGTCGGGCCAAACTATCGAAGTAATCAACACCGATGCCGAAGGCCGTCTGGTCTTGGCCGATGCTTTGCATTATACCGGCAGCAAATTCAAACCGAAATTTATCGTTGATCTCGCCACCTTAACCGGCGCCATAATTATCGCCCTGGCTGATGTTTATGCCGGTTTATTTTCCAACGATGATGATCTGGCAAAAAAAATCGAAAGCTGTGGCGCCACAACCGGAGAGCGCGCATGGCGTTTGCCACTCGGCTCTGAATATGATGAAATGATCAATTCCGAAATTGCCGATATGAAAAATGTCGGCTCCGGCCGCGGCGCCGGCAGCGTCACTGCCGCCCAATTTCTAAAACGTTTTGTCGGTGAAACCAAATGGGCACATCTCGACATCGCCGGCGTTGCCTGGAAAGGCAAGGGTGACGCCATGGCGCATAAAGGTGCAACCGGTTTCGGCGTTAGGCTTTTGAATGAGTTAGTTCGCACCTACGAGTCCTGAGAACCTGTATAAAATTATGAAAAAACTCCTAATCCGCGGTGGAAAAAAACTGGAAGGTGAAGTGGCAATTGCCGGCGCAAAAAATGCTGCTTTGCCTTTGATGGTGGCTTCGATTTTGACTGACGAAAAGCTTACTCTAACCAATGTTCCGCACGTTGCCGATATTGCAACTATGGCCAATTTGTTGGAAAATCTTGGCGTTACAATCACCTTTGATGGGAATGATCCCGATCTTGGCTGGCAAGGGCGGGCAATAATTTTTGATGCTGGAAAAATCTCGTCCGATCCAATTGCTCCTTACGATCTGGTTAGAAAAATGCGTGCCTCGATTTTTGCACTTGGTCCGCTTCTTGCGCGCTGCGGCAAAGCAAAAATTTCTCTTCCTGGTGGTTGCGCAATTGGCACTCGTCCGGTTGATTTGCATTTGAAGGCGATGGAAAAATTGGGCGCAAAAATTGAATTAAAAGGTGGTTATATTGAGGCGCATGTTGAGGGAAAATTGCGTGGCGCAGAAATTATTTTTGAAAAAGTTTCAGTCGGAGCAACTGAAAGCGCGATGATGGCGGCAAGTTTAGCTCGTGGAAAAACCACCATCATTAATGCCGCTTGCGAGCCTGAAATCATTGATCTGGCAAAATGCCTGAATGCGATGGGCGCAAAAATAACTGGCGCCGGTACGCCGCAAATTTCAATTGAAGGCGTTGAAAAACTTCACGCCGCGCGTCACAAAATCATTGCCGACCGCATCGAAGCCGGAACCTACGCCATTGCTGCTGGAATTACCGATGGGCGCATCATTCTTCGCGATGTTGAAATGTGGGTGATGAGCAGCTTTAAACAGGAATTGTACGATGCCGGCATTGCTTTGAACCAGATTTCTGCCAATGCAATTGAGGTAAAAAGAATCTCAAAAAATATCAGGCCGGTGAGCATTACAACCAATCCATTTCCTGGTTTTCCAACTGACATGCAGGCGCAATTTATGGCTTTGATGACAATTGCCAATGGCGCTTCAACCATCGAGGAAACCATTTTTGAAAATCGTTTTATGCATGTGATGGAACTGCAACGCATGGGCGCCAATATTGAATCGCACGGTAATATTGCAGTTGTCAAGGGTGTTGAAAAACTCACCGGCGCCGAAGTGATGGCCACCGATCTTCGCGCCTCTGTTTGTCTGGTTCTTGCGGCTTTGATTGCCGAAGGCGAAACTATCATCAATCGCCTCTATCATCTCGAACGCGGCTATGAACGCCTCGCCGAAAAGCTCATCGCTTGCGGTGCGGATATAAAAATTCTTTACTGATGAAAACAGGCTCTAGCAAAATTCAACTTTCTCCAATTCATAATTCTTAATTCTTAATTCAATAAATCCCTACCGGATCAACATCGGAGTTGTTTGAGTTGAAGTTATCGTTTTCATTTTCTGGTGGTGAATTTTCTGCCGCGCTTTCAACTGCGTCATCGAGTTTGAATGCTTCAAAAAATATTTTCCCCTTTGCAGTTGTTGGGGTTGGATATTTTCCGGTTTCGCGATCGATTTTAACAAATTTGACCGAGCTTGGCACGCGAAAAGGTGTCGATGGCTTGTCTTTCAAAGCTTCTTTCATGAAATCAGTAAAGATAGGCAGAGCCACGGAAGCGCCGGTTTCAGCAGCGCCAAGCGATTTTGGGATGTCAAATCCAACATAAACTGCTGTTACCAAATCTGGCGAAAAACCAACAAACCATGAATCGTAGGAATTGTTGGTAGTGCCGGTTTTGCCGCCGATAATTTTTCCAATCGATCGCGCTTGTGCCGCTGTACCGCGTTCTGCGACTCCTTGCAACATGTGGGTGATTTGGTAAGCAGTTGCAGAATCGGTGATTTCTTCCCTGATTTCGCTTAATACCGGCAATGGCAGTTGTTCTATGTCTTTTTCAACATAGTCATTGAGGTTACTGATGAAGCAATCATTGCACTCTCTCTTATCGCGGCGATAGATGGTTTTGCCTTCGCGATCCTGGATTTTTTCAATCATCGAAGGAGTAATTTTTTTGCCGCCATTAACCATCATGGCATAGGCAGTTGCAAGGCGAAGAACTGTTGTTTCGGTTGAACCTAAAACCAGTGAATAAATTTTTTGTGGATCATCATTAACGCCAAATCTTCTGACCACATCAGCCACATTATCCAATCCAACTTCATCAGCCATGCGCACGGTTGTTACGTTGCGTGATTGTTCAAGACCAGTTCTCAAAGTGGTCGGACCATAAAATTCGCCGGAATAATTGGTTGGCTGATATGGCGGCAATCCTACTCCCTGGTCGAGAGAAATTTCTTCATCCATGATCATTGTTGCCGGCGTCATGCTGTTTTCCAGTGCGGCAATATAGCCAAAAGTTTTCATGGTTGAACCGGGTTGACGCATTGCTTGCGTAGCGCGGTTAAATTGGTTTGGCGCGTCAACATAGCCGCCAACCATGGCTAAAACTCTTCCGCTGTGAGGATCAAGGGCGATGAAGCCGCCATTAACTTCGGGAATTTGCTTTAACAAATAAACTCCAAGGCGGTCAGCTGTTGCAACAAGAATCACATCGCCGATTGCCAAAATATCGGAGATTTTTCTTGGAGCGGCGCTTTTGGCATCAATTCCGAGATATCTTTTTGCCCATTTTAGTGAGGAAAATTCGATATTGCCCAGTTCGCCATTTGCAACACCAATTGCCGCCGTATCTTTTGACAGAGAAAGCACAGCGGCTTTTTGCCATAATGGTTTGTAGAGTTTTGTGATTTCAAATTTTGCAAGCTCATCTTGCCATTTTCCTGAAATATCAATTTTGCCAAATGGTCCGCGATATCCATGCTTTTGGTCATATTGCTCAATTCCTCTCTCAAGTGCGGCAACCGCAATATTTTGTAGCTGCGGATCAAGCGTAGTTCTGATTACATAGCCATTTTCAAAAACGCTGTTTGAACCATAAAGCTCGCTTAATTCTTTTTTAACGCTGTCGGAAAAAAAGCTTGCTCTGATTACTTCCTCATCTTCTTTGGTTTTAAGAGCGATTGGCTTTTCCATTGCCTCCAGCCCTTCTTTTTCTTCGATAAAATTCTCATCGATCATTCTTTTTATCACCCAGTCGCGGCGTTCTTTAGCTTTTTCGATATTTTTACGCGGATCAAGTTTGGATGGAGCTTTAGGCAATGTTGCAAGCACAGCATCTTCTTCAAGCGTTAGCTCATCGATTGATTTATTGAAATAAACCTGTGCCGCGGCGGCAACGCCATAAGCGCCGGAGCCGAGATAAATTTGATTGAGGTAAAGCTCGAGAATTTTGTCTTTGGGAAAAGCTTCATTCATGCGAAAGGCAAGAATCGCCTCTTTCACCTTGCGTTGCATCGTTCTTTCGCGTGTCAGTAAAAAGTTTTTTACTACTTGTTGTGTGATGGTTGAGGCGCCGCCAAGAGTGCTATCGCCTTTGATCATGCTGATGAAATTGTTTATCGCAGTGCGGAAAATTGCTAGCGGATCAATGCCGGAATGTTTGTAGAAATTGGCGTCTTCCGCGGCCAAAAAAGCATCGATCAAATGTTGTGGAATGCGATCAATCGGAACAAAAATTCTTTTTTCTTTGGAAAATTCACTAATGAGAGAACCATCAGCCGCATAAAGGCGTGAGGTGATGATGGGATTGTAATTTTTCAGCTGTTCGTAATCCGGAAGATCTTCGCTATAACGTTTGAAAATAAAAAAGCCGAAAGTGATGGCAACCAAAGCCATGAATATTCCGGCTATAAACATCAGACTGATTGCTTTTTTCATTCTCTATTTTTTGTAAAATATTCATTAATTGCTGCAACCAGACTCGTCGCCACTTTGCGCTTATAACCAATGCTGTTGAGCAATTTTTCCTCTCCCTTGTTTGAGAGATAGCCGAGCTCAATCAAAACTGAAGCCATGTCCGGTGCAGTTAATACTGCAAATCCGGCAAAGCGGTGAGTGTTTTGTAGAATTTCTATTTCGGAATTTCTGATTCGTCTGATGGCAATTGCAGCAAAGCGTGCCGAGCTATTTTTAGATTCGCGCTGCGATAAATCAATTAGAGTTTTCATGATGTCTTTGCTGGTATCGGCAAAATTCATACCATTGATGATGTCGGCGCGATTTTCTCTTTGCGCTAATGATTCTGCCTGTTTGTCAGAAGATTTTTCCGAAAGGGTGTAAATGGAAAATCCGGAAGTTGATCTGTCGTCAGAAGCGTTGGCGTGGAGTGAAATAAAAAGATCAGCGTTTTTTTTGCGCGCCTTCTTAACACGCTGATGCAACGGAATAAAAAAATCATCATCACGAGTGAGATAAACTTTGTAGCGACCGGTATTGAGCAGTTGTTTACCTAGCTCTTTGGCATAAGACAGAGTCAGATTTTTTTCTTTGGTGCGAACGAAATTGCCGATTGTTCCCGGGTCTTTGCCGCCATGTCCGGCGTCAATTACGATTACCGGAGTTTTTTGCTTTACAACTTTAGGAATTTTTTTAACGACATATTTTGCCGAGCCGTCCGGATTTGCTATTTTTTGAGTTTCGAACTCGAACTCTTCTGCTTTTTGCGTAATGAAATCAACATCCTCTTTTATGCCAATAATTTCCGTGGTAATTGCCGTTGATTTTGCATCGAAATGCGTGTTTTTCAGCGAGATTTTTTGAGTAAGATCAAATACTAAACGCAAAGAATTATGTTGCGGATTCTGACGAAAATTTTTGACAAAAAATGGCAGAGCGGGTTGTTGTTCCAATTGTGTAGCATTAGCAATATCAACCACCAAACGCGGGGGATCGTTAAGTGTAAAAGCTTTGAAATTGGTTTTTGCAGACAGTGAAATTGTCAGCAGATTTTTTCCGGTAAATTGGATTTTTTTTATGGAAACCGCACCTGATATAGCTGTTGAAGGGGCAAGGAAAATAGCTACCAACAGAAAAATTTTTGCTACAGTGATTCTCATGAAAAAATCAAAATACAAATTCAGGAAAATGAAAGGAACATTTTTGATAACAACCCATTTTTTTACAAAAGATTACAATTTACTTTGCTATCCCCATTCCTACTCTCTCAAACCTTCATTAACCTTTAATCAATCAAATAATGTGTGGAATTGTCGGAGTTGTCGGCAACAAAAATGCCGCCTCAATAATTTTTGATGGTTTGAAAAAGCTTGAATATCGCGGCTATGATTCTGCTGGCGTTGCGGTGTTTGAAAATGGCAAATTCAAAACTGTCAAGGAGGAGGGAAAAATCAGAAAACTCGAATCGGCTTTGAAAAAAGCGAAGTTGAAATCAGAGATCGGTATTGGCCATACACGTTGGGCAACGCATGGGCGTCCAAGCAAGCAAAATGCCCATCCTCACGCTTCTGCAAAAGTTTGCGTTGTTCACAATGGCATCATCGAAAATCATCAGGAGTTGCGCCAAAGACTGCAAAAATTCGGCGCAAAATTTTTAAGCCAAACCGATACCGAAGTTGTTCCGCATTTACTGGAATTGTTCTTTGAAAAAACCTCCGATGTCAAAAAATCCCTGCTTGAAACCGCCAAAGAAATTAACGGTTCTTTTGCTCTGGCGGTGATTTTTAAAAATAATGAAGATGTTATTGCCGTTGCCAAACGCGGTTCGCCATTGGTTATCGGCGTTGGTGAAGATGAAAACTTTGTCGCTTCCGATTATTACGCTTTGGCCAATCACACCAATCAAATTATCGTTTTGGAAGATGATGAATTTGCGATTATTTCCAAAAAAAATATCGAAATTTTTGATGCCAAAGGGCGTGAAATCAGAAAAGAAATCAAGTTGATGCAATCAGAAAATGGCAAGGTTTCCAAAGAAAATTATCCCCATTTTATGCTGAAGGAAATTTATGAACAGCCGCGAGTTATCGAAGAAACGGTGCAAACTTATGTTGATTTGAGCGGCAATCTGATTCATCTGCCGAATTTTTCTTTTGATGTCGCAAAGATTGAAAAAATCACCATCGTTGCTTGCGGAACTTCCTACTATGCCGGTTTAACCGCGAAATATCTGATTGAAGAAATTGCCGGCCTTGCGGTTGAAGTTGATATTGCCTCTGAATTCCGCTATCGCGCCCATCCTTTTAGTTCTGATAATTTGATGATTTTTGTTTCGCAATCCGGCGAAACTGCCGACACTTTAGCGGCTCTGAAATATGCCAAAGAAAATCGACAAAAAATTTTATCAATCGTCAATGTTGCGCATAGCACTATGGCGCAATTTTCCGATGTTGTGATTCGGACTCTGGCCGGTCCCGAAATTGGCGTAGCCTCAACCAAGGCTTATACTGCGCAAATTGCGGTTCTTGCGCTTTTGGCAATCCATTTGGGATTTTTGCGCGGCAAGGTTTCACCACGAAAGAAAGCAAAATTACTTCAGGAATTGGCAGAAAGTGAGAGCAAGATGAGTCGCCTCTTTGACATAAACGATATCAAAAACATTAAAAAAATTGCGCACAGCCTAACCAGCGCTAAACATGTTCTTTATATCGGGCGCGGCATCTCGCAAATCACCGCATTTGAAGCGGCATTAAAACTGCGAGAACTTTCCTATATCAACGCCCAAGGCATTGCCGCCGGAGAATTAAAACATGGAACCATCGCCTTAATTGACAAAAAAATGCCGGTAATTGTGATTGCGCCGCACAATCAGCAACATGATCTTTTTGAAAAAACCGTCTCCAATGCTGAAGAAGTCAATGCCCGCGGCGGGCAAATAATTTTTATCTCCGATAAAAACGGTATTTCCCGATTCGGCAAGATGGCAAAAAAAACCATAGAAATTCCCGAAATTGCAGGAATCATTCAGGAGGCATTATTGCCAGTAATATCAACTCAACTCCTCGCTTACTACGTCGCTTTTTTTAAAGGCAATGATGTCGATCAGCCAAGGAATTTGGCGAAGTCAGTGACGGTGGAGTGAAGGATTGTTCTTAAAGTCCCGTGTCTTTAATTCGTGCCTCGTGCCTCGTGCCTCGTGCATCGTGTTTCGTGGTGTTAAAGTTGTAGAAGCACGAAATATGACGGACATAGGATTTGCATTACAACCTTGTAATTTTAATATTTTATGTTAATATTGCTAGCATGTATAGAAGAGAACTTGCGCAAAAAATAATACGAAGCTTAAGCCAAAATCCGGTGGTAGCCATTCTTGGCCCGCGTCAGATTGGCAAAACAACACTTGCCCTTGAAATTGCTAAAGGTCAGCCATCAATTTATCTTGATCTTGAAAACCCGGAAGATTTTCAAAAATTGAAAGACCTTACCCACTATCTTGGTCTTCATGCTGATAAATTGGTAATTCTTGATGAAGTCCAACGTTATCCCAACCTATTTATGTCGCTGCGTGGTGTCATTGATTCCAGAAGGCGTGAGGGGCGCGGCAATGGTCGTTTTCTGGTGCTTGGTTCAGCGTCAAATGAACTATTAAAACAAAGCTCCGAAAGTCTTGCGGGGCGCATCCATTATTTAGAGCTGGCAGGCCTTAACCCTTTTGAAATATACCAAATCCAGCTGAAGAAGCCGGAAGGTGAATCATTGCAAAGATTGTGGATGCGCGGTGGTTTTCCAAATAGCTATGCGGCGTCAAGTGATCAAACAAGCCATGAATGGCGTCAAAACTTTATCCGCACCTATTTGGAGCGCGATATCCCGCAATTGGGGCCACGCATTCCGGCAATAATTCTTATGCGCTTTTGGACGATGCTTGCCCACACGCAAGGTGAATTGCTTAACGCTTCAAAGCTTGCAAGCTCACTTGGGGTCGAAAGCGTTACTGTGAGCCGGTATCTGGACCTTATGGTTGATCTGTTATTGGTTCGCAGATTGGAGTCATGGCATGGAAACGTTAAAAAACGACTTGTTAAATCACCAAAAACTTACGTTAGGGATAGCGGTATTGTTCACACGCTTTTGCAAATACCTGACTATGAGGCATTACTCGGTTATCCTATTCTTGGCAAAAGCTGGGAAGGATTTGTGATCGAAAATATCATATCAGCGCTGCCATCCGCTATTCGTTCCTATTTTTATCGAACATCTGCCGGAGCCGAAATTGATTTGCTCCTTGAGTTTGGGTTAAATGAGTATTGGGCTGTTGAAATTAAAGCCAGCCGCACACCTACACTAACAAAAGGATTTCACATCGCCTGCGAAGATTTAAAAGTGAAACGTAAATTTGTTGTTTACAGTGGTGAAGATACATTTCAGACCAGCAACAAAACGACTGTTTTATCACTTGTAGGTTTTATTAACATGATTCGCGATAGCTCCACTACCGATTAAATTATTTATGGAACTAGAAATCAGAAAAGAACTATTCAACGTCGAAGCCGAGCAGGCAGTTTTGGGAACGATCATTTTGAATAATGAATATCTCAACCGCGTGGCGGAATTCTTGTTGCCGGATCATTTTTATGAATCAGCGCATCAGAAAATTTTTGCGCAGATTTTGCACAATATCGAGCATGTTCGAATCGTTGCTAATCAAGTGACGCTCAAGCAGTTTTTTGATTCTGATCCCGCAATTAAAGCGGTTGGCGGTGCGCTTTATCTCTCAACTCTGCTTTCATCTGCCTCGGCAATTATTGACATCGCCGATTATGGCCGCGTAATTCATGATTTAGCTTTGAAGCGGCAATTAGTAATGGTTGGCGAAGATGTGGTTAATCGCGTTTTTAATGTTGAAGAAAAAACTTCCGCTGCTGAACAGATAGAACTTGCTGAATCCAGTCTTTTCAAGCTTTCCGAGCATGGCAATGGCCGCTCCGATTTTCGCAATATTTCTTCTTCAATCAAAGATACTCTCGACAAAACCTTATTGGCAAAACAGCGCGACAGCCATATCAGCGGCATTTCAACCGGCCTCACCGACCTCGATAAAATCTTGAGCGGCATGCAGCAATCGGATCTCATCATCCTTGCCGCAAGGCCCTCAATGGGGAAAACTGCCCTCGGAATCAACGTGGCCGTGAATGCATGCAAGTTTCTGAACGAGGATCTTGAAGATCAAAAAGACAAAAAGGCTGTTGGGTTTTTTTCGCTAGAAATGTCATCCGATCAGCTGGCGGCAAGAATTCTTTCGATGGAATGTAGCATCAATGCCACAAAATTCAGAACCGGACAATTAAATGAAACTGAATGGGAGGCTGTGGCTGTTCGCTCGGCAGAAATTTCCAAATTGCCGCTTTTTATTGATGATACTCCGGCGCTCTCAATTTCAGCGATTCGCACCCGTGCGCGCAGAATGGTGCGTAAAAATAATTTGGCATTTTTGGTGGTTGATTATTTGCAGTTAGTTCGCCCAACAACCACACGTGCAAATGATGGACGGGTGCAGGAAGTTTCAGAAATTACGCAAGGTTTGAAGGCGATTGCCAAGGAATTTAATATTCCGGTTTTGGCCTTATCACAACTTTCGCGTGCGGTTGAACAACGTGAAGACAAACATCCACAACTTTCCGATTTGCGTGAATCGGGAGCAATCGAACAGGATGCCGATGTGGTGGCCTTCATCTATCGCGATGCCTATTATCTCGAGCGCAAACGCCCGCCGGAAAGCGAATCTGACAGGTTTAATCAGTGGAAAAATAAAATGCAGGAGATGGCGCACAAGGCAGAAATCATCATTGCCAAGCAACGCAATGGCCCGGTTGGTTCACTTAATCTCTTCTTCGATGCTGAATTCACGCGCTTCGGCAATCTCGATATTTATCACAAATAAATCTTGCTGTTTTGCTGTTAAACCATAAAGCTGTGTTTCCATTTAGGGGGCTATCCATGACAAAAATGACAATCGAAATTCCAGAGCAAGACTACAAAATGCTGAAACTGGCAGCGGTTCATTTTGGCGTTTCAATCAAGGATTATGTGCTTGATGCGCTGCGTGCGAAGGAAAAAATTTTAATCCGCGATGATGGCGTAGTGCGAGTTTTGAAGAAGGAAACTGTGAAGGCGCTTGAAGAAAGTAGAAAAAAAGGGGATAAGTTTTTAACTTTTAATTCTTCAAAAAAAGCCTTCGATTATCTTGATAAAAAAATAGAATAACCAATTTCTCACCATGAATCTAAAAACAACCTTCTCAAACCGTTTTGTAAAAGAATACAAGCTAATGGCCAGAAGAGGTAAAAACCTTGATAGGTTAAAGGTTATTGTTGAGTTGCTAGAAACAGGATCTTTATTGCCAATCAAATACCACAATCACAAGTTAGTCGGTGAATATAGTGGCTCATGGGAACTTCATATTGAACCAGATTGGTTGTTGATTTATCGCATATCCAATGAACAACTTATTTTAGAACGTACCGGCTCTCATTCGGATTTATTCAGAACGTGAAAATTCTCGGCATAGAAACCTCCTGCGATGAAACTGCCGTAGCGATTGTTGATGATGCGAAAAATATTCTTTCACATGTTTTAAAATCGCAGATTGATCTGCATAAGAAATATGGCGGAGTAGTGCCAGAGCTGGCGGCACGAGGGCATGTTGAAGTTTTGGATGAAATGATTTTACAGGCTTTACGCCAAGCAAATTTAAAGTTTGAAGAAATAGATGGTTTTGCCGCTACTTGCGGACCTGGCCTCATCGGTGGCGTGATTGTTGGTATGATGGCAGCAAAAACTTTGGCTTCAATTTATCAAAAACCTTTTTTGGCAGTGAATCATCTCGAAGCGCATGCTTTAACGGTTCGACTTACCAATGATTTACAATTTCCATATTTGCTTTTGTTGATATCGGGCGGGCACTGTCAAATTTTGTTTGTGCGTGATGTCGGTGATTATGAAAAATTTGGCGAAACAATCGATGATGCTTTGGGAGAGGCTTTTGACAAAATAGCGCAAATGCTTGATTTGCCTTATCCAGGAGGTCCGGCGGTTGAAAAAATGGCTGTAAATGGCGAGGAAACTCGTTTCAAATTTTCGCGTCCTTTACTTGATTCCAAAAATGAAAATCATCGTTTTAATTTTTCGTTCTCCGGCTTGAAAACAGCTGTACGACGTCAGATTGAAAAATTAACCGGCGAGGAATTTTCTCACACAACTTCACCAAAAAAACTCAGTAAAAAAGACAAAGCCGACATCTGCGCCTCCTTTCAGCACATAGTTTGCGAGATCATCACTAACCGTCTGGATAATCTGGCTATTAAGCAAAATTCTGCGTCTGGAATATTTCGTGCTTCGGTAATTTTAACTAACGAAGCACGAAGCACAAAGCACGAAGCACGAAAAAGTACCGCTAACTACTTACCACTTACCACCAACCTCGTAATCGCCGGCGGTGTTGCTGCCAATCGCTACATTTTTTCTCGTCTGCAAAATTGGGCAAAAAATCATGGTTTGGAGATTATTACACCACCAGTGAATCTTTGCACTGATAATGCTGCAATGGTTGCTTGGGCGGGGGTTGAGAAATTAAAATTAGG
The DNA here is from genome assembly GCA_001767955.1 of Alphaproteobacteria bacterium RIFCSPLOWO2_01_FULL_40_26. GTDB lineage: Bacteria > Pseudomonadota > Alphaproteobacteria > Rickettsiales > UBA1997 > UBA2645. Next base: position 13,712 of record MEMO01000025.1, on the reverse strand, counting down.
AAAATGTGATGATTTAAACTTCAAGCCGAGAGCAAAGTGGGAGTTGATGGATCTGGATTTAATTTCTCGCCTTCTGTAGCAGTAAAAAGTCAGCAAGCACGCATGCCATCATGGCCTCGCCAATTGGAACGGCGCGGATTCCGACGCATGGATCATGGCGGCCTTTGGTAATGATTTCGGTATTGTTGCCATGGACATCAACGGTTTTTCTTGGAATCAAAATTGAGCTGGTTGGTTTGACGGCAAAGCGAAGCACAATATCTTGTCCTGATGAAATGCCGCCCAATATGCCTCCGGAATGGTTATTAGAAAAAATAATTTTGTCGTTTTCATTTCTCATTTCATCTGCCAATTCCGATCCGCATTTTGAAGCAACTGCCATGCCATCGCCGATTTCCACAGCTTTTACAGCGTTGATTGACATCATAGCTTGTGCGAGGCGGGAATCGAGTTTGTTGTAGATTGGCTCGCCTAAACCAAGCGGAACATTTCTGGCGATAACCTCAATAATCGCACCAACGGAATTTCCTGATTTTCTTATCTCAAGCAGATAATCCTCGAAATTTTTTGCCGCTTCTTTGTCGGGACAGAAGAAATCATTTTTTTTGATTTCAGAAAAATCAATTTTTGTGCGATCAATTTTTTTCTCGCCAATTTGAGTCAAATAGCCGGTGATTTCGATTTTTTCGCGCTCCAGAATTTTTCTAGCGATTGCTCCTGCGGCCACGCGCATTGCGGTTTCTCGTGCTGATGATCTGCCGCCACCGCGATAATCGCGAATGCCGTATTTTTTGAAATAGGTGTAATCGGCGTGAGAAGGACGAAATTTGTCTTTGATTTCAGAATAATCGCCGGATTTCTGATCTTCGTTAAAAATGATCATGCCAATTGGAGTGCCGGTGGTTTTGCCTTCAAACACTCCTGATAAGATTTTTACTTGATCTTTTTCCTGGCGCTTTGTTGTAAATTTTGATTGTCCGGGACGACGGCGATCGAGGTGTTTTTGAATGTCAGAGTCATTTAATTCAATAAGAGAAGGACAGCCATCAACCACACAGCCAATTGCTTCGCCATGGCTTTCACCCCAGCTTGTGAAGGAAAAAATTTCGCCGAATTTGTTACTCATTTTTTTGTTTTATTAAGTATTAAAAGCGGATTTTTTGTGAAAACCAGATGATTGCCATCTTCATCAATTTTGAGTTCTCCGGCGGTAATTTTTCCAATATCTCCTTCGGCAAAAACATCGTAAAGAACAGCCTCACTTTCATCTTTGTGAAAGGCCTTTTTAGCCTGAATGTTGTAGATTTGCGTGTCGTTATATTGAAATTTAATGCGTGGATTGGTCATGATTTTTTCGGTCTTAAATTCTTCCGGATTTTTTTTGTAATCGGAAACCAGTTTAACAGTGCGACCAGTGTTTATAGCTTGAAAAACATAGATAAACAGCCCGCCGGCTATCAGAATATAACAAAAAATAGTTATAAAATTTTTGATGCGGGAATGTGAGTTAATGGTTGCGAGAATCTGTTTGGTTTTAGTATCCATTTTGTTCAATTGTTATCGAAAAAGATTCAACGCAATCAACTACTCCGACCTTATCAACTTCAAGTCTGCATCTTTTAATATTCCTGTTTTTCATGATTTTTTTCATGATTTCGCCGGCAAGTTTTTCAATCAGGTTGAATCTGTTATTTTCCACCAGATTCTTGATGTCGGTGATTATGACATCATAATCAATCGTGTCGGAAAGCCTGTCGCTGTTGATTGCATCTGTTTTGTCGGTTTCAATTTCAGCATTAATGATGATTTCGCGATCAATTTTTTCTTCCCATTCGTGAACGCCGATGATGGTTTTTAGTTTGAGATTTTTGATTTTAATGAGCATTGTTGCGAAGTAATGGAAAAAAAATCGTAAATCGTAAATCGTAAATCGTAAATGGATAAAATTATCCCAATAAAAAATTATCAAAAATCGAAATATAATCCAAGAATGCTTTTTTTCGTCCTCGTTCTTTCCGCCGCTTTGGCGCTGGTTTTATGGCATTATTTTGTTGAAAATGTTGCTGGTCTCGATGTGCAGATTCCGCCATCAAAAAATGTTTTTTTTAATGAACAAACTCCTCTTTCCCTTACAACTTCACAAATTGCCAATGAGTTTGAAAAATCTGACGGCAAGCCAATTCTACTCTATATCTACACCACATGGTGCAAAATTTGTGTAAAGAATTTTTCCGTCATCAATGAAATCTCGCGCGAATTTCAAAACACCGATTTGAAAGTCATCACTCTTGCGATTGATCGTGATCTTGATGCCGCAAGCCTTCAGCAACATCTTAACCACTTTGGCGAAATTTATTTCCAACCTCAATTTCTTGCTTTCAGGGAAGGATTTCTCGAATTTTTACGCAAAAAAAATATCCGCTATGATGGCCGAATTCCCTTTACTGTCCTGATTTCGCGCCATGGTGAAATAATTACAAAATTTACCGGCACAAAAAATAAAAATTTTTTGCGCAATAAAATCATCAAAGAAATATCGTAAATCGTAAATGATCCGCCTTTTTAACACTCTTACTCATCGCGAAGAAATCATCTCAACCATCGAGCCAAATCACCTGAAAATTTATGTTTGCGGACCAACAGTTTATGACCGTCCGCACCTTGGAAATGCTCGCTCGGTGGTGGTTTATGATTTATTTTTCCGCTTCTTTCGCATTGTTTTTTCGCATGTCACCTATGTGCGCAATATCACCGATGTTGATGATAAAATTAACGAAGCGGCAAAAGAGCAGGGCGTTTCTATCCACGAAATTACACAAAAAAATATTGAACATTTTTATGCCGATATGGATGCACTAAATGTTATGCGTCCAACCTATGAACCACGTGCTACAAACCATATTGCCGAGATGATTGTCATAATTGAAAAACTCATCAAAAACGGCCATGCTTATGAAAGCGCGGGACATGTTTTGTTTGATGTCGAATCTTACAAAAATTACGGCACGTTTTCACATCGAAATTTGGATGAGATGATCGCCGGTGCGCGTGTTGAAATCGCTTCTTACAAAAAAAATCCGCTCGATTTCGTGTTGTGGAAACCAGCCGATTCTGATGATGATATTTCCTCCATTTTTGACAGCCCGTGGGGCAAAGGCCGTCCTGGCTGGCATATTGAATGTTCGGCGATGAGCTCAAAATATCTTGGCGATGATTTTGACATTCACGGCGGCGGCGTTGATTTGCAATTTCCGCATCACGAAAATGAAATCGCGCAAAGCAGATGTGCCAATCCCAAATCGCATTATGCCAAATTCTGGATTCACAACGGATTTCTGACGGTTAACGGCGAAAAAATGAGCAAGTCGCTGAAAAATTTTATCACGGTGCGCGATTTGTTGGATCAGGGAATTTCCGGCGTTGTCATCCGCTATTTTCTGCTTTCAACTCATTATCGCAAACCACTCGATTTCAGCAACAAAGCTTTGGATGATGCTAAAAAGGCAATCGGGAAATTTCATGAGGTTCTCACAAACCGTCATCCCGAACTCACAAACCGTCATCCCGAACTCACAAACCGTCATCCTGAACTTGTTTCAGGATCTATCGCTCAACCAATCCTGGATTATCTCTCCGACGATCTAAACATCGCCAAAGTCATCGCCGCACTCCACGAAATGGCAAAAGAAATCAAATCAGGCAACGAAGCAATCAAAGAAAACTTCGCTGCAACACTTGATTTTCTTGGCTTGCTCGATGCCAATCTCCTTACCAAATCGCAAACAAACGATGTTGATAAAAACCACATCAACTCCCAAATCGCCCTGCGCTCAAAATTCAAACAGGAAAAAAATTTCTCCGAAGCTGACAGAATCAGGGATGATCTGCTTAAAGGCGGTATCATGCTTGAAGATGTGGCGGGAGGGGGAATCATTTGGAAAAAATCATCATGAATTTTTTAGGAAAAAACCAAAATTTTGTTAAAGAAATCATATCGTTAATTGAGCAGGCAAGACAAAGAGTAGCGACCACTGTCAATATTGGAATCACCCATCTTTATTGGAAGATTGGGCAAAGAATTAACAAAGAAATTTTAAAGGATAAAAGGGCAAAATATGGAAAACAGATTGTTGCAACATTATCTTGTGAATTGACCAATCAATTTGGCAGAGGTTTTGAAGAAAGAAATCTGCATCGAATGATGCAATTTGCTCAAATGTTTAATGATGAAAAGATTTTGTCGACAGTGTCGACGGAATTAAACTGGAGCCATTTTGTTATCTTGACAATGGTTAAAGACAGGCTGCAACGTGAATTTTATATGCAAATGTGTCGCACCGAAAGATGGAGCGTTAGGTCATTGCAAAATAGAATTGACTCAATGCTTTTTGAAAGAACTGCAATCAGTAAAAAACCTGAAGAATTTATTGAACGTGAATTAAAAAATTTGAGCGATGGAAACCACTTAAGTCCCGATTTGGTTTTCAAAGATCAATATTTTCTGGATTTTACCGGCCTTAAAAATGTTTACTGCGAAAAATCTTTGGAAGACGCGGTATTAAGGGAACTTGAATCATTCATAATAGAGTTGGGAAATGGATTTGCCTTTGTTGAGCGTCAGAAAAGAATGATCATTGATGGAGAGGATTTTTATTTAGACCTACTTTTTTTTCATCGCAAATTAAGAAGATTGGTTGCGATAGAGCTAAAAATTGGTAAATTTAAAGCCGCTTATAAAGGACAAATGGAGCTTTATTTGCGCTGGCTTGATAAATATGAAAAACAGCCTGATGAACAAACTCCAATAGGGCTAATCCTTTGTGCAGAAGGCAATCACGAACAAATCGAATTTCTTGAATTGGAAAAATCCGGAATAAAAATAGCTGAATATATCACCGAACTTCCCGATAAAAAATTGCTGACAAAGAAATTACATCAGGCAATTGCAGCGGGTAAAAAAAGATTTGAAAAAATTCAAACAGAAAAAAAATTTCTCCGAAGCTGACAGAATCAGGGATGATCTGCTTAAAGGTGGTATCATGCTTGAAGACGTAGCTGGAGGGGGAATCATTTGGAAAAGGAAATAATTTATGCCATACAGAAGTGGGACAACAGATACTTTTAATGCGTTTGCAAAAGATCATTCTGCTATCGAGAAAGCGGTGCAAGAGGAAACTGGTAGAGTTGCAAGAGCACAAGCAGCAAGGTCAATGGTTGTATCAGGGGCGTCTAGACGGAGAACAAGTATTGCCCCAGACGAGAGTTCTTCAGTAGCCCATCCTCCTCCCGCAAGACCAACACTGAGCAAAGAACAATACGCCGCAATTGTCTTCGAAGCATTAGAAAGGTTGCTTGCGGGTGAAACTGTTGCATTGGATTTGGCTACCATCACTGCCGATAGCACAACTACAGCTCCACTCCAGGCGCAAATTGCCGCTGCGGAAAAAAGTTTAAGTGAGGCTGAAGCGCGAAGAGATGGAATTGTTCCAAGAAAGTTGCGTGTTTTGGAGGAGTTGGCAAGCAAGGTACGGTTAGAAACAAGAGAGAAGGAAGAATATGTTGCCGTGCGCAAATCTTTAGGTGAACCAGGTTTAACTGCGGGAAATTGGCAAGAATTTTTTGAGATTTCTGAAGGTAGGTTGTGTTTAAAGGCAGAGAAAAAAACAGAACTTGAAAGATCAACATCAGCCGCTGCAGCTGAATCAGATGCGGATTTTTTGCAGAGGTTTTTAAATGAAAACCTGATCACTGGAAGTCTTGCAACAAAAAAACCGATGCAGATTGCTGATGATGTTTTTTGTGTGATGAGCGCTAATGACAATCCAATGATGAAGAGACCAGTTTCAATTAAGCCAGAATTTGCAGAATTGGCGCGTGTTCTTGGAGTTGTAGCAGATCCAATTGGAAAAGGTGATTTTCCTAAAAAATTTAAAGAATTTTTCGAAAAAACCGGCACGCCTACTGTATGGAAAATTAAAGAAGGAAAGTTGGACGAATTGAGGGCAAGGCCTGCAGCGCCGACAGTTTCACCTAAAGTTGCAACGCTTCAAGCTTTTGCTGGCGCAGTTGGTGTTGTCACAGGTGAGAGTGTTGATGGAGTGGTTAGAGAATTTATGACTCCGGTTGTCACGTTACAAATCACGCATGATGGAACAGAATTATTAGCTAAAGCTGGAATCACAGATTCTGATCTAAGTTCTTTTTATAAAGTTGCAGAAGGCGATGTAAGCCTCAGACATGCAAAGCGCATGGAGTTGTTAGGTGAGGCTAGATCTCAGGCGGTTGCAGTAGTAGCAGATGAAGCAGTAGTAGATGCAGCAGAATATACTCCGGAAGTAAAAAAGTTGGTGGAACAATTTAACGCAGAACGTACCAGGATCCAAGAATATCGGAGGCGAATCTGTCTTGGAACTCCTATTGGTGCAGTTGCTCAGGCGATGGCGAAGGGTGATGATCGACTTGATGCAACTCTTATAGGGATAATTACTGATGATACAGGTTTTGTAGCTGATTTTTTCGATGGAGAAAATCCAAAATTACCAGAGATTAACCGAGCTTTTTTAGCAGCAAAAGCAGCACAAATATCGGCTCCGGCAACTGCTCGAAGAGCGTCGGTGGCAGTGGCTGCTCCAGAAGCCGTAGAATCAGATGAGCAGATTGTGCAGAAATTTTTTGTTACACATTTAGCGCCGGCTGAAGGCGATAGAGCAGCTGGAAAATGGGCAAAAAAAACCAAGGGAGGACAAACAACTGCTATAAACATAGCGATGTTTTGTGCTATGGGTGGACCGCCGATATGTCCTGCTGTACCAACAAGTGTAAAACCAGAATTTGCAGAATTGGCACGTGTTCTTGGTGTTAAAACCGATCCAATTGCCGAGTGTGATTTTGTAGCAAAATTCCAGGAATTTTTTGACAAAACCGGCGCACCTCCGCAATGGCAGATTAAAGCAGAAAGATTAGCAGAACTCAAATCAAGAACCAAAGACTCCATGGCCAATCCACTTGAGATCATGAGAGGATTTTTATTGGTCAAAGACGTGATAAGTAAAGAGCGTTTGATTGCCCTAATGTCATCTCCAAAATTTGCCCAACTTTATGAACACAGCCTGTTCTACAAAGCCATTAAGGATGGCGAAAGATATCGCTATTTGAGGAATCCGGAAATCAGCGCTGATGAAATTGATCTTTACGAAAAGTTTCATGAATTATGTCATACAGCAGCGACAAAATTGTTGCGTGACAGAGCAGTTTTCGATGTCAATAAGGTGAGTATAAGAAGTTTATTTACTCCGGTAAAAGCGCTGATTATCCAAAATTGCCGAAATGATTTGGAAAGAGAAAGAAGAGCTTCGCCACTTTTTAAAGTAGCAGATAGTGAGTCAGGAATCTCATGTGATCCACAATTGAGTTTTGATTCAGATATGGATGCTGCGGTAAACGTTCTTTTAACGCCGCAAACTTATTTGGCAGGTAAAACCATAATTGAGTTTTTAGTTGAACAAGAACTTGTTACAGGGGAATCGCGAGAAGCACTAACTGCGATAATTACACTAAAAAAGCGGATAGAAGATAGGATAAGGGACGGCGTAGAGGATTGTGAGTTGGCAACTGAAATATCGAGAGTGCAGCAATTAGTTACAGAAAATCATGGTGTTGTAGTAAATTCAATTAACGCTATAACAGATGAAACATTTATGACAAAAGGTGTGGCAAGCGTGAGTCTTGCAGGAATGAAAGGTCTTAAAAGAAATATATCATCAGCATTGGATGATATTCATACACTATTTTCAGCAATACCAGCATTGGCTGTAGCAAGATTTACTCCTGCTGATGATCAAATTTTTGACGAAATATTGCGGGAAGAGTTTACCGCTGGAAACACAAATTCTGCTCTTGGCAGAGCTGTTAATAAAACAGTTGAAGGGCGCAGAACAGAATTTGATCGTCTCTTTAAAGCAGTGCAACCAACATATGATGAAATGCAGGTAAGGTTGAAAGGGTTGAGTGAGGATGTTGTTATAGTTGGTAAAAGTGCAGATGGTTTGCAAAGTAAAGTGACAAAATTGCGTGAATTAATAGAGGCACGATATCAAGGTGAAAGAAAGAGAAAAACACGCGAACGTATTTTACGAGAACTTGGTTCATTGTTATATTTGGGTGTAGATGGTAGCGGAGATGTTCCAGTAGTTGTTGAAGAAGAAATGGAAAGAATTGCCAGAGGTTTTGCTGTAACTGTCAGACGTGCAAGTGATTCTGACGCCGAAACTGCTAGAGCTGTTGCTCTAGCAATGTCGCAATTAGCAAGACTTCGGGAAGAAAAAGATGCAGAATTAGCAAGACTTCGGGAAGAAAAAGCCAGACTTGAAGCACGCCTTTCAGCATTGCAAACCCCGAGAGAAAGTCATTCATCGGAGTCAGCAGAGTTGAGAAGTCAATTAGCAGTTTTGGCAGCAAGCGAAGGAGAGGCAGCAAGTAGAGCCGCTGCTCTTCAAGCGCAGATTGGAGAACGCGAAAGAACCATTGAAGAACAGGGAAGAGCTATAAGAGGTTTACGTGGACTTAACACTACCGTCGGACTTCCTCCTTTAGCACCACCACCCACTGGTAGCGCTTCGCCAACAATTGCAATGAGATGGCGTAAATTCCGTGATGGCAACAGTGATGATTTTTTTGTTGGGATGGATAGAAGTAGTAGAGGGTTGTTAGAAGATGAGTCAACCATAGGCCCACTTTCTGCCAGAATGCGTCCCGGTTCTGCAACAAAAATAAGAGCTGATTTATCATCAGTAGCTTCAACTTCTTCTCGTCCGCCACGCCCTGCAATTCGTCGTTCCGCATCAACATCTTCTTCAGGCGATGCTGTTTTGAAATCAGCAACAGCAAGATCAGCAGAAACAGCTTCCGCTGTTGGCTCATCTGCTGCAGCAAGCGCGGACGGTATGGTTCGTCATTTTCCTAATTTTGAAGATGATGTATTATCAGAATCAGCTCTGGCTCCAGCTTCATCAGCAGTTCCGCCTCCTCCATCATCAGTATCTTCACCGGTAGCAGAGTTGGAACCGGACATTCCCGTAGGGCCGCTTCCCAGCTTTTCCACCTCTTCTCCAACTGGAGCATCTGTTGCTTCTCATGAAGTTTCAGTAGCTGAAGAACGGCCACCAGCTACGGTAGCCGTTGCAGGAGCTGATCTGGAAGAAGAGAAAAAGGCAAGAATGGCAAGAAGGGCTGTATTATTGGAACAGATAGAACACAACGTAAAAGTCTGCGATGATGGTGATATAAAAGAACTCCGCAGGAGAGATGATAAGACATTTTCGTTTGATGTGGTGGAGTTGGATTTAAATTTTTTGGATAAAGTTGTTAAATTGAGTGAAATAGTTTCTAAATTTTCTAGAGATATAACAGAAGTAAAACAGGGAGGTTCACCTTTTTTTAGTGAGGTTTTTTGTAAGAAGGGCGATGGGGGCAAAGGGAAAGAATTTTTTTTCACCAAGGAAAACGGTAAAAAGCTTACCATCGTATTCGGAAAAGATGGTTTCGTTTGGTATCGTAACAATCACGAAGCTGGTAGTTTTGCAGGTTTCAGTAGTGGTGATATGGGTGGCGTTCATCGAGATGCCGAAAGGCTTTTCCGGCTTGGGTATAACGAGACATTTTCTGGGACAAAAAATGCAAAAAGTGCTCTTAAAATATTAGAAGGGTTTACAGCCTCGTTAACTGATCTTTTAGAGCATGAAAAAGATAGGAGAAAAAAAATTCAAGAAAGCAGAGAAAAAAAAGAGAGTCGTTTCGGTTGGGTCGGTCGGGTAATAAATTCTCTTCAAAGGAGGGTTCCCGGAGGAGAATGGATTGCTGAAGCTGAAGCTTCAGCTCCTTCAGCTTCAGTTCCAGGACCTTCAGCTTCAGCTCCTTCAGCTTCAGTTCCAGGACCTTCAGCTTCAGCTCCTTCAGCTTCAGTTCCAGGACCTTCAGCTTCAGCTCCTTCAGCTTCAGTTCCAGGACCTTCAGCTTCAGTTCCAGGACCTTCAGCTTCAGCTCCTTCAGCTTCAGTTCCAGGACCTTCAGCTTCAGCTCCGGCACCTTCAGTCCCGACTCCAAGAGAAGTTTCAAAATTCTTCCTTGAAGTTAAGAGGGGTGATTATGATACTGTTGCTAGACTTATTTCGGAATACCCGTCTTTAGCTGATATAAAAGGAAAAACCGATGAAACTCCATTGATGGTTGCTGCGCAAAGAGGTCATTATAGAATTTGCAAGCTGTTGCTAACCAAGGAGGTCGATCCTAATGCTGAAACAAAATATGGCGAGACTGCGCTTGGTCTTGCTACTGATAATGAAATTCGCGGTTTATTATTACAGAGTGGGGCTACTACCCCGTTAACACCTCCATCTACATCTCCTTCTAAACCACGTGGCGCATCCTTGCTTAATATGTCTTCAGTAAAGAGATTTGGAATAACCATGTAATCAATCGCCGGTTCTTAGAACGATTGTTCTTAAAATCTTGTGTCCGAGAAAATTAGATCCTGAAACAAGTTCAGGATGACAATCCAGGAAAGATGGTTTCAAAACATGTCATCCTGAACTTGTTTCAGGATCTTGATCAGATTTTATATCTGATCTTGATCACCTTATCCGGATTTTTTTCGAACTCTGCGTCATGTTCAATTTCGCGATTTATTTCGAACTCCATTTTTAATTCTTTTTCCTCTTTGGCTTTAAGCCTGATTTCACGCATGCAGAGGCATTCATATTTGGTCAGATATTTTTCAGCATATTGTGGTTCAACAATGAGTTTTGGACGAATGCGTACCGGTGTTTTGCCGAGATTTTTGATGTTGTAGAGAATGGCAGTTTTTTTGTTTGGAAAGGTTGTGATTGCTGGTTCCTGTGCGCTGAATTCAATATTTTCGTAATAATTTGTGGTTTCGATTACGATATCAATTGGCGTCCAACCTTGGTGCTTCGGAATGTAATATGAAAAATAAAATGGCTGACATTTCTGTGTAAGTTGGCAAAACCAGTTAAAAGGCTGGATAGCAGCAACGATTATGAATGAGATGATAGCGAGGCGGATGGTGAGGCGAATTAAGGGATGCATAATTTACGATTTACGATTTACGATTTAAAAAGTGTCAAATCGTAAATCGTAAATCGCAAATCGTAAATGAAAGTTTATCTTCAAATCCCATTCCAAAAATTTTCTCAAAAATTTTCTCAATGGCCATGCGAACTTTTTGAGCGCTGTGTGAATGGATGGGAAATGAAATTAATTTATCCTTAAATGCTTGAAAAAGATTTTTACCAACTTTGTGAATCAGCTTTGTTAGGGCTTGCAGAGGCTATTGAATTAAAAGACACAAATTCGCAATTTGATGTCGAATATTCCGACGGAATTTTAAAAATTGTGATTGTTGCAACTAATAAAACCTACATCATCAATCGCAATTCCGGCAATCAAAAAATCTGGTATTCCTCGCCATTTTCGGGTGCGGATTATTTTTCTTTTGATGAAAAAAATAAAAATTGGCGAAGCGCAAAAGGTGAGGAACTTTCACCAAAATTATTTTCTGAACTAAAAACTTTTCTCAAATGACAAAAAAAATTCTTTTAATTGAAGGTGACGGTATTGGTCCAGAAGTGGTTTTGCAGGCGAAAAAAATTATTGAGTTTTTTTCCAAAAATACTGACAAAAAATTTGAAACTGAAAATGCCTTGCTTGGTGGATGTGCCTACGATGCTCTAGGCACGCCATTCCCTGATGAAACCTTAAATCTGGCAAAAAAATCCGATGCGATTTTGCTTGGCGCGGTTGGTGGGCCAAAATGGGAGGTTTTGGAATATAAACATCGTCCTGAACGGGGATTGCTGGGTATTCGTAAAGAGCTGGAACTTTTTGCAAATTTGCGTCCGGCTAAGGTTTTTGATGCCTTAACCGATAGCTCAACTCTCAAGCGTGAGATAATTCTTAATCTCGACATCATGATCGTTCGCGAACTTACTGGCGATCTTTATTTCGGTGAACCACGCGGTGTTAAAACTTTGCCCGATGGCTCAAAACAAGGCATCAACACCATGAGTTACAATTCAAAAGAAGTGGAAAGAATTGCCAAAATTGCTTTCGATTTAGCAAAAATTCGTGGCAAAAAACTTTGTTCAATTGACAAGGCCAATGTGATTGAAACCACGGAAATGTGGCGTGAAATTGTCACAGAAATCGGCAAAAAAAATTATCCCGAAATCGCGCTTTCCCACATGTATGTCGATAATGCTGCGATGCAGTTGGTGCGCAATCCAAGGCAATTTGATGTTGTTTTAACCGGCAATATGTTTGGCGATATTTTGTCTGATTTGGCTTCAATGCTTACCGGTTCACTGGGCATGCTTCCATCAGCTTCACTTGGTGAAAAATTTGCGCTTTATGAACCAATTCACGGATCAGCTCCAGACATTGCCGGAAAGAACATCGCCAATCCGATTGCCACAATTTTAAGTTTGGCGATGATGTTTCGTTATAGTTTCTCTTTTGCCAAAGAAGCTTCTTTGATTGAGAAGGCGGTTGAAAATGTGTTGAACAAAGGAGTAAGAACTGCAGATATCGCAAAAGCCAATGATTTAACTACTTCTTGTTCGCAAATGGGAGATGAGATTGTTGGTGAGTTAAAAAAACTGATGGCATGAAACCCTGTTGTTATACAAAATTCTGCGTCTGGACTTTTTCGTGCATCGTGCATCGTGCATCGTGCTTCGGTAATTTTAACCCACGAAGCACGAAGCACGAAGCACGAAGCACGAAAAAGATACAAAATTTTAAGAACAATCTGGAATACTTTCTTGTATTTCTTTTTCTTATTGCAAACAGCGCGTTTGCCCGCACTACCTCATTTGAAAATCGTTTTGTTTGTGAAAAAGATAAAGGCATATGGCGCACCTATGGCAATGGTTGCGTTGATAGTTGCTATGAAAAATTTGACAAATTTGCCATTTGCGCTCGCGCAATCACCTATGGTTGCGATTGCGGAAAAGGTAAATGCTGGGATGGTGAGCAATGTGTTGAGTTAATCGAATATAAAAAAGTCTACGACGTCATGCAGGAAAAAGATCAAAAAGCCCTAGCCGAAGCCAAAGAAAAACGCAAAGCAATCGCTTTGGAAAATCAGGAAAAAATATTAAGCAACCTGACAACTCAGGCTGAAGCACGCGCTGGTGCAGTAGGCGCTGAAGGAGTGCAGCCGCAAAGTAATTATTCCGCGCCTGATCAAAATAAAACCGATAATTCTATCTTACCGCTTTTGCCTTCGATGGAAAAGAAAGATGACTCAGTTGTAACTACTCAACCGCAAACAGCCCCAGCTCAAAACAACAATCCACAACCACTAATTCCGCCATTCTTTTTACAGCAGGAAAAAGCCAAACAGCAGGCAGAACAACAAAAAAAAGAAGAAACAAAAACCATAATCCCACCACAGACAGAACCAGGCTTGCCAGCATTACCAATGATTCCATTGCCACAATAACAATCACGAGATTATCGGTTGTTGTAAAAATGTTGTGTCTGAAATTAGATCCTGAAACAAGTTCAGGATGACAACCACCTCTCGTCATCCTGAACTTGTTTCAACCCCAATAACGCTTAAGGAATTATGGCTTAAGTCTACAAACTCTGAGTAAAACCAATAAACTCCACCACACTGTCACCCCGCACTTGTT
>MEMO01000024.1:23545-27663 GCA_001767955.1 Alphaproteobacteria bacterium RIFCSPLOWO2_01_FULL_40_26 | reverse complement strand
CCTAAGCCTAGGAATCCGCTCTGTTATTGAATCCAACTATTCTGTCAGGATGCCGCACTAATTTGCTCAACTTGGGAAAAGTTGGTAGTTTTGGTCGATTAGATTTGTATAGATTCTCGTTTTGAAACAGTTTCACAATTATTTATTGAGTATGATAAGGGTAAAATTTTACCATACCGACGCCATACTGGCGTCCCAAATCCACCACCGCTACCAAGTGCGTGTATGCACTATCCCCGAGATTTATTTATCAAGATTTATTTATCTCGGGGACACCACAAATTTTAGTGGTAAGTGATGAGCAAGTTTTAGAGATTGTTCTTAAAATTTTGTGTCCAAAAAATCAGATCCTGAAACAAGTTCAGGATGACAATCCGTGGAGGATGGTTTCAAAACATGTCATCCTGAACTTGTTTCAGGATCTGATTTTTTGGACACAACATTTTTGATAACAACCGTTTTAGAGATTCTGCACTATCAGTAGGGCTACGGCGAGCCAGATTCCGGTGTTTGCTATGATTAGCAGTTTCAGTATTAGATTTAGCAGCGGGTTATTTTTGAGGGATTGGGAAAATTTATTGCGCAGATGCTTGAAATGATTGTCATAAATCTTTTCCAGCTCTTTGGAGACAGTTTTTCTGTTTTGCATAAATTACTTTTTTGAATTGAGAAAACACCGTGCCGCCAGACCGGTGGTTACTTTTTCTTCCAGGGATTTTTTAAATTTGCTTTTTGTTGTTTTTGTTTTTGTTGCTTCAAAGTCAATCATCATGCCGTAGAGTTCGGTAGCGATTGCAACTATTGTCTCTTTATCAAATTCATTTCCGTAAAACTTAAAAACTACATTCATCGCTTCAGTTAATTTTTTGCGACCTTTTTCATCAAATGGCAAAGATGATTTGCCGCTTAAAATAGCGTCAGTGCTGACATTAAGAACCTGTGCAAGTTTTTGTAAAACTTCATTTGAAACACCGCTGCGCCCTTTCTCAAAACCGGAAAGTAATTGTTTGCTTACTCCGACTTTTTGCGCCAATTCGCTTTGACTGATATTTTTTTCTTCACGAATTTTTTTAAGAAAATTTTTATGCATTGAGCCAATATTTTTTGGCGTTTTGGCTGTGGTTAACTTTTGAAAAAGTTTTGTTTCGGAGATTGAGAAAACAAGAGAAATATGGTATATACCAATTCAAGCTGAAGATACCAAACTTCTGACTTCGAATTTTTACCAATAAATTCGAAGTCAGAAGTTTGGTATCTTCAGCTTGAATTGGTATCTCCACGATCTTTACGAAGATTTTTTATCGTCTTTGACTTCCTCATATTCAGCATCAACAACTTTTTCGTTGCTGCCGGAAGAATCGGATGAAGAAGATGAATTATCGGCGCCGGGAGTTGTGCTGCCTGCCGCGCCGGCTTGACTGGCTTTGTAAATTGCTTCACCGAGCTTCATGCTGTTTTGCATCAGGCTTTCAGTTGCAGATTTTAATTCGGCGGCTGTTGCATCGGTTTTAGCAATCGCATCTTTTACTTTTTGTACTTCCGCTTCAATTGCTGATTTGGTTGCAGCATCAACTTTATCGCCATGTTCTTTTAGCGATTTTTCAGTTTCATAAACTGCAGAATCAGCATGATTTTTGGCTTCGATAAATTCTTTTTTGGCTTTATCGGCTGTGGCATTGGCTTCGGCATCTTTTACCATTTTTTGAATATCAGCTTCGGACAAGCCGCCGGAAGATTGAATGCGCACTTGTTGTTCCTTGTTTGTGGCCTTGTCTTTTGCTGAAACTTTGACCACGCCGTTAGCATCAATGTCGAAAGTGACTTCAATTTGTGGTAAACCTCTTGGCGCCGGTGCGATTCCTTCCAAATTGAATTCACCGAGCAATTTATTGTGAATCGCAATATCGCGCTCGCCTTGGAAAACCTTGATTGTGACCGCGGTTTGATTGTCGGAAGCAGTTGAGAAAACCTGGCTCTTGTTGGTTGGAATTGTAGTGTTGCGATCAATCAGGCGCGTGAAAACGCCGCCGGCAGTTTCAATTCCGAGTGAAAGCGGAGTAACGTCGAGAAGCAGAACATCTTTGACATCGCCTTGTAAAACCGCGGCTTGAATGGCGGCGCCGATTGCCACAACTTCATCAGGATTTACAGATTTATTTGGCTCTTTGTCGAAAAGTTTTTTTGCGGTTTCAATTACTTTTGGCATGCGCGTCATACCGCCAACCAAAATTATTTCTTCAATATCGGATGCTTTTAAACCGGCATCCTGCAAAGCATTTTCGCAAGGTTTGATGGTTCTTTGAATGAGATCATCAACCAGCTGTTCAAGTTTAGCGCGCGTTAGTTTTACATTGAGATGTTTAGGGCCGCTTGCATCGGCAGTGATGTAAGGCAAATTGATTTCAGTTTCCAAAGTTGAGGAAAGCTCGATTTTTGCTTTTTCAGCGGCCTCTTTCAAACGTTGCAAAGCGAGTGGATCTTTTGACAAATCAACGCCACTGCTTTTTTTGAATTCATCGGTGAGGAATTGCTGGATTCTCATATCGAAATCTTCACCGCCGAGGAAAGTGTCGCCATTGGTTGATTTCACTTCAAAAACACCGTCGCCGATTTCAAGAACTGAAACATCGAAAGTTCCGCCACCTAAATCATAAACTACAATTGTTTGGCCATTCTTTTTTTCGAAGCCGTAAGCAAGCGCTGCAGCAGTTGGTTCATTGATGATGCGTAGAACTTCAAGACCGGCAATTTTTCCGGCATCTTTTGTAGCTTGGCGTTGTGAATCGTTGAAATAAGCGGGCACAGTAATCACGGCTTTTTCGACTTTTTCGCCGAGATAACTTTCGGCGGTTTCTTTCATTTTCATCAAAATGAAAGCCGAAATCTGGCTTGGCGAAAATTTTTCGCCCTTCACTTCAACCCAAGCATCGCCATTGGCTGAAGGCACGATTTTGTAAGGCACAAGACCACGATCTTTTTCAGTCATCGGATCATCATTGCGACGTCCGATCAATCTTTTGATTCCGAAAACTGTATTTTGCGGATTGGTCACAGCCTGACGTTTTGCCGGCGCGCCGACAACTCTTTCGCCATTTGCTAGAAATCCGACAATTGATGGCGTTGTGCGCGCACCTTCGGCATTTTCAATCACTTTGACATTTTTCCCTTCCATGATGGCAACGCACGAATTTGTAGTGCCAAGGTCGATTCCGATTACTTTAGACATATTGATTTTAGATAGTTGATTTTTGGGATTAAAAAAGTTGCGGCTATTTAAGAAAATTTTGTTTCATTACAAGGGTGAGTCAAAAAATACCCTAGAAACCACCACGAAATTTTTCTTCACATCATGTACACGCAAAAATTCCACATTTTTTCCTGCTAAAAATTTCGAGATTTCCAAAGTTTTTTGTGCGCGGTCTCCGGCAATTGGCAAAGCATCAAGGAAAGATTTTTTGGAATGGCCGATATAGAGCGGAAGGCCTAAAACTCTGTAAGCATCAATGTTTTTCAAAATGCGGATTGATTGCTCGGCATTTTTAGCAAAGCCGATTCCAGGGTCAAAAATCAGTTGCGATTTTTTTACGCCTTTTTTTTCCAGATCAGAAATTTTTTTACGCGCCCAATTCAAAATTTCTTCGGTAAGATTGAGATGCTGATTGATGATAAGATCAGGATTGGCATGGATTGCAAGGTTATGCATCAAAATTGTGGCGATGTTTTTTTCAGCGATAAATTTGATAATTTTTTCATCAACAAGACCGCTTACATCATTGATAATATCAATGCCAAGTCCATGCGCTTTTTTGATGGTTTCAAAATGGTAAGAATCAATCGAAGTCAGAATTTTTCGCGATGAATTTTTTATTTCAAAAATCACCGCCGGCAAAATTTTTTCTAACCTTTTCCACTCTTCATCAAAGCCAATAGGAACAGCTTTTGGCCGCGTTGATTCAGCGCCGATATCGATCACATCTGCACCCTCTGCAATCATTTTTTTTGTTTGAGCTATCGCCGACTCAAACGCATCAAACTTTCCGCCATCAAAAAACGAATCAGGCGTAATGTTAAGAATGCCAACAATTTTTGTTTTTGACATAAAGTTATTTTAACCCCAA
>MEMO01000024.1:0-23508 GCA_001767955.1 Alphaproteobacteria bacterium RIFCSPLOWO2_01_FULL_40_26 | reverse complement strand
GGTGACAGTGTGGTGGAGTTTATTGGTTTTACTTAGAGTTTGTAGACTTAAGCCATAATTCCTTAAGCGTTATTGGGGTTATTTTAACCCCAATGACACTTAAGATCCTGAACAGGTTCTAAGAAAATACTCCTAACCTCACTCTTTCAAGAACATATTCTACAAATTCGTCTCTCACGCATTTGTCATCCTCGGACGCTTCGCGTCTAAGGATGACGTGTCGGGGGAGGGAGGGACGATGTTGTTGTGGTAGATGATTGAGGCGAGAGCCTTTTTGAAAGAGATACATCGTGGCTAAAAATCATTTGTAAGTTTTTTTCTTTCAGGAAAGATGGAAAGATAACTCCCAATTTTCAAGGAAGAGTATGAACAGAATTATGCCTTACAAAAAAATTGAGCGACTTTTTAAAATTAATCCGATTGTTGCTATTCTTGGCCCCAGACAATGTGGCAAAACCACGATTGCGCGGCAATTTGCCGCCAAGAAGAATCTTGATTTAGACCATCCGAATTATTTTGATCTGGAAAGTCCAAAAGATTTATCGCGCCTTTCTTCTGCGGAAGAGGCTTTATCGAAGCTTACCGGCCTGATTGTTATCGATGAAATTCAGCGTAAACCTGAACTTTTCCCGGTGTTGCGGGTTCTGGTTGATCGTCCAAAAAATAAGCAGAAATTTTTGATTCTCGGTAGTGCCTCGCGCGAGTTAATCCAACAATCTTCCGAAAGTCTTACTGGCAGAATCACTTATTTTGAACTTACGCCATTTAATATCAGCGAAGCGAAAAACCTTGATCGTCTCTGGTTGCGTGGAGGTTTCCCAAAATCTTTTTTGGCTAAAAATGATGAAAATAGTCTGATTTGGCGCGCCAATTATGTTCGTACTTTTCTTGAACAGGATATTCCAAATTTTGGCATTCGCATACCGGCGCAAAAATTGCAGAAATTCTGGATGATGTTAACGCATTATCATGGCAATGTCTTCAATGCTTCCGAAATTGGTCGCTCACTTGATTTATCACACAAAACTGCCAAGGAATATGTCGATATTTTAACTCATACTTTGATGATTCGCCAATTGCAGCCATGGTTTGAAAATATCGGCAAACGCCAGATAAAATCGCCAAAAATTTATTTCCGCGATAGTGGAATTTTTCATCATCATCTCGATATCAAAAAGAAAAATAATTTACTTCTTCATCCAAAATTGGGAGCATCTTTTGAAGGCTTGGCTATCGAAGAAATCATTCGTGTTCATGAGGCGACGCCAAATGAATGTTATTTTTGGGCAACTCATGCTGATGCCGAACTTGATTTGTTGATTGTTAAAAATGGCAAACGTTTGGGATTTGAAATAAAATTCTCTAAAACTCCGCAAATCACGCGTTCACAGCATATTGCGCTAAAAGATTTGAAGCTTGATAGCCTAACAATAATTTATCCCGGAACAAAAAATTTTACATTGCGTGACAAAATCGAAGTGCGTGGATTGGAAAGTTTTTTGCAAATAATGTGGGATAAAAAACTATCTAAATTATGAATCTACTAGCTCACTCATATCTCTCATCAATCAAAAATTATATTCCCGGAAAAGCCGCAATTGATGGCAGAAAGGCGATCAAATTGTCATCGAATGAAAATGCTTTGGGTGCAAGCCCTAAAGCAATTGAAGCCTATAAAAATCATGCGGCGGAAATTTTTCGTTATGCCGATGGCTCATGTTTGGAATTGCGTGAAGCGATTGCCGAAAAAAATCGTATTGATGCTGATAGAATCGTTTGTGGCGCCGGCTCGGATGAAATCATTGCGCTTTTAACATCAGCTTTTGCCTTTGTTGATGATGAGATAATTTACAGCGAGCACGGTTTTTTGATGTATCCGATTTCTGCGCAAAGAGTGGGAGCGCGGCCGGTCAAAGTTGCAGAAAAAAATCTGAAAGCTGATGTCGATGCGATAATTGCGGCGATCACCGATAAAACAAAAATCATTTTTATCGCCAATCCCAACAATCCAACCGGCTCTTATTTGACAAGCTTCGAATTACAGCAATTGATTGATCACACGCCAAAAAACATTCTCATCGTGCTTGATTATGCTTATGCGGAATTCGTTGAGAAATCGGATTATCCAAACGCCATAGAGTTGGTTGATCGTTATGAAAATGTGGTGATGACGCGCACTTTTTCCAAAATTTATGGCTTGGCTTCACTGCGCATCGGCTGGTCTTATTCTTCAAAATATGTGGCTGAAATTTTAAACAAAATTCGCGGACCTTTCAATGTCGGTGGGCCAGCGCAGTTTGCCGCTATTGCCGCATTGCAGGATGATGAATTTTTTCTGCGGTCAAAAAATCACAACAAAAAATGGCTGGAGATTTTTTTTGCTGAATTGTTGAAACAGCAAAAAATCAAAACCCATCCATCGATTGCCAATTTTATTTTGCTTGATTTTGGTTCAATTGATGAATGCCGGAAAGAAAATCAACAGCTTTTAGCTCATAACATAATTTTTCGCGAGATGGGAGCTTACGACTTGCCGCATTGCTTGCGAATGACGATTGGAACAAAAGAAGAAAATCTGAAGATTCTGGAAATTTTGAAAGAAATCCGATGAGTGATTTACACGGCGGCGATTGGCAAAGTTTTATTTATTTAACCTTGCTGCTCGTTATTTTGTTTGCTTCTCTTTTTTCGCGTCGTGATGTGAAGTTCGGAAAGATTCTGAAATATCTGGCGATTTGGTCTGCTATTGGCTTGGTTGCCATAATTTTCTATTCTTACCGTTTTGAATTTTCTGATTTTAAAGCTCGTATTTTAGGCGAGATAAATCCGACTTCGGCAAGAATTGGTGAGGATGGAGAAATCACCATCAATCTGGCGCAAGACGGGCATTTTTATATTGATGTTAGAGTCAACGGCGTTCCGGTTCGCTTCATGATTGACACTGGTGCGAGCGATATTGTGATTAGCGTGCAAGAGGCGCGAAGAATTGGCATCGATACAAAAAAACTGATTTTCAACAAAGCCTATCAAACCGCTAACGGCATGTCTTTCGGTGCTTCAATTATGCTTAATGAAATTGAGATCGGAAATATCAAATTCCGCAATGTTTCTGCTTCGGTTAATAATGCCGATATGGGAATGTCACTGCTTGGCATGAGCTTCTTGCGACAGTTTAAGAAATATGAATTTTATCGCGATAAGTTGGTTCTGATTATTTGATCGCCATCAGCCTGTTATTGAAAATACACAGCAAACCATCGGCCAGACGCAGTGTGAATTGACGCGATATTGTTGGCACTACGACATAATCATCACGAATGACATAGTTTAATGGATGTTCAATGCCGCTTGGATCAACCGTGCTAATTGTTGGTATCACCAGATTGCTATTGGCGAATTGGAAATGAGTTTCTGTGCCATCATCATAAACTTTTAGCGGCATGATATTGTCGGATTTTCCGGCGAGGCTGTAGTCAAAATTCAATTCTACATCTTCGGGATTGCGCTCAATGATGCCGGGAAGATCTTTGTCAATTCTTGCTCCTGGCAGGGGAGTTTTGATCACTCTACTTGCAACTGGGGGAGCGAGAGGTCTTGCCGCAACATTTGGCACTGCTAATTGTGGCGGAATTGGCAAAGGCTGTCCGATTTGCGGATAGAAAAAGCGGATTGTGTAAACCAGATCTTCATCGGCCTTGCCGCTGAATTCATCGGAGCGAATATCGAAATGATAAGTTCTTTTGTTGGTGATGATGGTCATGTTGGTGTGAGCGGCGATTTCAAGCGGACGAATAAAAAGCCGTTTTCCCGCCGGTGTTAAGCGCCATGCGAAAGCTTCGCCAATTGAGATCATTTCAATTTCTTCATCTTCAGCAAATTCGATGAAGGATTGATAATTGTAGTAAAATTTCAGCTCGTAAACTTCGTTGGGATTGTAAACCAAAGTTCTGATACGTGAATCGGTGGTGATTGGAATTTGAGCGAAAGCAACAGTGATGAACAGTGAACAGTGAACAGTGAACAGTAAGCAGCCTATAAATCGTTTCATCAGTAAGTAAATACTTCTTCTGCGATCAGATATTTGTTAACCTGAAAGCCAAGTGGATTGATCAGTCTTTCTTCCATGGTCAAGGTTGTTTGAGGAGCAAAATAGAAGCCCATAGTGATGATTTCATCTTTGGTTTTTGGATCTGAACCTTCAGCGCTAATTTGTCTAACAATACGAATTTGTGCGGTGTTTTGATCGGAAAATTGTACTGACTTTATCCTCACTTGAATCGACGCGCTGGCGCCAAGTTCTCTGGCATTGATACGGTTTTTAAAATCAGCATAGATTCCCGGCACTGACATCAATCTGACTTTTTCAACATCCTGCTTGTAGGTTTTAGGATCATAACCGCTTGATGTGCGCACAAATTCATTGATGAAATATCTGCGAATCATCTGATCGCCGGTGAAATTTTGGGAGGTCATCTGATCAACAACGGTGGCAATTCCGGTTTTTTCTTCAACTTCGATTACATATGGTTCAAGTGATTTTGAAGACATGATATTCTTCACAAAAATTACCGCCACCGCCACTGAAAACATCGAAACCAAAGTGAAAAGCAGAAGAATGTTGCGCTGCAC
The DNA here is from genome assembly GCA_001767955.1 of Alphaproteobacteria bacterium RIFCSPLOWO2_01_FULL_40_26. Taxonomy (GTDB): domain Bacteria; phylum Pseudomonadota; class Alphaproteobacteria; order Rickettsiales; family UBA1997; genus UBA2645. Next base: position 18,879 of record MEMO01000024.1, on the reverse strand, counting down.
CACAACGATTTGATAGCGGTTTGAATACCAGCTTTTTATTTTTGCTTTGGTTTTTTTGTTTTCTGTCATTAATTCTTGAATCTGTTGGTTTGAGAGTCTGATTTTTCATATGAATATAATCAATCAAGAAAAAATTCCCCAAAAGTTTTTTTTGGCGCAAAAGTTGGAGCAGCTGAACTGGACGCTGATTTCGCTCGTCATCATTCTCGCTTTTTTCGGGTTCATGATGCTTTATTCGGCAGGCGGAGGTTCGCTTTTTCCGTGGTTAATCAGGCAGTTTATTTTTTTCTGTTTGTTTTTTCCTCTGATGCTTTTTATCGCTATTACCGACATCAAAATTTGGTTCAGATTTTCTTATCCACTTTATGCCGCTGCGCTGATTTTGGTGATCATCGTTGATATCATGGGGCATAATGCCATGGGCGCAACCAGATGGTTTCGTGTTGGACCAATTGCCATTCAGCCTTCGGAAATTATGAAAATCTGTACCGTTCTCGCCTTGGCGCGTTATTTTTACAGCATCGAGATTGCAAATATCGGCAGAATCAGATTCATCATGATTCCGCTTCTGTTAATCACCGTCCCAGCGCTTTTCATTTTTCACCAGCCTGATCTTGGCACGGCAACAATTCTGATTCTGGTTGGTGTTTTAATTCTGTTTATTGCCGGCGTAAAAATGTGGAAATTTTTTTCTGCCGGAGCGGCAGTTGTAATCGCCATTCCCTTTGTATGGAATTTTCTTCTCTATGACTATCAAAAAAAACGTGTTCTGACTTTTTTAAATCCAAGTGAAGATCCTTTGGGCAGTGGCTATAACATCATTCAGTCCAAAATCGCTATCGGCTCCGGCGGCATGTTTGGCAAAGGTTATCTCAACGGCACGCAGGGACAGCTCAATTTTTTGCCGGAAAAACAAACTGATTTTATTTTCACCATGTTATCAGAAGAGCTCGGCTTTATCGGCAGCATATTCGTAATCGGCATTTACTGCGCCATTATTGCCATCTGTCTTAACATAGCGGTTAAAACCAGACATCAATATGGCCGCCTGCTTGTCATGGGAGTGATTGGCATTTTTTTTCTGCACATGTTCATCAATATTGGAATGGTGATGGGATTACTTCCGGTTGTCGGCGCACCGCTGCCATTTATTTCTTATGGCGGAACCATCATGGCCTCAATGATGATCGGCTTCGGACTTGTTTTGAATGTTGATGTGAATCGTAATGAAAGTTTGGGGAAGGGTTAGGGCAGGCTCTAGAGACATAACATTTTTGATAACAACAGGATTTGTGGAGACAGACTTTGGGTTAGAGTTTTCCTCCCACAAATCACCCGTCATCGCACTTACGTGCGATGCCACCCTCTTTTTCAAAGAGGGCTAACCTCCTTTGAAAAAGGAGGTGGCGCGAAGCGCCGGAGGATTTATGGAGACAAACTTTGAATTAGAGTTTGCCTCTCTCAAATCACCCGTCATCGCACTTCGTGCGATGCCACCCTCTTTTTCAAAGAGGGTTTTCCTAACCTCCTTTGAAAAAGGAGGTGGCGCGAAGCGCCGGAGGATTTATGGAGACAAACTTTGAATTAGAGTTTGTCTCTCTCAAATCACCCGTCTCAATCGCTATCGCGATTGATCCACCCTCTTTTTCAAAGAGGGTTTTCCGAACCTCCTTTGAAAAAGGAGGTGGCGCGAAGCGCCGGAGGATTTGGGCAAGGTGGTTTCAAAACATGTCATTTTTGATAACAACCAAAAATTTACCCAACATTTTCTTCAAATTCTTCCAGCAATTTTGTTGCAGAATTTTTCTTTCCCTCAATCCCCAATTCAGAAATATTCTGGCTCATCTTATGCGCGCGATTGAGACTTTTTGTCAGATCGTTATAGTTTGAAAGAGCCCTGTTTATCGCCTTTCCCACTTCCGACGATTTGTTGATTATACTCACCAGACCATCCAGAAGTTTCCTTACTTCCACCTTCAGAAGTTCAATATTTTTTTCCTGCTTGATGCGATCAATGACAAATTTGGCGTGGGATAAAAGTTGTACCAGAATCACCGGCGTAGCCACAACAATTCCGGCTTCAAAGGCTCTTTGTTCAAAATCCTTATCGGCTTTTTTGACTATTTCCAGCATCTGCTCGGTTTGCAAAAACATCACAATCAAAATTTTGTAGTCAGAGGAATTTTTGCTGCGCAATTCATCAAAAAGAAATTTGGCGTAATCCTTGCGCTTCAAATCTTCGAGATGCTTTCTAAAAGTTGTTTTGATTTTACCTAAAATTTCCTTTTTTTCTTCCTCGCTTTGCGCTTCATACAACTCGAGAAAATGCGGCGATGATTTGGAATCGATGATCATGATCTGATCGCAGGGAAGAAAGACAATGGCATCGGGACGCTTGGCTTCACTAAGTGCAGCTGATCCAAAATGCGATTGTAAAACATAATCTCCCTGCGCGTTTAGTGATTCTTTTTCCGATAAGTTTGATGATTTCAGAATATTTTCCAAAGTAATTTCTGCCGTTCTGCCAGCGCCTCCGGGGCTTAACAAAGCTGCCTCGATGCGATCAACTTTTTTCATGCCATCGTCGAATGCGCTAACTTTAGCCGCAACATTTTCAAAATTTTTCAGGAAATTTTCGGCGATTTTATTTTGCTGTTCGCTGTTTTTTGCAAGCAATTCGGAGAGCATCAACTTTTTATCTTTTTCCCAATTTTCCCTTTCTTTTTCGATCTGTTGTCTTTCTGCCTTCAGGAGCTCATTTTGTTTGTCAAAATGGAGAATTTTTTCCTGCAGAGAATCTATTTTTTCCTGTGCTGAATTTTCAGAATTTTTTTTCTCCTCGCGCAAAAAACCAATTTCATTTTCTGCGCGCTTCAACTGCCCGAAAAAATAAAATGCACCCACGAAACCAAGAGCTGCAATAATTGCCAAAACCATCGTCATTGTGTTTTCAAGAATTGATTACTAGGTTTCAGATCCTGAACCCGAACTCTTTCCACTCTTTATGTCAGAACAGCAAATTCAACCGCAACTTTTCTATGCCTTGCCTTTGCGTGATGTGGTGATTTTTCCGCAAATGACAACAACCATTCTGGTTGGCCGCGCTAAATCGATTAATTCGGTGGAAGAGGCGAGAAGAGTAGGGGCGCCGATTTTTGCAGTCACGCAGACCAATTCCGATCGTGATGAATTTGATGAAAAAAATATTCACAAAACTGGCACTTTATGCAAAATCATTGAAGCGATCAGAACACCGGATGGAACTTTGAAAATCATAGTTCAGGGGTTGGTGCGTGCGAGAATCAAAGAGATAAGTCTTTCCGAAAGATTTTTTGCATGTCAGCTCGATATCGTCGTCGAACAAAAAATTTCCCTCGAAAACAACAAAGAGATTCTCGGCCTGATTAAAGCCGTAATCGAGAATTTTACCAAATATGCCCAATATAACAGACGCATTACGCCGGAAGTTCTGGCCGGAATAATCAAATCAAGAACTCCGCATGATGTGCTCTACGCCGTCGCTTCCTTGATTGGCGGTTCTTTGAAAAACAAGCAGCAGATTCTTGAAGAAGACGATATGGCCAAAAAATTTTATAAGCTGCTTGAAATGCTCAAAGGCGATATTGAGATTGGCGAGGCTGAAACGCGCATCAACAAATCAATTCAGGAAAAATTTACCAAGCATCAAAAGGAAGTTTATCTGCACGAGCAGTTGAAAAATATCAAAAAGGAGCTTGGTCAGGATGAAGAAACGGAAGTTAAAGAACTCAAAGAAAAATTAGCGCGGCTGAAATTGACAAAAGAAGCGCGTAAAAAATGCGATGTTGAGTTAAAAAAGTTGGAAAAGATGAACCCATATTCTTCCGAGTCGGGAGTGATTCGCAATTATCTCGATTGGATTTGCGCCTTGCCGTGGCATAAGAAAAGCCAGCTGCTCAATGATTTGAATAAGGCCAAAAAAATTCTCGATAAACATCATTACGGTCTGGAAAAAATTAAAGAACGCATCATCGAATTCATCGCGGTGCAGATGAAAACCAAAGATTTCAAAGGCCCAATTCTATGTTTGGTTGGCGCGCCCGGCGTTGGTAAAACTTCACTGGCCAAATCAATTGCGGAAAGTTTGGGGCGCAAATATGTCAAAGTTTCGCTTGGTGGTATTCGCGATGAATCTGAAATTCGCGGCCATCGCAGAACTTATATCGGCTCAATGCCTGGGCGCATTATTCAATCAATGCGCAAGGTTGAAACCATAAATCCAATGATATTGCTCGATGAGATTGACAAAATGTCGCATGATTTTCGTGGCGATCCGGCATCAGCTTTGCTGGAAGTGCTTGATCCGGAACAAAATTGCAATTTTTCCGATCATTATCTCGAAGTCGATTACGATCTTTCCAAAGCGATGTTTGTTGCAACCGCAAACAGCACAGAAACTATTCCAATACCTTTGCGCGATCGCATGGAAATCATCAAGCTTTCCGGCTATACTGAAGATGAAAAATTGCATATTGCCAAAGAGCATCTCATTCCAAAACAACGCAAGGAAAATGGCTTAAATGCTGACGAATTTACCATCAGCGATGAGGCAATTTTAGAGTTAATTCGTCGCTACACTTTTGAAGCCGGAGTGCGCAATTTAAGCCGCGAAATCGCCAATCTAACACGCAAAACGGCGAAGGTTATTGTAACCAAAGAAGCAGATTCATTGCATATTACAAAAGAAAATCTGCGCCAATATGCCGGAGTGGAAAAAAAGAATTTCGGCATTGTCAGAGAACATGATACAATTGGCGTTACAACCGGTTTGGCTTACACCGAATATGGTGGCGATCTGCTTGATATTGAGGCGTTAAAATTTGAAGGCAGTGGCAAAATTCAAATTACCGGAAGGCTCGGCGAAGTGATGAAAGAATCGGCGTGGGCTGCTTTGAGCTATGCTCGGGCGATTGCCAAAAAATTCAAAATTGATGCCAAAAAATTTAACAAATATGACTTCCACATTCACGTTCCCGAAGGTGCAACGCCAAAGGATGGGCCTTCTGCCGGCGTTGCTCTCTGCGTTTCACTGATTTCAGTTTTAACCAATCGCGCTGTGAGAAAAGATGTGGCAATGACCGGCGAAATCACACTTACCGGCAAAGTTATCGGGATTGGCGGCCTTAAAGAAAAACTGCTCGCCGCACTACGCGGTCGCATCAAGACGGTTCTTATTCCAAAAGACAATGTCAAAGATCTTGAAGAGATGCCAAAAGAAGTTTTAGAAAAATTGCAAATCAAGCCGATTGCAAAAATCGAAGAAGCGTTTGAGGAATGTTTGGCGAAAGAAACGAAATCCAAAGATGCCTGACAAACAAATTCACATTATCGCCGGACCAAATGGTTCAGGGAAAACTTCGCATGCGCGTATCACGCTTTTGCCGGATTTTTTAAGCAGCAATGAGTTTGTAAATGCTGATGAAATTGCCAAAATTCTTTCTCCTAAAAATCCGGAAAAATCAGCGATAGAAGCCGGACGTTTAATGCTGAAGAAAATGAAATTTTTGGTTGATAATAAAATAAGCTTTGCTCTTGAAACCACTCTGTCAGCCAGGATTTATTTTGATTTTATCCGCAAGGCGCAAAAATGTGGCTACAGAATCAATCTTATTTTTTTAAAATTGGCAAATGCCAAACTGGCGCAGGAAAGAGTTGCAACCAGAGTTAGCAAGGGTGGGCACAATATAGAGCCGGATGTGATTCGGCGTCGCTTCCAAAGAGGTCTGGACAATTTAAAAGATTATCTAAAGATCGTTGATACTGCTATAATCTATGAAGCAAGCGGGCTCGAACTGATCGAAATTGCCAGAAAAAACAAGAACAAAACAATCGTAATCAATGAGAATTTGTGGGAGAAAATTTATGCGTAGTGATGAGGTTTTAAAAAAGGCGGAAGAAGGTTTCAAAGAAAGCAATAAAGTTCTCATTCGGGAATTAGTGCGTGATTTGGAAGAAAGAGGAATTTCACCAGTAATTTCCATTGGCGGAAAGATCAGAAACCTCAAATTAGCCAATGTTGCAAGAAAGAAAAGTCTGGAAAAGGAATTAAAAAAATCCGGTTTAGAGAGCTCCGATTTTTGCGTTTTGGAAGAAAAAGAGCCGAAACAAAAATCCTCACTGGTTTTTGTGATTAAGAAAACATCCGGCAAAATAAAGCAGTATAAAAATACTCATCTCATCAGCGATTTTAACCGAGATATCGCATTCTTCGCAAATTAATCCATGCAGCAAAACAACGGCAATATCCTCATCGCTACCATCCTTTCTGTCGTGGTTTTATTGAGTTGGACGTGGTTTGTTGAAAAGCCAAAAATCGAAAAAAAACAACATGAAGTTGGAAGTAAGAAGCAGGAAATAGTAGGCAAAAAACAGGAGGCAGAAGACGGAAAAGAAAAACAAGAATTGGCAAAACAGCAACAGACAAATGTTTTAACTCTCAAGCATCGCGATGAAATTCTTTCATCAAGCAAGGAAAGCCGCGTTGGAATTGAAAGTGATTCGCTTCACGGATCCATCTCGCTAAAGGGCGCGCGTTTTGATGATCTCACTTTGGCAAAATATTTTGATAATGTTGAAAACAAAAAAGAGGTGGCGCTTTTTGCACCGGCTGAAAGTAAAGAAAGATATTTTGCTGATTTTGGCTGGATTAGCTCTGATTCTGGTTTGGAGATGCCAAATCCAAACACTTTCTGGAAAAGCGATAGTAAAAAATTAACTCCGCAAAATCCGGTTATTTTGTCGTGGAAGAACAAGCAGAATGTTGAGTTTTTTATTAAAATTTCACTCGATGAAAATTACGTGTTTGCCATCACCCAATTGGTTAAAAACAGCGCAAAAAACGATATTTCCATTGCGTCTTATGGTCGCATTAACCGTGTTTTAAACAATCTCAAACAATCGGTTTATATTCTGCATGAAGGCCCAATCGGCACATTTGGCGGCATTTTGCAGGAAATTTCCTACAAAGATCTGATCAAAGACAAAATCAAAAAATTTTCCGATGGCAGCGAAGATGGCAGCTGGCTTGGTATCACTGACAAATATTGGTTAAGCGCACTAATTCCCGATCGTTCAATTTCTTACGATGCCAATTTCAGCTATGATCAAAACAATCAAAATAATTTTTTTGGTTCTGAATTTGTCGGTCAGGAATTTAAAATTGCCGCTGGTGAAGAGCTGAAATTTGAACATCATCTTTTCGCCGGAGCAAAAAGGGTGCGGCTTCTCGACCAATATGCCAAAAATTTTGATCTCAAACTTTTTGATCGCGCCATTGATTTTGGTTGGTTTTATTTTCTCACCAAACCTTTCTTTTTTATCATCGAATTTTTGAATAAATTTTTGGGAAATTTTGGTTTGGCGATTTTGGCAATGACGGTTCTAATCAAGCTGGCATTGTTTCCGATGGCCAATAAATCTTATGCTGCGATTGCTAAAATGAAAAAATTGCAGCCAAAAATTGAGGCTCTGCGCGCGAGATTTAAAGATGATAAAATTGCCATGAATCGCGAGATGATGGAGCTTTACAAACGCGAAAAAATCAATCCTGCCTCTGGCTGTTTGCCAATTCTGATTCAAATTCCGATTTTCTTTGCGCTTTACAAAGTGCTGTATGTAACACTCGACATGCGCCATGCGCCGTTTTATGGCTGGATTCACGATCTTTCCGCGCCTGATCCAACTTCAATTTTCAATCTTTTTGGCCTGCTGCCATTTGAGGTGAGCAGCGCCTTCACCATCGGTATCTGGCCGATTCTGATGGGCATCACCATGATCATCCAACAGAAATTAAGCCCCGCTTCAACCGATCCAACGCAAGCGGCGATCCTGAAATGGATGCCATATGTTTTAACTTTCGTCCTTGCCGCGTTTCCCGCCGGTTTAGTGATTTATTGGACTTGGAGCAATACGCTTTCAGTATTGCAGCAATGGGTGATTACGAAGAAGCTAAATGAGTCCAATTAGCTAACAGTGTCTAAACAGTTTCTTATGAAAAAATACTGGGAGACGCGAAATTTTATTGAACAATCATAAAAAAACTTCAAAACCATTGATTGTAATCAAGGTTTCTTTTCAACCTTTATCAAACTGAAAACGCCAATTCCGGATAAGAACCTGCCTAAATTTTTCTCGATCTACTCCCATCTCCCACAAGTGGAGAGGGAACTAATCGAGATTGGCTTGATGCCTTATCCGGAATTGGCGTTGAAAGGTAGTTAGTGGGCAAGAAGTTTATCTGATTGTTCTAACAACCGTTTATCTCTTCTTCACTCAATAGTGCAAATAAAACGAACGTAATGATGAATAATTCAAAAGAAGGTAAGTCACTTGATCAGGGAGTTGCCCTTTTTGTTACCACAACAGCTTTTACAATTTGCTTTGCGGTATGGACGATATTTGCGATAATTGGTGTTCAGATAAAGCAGAACATGGGTTTGAACGATACCCAGTTCAGTCTTTTGATTGGCACTCCAATTCTTACAGGTTCGTTGATTCGTTTAATCCTCGGAATTTGGGCAGATCAGTATGGTGGCAGACCAATATTTTTTGCCGTGATGATTTCTTCCGCAGTTTGCACTTGGCTTTTGTCATATGCCGATACTTACAACATGATGTTAGTTGCTGCACTGGGTGTTGGCATTTCGGGTGGCAGTTTTGTTGTTGGAATTACCTATCTTTCAAAGTGGTATAGCAAGGAAAGACAAGGAACTGCTCTTGGCATTTTTGGAATTGGCAATATCGGCGCTGCGGTTACAAAATTTTGCGCTCCTTTCGTAATGGTTGCTTATGGTTGGAATTCTGTAGCGCAGATTTGGGCAGCTACGTTGTTTGTGATGGCGATTTTATTTTGGATTTTCACCAAAGATGAACCTGAGCTAAGACAACGCAAAGCAAAAGGCGATAAGCCTAAAACAATTGCCGCATCTCTTGAACCTCTCAAAAAACTTCAGGTTTGGCGCTTTTCTCTTTACTACTTTTTCGTATTTGGCGCCTTTGTTGCTTTGGCTTTGTGGCTACCTCGATACTATGTCGGTGTTTATGGCATGAATATCAAAGTAGCCGGCATGTTGGCTGCCAGCTTCTCAATTGCTGGTTCGGCATTTCGTGCAATCGGTGGTTATTTGTCTGATAAGTACGGTGCTAGAAGAGTGATGTATTGGACATTTTTTATCTGTGCTGCGTGTTGTTTCATTCTTAGCTATCCATCGACTGATTACATAGTGCACGGTATCAGGGATGATATAGCCTTCAGCAGCGGTCTTGGCGTTACTTCATTCACGATAATAGTTTTTGTTCTTGGACTGTTCATGTCCTTCGGTAAAGCGGCGGTCTACAAACACATACCAGTTTACTATCCTGATAATGTTGGGTCAGTTGCTGGAATTGTTGGTCTCATCGGTGGGTTGGGTGGTTTCTTTCTGCCGATCTGTTTTGGCTTGATGAATGATATAATCGGAGTTTGGACCAGCTGCTTCATGCTTCTGTTTTTACTGGTGTCGACTGCTTTGGTGTGGATGCATTTTGCCATCATCAATATGGAAAAAAGTAAGCACCCAGAACTGCGCGGTCCCAAGTTCTTTCCTGAGCTTGATAGTATTAACCCAGATCCGTCATTAGAACCGCCCATAATTCCGCTAAGCCATGATTCTCCTGACCTCGTTCTGCGCTCCGCTCCGTCAGCGTATGCATGATACGCTTCCGGTGCGGTGCTCGCCCGAGGCCAGGAGAATCATGGCTTAGCGGAATTCTGGACGGTTCTAATGACGGATCTGGGTTTAACTTAAAACGATAATCGATATGGCTAAAAATATTACGAGTTGGAATCCAGATGATGAAAAGTTTTGGAATAGCCAGGAAAGAAAAATTGCTAATCGCAATCTTCTAATTTCGATTCCAAGCCTTCTCTGCGGCTTTGCGGTTTGGATGTATTGGGGCATAATCACGGTGCAGATGTTAAATATCGGTTTACCGTTTACTCAGCCTGAACTTTTTACTTTAGCAGGAATTGGCGGTCTTTCCGGTGCAACTCTTAGAATACCAAGCTCGTTTTTCATTCGTATAGCTGGCGGAAGAAATACGTTATTTCTCACAACTCTCTTGTTGATGATACCAGCGTTTGGCACGGGTATCGCATTACAAAATCCAGAAACTCCACTTTGGACATATCAGCTCTTGGCGCTGCTTTCTGGAATTGGTGGCGGTAACTTTGCTTCATCAATGTCCAACATCAGCTTCTTTTTTCCGAAGAAAAAACAAGGTTTGGCGCTGGGATTGAATGCGGGCTTGGGAAATTTCGGCGTTACCATGATGCAGATATTAATTCCACTGGCGATGACTTTTGGAATTTTTGGTGGCGAACCTTCAATACTTAAAAGTGCCAGTGGCTCGTTAATTGGAAAAATTCCCGCCGGTACTGAGACATGGATTCACAACGCTGGTTATGTTTGGGTGGCAATTCTTGTTCCGCTTGTCATCGCTACCTGGTTTGGTATGAACAACATTTTAGCTCCTCACGTATCACCAAATGTTGGATCGCCGTTTTCTGCCTTCGTCAAAATAATTCTGATGTTAACCATCGGCTTTATTGCTGCTGGAGTTGGTTTTGTTGCGATGAAACCAGCTGCTGCTGGTGGTCTTGGAATCAGTAAGTGGATTGTGTTGCCTTCGGTGATTGCTGCAACGCTTCTGCTTCTCAGATTAGTGCCTGCTGGTGAGCAGTATAAACAAAACTTGGCAAGGCAGTACAAGATTTTTAACAACAAGCATACCTGGGCGATGACGGTCATTTACACCATGACTTTCGGCTCGTTCATTGGTTATTCCGCAGCTTTAGCGCTTTCGATTCAGGTTATCTTTGGATTCAAACATGTTCTTGTTGATGGAGTTTTAGCTCATAACACTGTTAATCCTGGCGCTCCAAGCGCTTTGATGTATGCTTGGATTGGTGCTTTTGTCGGTGCTTTAATTCGCCCGGTTGGTGGATGGATTTCTGATAAATTTGGCGGTGCTTTTGTAACGCAAGTTGCATCAGTGGTCATGATCGCTGCAACACTTGGCGTGGCTTATTACATGAAGTTAGCTTATGCTTCAGAAACTCCTGAGCAATTTTTCTTCCCCTTCTTGCTGCTGATCATTTTGTTATTCCTTGCTACTGGAATTGGCAATGGTTCGACCTTCCGTACAATCGCTGTTGTGTTCGATAAAGAACAAGCCGGACCAGTTCTTGGCTGGACTTCTGCCATTGCTGCTTATGGCGCCTTCATCATTCCGCAAATAATTGGCGAACAAATCAAAGCTGCCACTCCGGAAATCGCGCTCTATGGCTTCGCTGTGTTTTATGTGATATGTATGGGAATCAATTGGTGGTTCTACCTGCGCAAAAACGCTTATGTTAAAAATCCGTAATGGGACTGTCGCAAATCCCCATTTCTTACCATTTTTAAACTCGACGAGCCCTTGTAAATCAAGGGTTCAGATTTTTTAGAAAGTTGATTTGCGACGGGGCCGTAATCAAAAATTTTATGAGTCATTTTCTCGATAAATTTACTTTTTTTAAGCGCGAATCTTTTGCGGATAATCACGGTGTTAAAACCGAAGAATCCAGAGAGTGGGAAAAAGCCTATCGCGGCAGGTGGCAGCACGATAAAATCGTTCGCTCAACACATGGCGTAAATTGCACTGGTTCATGTAGCTGGAAAATTTACGTCAAAGGCGGATTAGTTACTTGGGAAACTCAACAAACTGACTATCCAAGAACTAGGGCTGATCTTCCCAATCACGAGCCTAGGGGTTGTGCCAGAGGCGCTAGCTATTCTTGGTATTTATACAGCGCTAATCGCGTAAAATATCCCCTTATCAGAAGCAGATTGCTGAGATCGTGGAGAGCTGCAAAAGCTATTCATAAAGACCCCGTAATTGCCTGGGAATCAATAGTCACCAACGAAGAAAAGCGTCGTGATTATCAACAATATCGCGGCCGTGGCGGTTTTGTTAGATCTGATTGGGAAGAGGTTAACGAGATCATCGCTGCTGCCAACGTTTACACTGCTAAAGCTCACGGTCCAGATCGTATTATCGGATTTTCGCCAATTCCGGCGATGTCGATGGTTTCTTATGCTGCAGGTAGCCGCTATCTATCACTGATTGGCGGCGTTTGCATGAGCTTCTACGATTGGTATTGTGACTTGCCTCCATCATCACCACAAACCTGGGGTGAGCAAACTGATGTTCCGGAAAGTGCCGATTGGTATAACTCAAACTTCATCATAGCTTGGGGATCAAACGTGCCACAAACCAGAACTCCCGATGCTCACTTCTTTACCGAAGTGCGCTACAAAGGAGCTAAGACTGTTGCAGTAACTCCTGATTATAGCGAGGTGGCAAAGCTTACAGATTTATGGCTTAATCCCAAACAAGGAACTGATGCCGCTTTGGCTATGGCAATGGGTCACGTCATTTTAAGCGAGTGGCACGTTAAAGGTAAAAGTGACTATTTTGACAAATATTGCAAATCTTACACCGACATGCCGTTTTTGGTAAAGCTGGTGAATAAAGATGGCAGACTTGTAGCGGACAGAATGATTAGAGCTTCAGACTTTGCCGATAGTTTAAAATCTGCAAAAAATTCTGAGTGGAAACCGGTTATTGTTTGTGAAAAAAAGAACGAAGTTTGCGTGCCAAACGGAACTATCGGATCTCGTTGGGAAAAGAATGGTAAGTGGAATCTGGAAGCAAAAGAAGAAATAAACGGAGAAGAAATTTCGCCGTTACTGTCTTTGATTAATCACGACAAAAAAGAAAAAGTTTCCGTTGCCTTTCCTTATTTCGGCAATCTTGAACATGAACATTTCAGTAGCACCGATCATAACAGCATTCTTGAAAGAGTAGTGCCGGCAATCAGCCTTCAACTCAAAGATGGTGATGCTCTAGTCACAACAGTTTATGATCTTTTTTTGGCGAATTATGGCGTTGATCGCGGACTTGGTGGAGAAAATGTTGCTACTTCATTTGATGATGACGTTCCTTACACGCCAGCTTGGCAGGAGAAAATAACCGGAGTGAAGCGCGAAAATGCCATTAGCGTTGCGCGTCAATTTGCAGAAAATGCTCACAAGACACACGGTAAATCGATGGTGATTATTGGTGCCGCGATGAATCACTGGTACCACATGGACATGAATTATCGTTCGATAATCAACATGTTGGTGATGTGTGGTTGTGTTGGTCAGTCAGGTGGCGGTTGGGCTCACTATGTTGGTCAAGAAAAGTTACGTCCGCAAACCGGTTGGGCTCCGCTAGCATTTGCAACTGATTGGAGTCGTCCTCCGCGTCAACAAAACTCCACTTCTTTCTTCTACGCTCACACAGATCAGTGGCGTTACGAGAAATTGAAAATGGACGAAATTTTGTCGCCACTCGCTGATAAAAAAGATTGGTCAGATTTATCATTCATCGACTGCAACATTCGTTCAGAGCGCATGGGCTGGCTTCCATCTGCGCCGCAAATTAGAACTAATCCGCTAAAAGTTGGAAAAGAAATCGCCACTTCTGGTCAGCAAGCTGGTGATTACATGGCGTCTGCGTTGAAGTCTGGCAGTTTGCAGCTTTCTTGTGAAGATCCGGATAGCCCTGATAACTGGCCGCGCAACATGTTCGTGTGGCGTTCAAATATTCTTGGTTCAAGTGGTAAAGGACACGAATATTTCTTGAAACACCTTCTTGGAACATCGCATGGCGTTCAAGGTGTTGATTTGGGAGAGGAAGGAGAAGTCTTGCCTAAAGAAGCCGTATGGCATGAGAAAGGCCCGGAAGGAAAACTTGATTTGCTCATCACGCTCGATTTCCGCATGTCGACAACCTGCATGTATTCTGACATCGTATTACCAACTGCAACTTGGTATGAGAAAAATGATCTCAATACTTCCGACATGCATCCATTCATTCATCCGCTTTCAGCGGCGGTTGATCCAGCTTGGGAAGCTCGTAGTGATTGGGAAATTTACAAAGGACTCGCCAAAAAATTCTCCGAAATTTGCGTTGGTCATCTTGGTGTTGAGAAGGATTTAGTTCTTAATCCAATACAGCATGACACCGCTGGTGAAATGGCTCAATCATTGGAGGTTAAAGATTGGAAAAAAGGTGAGTGTGAACCAATTCCTGGCAAAACCATGCCATCGGTAATTTTGGTCGAAAGAGACTATCCAGACACTTACAAAAAATTTACTTCTCTCGGACCTTTGCTTTCTAAGGTTGGCAACGGTGGTAAAGGAATTTCGTGGAACACGGGGGACGAAGTTAAATTCCTTGGAGAGCTTAACTACACGGTAACGGAAGAAGGCATCAGCAAAGGTTTGCCGAAAATAGATTCAGCAATTGATGCAACAGAAGTGATTCTCTCGCTTGCTCCTGAAACTAATGGACATGTTGCGGTAAAATCTTGGAAGGCGCTTGGTGAATTTACCGGACGCAATCATACGCATTTGGCCATTGCTAGAGAAGATGAAAAAATTCGCTATCGTGATACACAAGCTCAGCCAAGAAAAATTATCTCTTCTCCAACCTGGAGTGGTATAGAATCGGAACATGTCAGCTACAATGCCGGCTACACCAATGTTCACGAATTAATCCCATGGAGAACATTAACCGGCCGACAACAGCTTTACCAAGACCATCCATGGATGAGAGCTTTTGGTGAGCAATTATGCGTCTACAAGCCACCGGTTGACCTCAAAACAACCGCAGCAGTTTTCGATAAATTCGGCAAAGGTCGCAAGCAAGTTGTTCTTAACTTCATCACTCCTCACCAAAAATGGGGAATTCACTCAACTTACACCGACAATCTTCTGATGCTAACTTTATCAAGAGGTGGTCCAATAATTTGGGTCAGTGAGAAGGATGCTAAAAAAATCGATGTTATTGATAATGATTGGATAGAAGCGTTCAACATTAATGGAGCCATAACTGCTAGAGCGGTAGTAAGCCAAAGAGTTCCGGAAGGAATGGTGATGATGTATCATGCTCAGGAAAAAATCATTAACGTTCCTGGAAGTGAAATCACCAACGCACGCGGTGGAATTCACAATTCTGTGACTCGCACGGTGTTGAAGCCAACTCACATGATTGGTGGTTACGCCCAGCTTTCTTACGGTTTTAACTATTATGGTACCGTTGGTTGCAATCGCGATGAGTTTATCGTTTTGCGCAAGATGCAAAAGGTCGATTGGATGAACGAAGAAAATTATGGCCATACGCTTAACGGCGAAATGTCCGGAACAGAGAAATCATCAAATCACACCTTATGAAGAGTGGCTCCAACATTAAAATCAATCAGGAAAGGTCAGCAAAAAAAGGTGGTGGCTTGGCGCTATTTAACCTTGGATTTAGACCTTTCTTTCTTGGGGCAGCAATCTTCTCAGTGTTGTCCACGACAGTTTGGTTGCTGGTTTATTTATTTGAATTTCCTGTGGAAATTGAGGTGATTTCGCAGTCACAGTGGCATGCGCATGAAATGCTTTACGGCTATGCTATGGCAGTAGTTGTAGGATTTCTTCTAACGGCAATTAAGAACTGGACTGGAGTGCAAACTGTCCACGGCAAGCCACTGGCCTTTCTTTTTGCTTTATGGTTTTTGGCGCGATTGGCGCTTTTCTTCGGCACCTCATTTTTATCATTAGCTGCAGTTTTTGACATTGCTTTCAACTTGTTGGCAATTGCTTTGTGTGCTTATCCAATCATTAAAGCAAAGCAGTGGCAACAAAGTTTTATCCTGTCAAAACTCTTATTCCTCTTGGTCGGAAACGTTTTATTTTACCTTGAAGCTTTCGGTATTTTTGAAGATGGAGCGCGCATAGGTCTTTACGCTGCATTGTATTTAATGATCGCTATAATTCTGACTATCGGACGCAGAGTTATGCCATTCTTCATTGAAAGAGGCGTTGGTTATCCAGTAACTCTTTCAAATTCGAAGTGGCTTGATGTTTCAAGTATGCTGCTCTTCTTGGGCTTCTTCATTTTCGAGTTAATCGAGAATCAGAAAATTTCCTCTTTCATGGCGCTTTGTTTGTTTTTGGTGAATGCCATTAGATTGGCGGGTTGGTATACGCCGGGAATATGGAAAAAAAGTTTGTTATGGAGCATTTATTTGTCGTTCTGGCTCATCTGTTTTGGCTTCTTGTTATTTGTGGTAGCTTACTTCTTTGACATCTCAAAATTTTTAGCAGTTCACGCTTTTGCCATTGGTGGAATTGGTTTGATGACAATCGGCATGATGTCTCGCGTTGCTCTTGGTCACACAGGTCGCGATGTTGGCAATCCACACAAGGCAATGAGCTATGCCTTTATCTCGCTGATTCTGGTGGTTGTGCTACGAGTAATTTTACCGTTGTTCGATGTTATTGATTATGAGCTGCTGATAGGATTGTCGCATCTTCTGTGGCTCATCTCTTTCGTTATCTTCATCTCTTTATACTTCTCAATTCTGACTCATCCAAGAGTTGACGGAGCTTCCGGTTAATAAAATTCTTCTATATGAAAATTCGTGCCCAAATAGGCAAAGTTTTAAATCTCGACAAATGCATTGGTTGTCACACTTGCTCGGTTACATGCAAGAATGTTTGGACTTCGCGTCGTGGTGTTGAATATGCCTGGTTTAATAACGTTGAAACCAAGCCAGGCGTTGGTTATCCAAAAGATTGGGGAAATCAGGATAAGTGGAAAGGTGGATGGGAGAGAAAAGGCAATGGCAAAATACAGCCGAAGCAGGGTGGTAAATGGCGCACTTTGGCCAACATTTTTGTTAACCCAAATTTGCCGTCGATTGATGATTATTACGAACCCTTCACCTTCGATTACGAACATCTACAGAAATCGCCTGAGTCCAAAACGATGCCAACGGCGCAGCCGGTTTCCGTCATCACCGGCAAGAAGATGGACAAGATTAATTGGGGTCCGAATTGGGAAGAAATTCTCGGTGGTGAATTTGAACATCGTAGCAAGGACAAAAATTTTGACGAGATCCAAAAAGATATTTACGGACAGTTCGAAAATACTTTCATGATGTATTTGCCGCGTTTATGCGAGCATTGTTTAAATCCGGCCTGCGTTGCTTCTTGTCCAAGCGGAGCAATCTACAAGAGAGAGGAAGACGGAATTGTTCTGATCGATCAGGAGAAATGTCGAGGCTGGAGAATGTGTGTTTCAGCCTGTCCTTACAAAAAAATCTATTTCAACTGGGAGTCAGGAAAATCAGAAAAATGCACTTTCTGCTACCCAAGAATTGAAGCTGGTGAGCCAACAGTTTGCTCAGAAACTTGCGTTGGTCGTATTCGTTATCTTGGTGTTTTGTTGTACGATGCCGACAAAATTGAAGCCGCAGCTTCAACCGAAAATGAGAAAGATTTGTATCAGGCGCAGCTCGACATGTTTCTTGATCCAAATGATCCGGAAATCATCAAAGCTGCAAGAGCTGAAGGCATACCAGAAAGCTGGTTGGAAGCAGCAAAGAGATCGCCGGTTTATAAAATGGCGATGGATTGGAAAATAGCTTTTCCACTTCACCCGGAATACAGAACCTTGCCGATGGTTTGGTATGTGCCACCACTTTCACCAATTCAGAATGCTGCGGAAAGCGGCGATATTGGAGTTAACGGTATTATTCCAGATGTTTCTAGCTTGAGAATTCCGCTAAAATATCTCGCGAATCTTCTAACTGCAGGAGATGAAGAGCCGGTAAAAATTGCCCTGGAAAGAATGCTGGCAATGCGCGCTTATATGAGATCCAGGCATGTTGATGGCACCGCTAATGCTGCTGTTCTTGCGAGTGTTAAGTTAAGTGAGCCGATGGTTGAAGAGATGTATCGCTACATGGCAATCGCCAACTACGAAGATCGCTTTGTCATTCCAACATCACACAGAGAATACGCTGAACAAGCTTTTGATATGCGTTCAAGTTGTGGCTTCTCTTTTGGCAACGGCTGCTCTGGCGGCAATAGTGACGCAACTTTGTTCAGTAAGCCGAAGCACAAAAATTTGTTTGGAGGTACGCATGCATCATAATGGTTATAAAACTTTCAAAGCGTTGGGAATGATGTTGTGCTATCCGCACAAAGATTGGAGCAGTAACGCTAATGAGTTATACCAAATAATTGCTGATGAAGGTCTGATCAAAGACGGCAATGATTTGCAGCATCTACAGCAATTTGCGGCACAGCTTCAAAACAGGGATATCTTGGACGTGCAAGAGGAGTATGTTGAAACATTCGATCGCAACAAATCGCTGTCATTGCATTTGTTTGAGCATGTCCATGGTGAGTCGCGCGACCGTGGTCAAGCCATGGCAGACCTTAGTGAAATCTACCAGGAGGCGGGGTTTTCTCTCGATAAAAATGAATTGCCGGATTACTTACCGGCCTTCCTCGAATATGTTTCTTATCTGCCAAAAGAGCAGTCAATTGAGATGCTACAAGATCCAATCAAAATACTGAAAGCTCTCGGTAAAAGACTCGCTGAAAGGGGCAGTGATTATAGCGTAATTTTGAACTCCGTTGTGCGCGTTCTTGGTCATAATCCAGAAGTTGTAGAAAAGAAAAAGCCTTTCGCCCTGTCCTACGAACAGCTCGATAAAGAGTGGGAAGAAAAGCCAATCACATTTTTAGGAGCCGAAGACCCAAGCGCTAAATCCGGCGGCTGTGGCGGCGGAAGCTGTCATTGCGATTCAACTGAAGCGAAGCCTGAAAAAGATTATAAACAACCCCAATAACGCTTAAGGAATTATGGCTTAAGTCTACAAACTCTAAGTAAAACCAATAAACTCCACCACACTGTCACCCCGCACTTGTTGCG
>MEMO01000023.1 GCA_001767955.1 Alphaproteobacteria bacterium RIFCSPLOWO2_01_FULL_40_26 | reverse complement strand
ATTACCGCCCACAATTCTATTTCAGAACAACCGATGTCACCGGATCAGTCACCCTTCCAAATGGCACTGAAATGGTGATGCCGGGAGATAATACCAAACTCACTGTCGAGCTTATCTCCCCTATCGCCATGGAAGAAGGCCTCAGATTCGCCATCAGGGAAGGTGGTAGGACTGTAGGGGCTGGGGTGGTTTCTAAAATTGTTAGGTAGGGGGTTATGAAAAAACTAGCCATTTTACTTTCATTTTTTTTAGTCGGATGCGCTTCCACTCATGGTAGTTTCATAACTGAACATCATGATGCCTGGATTGACGGCCATAACACTGATAGCGAATTTGCTGATAAAGAAGGGCTTCTCTTTTGTAGAGCAAATATCGAAGAAAACGGTTTAGCAAATCCAACATGTTTTGAGGCTAAATTCGAAGAATATGAAGACGAAAAAGAACGTCTGGAAAAACAAAAAAAGCGCGAAGAAAAACCAAAAAAGAAAGAGACTTCTGACACCGAACAAGAATAAACCTAATCCAAATTTAGGAGCGTAGCTCAACTGGTAGAGTAGCGGTCTCCAAAACCGTTGGTTGGGGGTTCGAGTCCTCTCGCTCCTGCCAAAATTTAGTGGTAAGTGGTAAGTAAATAAACGCCCACTTATCACTTACCACCAACAAATTATGCTTTCATTTTTCAAAGACGCGATTGGGGAAATAAAAAAACTTTATATCCCGTCAAAAAAAGAAACTTACATCACAACAGCGACAATAGTTGCAACTATTGTCATTGTTGCCTTGGCAATCTTATCCGCCGATTTCTTAATTTCGAAAATCATTGGATTAATTTTTGGTTTATGACATCAGAACAAAAAAAGTGGTATATTTTAAACGTAATGGCCGGCCAAGAAAATAAGGTGGCCTCCGATCTCAAATCAATGATAGTGCGTGGCGCAATTGACAAATATGTTTCTGAAGCATTCGTCCCAACAAAACCAGTCATGAAGGTTAAAAAAGGACAAAAGGTTCAGGAAATGCAGAAACTTTTTCCTGGCTATGTTTTCATCAACGCTAATCTTGAGGGCGAAGCTTATAATCTGATCAACTCCATCCCAAAAGTAATGGGATTTCTTGGTGGAAAAAATAATCCACAACCAGTTGCTGAACCAAAAATGCAAGAAATTCTCAACCTGTCATCACAACAAGCACAAGAAGCCAAAAACTTCGCTTTCGAAATTGGTGAAACCCTAAACATTATTGAAGGCCCATTTGAATCATTCTCCGGTGTTGTTGAGGAATTTGATGTTGAAAAGCAAAAAGTTAAGATTTCCGTTTTGATTTTTGGTCGCGCAACATCAGTTGAACTTGACGTTAACCAAGTTGAAAAAGGTTCTTAGAACCTGTCTAAAATAAGCTTATTGCAAACTAGTTTCCAAAAACTAGCTTGCCGCGCTCTCAAAATTTGTGGAAGACTATCAAACATTATTGAAACGTCGCTGAAGCCAATAAAATCAAGAGGCTTCGTACCACTTATCAAATAAAATCATGTCAAAAAGCACAAAAGAAATTCTTGGCATCATTAAGTTGCAAGTGCCTTCGGGAAAAGCAAATCCTGCCCCTCCAATTGGTCCGGCTTTAGGTCAAAAAGGCCTTAATATCATGGAGTTTTGTAAGCAGTTCAATGCGCTTAAGTTTGAAGGCTATGAAGTCGGCACGCCAATTCCAGTAACCATCACGGCTTACAAGGACAAATCTTTTACTTTCACAACCAAACATCCTCCTGTTTCCTATCTGATCATGAAGGAAATCAAAGTCGCAAAAGGCTCGTCCGCTCCAGGAAAGGATTCAGCTGGCAAAATTACCACAGCACAAATCAAAAATGTCGCCAATAAAAAAATGGCTGACATGAATGCAAGCACTATCGAAGCTTGCATGGAAATGGTCAAAGGTTCAGCAATTTCAATGGGTCTGGAGGTGGTTGAATAATGACAAAAGAAATTCAAGAAAAACATATCGCAACAAACCTTGAAGACGGCATTAAAAAAGTTAAGGAACTGGCTCTTGCTAAAAAGCGCAAATTTGTTGAATCGGTTGATATCGCAATAAACATAGGTGTTGATGCCAAACAATCGGATCAAACTGTTAAAGGCTCAATTCTTCTCCCACATGGATTGGGAAAGAAGGTAAAAATTATAGTTTTTGCTGCCAATGACGATCAAAAAAAAGTAGCTCTTGAAACAGGCGCAATCATGGCTGGTTTCGATGATTTAGTTACTAAAATCGAAGATGGTTTTCTTGATTTTGATGTTTGCATAGCAACTCCCGATGTTATGCCAAAAATCAGCAAAGTAGCAAAAAAATTAGGCCCTCGCGGCCTCATGCCAAGCCCCAAAAACGGAACGGTCACTACCGATATCAAAAAAGCAGTTTCAGAAAGTTTAAAAGGAAAAGTTGGCTTCAAAAACGACAAAGCCGGAACAGTTCACTGCGCGGTTGGCAAGGTTGATTTTGAGGATAACGCTTTACTTGAAAATATCAAAACCGTCATCAAGGCAATCAAAGATGCCAAACCGGAAAATGCTAAAGGAAAATTCATTAAAGAATTTTTTCTGAATTCAACCATGGGTCCATCGGTGCAGGTGGCTGTTGAATCAATCTAATCAGACAATGAACAAAGAACAAAAGACAAATCTAATCTCTGCTCTCAAAGAAAAGCTTGTTGGCAGTGCTTTTGTTGCCGTAATCCATTATCGAGGCATGAGCGACAAGCAGATTTATGATTTGCGTATAGCTTTAAAATCAAAAGATTGTGGCATGAAAGTTGCCAAAAACACTTTGGTAAAACTTGCTGTCAAAGGCACTGAATTGGAAGCCTTGAATCCTCATCTAATTGGTCCAACTGCGATGCTTTACTCACAAGATCCGGTAGCACTTTCCAAGGTAATTGCTGACATGGCAAAACAAGTTGAGGTTCTGAAAATCAAAACAGGATTCTTCAATAAATCACTCATGAATGAAGCAACAATCAAAGAAATAGCAAAGCTCGGATCTTTGGAAAATGTTCGCTCTTCTTTCATCGGTTTACTCAAAGGCGCTCAATCCAAATTCGTCAGAATTCTTACTGCTCCAAAACAAGGATTTGCAACTTTAAAAACTCAGTAATTTTCAAATTTTTCAAAAAACTAACTTTCAAATCAGAGGTAAAAAATGTCCGCAAATCTCGAACAATTGACAGAATCCCTATCAACTTTAACTATCCTAGAGCTTGCAGAGCTTAGCAAAAAGTTAGAAGAAAAATGGGGAGTTTCAGCCGCATCTTTTGCTGTTGCAGCCGCTCCAGGAGCAGCTTCTGCTGGCGCTGCCGCTGAAGTTAAAGACAAATTTGAAGTTGTTCTTGTCGCTATAGGTGAAAATAAAATCAACGTAATCAAAGAAGTTCGCGCCATTACCAATCTTGGTTTGAAAGAAGCTAAAGATCTGGTTGAAGGCGCGCCAAAAACTTTAAAAACCGATGTTGCCAAAATCGATGCTGAAGAAATAAAGAAAAAACTCGAAGCGGCTGGCGCTAAAGTTGAATTAAAATAATTCGACAAATTTTACAGGCCAATTCACTGATTTTAGTGGGTTGGCTTTTGTTGTTTGACAACAGATAACGACTAAACTTTTATGCCTCAAATTCGCAATTTCGACCAAGCTCTCTTAAGAAAAAATTTCAGCAACAATAAGGATATTGAAGCAATTCCGCATTTGATTGCCCTACAAAAAGATTCTTACGAGAAATTTCTTCAAACTGACCTTGCTCACGAGCAACGCGAAAACATCGGCATTCAGTCAGTTTTCACTTCATTTTTCCCAATTTCTGATTCTGCAGGTCGCGTTACAATTGAGTTCGTAAAATATTCTTTGGGAAAACCAAGATATGAATCCCATGAATGCCTTTCCGCCGGCAGATCATTTTCTGCACCTTTGCACGC
This sequence comes from Alphaproteobacteria bacterium RIFCSPLOWO2_01_FULL_40_26, assembly GCA_001767955.1. Classification (GTDB taxonomy): domain Bacteria; phylum Pseudomonadota; class Alphaproteobacteria; order Rickettsiales; family UBA1997; genus UBA2645. The sequence continues at coordinate 46,336 of MEMO01000023.1, read as the reverse complement.
AGGATTGCGTCTCATCTTATGGCATCAGGAAGAAGGAAGCGAAATCAGAGAAATTCGCTCAATAAAAGAGCAGGAAGTTTATCTTTGTGAAGTTCCGTTAATGACTGAAACCGGCAGCTTTATCATCAATGGCGCTGAAAGAGTTATTGTTTCGCAAATGCGTCGCGCACCAGGTGTTTTCTTCGATAGTGAAAATGTTAAACTTTCCGGTTCAAAATCCTATACTGCCAAAGTCATTCCTCACATTGGCTCATGGCTTGATTTTGAATTTGACAGCAAAGACATCGTCCATTTTCGCGTCGATAAGAAAAGAAAAATTCCTGCAACATCGCTTTTGCGCGTAATCGGCATGAGCTCAGAGTCAATCATCAAAACCTTCTATGGTTCAGTTGATGCTGTAATCACCAAAAAAGGCTGGGCGCTAAAATTTGATACAGAATTTTTCCTCGGAAAAAAAGTGGCACATGATTTAGTCTGTGCCGACAGTGGCGAAGTTGCAGTCAAAGAAGGCACAAAAATCAACCGCAAAATCATCGAAAAATTACAGAGCGAAAAATTTTCACATTATCTCCTGACAGACGAAGCTCTTCTTGGCTATATCATCGCCCAGGATTTGATCGAACCAGAAACCGGCGAATTATTGCTTGAAGCAGGATCAATCGTCACTTCCGAAAGTTTGGAAATTTTAAAAAAACTGAATTTCAAAACCATTGCCATCATCAATCCAAGCAAATCAGATATTGGCCCTTACCTCTACAATACCATGCTGGTTGATAAAAATCTTAACCAAAAAGATGCTTTGTTTGATATCTACAAAGCCATCCGCCTTGGCGAAGTGCCATCATCTTTGGAAGTGGCGAAAAACTATTTTGAAAATCTTTTCCTCAACGACACGCGCTACAACCTATCCGATGTCGGCAGAATGAAAATGAATCATCGCCTTGGTTTAAACGCCGATAAAAACATACTTCACCTAACCAACCAAGACATCGAACAAACCATCAGAATTTTAAGTCTCATCAAACATAATGATCTCAAAACCGACGATATTGACAATCTGGCAAACCGTCGTGTTCGCGCTGTTGGCGAGCTGATTGAAAATCAGATGCGTATTGGAATGTCGCGTGTTGAAAAAGCAATTTTAGAAAAAATTAACTCTGTTGAAGTTGATACCATCATGCCACAAAGCCTGATTAATTCAAAACCGCTAATCACCGCAATCAAGGATTTCTTTGCCACCTCGCAACTCTCGCAATTCATGGATCAAACCAATCCGCTTTCCGATATTACTCACAAACGTCGTCTCTCCGCTCTAGGCCCAGGAGGTTTAACACGCGAAAGAGCAGGTTTTGAAGTACGCGACGTTCACCCAACTCACTATGGCCGCATTTGTCCAATTGAAACTCCAGAAGGTCCAAATATCGGTTTGATCAACTCGCTGGCCACTTACGCCCGCATCAATAATTATGGTTTTATCGAAACGCCTTATCGCAAAGTGGTAAATGGCAAAGTCACCGCCGAAGTGAAATATCTTTCCGCCATGGAAGAAATTGATTTCGCAATCGCGCAATCAACCATCGAAATTGACGATAAGGGCAACATCAAATCCGATCTGGTCAATTGCCGTAAAAACGGTGAATTTGTCATGATGCCAAAGGATAAAATCGATTTCATTGACGTCTCAACAAAACAAATTGTTTCAATCGCCACCACCCTGATTCCATTTCTGGAAAATGACGACGCCAATCGCGCCTTGATGGGTTCAAACATGCAACGCCAAGCTGTGCCTTTGCTTCGTCCTGACGCTCCTCTAGTTGGAACAGGCATGGAATCGGTAATCGCTTCCGACTGCGGCGCCGCTGTACGAGCTAAAAAAGATGGGGTAGTAAAATTTGTTGACGCCGCAAAAATCGTTATTGAATCATCAATTGACGATGCTCCTCATATCGAAGTTTATAACCTCAAAAAATATGCCAGAACCAATCAGGACACTTGCATCAATCAAAGACCAACTGTTGAACTTGGACAAAAGGTAAAAACCGGACAAATCATTTCCGACGGCCATTCAATCGCGGATGGCGAAATCGCTTTGGGAAAAAATGTGCGCGTCGCTTTCATGCCGTGGAATGGTTATAATTTCGAAGATTCCATCATCATCTCTGAAAAGCTTTTAGCTGATGATACTTTCACTTCCATTCACATCGAAGAGCTTGAAGTTGTTGCACGTGACACTCGTTTAGGCCCTGAAGAAATCACCCGTGATATCCCGAATGTCAGCGAAGAAGTTTTAACCAAACTTGATGAGGAAGGCGTAATTCACATTGGCGCCGAAGTGCAACCAGGCGATCTATTGGTTGGAAAAACCACACCAAAAAGCGAATCACCGATGACTCCGGAAGAAAAACTTCTCAAAGTAATTTTTGGTGAAAAAGCCGCCGATGTTAAAGATTCCTCGCTTTATGCCCCAACCGGCATTGGTGGAACTGTGGTTGATGTAAAAGTCTTCTCACGCAAAGGTGTCGAAAAAGATGAGCGTTCAATCTACATTGAAATGCAGCAAATCGAGGAATTAAATAAAAACAAAAACCTCAAAATCTCCTTCCTTGAAAACTCGCTGAAAAGCGCTTTAGCCGATCTTTTTTCCGGCCATAAACTGCTCAATAACGTTGATAAGCTTAAAACCAAATCCAGGTTGGAGAAAAAAGAACTCGAAACTTTGTCAAAAAACCATCTGGTAAAAATCACAATTGACAATGCCAAAGTGATGGACAAAGCAGAAAAACTCATCAAAGCCCACAACAAACAAACATCAGAAATCGAAAAAGATTTCGGCGAAAAAGTTGCTCGCATCAAAGCCGGTGATGAATTGGGACAGGGCGTTCTCAAAATCGTTAAGGTTTATGTCGCTTCCAAATATCGCCTGCAACCCGGAGATAAAATGGCCGGACGCCATGGCAATAAAGGTGTGGTTTCCAAAATCGCTCCGCTTGAAGATATGCCATATTCTGCTGATGGTAAGCCGGTTGACATTGTCCTAAACCCGCTTGGCGTACCTTCGCGAATGAATGTGGGCCAAATTCTTGAAACCCATTTGGGTTTTGCTTCAAAAGAATTAGGCAAACAAATCGGTCAATTGCTTGATCAGATTTCCGCTAAAAAAGGTGAGTTTGTCAAAAAATTGCGTGAAAAAATTCTAGCGGTCTATTCGGAAGCTGACGAGACCAAAAAAATCAAGGCGATGTCAGAAGATGAATTGCTTGAGTTTGCTTCCAAACTGAAAAACGGCATACATTTTGCCACCGGAATTTTTGAAGGCGCAAAAGAAGAATATATCACCAAATTGCTTGAGATTGCTAATCTCGATAAATCCGGCCAAATCGAATTATTCGATGGCAAAACCGGTGAAAAATTCGATCGCAAAATCACCGTCGGCTACATCTACATGCTAAAATTACATCACCTGGTTGATGACAAAATTCATGCACGTTCAATTGGCCCTTACAGCTTAATCACACAACAGCCTCTTGGCGGTAAATCGCATTTTGGCGGTCAGCGTTTCGGTGAAATGGAATGCTGGGCACTGCAAGCTTATGGCGCCGCCTATTCATTGCAGGAAATGCTCACCGTCAAATCAGATGATGTGGTTGGTAGAATCAAAATTTACGAATCAATCATTCAAGGAAATCAAAACTTCAATTGCGGCATTCCGGAATCGTTCAATGTGATGATCAAGGAAGTACGCTCGCTTGGTTTAAATATTGAGTTGGTTGAGGAATAGCGGTATCGTGCTTCGTGCTTCGTGCTTCGGGATTTTTTTTGAAGCACAGATCCACGAATAATTGAAGCGCAAAATAGATTTAATTTAGCAAAATATGACATTAGCAGGAACTTCATCTCACGGTCTTTTAAGCATCACTTCCAACAACGCCGTTGATTTGCTTGATTTTAACGCAATCAAAATTTCGATCGCTGATCCAGATAAAATCAGATCATGGTCTTTTGGTGAAGTAGCAAAGCCGGAAACCATCAATTACCGCACTTTCAAACCGGAAAGAGATGGTTTGTTCTGCGCACGAATTTTTGGTCCGATCAAGGATTATGAATGTCTATGCGGCAAATATAAGCGCATCAAATACAAAGGCATTGTCTGCGAAAAATGCGGTGTGGAAGTAACTTCCTCAAAAGTGCGTCGTGAAAGAATGGGCCATATTGAGCTCGCCGCACCAGTGTCTCACATCTGGTTTCTGAAATCTCTACCTTCACGCATCGCCACCATTCTTGGCGTTACACTCAAATCAATTGAAAAAGTAATCTATTTTGAATCTTACGTTATCACTGATGGCTTGATGTCGCCTCTTAAAGATGGCGAAATCATCACTGAAGATGAATTGGAAAAATTTCAGCAAGAGCATGGCTATGGCAGTTTCATTGCCGAAACTGGCGCTGAAGCGGTGCAAAAACTTTTGCAAAAAATCGATCTTAAAAAATTGCAGAAAGAATTACGTGAAGAACTTGTTACCATAACTTCCGAACTAAAACGCGAAAAAACCGTCAAAAGATTAAAGCTAATTGAGCAATTTGTCGATTCAGGCAGCAACAGGCCAGAACATATGATTATCAGCGTTCTTCCGGTGATTCCGCCTGATATTCGTCCATTAGTAATGCTTGATGGCGGTCGTTTTGCAACTTCCGATCTTAATGAACTTTATCGTCGTGTAATCAACCGCAACAATCGTTTGAAACGTCTGACAGAATTGGGTGCACCAGAAATCATCATCAAAAATGAAAAGCGCATGTTGCAGGAATCGGTTGATGCCCTGCTTGATAATGGCCGTTCCGGCGCAATAGTAAAAAATTCCAATAAAAAACCTTTCAAATCGCTAGCTGACATGCTGAAAGGAAAACAAGGACGTTTCCGCCAAAATCTGCTTGGAAAGCGCGTGGATTACTCTGGCCGTTCGGTGATTGTAGTTGGTCCGGAATTAAAACTTCACCAATGTGGCCTGCCAAAAAAAATGGCACTCGAGCTCTTTAAACCTTTCATCTATTCCAAGTTAGAACTTTACGGCAAATCGCCTTCAATCAAAGTTTCGAAAAAACTTGTTGAAGCGGAAAGACCGGAAGTTTGGGATATTCTTGACGAAGTAATCAAAGAACATCCTGTCCTTCTAAACCGCGCTCCAACTCTTCACAGACTTGGTATTCAAGCTTTCGAACCAGTGCTAACCGAAGGAAAAGCAATTCAACTACACCCATTGGTTTGCGCCGCTTTCAACGCCGATTTTGACGGCGACCAAATGGCTGTCCATGTTCCACTTTCAATTGAAGCGCAGGTTGAAGCACGCGTTTTGATGATGTCAACCAACAACATCTTGAGCCCGGCCAATGGCAAGCCAATCATTGTGCCCTCACAAGACATTGTTCTTGGCCTTTATTACATCACTATGGAAAGCAAAGATTTTGCCAAAGCGAAATCACGTGCAATCGCCGATGATTTTGAACTTCATCACGCCTTGAATGCCAAAAGCATCACTCTGCATGACAAAATCCTTTATCGCTATGTTCTAAAAAATGACGCCGGTGAAAGATTTTATTCACGCATCGAAACCACTCCCGGCCGTGTGTTGGTTTATAACATTTTGCCTAACGCCATGAAACGCAATTTTGATGCTGTAAACAAAGCCATGACTAAAAAGGCCGTCACTAATCTGATTGACACAGTCTATCGTAATTGCGGCCAAAAAGAGACTGTCATGTTCTGCGATCGCATCATGGCTCTTGGCTTCAAAAATGCCTGCGTTGCCGGAATTTCAATCGGCAAAGATGATATGATCATCCCGCAAGGAAAACAAAAACACATTACTGAATCTCTGGAAAAAGTTAAAAAACTGGAGAAGCAATATCGCGACGGCCTCATCACCTCTGGCGAACGCTATAACAAAGTCGTTGACGAATGGACTAATTGCACCAACAAAATCTCACGTGAAATGATGTCAATCATTTCAAGCTACACCAACCCATCTTCCGCCAACTCAATTTTCATGATGGCAGATTCCGGCGCCCGCGGCTCTGAAAACCAAATCAAACAGGTTGCCGGTATGCGTGGCTTGATGGCAAAACCGTCCGGCGAAATTATTGAAACTCCAATCACTTCCAACTTCAAAGAAGGTTTGAGCGTTTTGGAATATTTCATCTCCGCACACGGCGCCCGTAAAGGTTTAGCCGATACCGCCCTCAAAACCGCTAATTCCGGTTATCTAACCAGAAGGCTGGTTGATGTTTCACAAGATTGTATTGTGATTGAGGAAGATTGTGGCACCGATGAAGGCGTTATCATCGAACCAGTAATTGAAGATGGCAGAACCATAGTTTCTCTTGGCGAAAATTGTTTGGGACGTGTACCACTCGAAGATATAAAATCTCCCGACGGCAAGAAAACCATAGCTCATGCCGGAACCATGATTGATGAGGCTTTAGCCGATGCAATCGAACAATCCGGTGTCAAATCAATCAAATCCAGATCGGTTCTGACTTGCAAATCTCACGATGGTATTTGTGTTAAATGCTATGGCCGCGATTTGGCCACAGGCGACATTGTCAGCATTGGTGAAGCTGCCGGCGTAATTGCCGCCCAATCAATTGGCGAGCCAGGAACTCAGCTTACCATGAGAACATTCCATATCGGTGGTGCGGCACAAAGAGGAACTGAACAATCTTCAATCTCCGCAATTTCCGATGGCAAGGTGAGAATCTCCGACAAAGGCACTATCACTGATCGCGATGGCAAAATTGTGGTTGTAAGCCGCAATTCTGAAATCACTCTGGTTGACAAGGATCAGAAAGAAATTCACAGCTACAAACTGCCTTACGGCTCTGTGATTATTCATAAACATGGCTCTGAAGTAAAAAAAGGCGATCATCTCGCCGAATGGGATCCTTACAACATTCCGGTAATTGCTGAAGCCACTGGCGCAGTGAAATTTAACGATTTAACCGAAAATGTTTCGCTGCGTGAAAAAATTGACGAATCAAGCGGCGTTTCAACCAAGATCGTCATTGATTGGAAGCAATATTCCAAACAGGATCTCAAACCACGCCTGTCAATCGTTAAAGGCCGTGATGATGTTTTGAAAGAATATGCGCTTTCAATTAGCACGGTGATTAGCGTCTCTAACGGCGATGAGGTAAAAACCGGCGATGTAATCGCAAGAATTCCAAAAGAATCTTCGAAAACCCGTGATATTACCGGTGGTCTTCCACGCGTTGCTGAATTGTTCGAAGCGCGCAAGCCAAAAAATGCCGCTGTTATCAGCGAAATTGACGGTTATGTCGAGTTTGGCAAAGATTACAAAACCAAACGCCGCATCATTATTCGCTCACAAGATGCTTCGGTAGAACCTGCTGAATATAGCATTTCCAAATCAAAACATTTGTTTGTCGGCGAAGGAGATTTTGTCAAAAAAGGTGATACTTTGGTTGATGGCAATCTGGTGCCGCATGACATATTGCGCATCCTTGGCATGCAAACCTTCACCAATTACATGGTTAATGAAGTGCAGAAAGTTTATCGCATGCAAGGCGTCAAAATTGATGACAAGCATATTGAGGTGATCTTAAGCATGATGTTGAAACGCGTCGAAGTGACATATGCCGGCGATACAACTCTTCTGGCTGGAGAATATGTCGACCGCGATGTCTTCGAGGAAGTAAATCAAAAAATGATTAACAACAAAATGAAACCGGCAAAATGCGCTCCTGTGCTGCTTGGCATCACTAAGGCTTCATTGCAAACCAAATCTTTCATTTCTGCCGCTTCATTCCAAGAAACAACGCGTGTCTTAACTGATTCCGCAGTTCAGGGAAAAATCGATCATCTAAGAGGTTTGAAAGAAAACATCATCGTCGGTCGCCTGATCCCCGCCGGAACCGGCTTAATGGCCAACAAATATCGCAAAATTGCCAATCAGGAAAAAAAGCTGGAGGAAGCAGTGGCAAATGACAAAGAAACTACAGAAACCGAAATTGTCATTAGCGAAAAAAAGACTGGTGAAAAGAAAGCTGCGGCAAAAAAATAGTTTGCTGAATTCACGTTCAAAAGTGCCATGTTTGACAAACTTGTCCTAGAATTTCTGATTGCCTTCCGCTACCTCAAATCAAAGCGCAAAGAGGGTTTCATTTCCGTTATCGCCATTTTTTCCTTCATTGGCATCATGATTGGCGTAGCAACGCTAATTATCGTAATGTCGGTGATGAATGGCTTTCGTTATGAGCTGATCAACAGAATTCTTGGGATCAACGCGCATTTGACTGTTTACAGCCATAATCATCAAATCGCAGATTACGAAAAAATTCTTGCCCAAATCAAAGAAATCCCCGGAGTAAAATTTGCCAATGCGTTGATTGAAAGTCAGGCAATGTTATCATCGCCAGACAAGAACATTGGCGGCCTCATCAGGGGTATAAAAATCGACGATTTAAAAAATAAAACATTGATCGCTAAAAACATCACCGCCGGAGATTTGGGAAAATTGTCAAAACGTGATGTGGTGGTGGTAGGATCGGCAGTGGCACAAAATTTAAATTTACGCATCGGAGATCCACTCAAAATAATTTCTGCTGAAACCAACCAAAGCATTATCGGCACAATTCCACGCATCAAAACTTATGAAGTCGCCGGAGTGTTTGACAGCGGCATGTATGAATATGATTCAACCATGGTTTTCATGAATTTCGAGATGGCACAAATTCATTTCCGTTTTCCAAATTCTGTTTCTGCAATCGAAATTTTTGCCAAAGACGCAACCAAATTAGATGAGATAAAAGAACAACTTTTTCAAATTCTGGCACATGGTCAAAATCTCTACATGACTGATTGGCAACAAGCCAATTCAGGCTTCATTGATGCTTTAAAAGTTGAAAGCACTGTAATGTTTCTGATTCTGACATTGATCATTTTAGTCGCCGCTTTCAACATCATCTCCAGCATGATCATGCTGGTTAATGATAAAAATAAAAACATCGCGCTCTTACGCACGCTTGGCATGAGCAAATCTTCTGTAATGCGAATTTTTCTGATTTGCGGATCGTCAATCGGTGTAATCGGAACTCTTCTTGGTCTCACCATCGGCGTGCTTTTTTCAGCAAATATTGACGCCATCAAAAGATGGCTGGAATCAATCACCGACACATCTCTCTTCAATCCAACAATCTATTTTCTCTCCACTTTGCCATCAAAAATTTTTGTTTCAGACGTGATTTTAATCACCGGAATGACACTTATTCTTTCCTTTTTGGCCACACTTTATCCAGCCTACAAAGCCAGCAAATCAAATCCGGCAGAGATTTTGCGATACGAATAGTTTGAAAAGAAAAAATGATTAATTACGGTATTAGAGCCTGTCTTCAAACTCATCACAGCTCGCTTTTCCACAAATTTTGGCTCGTTTTTCGGCAAAATTTTTTGCAGTATGCCAGATACAGCGGCAAAATTTTGCCGAAAAGTCGCTCAAAATTTCTGAAAAAGCGAGCTGTGATGAGTTTGAAGACAGGCTCTACGTAATACTAAATTACACTTACTGATGAAAACTTTATCAAAAGTCACAACAAAGTTTCAAACATCAATTCCAAAAGAAGTGCGTGAAAGACTCGCTATACATGCTGGAGACTATATAACATTTGAAATCAGGGGCAACTCAGCCACATTGAAGAAAGTTGAAAAAATTGATAAAAATCTTCTTAAGCTAATGCAAAAAAACATGCAGGAGTGGAATTCAAAAGAAGATGACAAACAATTTTCTTACCTCGAAAACCTAATCAGAAAATCATAATATGATCACCTACAAACCCTTTGATATCGTAGTTGTTCCATTTCCTTTTGCTGATGATGAAAGTAAATATAAACACAGGCCGGCATTGGTTCTATCAAATGAGGAATATAATCAGAAAAATAACAATTTGATTCTATCCATGATAACTTCCGCCAAGAATTCCAATTTTTGGAGCGATCACATAATCACCAATTATGAAGGCACAAATTTGCAGAATAAATGCGTAATCAGAATGAAAATATTCACAATTGATACAGCTTTGGTTAAAGGCAAAATCGGCGCTTTAAGCAAAACTGATACCAGAAAAATCAAACAGAATTTGAAGGTAATCCTAAACAGTTAGCACCAACGATCCCATCGTATTGCGGCTTTCCAAATCATGATGGGCTTTAGCAACATCTTTGAAAGCATAAGTTGTAATTTTCGGCTTCAAAATTCCTTGCATCACAGCGGCAAAAACTTCATCGGCAGAAATTGTGAGTTCAATGCGATTAGCTTTGTAAAGCGCTAATGTCGGACGCGTAATGTAAAGCGAGTTTGCAACCATCTGATTTAAATCCAGTTTTTCAGTATTTCCGGAAGATTCGCCAAAGGAAACACACATGCCCATCGGCCACAAACATTCGAGAGATTTTTCCAAAGTGTCTTTGCCAACAGAATCATAAACCAAACCAACACCCTCATAGTTGGTAATTTTTGCCACCTCATCAACGAGCTTTTGAGTTTTGTAATTGATTACATGGTTGCAGCCATTTTCCCTGGCAAAAGCAATCTTGTTTTCGGAGCCAACAGTTCCAATCACTTCCAAACCAAGAAATTTTGCCCATTGGCAAAGCAAATGCCCAACCCCTCCGGCGGCAGCATGAATCAAAATCTTCTTCGCTCTTTTTGAGATATAAACACGATGCAGCAAGGCATGCGCCATTAAGCCTTTAAACAAGGTTCCTGCGATTTGAACATCGGTTAATTCTTTTGGCGGAATCACGACATGATGCTGATTGATTGCTCTTTTTTCAGCATAAGCGCCTATACCACCGGTGGCATATGCGACGCGTTCTCCGATTTTAAAATTGGTCACACCATCTCCAACCGCCTCGACCAAACCGCAAGCTTCCATGCCAAGAATTGCCGGCATTTTTGAAATTGCATATTGGCCTTTACGAAAACAGACATCAAAAAAATTCACACCAATTGCCGTGTGTTTTATCAGAATTTCATCTTTTTTTGGTTTTGGATCTTCGTCTTTTTCGATCTTGAGATTGTCGGCATCTCCGACTTTATGTAGAACAATCGCTTGCATTTTTTTGGAAATTTCAAAGGGTTAAATTTGCCGTAATTCCATTTAAAACTTAACTAAATGCAACATCAAAATCTTTTCATTTTTGACATTGAAACAATCCCGGATTTAAACGCGGCAAGAAATTTGCTTGATCTGCAAAATGCCACAAAAGAAGAGCTGCGCCATGATTTGATAAAATATCATCTCAACATCACCGACCAGAAAAATTCCTTTTTGCGCCAACCATTCCACCAAATCATTGCCATCAGTTTTCTTGAAGCGGAAATCGAACGCAATTTCAATGGACAGGAAATTTATCACATCACAGACATACGTTCCGGCGGTGATTTAAGCTCTTCTGAAGCCGATTTGGTTAAAGGATTTTTTTCGCATCTAAAAAAACATCTCTCGCGATTAGTCAGTTTCAACGGCAAAAATTTTGACATGCCGGTTTTAAAATATGCAGCGATGAAACATTCTGTTGAAGCAGCGTGGCTCTACAAAAGTGGCGATAAATGGAACAATTACAATCAGCGTTATTCACTTGATTGGCACTGCGATTTGGCCGAAGCATTTTCTGATTTCGGCGCTTCAGCAAAAGTGAAAATGAATGAACTTTGCGCCGCCTTTGGCCTGCCCGGAAAAATTGGCGTTGATGGCTCAATGGTAACACAACTTTATGACGAAGGAAAATTACAGGAAATCCGCGATTATTGTGAAACTGATGTCATCAACACCTATCTGCTTTATATGATTTACCAACATCACAACGGTTCAATTTCACATGATTCTTTTGTGAAATGTAAAAAAAATCTGCGGCAGTTTTTAGAAAAAAAATCCGCAGAAAAATCACATTTTGCTGAATTTTTAAAATTATGGCCATGTCGCAAATCAACTTTCTGAAAAATCTTAACCCTTGATTTACAAGGGCTCGTCGAGTTTAAAAATGGTAAGAAATGGGGATTTGCGACAGTCCCGATATGTATGACAAAGCCTCAAAGAGGCGGAGATTGGCTATTTCAATGCAACATGAAAAAATTTATTTTCTTCTTCTTTGTCATTTTTATTCGCTTCCAAGCCAACGCTCAACAAACCATTTTCAATGTTCCATCTGTTGATGTACTCACAAAAAATAAAATTTTTTTGCAGCATGAATCGCAATTTCGCGCCAAAGATCCAGGTCAGTTTTGGGCTGCAACCAACTATTTTGCACACGGAATTGGCTATGATACTGAACTCAACATCACACAATTCAATTTAAGCACGCCGGCTTCACAAAATGTTTCGCTTGGCATTGGTGCAAAAAATGTTTTTCCTCTTGCCACAAAAAATTCTTATCAGCCAAAAATAATTTTTGGATTAATGATACCGATTTCATTGCAGGGACAGGGCATAGGACACTGGATTTACAGTAGCGGCAGCATTATCATTCCACAAAGCAACACGCGCTTAACTGCCGGAATCAGCAATGGCACCAAACAAATTTTTGGCGAAAGCGTCACCTGTTTTATCGGCGGATTTGAACAAAAAATTACTGATGATTTCAGTTTGATTGCCGATTGGTATTCCGGAAATCATGCGCTTGGAATATTAGCTACAGGCTTTAGTTACGCCTTCCCGCAAGATTTTGCATTTTATGGCGGTTATCAAATTCCTAACTCAAAAAATGTCGGAAGAAATTCATTTGTTATCGAAATTGCCAAAACTTTTTAAGCGCAAACCAGATTCTCACAAAGGAGATTTTGGTCATGTATTAATTATCGGCGGCGATTATGGCATGGGAGGTGCAATAATTATGGCCGCTGAAGCCGCTTATCGCACTGGCGCAGGCAAGGTTAGTGTTTTAAGTCGTAAGGAAAATTATACTGCGCTTTTGGCACGATTGCCCAATGCGATGACAATTTACGACGGAAAAATTTTCGATAACAAGAATGTAATCGCAATAGGATGCGGGCTTGGGAAATCTAGCTGGGCAAAAGATTTACTTAAAAAAACTCTTGCCTCAAAACTACCAAAAATAATCGACGCCGATGCGTTAAATCTGATTTCAGAAAATAAAAAAATCTTAAAATTACAAAATGCAATTATCACTCCTCATGTTGGTGAAGCAGCGCGTTTACTCGGTTTGGACACAACACAAATTCAAAGAAATCGAAAAATGGCAGTAAAAAAACTGCAAAAAAAATTCGGCTGCATCGCAATTTTGAAAGGAAAAAATACATTAATTTGCGGTGACGATTTTTTGCATGAATGTCAATTCGGCAATCCTGGAATGGCAACCGCTGGAATGGGTGATGCTCTGTGTGGTATAATCGCTGCACTTGTTGCACAAGGTTTGGATTTAAAAAATGCCGCAATTTATGGCGTTGAAATTCATGCCAGCGCCGGAGATTTAATCGCTAAAAAACAGGGAGAAGTGGGAATGATGCCGCAGGATCTGATTGGCGCGATTCCGTTGGTGATAAGATCCTGAAACAAGTTCTGGATGACAATTGTTTTGAGGGTCATCCTGAACTTGTTTCAGGATCTATTTCAAACATCTCCGCTTCATACATTTTTTTGTAAAAACCGTTTTTTACAATCAGTTGCTGATGCGATCCCATCTCAACAATTTCACCATCTTTGATAAAAATTATGCGCTCCATATTGATGATTGAAGAAAGTTTGTGAGCGATGGTGATGACGGTTTTATCCTTTGCCAAATCAAGAATGGCCTGATTGATGAATTGTTCATTTTGATTGTCGAGAGATGAAGTTGCTTCATCGAGAAGTAAAATTGGTGAATCCTTGATAATCGCGCGCGCAACCGCAATTCTTTGACGTTCGCCACCGGAAAGTTTTATACCTTTTTCGCCAACAAATGTATGCATTTTTTGTGGCAGATGATTGATGAAATTCAACGCCTGATTTTGTGAAATTATTTTTGCGACATCCTCTGTGGTGATCGATTTATCAACATAGGAAATATTTTCAAAAACCGTTCCGGAAAAAATGAAACAATCCTGCGAAATGTAGGAAAAATTTTTGCGCAAATCAGAAAATGACATCGCTTTGATGTCGCATCCATTCAATGTTATCAAGCCTGCATCAACATCATAAAAACGCAAAAGCAATTGCAGCAAAGTGCTTTTTCCTGAACCGCTTAAACCGACGATGGCAATTTTTCCACGCGGTTTTATTTCGAGATTAAAACCGGAAAGCACTGAAAAATCTTTACGGCCAGGATAGGAAAAATTGACATCTTGAAATTTAACGGTGATTTCCTTGCACACTTCAAAACTCTGCGGATTGGCTATTTCTCTGACCGGGGATTGTATCTGTAATAATTCAAAAATTCTTGCCGCGGCAGCTGAAGCGTTTTGTAATTGTCCGGCGATTTGACTCAATGAAACCAGCGCGGTTGCCGCAACCACGGAATAAAAAATAAAAGAGGAAAGATCGCCGGAAGTGATTTTACCATTGATAACATCATGGCTGCCAACCCACAAAACAAGCACGATTGAACCAAATGACAAACTGATGACAAAAGCAATCATCAGTGATTTTACATGAATTTTTTGCAGGGAAATTTTTAGCGCCGAATCAACAAAAGAAAAAAAATTGCGCGCTTCTTTTTCTTCGCACAAATAGGATTGAATAGTTTTTATGCCATTGATTGTTTCTTCAATGTGAGAACCAATTGATGCTAGAGCAGACTGTGATTTATGCGATAATGCCTTCACCTTTTTTCCCATAAAAATTATCGGAGCGATGGCAAAAAAAATCAGAAAAATTGAAATTAAAGTGAGTTTGAAACTGGTTAGAAACAGAAAAACTATCCCACCAGCAAACAACAAAAGATTGCGTAAAAGAAATGAAACCGTGCTGCTAATGCAATCATAGAGCACAACGCTGTCAACGGTCAGACGCGAGATAACATCGCCGGTTTTTGTCAATTCAAAAAATTCTGCGGAAACGCGAATGATGTGGTCATAAACTTTCTTTCGTAAATCAGAGATTACTTTTTCTGCCGCTGAATTGATGAGAAAAGAACGAAAATAGCCGGCCACCGCAAGAACAATCACCGCCAGCAAAAAAACCGACAAAATCAGATTCAGCGAAAACAAATCACCATAACCTGTTGTTGTTTTGGCAAAGCCAAAATCAATCAGATATTTGATCGCCTTGCCAAAAAACAAAACCATCAGCGTAGTTATAAGCAAAGCCAGCAAGGCAAAAAACACATCGCGTTTGTATGGCGCAAAGAAGGGGGCGAGGGAAAGAAGATTGCCAAATTTCATGCAGGAATTTTTTGATCAATTGCCCTAGAGCCTGTCTTCAAATTCACAAAACAATGTTATTCACTTCGTCAAATTCCAAAACATCTAAACCGAGTTTGCGCGCTTTTTCGTAGTAGCGTATTTCCTTTATTATCTGCAAATCGGCAATTGATGGTACAACTATCGTGATTGCATCTTTCTCAAACTGCGCCCTGCTTGCCTTCATCACTTTCACAATCGAATCGCGATATTTGGGATTGCTTAAATAAGCGAGATATTTGTCGAGTTTTTGTTTCAGAGTATTTTGCGCCATAACTTTGTTCTTGGCCGCAAGCTGATTGTATTCCACAAGATAGCGGCAGGCTTTGAAATCAAAAATATGCAATTTTCCTGAAGCAACAAAAGCCATTTCGCATAACATCAATTTTGCCTTTTGCTCATCAAAATTTGCCGGCATGAAATAATTTTTACTCACCATATGGCCACCGGCTTTCATGATTTCGACCAAGTCGGAAATTAGCTTTTTTGTTGTGTCGTCGGCGACATGATGCTGCTCTTCGTGATGATTCTCTGATGCAGATTCTGACAAATTGGCTGGTTTTTTTTGCGTCTGTTGACCGACAGAAAATTTATCAAAAAATTCGCTGACAGTTTTTGAAACTCTGCCAATAAGATTTTTGTTGGTTTCAACTTCCTGCTTGTAGCTATCGTTAAGTTTTCTGAAAAGATCATTGCCAATTTTGAACATGGCATCTTTGGAATCACGCATAACCGCATCTTGCATCACGCGCCAATCATCAATACGCTTTTGTAGTTCCTCGACTTTTTGCATCGTTAACTCGATTTGCTTTTCAGCATTGAGACGAAGCTTCACTTCATTTTCTTTCTCTTTGCGCAACTCATCTATTTCAGTTAAAAGGGACTGGATTTTGTCATTGTCGGTTTTGGTTGCCTGAAGCAATTTATGATCGGTATCCTTTAGTTCCTGCGCTTGCTGCTCGTTTTTATTTTGCAGATTCTTAATTTCTGAAGCGGTGCTAATACGAAAACGTGAATATCTGAAATAGATGAAAATCATCATTACCGCCATGCCAATATTGCTGATGATGATATAAATCATAATTTCAAATTAGAGTCGTAAATTATCAATTAACCTAACGTCATCCAGATAAACGGCAATGAATATTCTCGCCGGAATATCATACAGAGCATCATGGGTTGTGATTAAACCTAAATTTTCTTCGTCGCGAATTTCAAGATAATCAATTTTTTCAAAACCGATTTGCAATAATTCTATGTGTTTTAAGGGAAGGGTTTTTGGATTTTGTTTAATTTCCAACAAAATCCTAAAAATATTTGCGGCTTTGATTTTGGCATCAGCGGACAATCTTTTATTTCGTGATGACATGGCAAGACCGCTTGTTTCACGCACAAGTTCATGGCCTATAATTTCCACATCAAAATCAAGATCGCGCACCAAATTTTTAATCAGCAAAAATTGCTGAAAATCTTTTTCGCCGAAAATTGCCAAGTCAGGTTTCACGATATTGAATAATTTGACGATGATCAAAGCTACACCGTCAAAATGCCCGGGACGATTAGCGCCGCAAAGACAATCGGTAAGCCTTGTTGACATAATTCTGAAAGAAATTTCATTGCGATAAATTTCCTCATCATCAGGAATAAAAATATAATCGGCGCCAGCTTCTTTCAAAAGCTCGACATCTTTTTCAAACTGCCTTGGATATTTTTCGTAGTCAGACAAATCATTAAACTGCGCTTTATTGACAAAAATGCTTGCAACCACGATTTCTGCAAGATTGCGAGCTTTTTTAATCAAAGCCAAATGCCCATCATGCAACGCTCCCATAGTTGGAACAAAGGCGATTTTTTTGCCAAGTTTTTTTTCCTGTGATAGGAAATTTCTGATTATTGTAATGGTTTTTGCAATTAACATGAAAATTCTAAAACACGCGTAATGCCAGCCAAATCAAGGCTTGCTTCGATAAACAAAAATCCCTTTTTAGTAAAAATTTCAATCACTTTTTCTTTTTGGCCATAACCAATCTCAAGAAAAATTTTTCCATTCTGGCCATGTAGCAAATCAACTTTCTGCAAAGTCTGAACCCTTGATTTACAAGGGCTCATCGCGTTTAAAAATGGCAGGAACTGGGGATTTGCGACAGTCCCATTCTGGTTTAAAAATTTTTCTGCTTTTGCTGCAATTTTGTGATAAAAATCCAAACCATCCTTTCCGCCATCAAGAGCAATTCTTGGTTCAAATAAGACAATTTCCGGCTGTAAATTTTTGATGTCATCGCTTGGGATGTAAGGGGGGTTTGAGATGATGAGGTCAAATTTTCGTGCTTCGTGCTTCGTGCTTCGTGCTTCGTTGTTTGGAATTTGGTTGAAAAGATTAGACTTTAGTAAAGTTAAACGTTTTGTGATTCCAAATTTTGCGGCGTTTTTTTTGCAAATTTCGAGTGCAGCATTGGAGATATCAATTCCGGTTCCACAGGCTGATTTAAAGGCTGTAAGCAAGGTAATAATTAAACATCCCGAACCAACTCCGAGTTCAACAATTTTCAATTTTTGATTGCGGTCTGGAAATTTTTTCAAAATCGCCTCGATCAAAATTTCTGAATCCGGTCTTGGATCGAGAACATCTTTACTGACTGAAAAATCTGCACCAAAAAATTCTCTTTTGCCAATAAGATGAGAAATCGGCTCATGCTTTACTCTGCGCTCAACAAGCTCAAAAAACTTTTCTTTTTGGTCGTAATTTAACTTAAAATCAGGATTAAAAATTATCTTTTCTTTGGAAAAAGAAGTGATGTGGGAAAGCAAAATCAACGCATCAAGCCTGTTATTATCGATATTGCCGAGAATTCTCTCGGCCCACGCTAATACAGATCTAAAACTTTCCAAGAACTTCGCGAATGGTGGTTTCGTTGATCAGAAAATCGAGATTCTTTTCTCTTCTAACATCAAACTGCGCAACGTCTTCCTTGCTTACCGGATTTTTGGCAGCCAATTCTTTGGCAATAACAGAAAGATTGGCAGAAATTCTGGATAAGAAAACCTGATAAGAATCATCGGAAATATTTCCGGCCGAAGCAAGATCGGATGATTGAACATCGGTAATGGCACTCACTACCGTCTTATCTTTTTCAGCCATTTGTGTGAAACCGGTTGTGAGTTGACTGACAAGATTATCGATTTTTTCCACCTTTATGGAAAGACCGCCGGAAGGAAGATTATCATCGGCAAGAACATTCATCTCACCGTTGATCACTATCTTGTAAAGCGGATTTGAGAAATCCAAATTATTGATCTTGACCAGCTTGGCATATTGCAATGGAATTTCCTGAATCTGTGTCGGATCAAAAGGAACCTGTTGTTCTGATTTATTTGGCGTCAGCACATATTCAACATCAAGAGTAAAATTGCTCTTTACGATGGAATTGTCGGCGATGGTTGCCGGAACTTCAGCATTTTCAGCTGTTGTTGCAGCTGGCGTTTCCTGATTTTGAGCTTGATTTTGAGATGTAATATTTTGCTGACCATCTGTCTGTTGTGCTTGTACAGCTTGCGCCGGAGTTTCAACTTTTGGTGTCGCAACAGAGGAACTATTTTGAACCTGCTCATTCTGGATTTGAGGTGGAATCAAGGCAGTGGTAGCATTACCGATTGCAATTTCACCGGTTTTCAAACCATCAATAATCTTTTTTTCTAAAGCATTTTTGTAAGCATCTATCACACCAAAACCTTCAATGTCTCTGGCAACAACGCTGATTTTAGTTGAAATTTTTTCATCTTCCAAAACTGCTGAATCAATAACAACATTGGAATTTGCAGCCGCATAAATCACATTTTTTTCCGCATCAAAAATTCTGTATCCAAAATCGTTATAAGAAAATTTGGAAATTCTGCCATCACTAAACGAGATCATGATTTCCGGCTCTTTGCTAAATTCAACATTAGCAACGCTGCCATCAATATCCTGAACTGAAACTTGTTCAACCAAAGCAACAGCAAAATCAGAAGAAAAAATTCCCGCTTTTGCTTCAAGATTTTTTATAATCACTTGACGTTTGTCTAACAAAGCGTTGGGGATTGTGAACTTCAAATCTTTAATCACCACTTTTTGCATCAAGGGAAAGCCGGAAACTGAAATTTCTCCGGCGGAAATATTGGAACCATTTTCGCTGATAAATTTGTTTATCTGCTTTTCAACCTGCCCCATTTTAAAAAACCAAAACACGCTATAAGACAAAGCGGCTACAACTAAAACGATGACAAATTTGATCAATATTCCCTTACTCATATTTTTAATTAATTGTTGTTGATTGAAACGTTGCGAGTCTCCTCCGGCACAGTCAGAGTTAACCCATCCAATTCTTTAGTAAGAATGATTTGACAACCCAAACGCGAAGTTGGAGTTAAACCAAATGCCAAGTCAAGCATATCTTCTTCGTCTTCACTTGCTGGTGACAATTTGTTGTAAAATTGTTGGTCAAGAATGACATGACAAGTCGAGCAAGCGAGAGAGCCTTCGCATGCGCCCTCCAAATCAATGTTATTTTGATGGGCAGCTTCAAGCACGGTTGTTCCAGCAGGAACCTGAAATTCCTTTTTTTCACCTTTGGTAATGAAGATTATTTTAACAGTTTCGAACATGGAAATACGCTTGATTGCAACAAGAAGAAAAAGTTTTTAAAAAAGCAAAATTAAAAGGAAATAAAAATGACTGGAGCCCATCTTAAAATCATCCTGTTTCAACCCGATTATGCCGGATACAGCGGCAAAATTTTGCCAAAAAACGAGCCAAAATTTATGGAAAAGCGAGGCGCGGTGGGTTTTAAGACAGGCTCTTAGAAGGTGCAATTAAACTCAACTAAACAAAAAATCCTGCTCCGTAAGCTGTATCTGTTGATTGAGTTTGATTTGGAAATCGTGGTCTTGGGCTTCAATTAGGGTTTGGTTGTTTTGGAAAATGATGTTGAGATCGTCAAGGGAGTTTATTTCTGCGATTTGGGAGAGATCGATTTTGTCCTGGTTTTGGATGAAATCGAGGATGAGGTCGGTGTTGTCTCTGGTTGAATCTGCGATGTTTTCATAGATAAAGACATCATTGCCAATGCCTCCGCTTAAAATATCGGCGCCTAATCCGCCGGTGATTTTATCGTTATCTTTTCCGCCATCGATTGTGTCATTGCCGTCATGGCCTTTGATGATGTCGTTTCCTTCATCGCCATTGAGAATATCATCTCCTCTGCCGCCGACTATGTGATCATTTCCTGCCCCGCCATTGATGATGTCGTTGCCGTCGTTTGACCAGAGAACATCGTTGCCATCATTGCCATTAAGGGTGATGTCGTTGTAGGTGTATTTTCGGGAAGAAAGATCAATGATATCATCACCGTCGGAGCCGTTGATTTCTTCGATATTAGCTAATCTTGCTCCACTTTGACTGCCATTTTGTGAATATTGATCATCAAGAAAGATTGTATCATGGCCATCAGTAAGATTAAGGATATCATAACCACCTTTACCATCAAAGGCATCAAAGCTTCTAATTTTTGTAAAGATTCTAACCCAATCGTTGGTATATGGATTCCAGGCCCAGTAACTTGGCTTAGACCAATTGCCGTCAGATTTAAATTCGAGGACATTATCACGCTCATCGCCAATAACGAGATCGGCTTTGTTTCCCTCTGAAGAAGAGATGGGATCATTATTTTCATTGGCGGTAATTAGATTTGCTCCTGATTTTAGAGTTAAATCGGAATCCACCACCAAACCAAAATTTTTCCTGACTTCATATTCAGCATCAGAAACAATGAGGATAAAATTTTGTAAACCATAGGCTGATGATGGTGGAGTGCCGCGGAGTTCTTTGGTTTCCGAATTAAAACTTAACCATGATGGCAAATCTGAACCATCGGCTTTTTTGATTTGTATTTGGGCATCGCTGTCAATGTCAGAAATTAAATCAGCCGGGAGTTTGAAGATAAATTGTTGAGTGGTTTTAGCCGAGAGATTGCCTATTGAATAATCGATAGCCAAAGCATCATTTACTGAATTTACTGCGATGCTCAAAGTTTTTTCCAAAAATCCGCCACGACCATCGGAAATGAGATAACGCAAACTATCAGAGCCATGCCAATTGGAGTTTGGAGTATATTTGATTTTGCCGTCAATAATTTCTGCTTTGCCATTTTCCGGCTGATTGATTGCGGCAAGATTTAGTTGATCATTGTCCACATCGGAAACGCTGGCCAAAACATCAAATATCACTGCATTATCTTCATCGATTTCAACATGTTCTAGATTGCTTTCCGGATTGCGATTAAGAGTGATACCAAATTTTTTATCCTCAAAATTTTTGATCAGAATTGAGTTGTTAGTTCCGTAAGAAACCAGCAAGTCATTTTCAATCATCTGCAATGTTTTTGCGCCAAGCATGAAACGATCTGAATTGCCATCTTGAATGGCAATTCCTGCCAATCTTTTTTCATCGATGATGATGGCACCATCGGAATCAATGACTTGGCTTGCACCATCATTAGAGCTATCGAAAACAAACAGATCATTACCCTCACCACCACGCAAAACATCGTTGCCGCCATTACCAATCAGAATGTCATCGCCATTCCCGCCATCAATTTCGTCAGCGCCTTCACTGCCATTGACGATATCTAAACCATCGCCGGCATCGACTTGTAGTGATATTGCTTTTGAAATGATGATTTCATTTGCAACTCCTCCAGAAATTACCGCATTGTCCGATTCAACAAGGCTATAGCTGGCATTTTCAAATTTTGCAGTGTCGTAATCGCGATAATCAACGAGCGGTTGGTAGAGGAAATCATAAGCAAATTGTTCGAAAGCGCGGTTGATTGCTTCAACATCAAAATTGAAATTGGCATCAAAATTAACATCGAATGCGATATCACTTGGCTTCCATTCTGTGCTGATTTCAAGTTCCCAGGAATTAGCGGAAATGAAATTGCTGAAATGAAGTTCGGAATAATCGGGACTAGTAGTTTCAAAACTCACTTCGGCTTCAATGTCCCAATAATCAGAGGCGACATAATCTTCATCAACATAAACCCAGCGTTCGCTAAAATTCACGCTATGAACAACATCAAACGCCTCCTCGATTGATTCATATGGCGACCAATCGGCCATGATTAAAGCTTCCTGCCAATTGATTTCATCGTAAGGATTATAATCAGCCCAATAACCATCAGAAGAATCCCACAATGCCCACTCGCGGTAATCATCCTCACCGCCATAATCAAATTCATATTCATTAATCAAGCCATCACCATTATCATCGAATTGTTCAAAATATTCCGGACCATTATAGCTTAGTTCGCTGTAATCAAAAGCTTCCAGCCTTTCATAATAGCCATTATCCTCAAGATAGGTGATAAATTTATTCCAATCCTCATAAAATTCTTCCTGCGAAATAAAGCCGTCAGAATTGGAATCAAACCACCGCCAATAATCCTCAAACTCCCCAACAATTTCAAAATCCTGTGCTATCTCCCAATAACCATGAGCGAGAATTTCACCATCCTCATTCCATGGATCAAAATCCCAATCTCCACCAAGCCCTGATTTTAAAGTGCCGGTGATGTCTGAAATTTGATAAGTTTCAGGATTGTAGTAGGTGATACCTTCATATTCATCGAGCAAAGCTTCAACATCGGCGTGCCAATTGGAGATAGCATTTCTCGTTAAATCCTTCCATTCCAAATCATAATTATGCGAAAAATCCGAAAATTTCTCCTGCCAATCCTGCGAGTTTTCTTGAATAAAATTTTGTAAATCCTCATTAAACCGCTCAATAAACTGCCCCTGTTCAATCTTTAAATCATCCACCATCCATCTGGTGATTCTGTCATATTCCTGCTGTAGATTTAGCTGGTCGTTTTCGAATTCTTCGATGTTTTTATAATCTTGTGATTCGAGATAGTAGATTGCATTACCAATCTGATCTGCAGGAATTGCAATGGTTTGAGTTGTTGTGGTTTGTCTCTGCGTAAAGTCCGGTTCATTATAACTTACTTCTTCATATCCAATCTCTCCGCTGGTTTTAGCTTCACCGTCAGTGATTGTGGTTTTTAGTTTGAAGAGGTTTTTGTCGAGATTGAGATTTTTTAGGATTGACTGGTTGAAGTAGGAATCGAAGGAGGGGGAGAATATGCCTTCATCATCTCCATCAGCTCCAAGAGATGAGGTTAGATCGGAGTTAAATTGGAAGAATGAGATTCTGTTCTGGTTCAGGAAATTGGTGAATTGGTCAATGTCGTAGTTGAAGGAAGATAAAGCTGATTCGAGAAACTGGTTGGTGAAGTTATTCCAGACTGAATCTTGTTCTTCGCCGATGAGGTTGGAGAAATCTGGAAGGGCTGTGAGGTTGAAGTTTCCTCCGTTGCCGTCATTGATTATAACGCTTGGAATAATTCCTGCAAAATCGGAGAGGTTGGAGTTGAGGTGGTAGGTTTGGAGGAAGGATTGGAGGTGGGATGATTCAACAAGGTTAAGTTTTAGCTTTAAGCCATTAAACTGCGGATTGGCTGAAAGAAATTCTTTTGTTAGCAGTTCGAGAGCAAAATCCTTCTCATTAATAATGCTTATTCCGAGAAGGTTTGCTGCTACATTCAAAAAATTACTAATGGATTGGCTAGAGGAACTTATGGCACTAAAAAGCGAATCAACTGATTTTTCAAAAACAGAATGTTCAATTGGTGAATCATATCCTGGGACATTGAGATTGTTGATATAAATGAATCGCAATATCTGATTTTCAAATCCCATGACTTTAGCTAAAGCCATCGCAGATGAGTTGCTATTTTGATTATTTAATTCAGCCCATGGAGTGTTTGGAAGAAGTGTTTCGAAAATCGGGAGATTGTAATCATAGCCTTGAGAGTTGATGCGGTTCATTTCGGTGATGGCAAGGGAGATTAGGGAATACATTTCTGAGTCGGTGCCGGTGAAGATTGGTTGGTGGGGGTGTGTGCCACTTGAATCCCAATCTGGAGAGGTTTCATCATAGTTCGTATCAACAATCAAAATGTCATCAAACAAAGCCCCAAACAACGTTTCATTTTTTGGATTACCTCTCAAAACCCTACTCTCCCCTGCTTCATTTGTATAAACAATATACATGTGATTAGGATCGCTAGGAAGAAAATTATTGTAATCTGTTTGTCGTGATTTGATTTCGATTTTAGCTGGCATTGTTATTTAGAATTTAAGGTTAAAAACTTATAAAACATGAAAAAACTTAAGTAATTTTATCGAAGAAATTTTGTCAGGCTTTTCTAAAGTAAATCTAACTAAAACTCTCCACTCTACTGAAAAAAAAAGAAATTTTGATTTATAATAATCACAATAAATCAAATTTTTATACTCTGATTTATTTTGAAATTCTGGATTAATTATCGTTCCACATTTCGATCCTGCTTTTTCTAATATTTTAACTAATTTCTTAACACTTGATCCGATTGGATACGCTTCTAATAACGCTTCCTGCGCTTCTTGTGCAATTCCATATTTCTCAAAATAAAACCCCTTCCTAAACTTATTAAACACAGAGGAGCAGGCGGCTGTCGTTACAAATAGAAAAACTGAAAGAAATAGAAGGAGGGCTTTCTTGAGAACAGCTAACTTTTTTTCGGATGTTTTTTTGTTATTTGTGATGTTCATTTTTAGGCGATTTTTTTGGTGAAATTTCAACTGGTTTTACGAAGAATTTTTTCTCTAAAACTCAGATTAATTTTCTCAATTAAAAATTCTTAAATCAAAGAAATTTTCTGGATTTTGATTAAAAATAGACACTAAATTTTTTATGATTCTCACCTTGTTAAACTCTTTTCTTAGATACCGCAAATTCCCTTGAACGAAAATTTGTAAATCCTCATTAAACCGCTCAATAAACTGCCCCTGTTCAGCCTTTAAACGCCAATTCCGGATAAGAACCTGCCTAAATTTTTCTCGATCTACTCCCCTCTCCCCTTGTGGGAGAGGGAACTAATCGAGATTGGCTTGATGCCTTATCCGGAATTGGCGTTTTTAGCTGATTTCTTCATATCCGATCTCCCCACTGGTTTTAGCTTCACCGTCAGTGATTGTGGTTTTTAGTTTGAAGAGGTTTTTGTGGTTGTTCTTAAAATCTTGTGTCCGAGAAAATTAGATCCTGAAACAAGTTCAGGATGACATCTTGGAAACACCGATCTTAAAGCCAGTCATCCTGAACTTGTTTCAGGATCTGTTGATTAGAGCCTGTCTTCAAACTCATCACAGCTCGCTTTTCCACAAATTTTGGCTCGTTTTTCGGCAAAATTTTTTGCAGTATGCCAGATACAGCAGCAAAATTTTGCCGAAAAGTCGCTCAAAATTTCTGAAAAATCGAGCTGTGATGAGTTTGAAGACAGGCTCTAGACACAGAATTTTAAGAACAACCGCGAAATCGGAGAGGTTGGGGTTGAGGTGGTAGTTTTGGAGGAAGGATTGGAGGTGGGTAGGTGAAACAAGATTATAGAAATCTGTTTTTTCTTGCTGCAGTGAATCTTGTGATTCATTTACAACAGCAATTTGTGGAGACGTTTTCAGAAAGTTGATTTGGATATGGCCACTATTTCTGCGCAAACACCTCAACATCGATTATAATTTCATCACGAATTCCATTGGCCTTTTTTGGATCGCGGTGGCCGATATCAAAATTGTTGCGTCTTAACGTTGCAGTTCCGGTCATGTGGGCGTTGGTTTTGCCATATTCCTTCAAGACAAAATCAAGATTAACCGGCACGGATTTTCCCTTTAATGTTAAAACTCCAGCAGCGCGAAATTCGTTTTTGCCGGAAAGATGAATAAATTTTGTCGCTTTGAAAATCGCTTTGGGGAAGGCTTTGGTTGCAAGCCATGCTGCGTTTTGAATTGCATCCAGCGCTTCAGCAAAAGAAGTATCAACAGAAGTGGTATCGATTTCGATTTCAACATTGCTTTCCTGCAAATGTTTTGGATCAAAATTAATTTTGCCGTCAAATTTTTTGAAAGAGCCGGAAATCAGGGATTGATCCTGCATCGCTGTGAATTTCATTGAACTTTTTTCCGGTATGATTTTCCAGGCAATGTCGGAAGGCAAATCATCAGATGAAACAAGGATTCCTTCAGCCTCAATAGCAATTTTTACCTCATCAGAAATTCCCGGCAGACCAAATTGCATGCCGAATTTTGAACGCTTGATTGTTGTTTCCGCGCTAAAACCGATGGTTTTTTTCTGCGAGAAAGGATTAACACCAATTTTGTTAAGTCTAACATCAAGAACCACACGATCGGTTATGCCATGAAGCGTTAATTCTCCTGAAACTTTGGCGGTTTTTTTGCCGGTAATTTTTACTGCCGCACTTTCAAATTTTGCCACCGGAAATTGTGCCACATCAAGAAAATCCGCGCTTTTTAAGTGTTCATCAAATTTGGCAATGCCGGTATTTAACGAAGATGTGTAAATCGTCACCTTCACCGAACTATTCTGCGGATTTTTTTCATCCAGAATTATTACCCCATCAGCATTGGTAAATTTTCCGGTTGGATAGGAAAAACCAAAATGCCCACAAGACCAGTCAATATTGACGTGGTTTTGATCAAATTTGTAAGTGTCGGCACCATGAGCAAAATTTATCCAAAAAAGTGTCAAAAAAACCGCTGTGATTTTTTTCATATTTTTTAATTCACCGTATCGTTAATCGGCGGCATTTTTTCAGCCGCTTTTCTTCTGGCATAAAGCGTTGCGAAATCAATAGGATCAAGCATTAGCGGCGCAAATCCGGCATCCGTGGTTAAATTTGCAACAATGCGGCGCAAAAAAGGGAAAAGAAGGTTTGGACAATAAATCAGCAAAATCTGTTCAAGCATTTCACCTTCAACATTCTGCACAGCGAAAAGTCCGGCATAGCTGGCTTCGCAATCAAAAAGCTTATCTGGTTTTGTTGTGGCATTGGCAGAAATTTTTATGGTTATTTCATAATTTTGCGCTGAAAGTTTTTTGGCATCGAGATCAATCGCAACTGAAATATCCGGCTTTTGCGGATTTTTCATAAACACTTCAAAAGCTTGCGGCACCTGGAATGACAGGTTTTTAACATATTGCGACAGGATTTTGATATTGCTCATAAAATCTCGGAAACAGTAGTAATTACCTTTTTTGCTGCCGAATCCATCAACAGTGAATTCACGAAAATTTTTCCAGTTTTTTTGCATTTTCTAACACCGCGCAGCATGTATCCATCAGTGACGCCGGCACAGGCGAAAATCACATCACCTCTGGCCATTTCTGTTGCGATATATTTTTTGTTTAAATCTTTGATGCCCATTTTTTTTGCGCGCTCAATTTGTTTTTTATTATCGCCAAAAATCAGACGTCCCATCATTTGTCCGCCGATTACGCGCAGCGCTGCCGCAGCGAGAACACCTTCTGGCGCGCCACCAATTCCCATATAAACATCAACGCGAGTGTTTTGTGAGGTACAGGCGATAACTCCGGCAACATCGCCATCGCCGATCAGACGAATTTTTGCGCCGGCTTCACGCACTTTGGCAATGAGTTCATCATGGCGTGAGCGTTCGAGGATCATCACGGTTAAATCAGAGATCGCACATTTTTTGGCTTTAGCGATATTTTGCAGATTTTTTTTCGGAGAATTATCGAGATCGATTACACCTTCAGACAGACCAGCTCCAACCGCGATTTTGTCCATATAAACATCCGGCGCATGCAAAAATCCACCTTTTTTGGCAAAAGCAATAACTGCCAGTGAAGACTCGCCGGCATTGGCACAAATTGTGGTTCCTTCAAGTGGATCAAGCGCAATATCAATTTCAACACCACCTTTTTCGTTTTTACATTTTCCAACTTTTTCACCGATAAAAAGCATCGGTGCTTCATCGCGCTCACCTTCACCAATTACAATGGTTCCGTTGATATTCATCTGATTCAGACTACTGCGCATTGATTTTACCGCCGCAGCATCGGCAGCTTTATTATCACCTCTGCCAATCCAGTCATAACAAGCAATTGAGGCCTGTTCGACTATTCCAATAATTTGAGAAGAAAGAGAAGATAGCATATTTCAGAAATAAAAAAGGCGGCCATTTGGCCGCCCAAATTTAGAGCTTAGCTTGAGAGCTTTTGCTCTTTAAATTCCACATGCTTGCGCAGTACGGGATCGTATTTTGTAAAAACCATTTTTTCCTGTTTTTGTTTAGGATTGCGGCGCGCGAGGTAATAAAACCCTGTGTCAGCAGTGCTAACCATTTTAAACAAAATGGAATTTCTTTTTGCTTTTGAAGCTTTCGGTTTTCCAGCCATTGTTTTGGTAAAGAAGATTTAAAGAAGGTGCGGCAAGCTATTTTTGCAAAGTCTATCAGTCAAGAAAAAGGTCGGCTCTAATTTATGACTTTATCAAGCCAGGCAATGACAGCAACTGCAACGGTCATCATCAGGAACATTTTTGTGACAAGTTTGTGTTCCAACATATCAATTTTTTGCTCCAAAATTTTCAAATCCTGTTTCGTTGCCAAACCTTCCACGGTTTGATTTTGTGTATCTTTAATCGCCTCAGCAAGCTCTTCGGCGACCTTCTGATCGAGACCGGCTTTGTGCAGTCTTTTCGAAAATTGTAATGTGTCGATGATGAAAAATGGGGACATAGTTGCGATAGTCATGGTGTAGATTAACCCCAATAACGTTTAAGAAACCCAGATTCAAATTTACAGACTCTAAGCTAAATCACAAATCTCACCACACACAAGTGCGGGGTGACAGTGTGGTGGAGTTTATTGGTTTTACTTAGAGTTTGTAGACTTAAGCCATAATTCCTTAAGCGTTATTGGGGTTAGATTATTTAAAATTGATGAAAGTTTACAGCCCTTACGAGCGCGCGGCCAAGTTATGAAGCAGTTTTAAACTTGCAACTCTAAGAACCTGAACAGGTTCTAAACCTCATCCAACCTCTTCTTGCCCTTGAAACCAGCAGCGATGCCGGTGCGTGATATTGTGGCAAGGCCATAATCGGTGAGGTTTTCAAGCGCTTCTTCGATGGTTTTTGAATCGCCGATAATTTCAAAAACCAGTGAATCGCCTTCAATATCAATCACATAGCTGCGATATTTTTCCATCATTGCGATAGCCTTTTCACGTGTTTCTTCGTCAGCGATAATTTGCGCCAAAGCCAGTTCACGTTCGATATAACCTTCAGAAGCAGTAAGTTCAGCAGCATGATGCACCGGCACAATTCTTCTCAATAATTTGCAAATCAATTCGATGGTTTTGTCGCTGCCATAAGTTGTGATGGTAATGCGCGATTTTTTCTTATCGTGAGTGATCGGCGCAACGGTCAATGTTTCGATGTTATAACCACGCGCAGAAAAAAGTTCGACGATGCGCGCCAAAGCTCCAAACTCGTTATCAACTATGATGGCAATTACGTGTTTTTTGATTTCAGACATTGTTAAACCGCGTTAATATCTTTGGTCACATAAAGCTTCGCTTGAGAGCCAAGCAGAATTTCATTGTGAGCTGATCCGGCGGGAATCATCGGGAAAACATTTTCACTTTTTTCCACCACACAATTGAACAAAACCGGGCCTTGATGATTGATCATCTCAAGAATTTTTTTATCGAGATGATCGGGTTTGTCGCATTCAATTCCCTTAATGCCGAAACTTTCAGCAAGTTTCATAAAATCGGGCAGAGATTCCATGTAAGACTGGCTTTCACGCTTTTCATAAATCAACTCCTGCCATTGGCGCACCATGCCCATATAGCGGTTATTCAAAATAAGAATTTTCACCGGCAAGCTATATTGCTTGATGGTGGCGAGTTCCTGCATATTCATCATGAAGCTGGCATCACCGCTGACACAAATAACCAAAGCATCGCGATTTGCCACCTGCGCGCCAACCGCAGAAGGCACACCATAGCCCATGGTGCCAAGGCCGCCGGAGGTTAACCATTTTTTTGGCTCATCAAATTGGATATATTGCGCTGCCCACATTTGATGCTGGCCGACATCAGTTGAAACAAAAGGCTTATGGTCGCGCGTCAAGGCATTTAAACGCTGCATGGCATATTCTGGTTTGATTACTTTGCTGCTTTCTTCGTAAGAAAGTGAATTAACGTCCTGCCATTTTTTGATTTTGCTCCACCAGATAGAAATTTCTTTTTTGCGATTTTTATTGCCACGTCTTTTCCATTCACAAAACAACGCTTCAAGCACACAGGCGGCATCGCCAACGATTGGCACATCGACGTGAATTATTTTGCCAATCGAACAATCATCAATGTCGATATGGATTTTTTTTGAATGAGGCGAAAAGCCGGAAACGCGGCCGGTAACGCGATCATCAAAGCGTGCGCCGATATTGATCATGACATCGCATTCATACATCGCCATATTGGCTTCATAAGTGCCATGCATGCCGAGCATGCCGATAAAATGTGAATCGCTGGCCGGAAATCCGCCAAGCCCCATCAAGGTGTTGGTGATTGGATATCCTGTTTCGCGCACAAATTCACCAAGCAATTTTGAGGCTTTTTCACCGGAATTTATAATGCCACCACCTGTGTAAAATATTGGGCGCTTGGCTTTTTCAATGAGATCAATTGCTGCAGAAATTTTATCATGATGAAGTTCAAACTGGCGTTTTTTCACCTGATAGGAAGCGCGATTAATCGCCATTTTTCCGCTATAAATTCCATACCCATTTTGCACATCTTTTGGCACATCAATCAAAACCGGACCCGGACGGCCGGAACGCGCGATATAAAAGGCTTCGTGAATGATATATCCCAAATCATTAACATCCTTGACGAGATAATTATGTTTGGTGCATGAACGCGTGAGACCAGTAATATCGGCCTCCTGAAAGCCATCAGTACCAATCAATCCGGTTGCAACCTGCCCGGAAATACAAACTAACGGGATGGAATCGAGATAGGCATCTGTAAGACCGGTGATGGCATTGGTTGCGCCAGGACCAGATGTGACAGTGATAACACCAACCTTGCCCATTGAACGCGCATAACCTTCAGCCGCATGCGCCGCGGCTTGCTCATGACGAGTTAAAATATGATGCAATTTATTCTGCAAAAAAAGCGCATCATAAAATGGTAAAATCGCACCGCCGGGATAACCGAAAATCACGTCAACACCTTCATTAACCAAAGCTTTAACGATGATTTCTGCACCGGTTAGTTTATGAGTTTCTTTCAAGTTAGTCACAAAGTTAATTTAGGATTTAAGATTTAGGATTTAGGATTTAGGTTAAATTTGTGTAAATTGCAAATTACTCGGCCTTTCAGGCCTTACGTCATTTGTCATAAATCGTAAATATGCCTACTTTGATCAACATAGAAAAAATTCTAAAATCACTGCCGCACCGCTATCCGTTTCTTCTGGTGGATAAGGTAGTTTCTGTCGAACCAAATAAAAAAATCGTCGCGATAAAAAATGTGACCTTCAATGAGCCACATTTTTTAGGACATTTTCCAGATCACCCGATCATGCCGGGGGTTTTGATTATCGAAGCTATGGCGCAGGCTGGGGCATTGATGGTAACCGCCGCTCCCGATTTTAAAGCCGAAGATAAATTGGTTTATTTCATGTCAATTGACGGCGCCAAATTCAGAAAGCCGGTGGTTCCGGGCGATGTTTTGGAGCTTCATGTTGAAATCGTACAAAATCGCGGCAATGTGTGCAAGTTTGCGGCTATAGCAATGGTTGATGGTCAAAAAGTTTCTGAAGCAGAACTCTCGGCAATGATCGTCGATAAAGAAAAAAAATAACCATGATACCACAAACACACTCGAGCGCGATTATTTCTCCTAAAGCTAAAATTGGTTCCAACGTTGAAATCGGGGCATTTTGTGTGGTTGGTGATGATGTAAAAATCGGCGATGGCACGATTCTAAAATCACATGTCATTATCGAAGGCGATACGGAAATCGGCAAAAACAATGTGATTTTTCCTTTCACAACAATCGGTCTGCAACCACAGGATCTCAAGTTCTGCGGCGAAAAATCAAAAGTCATAATCGGCGATAACAACAAAATCCGCGAACATGCGACAATCCATCTTGGCACACAAGATGGCGCCATGGTTACTAAAATCGGCAGCAATTGTCTGCTCATGGTTGGCATTCACATCGCTCATGATTGCATCATCGGCGATCACGTCATCATGGCCAATAATGCCACCCTTGGAGGCCATGTTACAATTGGCGATTATGCTGTTATTGGCGGACTTTCAGCGATTCACCAATTTGTACGCATCGGCCAGGGCGCTATGATTGGCGGCATGTCCGGCGTTGAAAGCGATGTCATACCTTACGGAACAGTTATCGGTGAACGCGCATTTTTAGCCGGATTAAATCTGATCGGCATGAAGCGCCGCAACATTTCACGCGAAGAAATCCACGCTTTAAGAAATTTCTTCAAAAAACTTTTCGAAGAAAAAAACAGCAATTTCAGCGATCACGCCAATCAGCTCGCCAAAACATTTTCCACCAAATTGGTTCAGGAAGTGGCAGACTTCATTCAATCCAATTCTTCCCGCTCCTTCTGCCGACTAAAATCAACTACCAACTAAAAATGCGTGAAATCTGTCTCGACATAGAAACCACCGGTCTCGATCCCCGTGATGGTCATAAAATCATCGAGATTGCCTGCATTGAAATGGTTAACAAAATCAAAACCGGCAGAGTTTTTCATTCATACGTTAACCCCAGACGCGACATACCTTCTGAAGCTTTTGCCATTCACGGAATTTCCAGCGAATTTTTGCAGGATAAGCCGATTTTTGATCACATCGTTTACAAATTTCTTGATTTCATCAAAGGCGCACAGCTGGTCATTCACAATGCCGCATTTGACACCAAATTCATCAATCACGAGCTAAAAATCCTTAGACTTGAACCGCTTACACGTGAAAACATCACCGATTCGCTTTCAATCGCACGCCAGAAATTTCCAGGCGCACAGGCCTCACTTGATGCTCTGTGCAAAAGATTCAACATTGATCTATCGCACCGCACTAAACACGGCGCATTGCTTGATACTGAACTGCTTTGCGAAGTTTATATCGAATTGATGGGAGGCATGCAAACCGGATTTGGGTTTGGAGAAACGATAGGCCAAGTAAAAACTGAAACAAAAAACACAGAAAAAATCTCCATCACACGAAGTAGATCAACATTGCCAAGACGTGAATTCTCCATATCAAACAAAGAGCTGGAATTACACAAGGAATTCATTTTGCAAAATTTCAAATCCAATTTGTGGGGTTATTAATCACCAGAATTTTAGAGCAAGAAAGAAAAAATTTTTGGCTGTGGATTCCCGTCTTCTTTGGTTTCGGCGCAGTTTTTTATTTCTCCTATCCGCAAAATTTTTTATCAAAACTGCCGATTTTTATCGCGCTTTTTTGTTGTGCCGCAATCCTGTTTCGCAATCTGATTTGTGCTGCATGTTTGTGCTTTTTACTCGGCAGTTTTTACGGGATTTTTTATGAAAAATTTTTTCTCAATCACACTGAAATCAGCGGAAAAATTTATGCCGACATCACAGGAAAAGTCGTAGAAATAAAAAAATTTTACAATCCGGTAAACCATCTTAAAGGCTTGAATTTAGTGATTGCAGAACCTGTTTTATATCGGACAAAATTCGACAATAAAATCGTAAAAAAGAAAAAACCTAAAAAAATCTCTGATAAAAAAATCATCAAAGATTTTGTCAATTTGGAAAATTATCAGGAAGTTGATCGTAAATTTCTCGATTACGCCAAAAACTATCAGAATGTTGATTGGAATGATGATGGAAAATTTCCGAATCCACCGCAAAAAATTTCAATAAATCTGGTTAAAAATTCTGCGCCGATTGCAATCAATGATGAAATCGCTCTGCGCGCATTGTTACAACCGCCAAAGCCAAAAGATTTTCCCGAAGATTTCGATTTTGCACGCGATGCCAAAATGAAAAAAATCGGCGCTTACGGCTTTGCCATCGGCGAAGCAAAAATTTTACGGCAAGGAGAAATCTCCAATTTTGATCAATGGTTTTTAGCTTTGCGCGAAAAAATACGCGCCAGAATTTCAACAAGTTTAAAAGACGATGAAGCCGCAATTGCCACGGCTTTGCTGATTGGTGATCAATCACAAATTTCCAAAGAAACTCTGGCAAAAATCCGCAATTCCGGGTTGGCGCATCTTCTGTCAATTTCCGGTTTTCACCTATCTTTGGCCGGCGCAATTTTTTTTATCGCAACACGCTTTCTGCTATCGCGCAGTGAATATCTGGCATTGAATTTTGATCTTAAAAAGATCGCCTCCGTTATCGCAATTTTTGCTACTTATTTTTATCTTAAAATTGCCGGATCGCCATTGCCAGCACAGCGCGCATTTTTAATGGTTGTTTTGGTTTTATTAGCGCTTTTTCTTGATGAAAAAATCAACGCCAAGCGGGCGATAATGACAGCGGCATTTTTGTTGATTTTGTACAATCCGCTGGCGGTTTTTAGCATTAGTTTTCAGCTATCTTTTGCGGCAATTCTCACGCTTGGAGTTTTTTATCATCGCAAGCTTCGCCAAGCTCGCGGATTACGCTATTTTTCTGATATTGCACTTTTATCCATCGCAATCCAAATCGCCACTTTACCCTTTTTGATGCATAGCTTCCAAAGCCTTGCTCTATCTGGTTTCGTAAGCAATGTTTTCGCTATTCCCCTAGCCAGCTTTTTTGTCATGCCGCTTGGATTTTCTTCGTTTTTTTTCATGCCTTTCGGTCTGGAAAAATATGTGCTGCTTTTGATGAATGAGGGAATTTTGCTGCTTAAAAAAATTGCCGAGATCAGCAATTTCAACCTTACTACACCACAACTACCAAGCCATGGCCTTGTAATTGCAACTTTTGGATTTTTGCTTTTTTGCCTTGCTGAAAAAAAATCTGAAAAAAAATCTGAAAAAAAATCTGAAAAAAAATTGCATTTAGCCGGAATTGCAATTTTTTGCGCTTCATTTTTGACAATTTTTTTCATCAAAAAACCGGATATTATTTTTGAAAAAGATCAGAAATTTTTTGCCATTAATGATGGAAATGGCCATGTCGCAAATCAACTTTCTGAAAAATCTGAACCCTTGATTTACAAGGGCTCGTCGAGTTTAAAAATGGTAAGAAATGGGGATTTGCGACAGTCTCAAAATGGTTTGAGATTTTCAAAAAAATTAAGGCCTTCAAAACAGCGTCAACATTGGATGAACCACTTTGGTGAAAATTATTTCAAAACCATAAATTTCTGCGAAAAAGAAAAATGCATAATCGAAAAAAATAAAAAAATTCTGGTGCTTCTTAAGCGCAATAAAATTGCAGAAATTTGCAAAAATGATTTTGATATGATTGTGAATATGACTAGAAAATACGCACTTCCAGACTGTATTAAAAAAGAAAAAATCAAAATTGATAATTTTGATTTTCTGCAACACGGCACACAATTTTTATTTCTTGAAGACAAGAAATTTCAGACCAAAAAAATTCATCCCGGTCGTGAAACAAAGCGAGATGAAGAAGGAGATTTCGGGGATGATGCCAAGACCATCGATGGTGATTTTTAGGATGATCATACTCACGCCAAGCGTGGTAAAATAAACCACGAGATATTCAGCAAGGTGATTCGATTTGTGATGTGGCCCACTAAAGCTCCAATGCTTGTTGCAATTATAGGCAAAAATAATGCTCAAAACAAAAGAGCAAAGATTCGCCAGCATGTAATGCAGATGAAAAAACCGGAGACTGGCAAGAAATACGAAATAGCTGATGATGGTAGAAATGCCGCCGGTAATGAGAAAACGTTTAAGTTGAACAACGCTTTTAAGGCCAAGAAATCGGTAGAGTTTTGCTTTAAAGGATTGCATCAAACTGGTGACCCCAACGGGATTCGAACCCGTATTTCCACCGTGAAAGGGTGGCATCCTAACCATTAGATGATGGGGCCAAAAAATCGTAAATTGGAAGAAAAAAAGCGAGCGGCGCAAGATAGGAGCGGTTTGGCAAAAGGCAACTGAAATTACGGTTTGCTATTCTTAACGCTTAGAATCTTTTTTAACCCCATATTTTTTGACCGGTTTTTTCTTGCCAATCACAATACCGATTTTCCAAACTCCCCTTTCTAAAAACGCTTCGATTGTTTGGCGGTTGGCTTTGTTTAGCAAGTTAGAGTGGGAGATTTTACTGCTTTTGGAATATTCTAAAAGTGTGACTATTTTTTTTCCTTCCAGGTAGGCCAGTCTTTTGTGGTAGCTGTTAGTAAGCGCTTTGCTGACGATCTCTTCCATGATTTTAGTAGCGCCTTTTTTGTCGAATTCTTTGAAGGCATCGTAATATTTCTGGCGATCAATAAATTTGATATTCATTGGAACAAAGCCTTCGCGAATCAACAAATAATTATTAATGATGCGCCCGATGCGGCCATTACCATCGACAAATGGATGAATATGTTCGAAGGCGAGATGTAAGCGCGCAATACGTTTGGCAATATTTTTATGGTTGGATCCGTGATAACCGGCAATCGCGTCTTCAAGCAAAGTTACAATTTCTTTTGGGGATGGAGCTATGTGGTTGCCAACTTTCACATATTCATTATTTTTTCGAAATCTTCCGGCGATATTGTCGTCAATATTTGCGATTAACATTTTGTGCAAAGACAAAATTACTTCGAGCGTAAGCTCTTTTTCTTTAGCTTTTTTTTCGATATAATTAACAACCCGGGCAAGATTTTTTGCTTCGAAAATTTCACGATCAGTGATGTAGCGGTCTAGATCAATTTGAAGGAGAATCTTTTCAGTTTCTTCAAGTGAGAGTGTGCTATTTTCAATGGCGTTGGAGTTGTAGACTTGCTCAGAAATTTCAGTTTCTGATATTAATTTAAGCAAGGACTCTTTGCCGCTTGCAGCCTTGTAATATCTTTGGCGGAGAGTTGTTATTCTACTGAAACTATCACTATCTTTTGGCATGTTTTTCAGCTATTTGTTGATTTATCTTATTCACGTTATTTGGTAAATAACCGTGAAAATCAACCAAAATTTACTGGTTGTTCACGATTATTTCAGGATAATCGTGAACAGATATGATTAATTTCTTGTATACAGAATTGCATAACAACCACCTATTGAGCTTATCTCTACTGACAGGCCAAGCACTCTTCAAACTCCCTTTCCACCCCTTTTTGATTCTGGTTTGAAAATTCCATCTCGTGTTTTTCACCTTTATTGGAAACTTTGTCAGCACGCTGAATTGAGGTGGAGCGGCAGTAATACAAACTCTTCAGGCCTTTTTGCCAGGCACGAAAATGAATTTCATGGAGATATTTTTTTGAAACATTGCCGGGCACAAAAACATTCAGGCTTTGCGCTTGGCAAATGTATTCCTGACGTTCAGCGGCTAAATCAATAATCCATCTTTGATCAATTTCCTGTGCGGTTTTATAAACCAGTTTTTCATGCTCATCAAGAAAATCGAGATGTTGCACCGAGCCTTCATTTATCGTGATTGATGACCAAACATCTTCGGTGTTTTTACCTTTCGATTCGAGCAATTTTACCAGATTTTTATTACGCACATTGAAAGATCCGGTGAGAGTTTTTTGGGTGAAGGAATTAGCGGCGAAAGGCTCAATTCCGGGCGAAGAATTGCCGGCGATGATTGAAATCGAGGCAGTTGGCGCAATCGCTATCTTATTGGAAAATCTTTCTTCAACACCAGCTTCAGCAGCATCCGGACAAGCGCCGCGCTCTTTAGCCAAAATTTTGGAAGCTTTATCCACGCCATGTTTGATATGCTGGAAAATCTTTTTATTCCAAACTTTGGCCATTGCTGATTCCATCGGCACATTTTTGCCTTGCAGAAAAGAATGAAAACCCATGACGCCAAGCCCGACACTTCTTTCACGCATTGCCGAATATTTGGCTTTAGCCATGGAATCAGGCGCTTTGCTGATAAAATCCTGCAGCACATTATCGAGAAAACGCATCACATCCTCAAGAATTTGTGGGTGATCTTTCCATTCATCATAAAATTCGAGATTCAATGAAGACAGGCAACACACGGCGGTACGGTCTTTTTTCAGATGATCCTCGCCGGTTGGCAAAGTGATTTCGCTGCACAAATTTGAAGTTTTAACCTGAAGCCCAAGCTTTTTGTGATGATCGGGAATTGTGCGATTAACAGCATCGATGAAGAGAATGTAAGGCTCGCCGGTTTCAACACGCGCGGTTAAAAGTTTAGTCCAAAGAGTGCGCGCCTTGACATTTTCAACCACTTCATTGCTAAAAGGGCTGCGCAGGCCGAATTCTTCATCCTTCTCAACCGCTCTCATAAATTCATCAGTTATAACAACACCGTGATGCAAATTAAGCGAGCGCCGGTTTGGATCGCCACCGGTTGGTCTTCTCACATCAATAAATTCTTCAATTTCGGGATGATTAATCGGTAGATAAACTGCTGCCGAACCGCGGCGCAAGCTACCTTGCGATATTGCCAAAGTTTGTGAGTCCATCACCTTGATGAAGGGAATAATGCCGGAAGTTTTGCCATTGCCACGCACAGTTTCGCCAATCGAGCGCAGATTGCCCCAATAGCTGCCAATACCGCCGCCTTTTGATGCCAGCCAGACATTCTCGTTCCACAAGCCAACAATACCGGCAAGAGAATCGGAAACTTCGTTAAGAAAACAGGAAATCGGTAAGCCGCGATTTGTGCCACCATTGCTTAAAATCGGAGTTGCAGGCATGAACCATAAATTGGCAATGTAGCCGTAAAGACGATTGGCGTGATCATAATCGTCGGCGTAGTAAGCAGCAACACGAGCAAATAAATCCTGATAATTTTCTCCCGGCATCAGATAACGATCCTTCAAAACCGCCTTGCCAAAATTGCTCAATTTTTCATCTTTTTTTGCATCAACATCGACAGCAAATTTTTGTTTCGATTGAAGCTTCAGAGAAATTATTTTGGCAGAAATTTTTGATGTTTTTGACGTTGTTTTTTTAGCCATTTAATGAAGTCGAAGAAAGT
Source organism: Alphaproteobacteria bacterium RIFCSPLOWO2_01_FULL_40_26 (assembly GCA_001767955.1). Taxonomy (GTDB): domain Bacteria; phylum Pseudomonadota; class Alphaproteobacteria; order Rickettsiales; family UBA1997; genus UBA2645. Next base: position 6,831 of record MEMO01000023.1, on the reverse strand, counting down.
TATTGAAAAGCAGCTTTGGACTATATCTAGTGGTTTTATGACGATCCTGCCTACTATATCTTGTTTTTAAAATTTTTTATTTTCGCAAAAATTATTTGTCTAGCGGGAATTTTTTGATTTAAGAGTTGGGATTCGGGATTTATGGCCATGTCGCAAATCAACTTTCTGAAAAATCTGAACCCTTGATTTACAAGGGCTCGTCGAGTTTAAAAATGGTGAGAAACGGGGATTTGCGACAGTCCCTTTATGATTTTTGCAACAAATAGCCGGAGTTGACTACATATGCAAAGCAGTGTGAAAATGGATGCCTTCACTAGCTGAAGAATTTAGTTTGGACGGATGGCCGAGAGGCTGAAGGCGTCGGTTTGCTAAACCGATATATGGTTGAAAAGCTATATCGGGGGTTCGAATCCCCCTCCGTCCGCCACGCCTTGCCAGCCCTACAGCAATAAGGCTTCAGACCACTTTTGATTTTTCATCGCTTTCCTACGAACTTTTCTCCGTTACGACCTCCGACCGCTCTAGCTATAGCTCAATCATATGTACCTTTTTAGTTCGCAATAAACCGCACAGGCAAAGGGGACTTTTGCGAACTTTTAATCGCTCAGAATTTGTTTTTAATTCCTGAGAAGCGGAAAAAATTGGAGATGTTTTTGCAGATAATCTTTGTGAAGCATTGATACTACTGTTCAAAATCCGGTTCACTTGAAACGGAGATTTGGAGATTATTTTTTGTGTGTCTCAACTTTTAATCTAGACCTTTTGTGGGCTGATTTCGCTTGTTGCTATAAGTTTTTGATCAACCTCAACCAAGAATCTTATGAATGATGAAAAATTACTGACGGCAAATACGGCTAATTCGATAGATGCATTATTATCGGTCGGTTGTGCGTGGCGGAATTCATGATATCCTTCCATTTGCTCAGCATAGCCTTTCATAATTGATACCACCATCTTTTCAGAATGCTTATTGCTCGAAATTGCCTTATTAGCATTTTTTGTTAAAAGATCACGACACAACTTCTCATTCAGTTTATCATAATCCGTCATCAATTTTACCAAAGATTCAGCGGCATAAAAAATATCTCGAATTGCATAATCATATTGAGGTTTTAACAAACTCTTGTGAGCCTGTTCAAAATGATTTAGAACTGCTTTATAGCGTGGATCCTCGAGAGATTTTAGCGTTGATGAACGATTTTTCTCAAACTCTTCATCTGGAGAAAGATGAACAACGCCATTATCATCTATTTGATAAAAAACATTTTCTTCCCTAAAAATGCGGTTTGTGACAACCAGTAATTTTTCTATTTCTTTCTTACCGCCAAATCCGTTCTTTACTGCCTTAGCTTTGATATATTTTGCAATCATGCTTGGCATATCCAATAAGTCGCGCAGCTCGCAATTCTCAAAAAATTCATCGAATGGGTAGTAATAGTTCATCGTGCCACACTGAGCTATATCTTGCCCCAATTCTCTATGGATTATATCATTCATCATGTGTCGATCGTTGGTCGGACATAAATCGTCAAATAATTTATACAATCTTCGGCGCATTCTGACGCCATCATTGCTGGGCTTGCCGCGCTCTAGGTATATTTGTGAAAATCTCGTCATAATTAAAAAGTAATCAGTTTAGTAATTTCTCAAAATCAAATTGATTTACTAAATATAACAGCTTGATTTTATATTAAAAGTGCTCAATTTATGCTTTTAACCTAATTAAAGCATTTTTAATATAGTTTTTATGATAAGCAAAGTAAGAAGTTCAGAGAGTAGAGAAAAAATAGCTCAATTACTTCGAAGCTCTGGTCCAGTATTTTCCGTAGAGCACTGTGCTTCAGTTTTAAAAATGGGAAGAAATGCGGCTGCAAGACAATTAGCTGAGTGGGCTGAGCAAGGATGGTTAAAAAGAATTAAGCGCGGATTTTATGCTCCGATTCCGATGGACACGGTTTCAAGTGAGCAAGTTTTAGAAGATGTTTGGGTTGTTGTTCCGACTCTCTTTTCACCAGCTTATGTTGGCGGATGGTCTGCTGCTGAACATTGGGGATTTACTGAGCAAATTTTTAGTTCGATTTGTATTTTGACTAGCAAGCCGATCAAAAATCGAAATGAAATAATTCAGAGCCAAACTTTTTCCTTAAAGAAAACCAAAGAAGAAAATTTTTTTGGATTAAAAGTTTTGTGGAGAGGATCGGTAAAAATTAACATTTCAGATCCACATCGAACAATCGCTGATATACTTAATGATCCGAATCTTGGTGGCGGAATTTCTCATGCAGAAAAATGCTTGCTCAGCTATTTAGAATCAGAACATTTTAATCAGGAGCTACTGCTCTCTTACCTAAAAAAACTTGGCAACAAAACAGCTTTCAAACGTCTTGGATTTTTGTTGGAAGGTTTCAATGCAGAAAAATATTCAAGCATCGTTAAGGTCTGCGAGAAAAATATTTCGAAAGGAAATTCAAAGTTAGATAACGAATATAAAGATTTAAAAATTTCCACAAAATGGAAATTACTAATACCACAAAATTGGAGTCACCACCATGATTGATAAAAGAGAGATCTTAGAAAAAGCCGGAGAATTATCTCTGGAACCGAAAGTAATTGAAAAAGATTATGTTCTGGGATGGCTACTGGCAGGCATTTCTAGCCACAAAGACTTAAAAGATAAATGGCTGTTCAAAGGCGGAACGTGTTTGAAGAAATGCTTTTTTGAAACTTATAGATTTTCCGAAGATCTTGATTTCACATTGCTTGATCCAGCCCATCTAAATGAAGAGTTCCTCAAAAAAACTTTTTCTGAAATTGCGCAGTGGGTTTATAACAACTCTGGCATTGATGTTGCAGCCGATGGCAAATTCTCACCAATCAAAATCGAGATTTATAAAAACTTAAGAGACAACGATTCTTGTAAGGGAAATATTTATTACCGCGGTCCAATGACTGTTGGCCAAGGTGGCTCCGCTCCTACAATTAAATTAGATTTAACTATTGATGAAAAAGTTGTTTTAGAGCCAGTCAGGATGCAGATAGATCACATCTATTCTGACAAAGATAAAAAATTATTTTCCGCTCTTTGTTATCACTACATTGATCTTTTTGCAGAAAAAACTCGAGCTTTAGATGAAAGAAAACGGCCTGGTGCAAGGGATCTTTACGATGTGGTCAACATGTACCGTCACGGCATCGAAGTTGATTTAGAAAAATTAAATACTTCCATCAAAGAAAAATGCGGTTTTAAAGGCATCGCCGTTCCAAGCATGGAAACACTTGATCCGAAGCAAGAAGAATTCAGGGTTCAATGGGATAGCCAACTTAAACATCAGCTACAAATATTACCCCCGTTTGAAAGCTATTGGAACGAATTACCAATATTTTTTAATTGGCTTGCCGGTCATTTAAATAAAAAACCATTACCAGTTTTGAGAATTGGCAAAGATGAAGGAAGTAGAAATTCTATTTTTGAAAGTAGATTAAAAGTTGTGCAGAATATCAGATTTGCTGCTGCGAGTCATTTGTGTATTAATCTCGATTACCAAAATGAAAAAAGAGAACATAAGCAATACATCCTAGAACCATACTCATTCAGGACTACTTCTGAAAATAAAATTCTACTCTACGCAATTCATGAAGGTAAGCCAAAAGCATTTCGTATTGACCGTATGATTGGCGCCACAGTTACAAGCAATGTCTTTATGCCTAAGTATGAAATAGAAATTGTTGAAGATGGCGGTATTAATGCACCGAAGATTAGTAGCCGACCCGTGGTTTTCTCATCTAGAAATTACTTAGGTAGAACAAGAAAATAAAATCTGAAGAAATAACATTTTTATAAATCATATGGGCAAAATTATCTTAATAATAATCTCGGTCTTTATTCTCTATAAGTGTACCGGAGGCGGTCTTGGAACAGCAAAAGTTTTTGGTCCACCGGACGAATTGCCATTGTCACGTTATGAAGATGTGTATGTAAATGTTTGGTTTCGATTTCCCGATGGTGACAAAGATTATAATTTAGGCAGAACAAAAGGCGCAGCCTCGTGCGGAAGTATTGCATATGATTATGCTGCATCGAAAGAATTGGGAAATAATTCTGGATGGTCTTATGTCTGTTGTACCGAAGAAGGCGGAAGTGAGTGTTATAGAAAAATTAGGTAAATTTCGAAAACGCTATAATTTTCGAAATTTCTTCGAAAATTAGGTATATCTAAAATGACCAATAGTAGCAAGGTTTTAGACCGCATTGGAGATACTAATACTAAAGGTTCGCAAAAGGGTATATTGCCTATCAAGATTTATACTGCGAACTTTTTGGTACATTTGAAATAGTCTTCAAACCCTTGAAAATACTAGCTTCGCAAAAACGGAGAAAAGTTCGCAATTGGGGTCATTCGCCCCGCCAACATCTATTGCAAACCGAATCACTCATAATATTGATATGCACGAAAATCACGCTCATCATAAAGATTGTTGCCACACCAACGCCCCCGTTGTGCTGCAAGATACAAAACAACTGAACGCGATTTACACTTGCCCGATGCACCCGCAAATCAGGCAAGATAAGCCGGGAAATTGCCCGATATGTGGCATGGCTTTGGAAGCTGAAGTTACGGCAAGTGATGATGGTTTTGATGAAGAATTATCTGATTTTAAAAAGAGGTTTTTGGTCGCATTAATTCTAACATTGCCGATTTTTGCCATGGAAATGGGTGGGCATTTTTTTGACTTCAGCACAATTTTATCCGCCAAAACTTCGCAGATGATTCAATTGGTCTTATCGAGTTTCGTTGTGTTCTGGAGTGGCTTTCCTTTCTTTAAAAAAGCTGCTGATTCTTTAAAGAATCGTTCATCAAACATGTTCACTTTAATTGCGCTTGGAACAGGTGTAGCATGGGTCTACAGCTTTGTTGCAGTTTTATTTCCAACTACCTTTCCGCAAGAATTTTTTACTCATGAAGGCATCATTGCTGTTTATTTTGAAGCGTCATCGGTGATTATTGTTTTGGTTTTACTTGGTCAGATTCTCGAAATTAAGGCGCGCAAAAATACTTCTAATGCGATTCAGGCTTTAATAAAACTTACTCCGACAATTGCTCACCGCCTCACAAAAAATGGTGAAGAAGAAATTGACATTGAGCAAATTCAGGTTGGCGATCTATTGCACGTCCGTCCTGGTGAAAAAATTCCTGCTGATGGTGAGATTGTGGAAGGTGTCAGCAATATTGATGAATCAATGATTACCGGTGAATCAATGCCAGTAAAAAAGCAGATCGGTGATAAGATTATTGGCGCAACCATCAATCAAGATGGTTCTTTCGTGATGAAGGTTTTGCAAATGGGTGAAGATTCGATGCTAAGTAAAATCATCAAAATGGTTTCTGAAGCCAAACGTAGTCAAACCAAAATTCAAAAATTAGCTGATCAGATTTCGTCATGGTTTGTGCCGCTTGTTATCGGAATTTCTATTCTGACATTTTTTGTCTGGACGGTTTTCTTTGGTGATTCAATTCGTGGATTAATTTCTGCGGTTGCGGTTCTGATTATCGCTTGTCCTTGTGCGCTTGGGCTTGCAACGCCAATGTCGATCATCGTTGCACTTGGTAAGGGCGCATCAAATGGAGTGCTGATAAAGAATGCTGAGAGCCTTGAGCGTATGGAAAAAGTTGATGTGATCGTGGTTGATAAAACTGGAACGCTCACAGAAGGAAAACCGCATCTAACTAAAATAATTCCAGCTAAAAACTTTTCTGAAACAGAAGTTTTAACGCTTGCCGCAAGTATAGAAAATCAAAGCGAACATCCACTGGCCAAAGCAATTACAAATGCTGCTAAAGAGCGTCAAATAAACCTACAAGAAGTGAGAAATTTTATTACTCCGATTGGTAAAGGTGTCAGTGGTGAAGTTGAAAATAAAAAAATCCTAATCGGCAATTCCAGATTTTTAGAAGAAAATAAAGGCCCCGTCGCAAATCAACTTTCTGAAAAATCTGAACCCTTGATTTACAATGGCTTGTCGAGTTTAAAAATGGTAAGAAATGGGGATTTGCGACAGTCCCATAAAGTGAGTTGCGAAGAATTAAAACCACAAGCTGATGAGTTAAAAGCAGAAGGCGCAACAGTGATTTTTATGGCAGTTGATCAAAAATTATCTGCCATTTTTGCAATTGAAGATGCCATTAAGCCATCAAGTTTTGATGCGGTTAAAACACTCCAGAATCTTGGCCTGAGAATAGTGATGCTCACCGGCGATAACAAAAAAACCGCTGAGAAAGTAGCAAAAAAATTGGGAATCAGCGAAATCTTTGCCGAAGTTTTGCCGGAGGATAAAAGCAAAATTATTTCCGAATTCAAATCAAAAAGAAGTATCGTGGCAATGGTCGGAGATGGCATTAATGATGCTCCAGCTTTGGCAATGGCTGATATTGGAATTGCAGTTGCCAATGGAACTGATGTGGCAATTGAAAGCGCTGGAATTGTTTTACTTCAAGGTGATTTAGCCAAGTTGGTCAAAGCTCATAAGCTTTCAAAAAAGACTATGCGTAACATCAAAGAAAATCTGTTTTTTGCTTTTGGTTACAACGCACTTGGCATTCCTTTAGCTGCTGGTTTATTTGGGTTTCATTTGAGTCCGATCTTCGCTGCGGCGGCAATGTCGCTCAGCTCAGTTTCAGTAATCGCTAATTCTTTACGCTTAAAAACAATTAAAATTTAAATAACCCCAATAACGCTTAAGAAACCCAGATTCAAATTTACAGACTCTAAGCTAAATCACAAATCTCACCACACTGTCACCCCGCACTTGTTGCGGGGTCCATCTCGTCAAAG
>MEMO01000022.1 GCA_001767955.1 Alphaproteobacteria bacterium RIFCSPLOWO2_01_FULL_40_26 | reverse complement strand
GTTAAACCGTAATTGGTTGAGGAGGTTTTCTAATTGTTTTTAATTAGGAGTATAGATTTTTAGTTTGGTATAATTCTTTTTGGAAAAGTTTAAGCCTTAATTCAGCGGATTTTAATTTCTTCTCCAACACTTTTATCTCGCCTGATCTCTTATCTTTTTTCGCTTTAAAAAGTCGCAATTGGTTGGTGGCGATTTCTTGTAATTTGTCATTATCGCTTGGCGATAATTTTCCAACCTCAGAAAAAAAATCAGTCAAATTCATGGTTTGTTTATTTTCTTTTTCAGCTTTGAGTCTTTCTTTTTGTAGCTGCATGGTCCACAGCCTTTCCTTCAAAATCTGCTGTTCGGTTTTTGCTTTTATATCGTGAAGATAAAGCAAAACATCTCCTTCATTTACCATCTGTCCTTCCTTAACCAGAATCTGATCAATTATTCCGCCCTCCAAATGTTGTATGGTTTTGCGGTTGAAATCGAGCACAATAACGCCGTCAGCAATTGAAGCAGATTTGATTGGCAAAAACGCAGCCCAGGCAAGAAAAAAAACTGCAAAAATGGTAAGGGCTTTGACTCCATAATTGATGGCATTTTCAGCAATTTTGGATTCGATTTTTTCTGGTATCATGCCTGTCATGCAGCAATTCCTAAAGTTGGTTGTGATGATTTTCCTAAAACTACGGCCGCGCTATCAAATGCTTTTACCTCGCCATCTTTTAACACCATTACCTTATCGCAAATTGAAATGACCGAGGTGCGATGAGTGATGACGATGGTAGTGATTTTGTTTTCTTTGGCACGAAGAATGGTGCTGTTGAGAGCGGATTCACCTTCAGCATCAAGATTGGAGTTTGGCTCATCGAGAACTACAAATTTAACATCACCAAAATATGCTCTGGCCAGAGCAATTCTTTGTTTTTGTCCTGCGGATAAATTGCTGGCATCCTTTTCAATTGGAGTTTCGTAGCCTTGAGACAGCGATAAAATAATTTCGTGAACATCGCAGAATTTTGCTGCTTTGATGATTTCCTCATCTTTGGCATTTTTATCCATGCGGGCGATGTTGTGTTTTACCAGGCCTTTGAACAGCTCAACATCTTGTGGCAAATAGCCGATATGTTTGCCGATTTTTTCTAAATCCTGATCGAAAAGATTGGCGCCATCAATTTTTACGATTCCTGAATTTGGTTTTAGAACTCCAACCAAAAGTCTGGCGAGAGTGGTTTTGCCGCTTCCTGTAGGACCAATGATACCAATGACTTCGCCAGGATTAATTTTGAATGAAACACCTTTGATTAGAAGACGATCCGACTTTTCTAATTTATAGACCAGCTTATCGACAATGATTTCACCTTTTGGTTTTGGCAGTTCGATTTTTCCTTTCTCTTCAACATAGTTTTTTAGCGATTCGTTCAAGCGCAGATAAGCGGCTTTGGTGGTTTTTAGCGACTTCCACAAGCCAATCGCATTATCGAAAGGAGCCAATGCTTTTCCAGCCAGAATAGAAACAGCGATAATTCCGCCGGAAGACATTTTGTTATACATCACCAAAATTGCACTTGCGGCCATGGTGATGGTTTGCAGCGCCATTCTCAGAGTTTTGGAAATTGAAGAAATTCGGTTGCTGATAGTTGCCAGATCAGCCGAAGCTTTACGAAGTTCATCATTGCCACTTTGCCAGTTACCGCGGACATTTCCCTTCATTCCCATGGCGTTAATCACTTCTGAATTCGAGGAAATAATCTCGAAATCTCGCATCACTTCCGCCTGCATCTGATTGGTTTTGTCGATCAGCTCTTTGGTGGATTTTTCGTTGATGTAGGCCATTTTCAGCATTATCAGCCCGCCAACAAGAGTGATCAGGCCGTTGATCCAGTGGATGAAAAAAATTATGATCAGATAAACAACGGCAAATGGAGCATCAAAAAGCGTTGCCAGATTTGGACCGGAAATAAAACTTTTTAACGTCTGCAGGTCGCGCATATTTTGGCTGCTGATGTTTTTATTTGAGCCTTGCGCTTCGATGCTGCTGTTAAACAAAACCGGCGAGAGTTTTTCATCAAGCCAGTTAGAGATGTGTAAAAATATCGTTGATCTGACTTGCGTTAAAATCCCCAGAAAAGCGAGAAAAGCTAAAACGATGATGGTGAGATAAAGCAAAGTTTCAAAGCTGTTGCTGGATAAAACCCGATCCAATACCTGCATCGAATAAATCGAGGAAGCGAGTGTAAAAATGCTGATGAAAAAACTGAAAAGCAGGCAGAACCAGAAGGCTTGTTTGCAAGATGCTAACGCTAGTCGTAAGTCAAAAGTCGTAAGTCGTAAGTTAGTGGTGGCGTTTTGCATATTATTTTTTTGGGTTTAGAGATTTAATTAGTCCGCGGATAATTTTTGAAATTTCGTTACTATTTTTGACAATGTTTTGGTATTGTTCTGTTGAAATATAACTGAGCCTCATCGCTAAATGTAACATCGATTTTACTTCACCACATGAGCTAATCGCCATGTAAAGAAATCGTGAAAATCCGCATCACTGCTACGATCAAATCCTTCAGCTATGTTGTTGGATATCGCAACCACAGCCCGGCAAATTTGATCTTTAAACCCATAATCTTTCAATAATCGAAAAGTAGAATAGATTTCTACAGCCAAATCCTGAGCCTTCTGCCAAGCAATAATATCTTCAAATTTTTCTATTTTCATAATTACAATTTTTACTTACGACTTACAACTTTTGACTTACGACTTACGACTTACGACTTACGACTTACGACTTTTGACTTACGACTGCGAAATCTCAGATTTCGCCTAAAAAATATTTGATCTTGTAGTGAGTAATCACCAAATCCATTTGAGAGTTGATATAATTTATTTTTCTATCATTAGCCTCAATCTTAACGCGGATTGTTTCGATCGGGTCCTCAACTTTTGATTCTGATCTTTTGTTAAAAATCTGAGCGCGGTTCCTCGCTAGTTCAAAAAGCTTTCTATTGGTTTTATTCATCTCAGAAAAGAAGCGGTATTCCTCAAGTGCCTGATTTACCCCTTTGATTACGCCATCTTTAGTGATTTCATATTCCTCCATCGCCGCCTCTTTATCATACCTTGCCTTGCTAACATTGGCGTATTCCACGCCTTTCTGAAAAATCGGCACAGAAACATTCAAGAAAACTGATTGTGAGTTGAGGTCTTGGTTGTTTAAGTAAACTACCTTGTCCTGCTTGCTTGCTGACGCAACTACTGAAATTTTTGGAAGGAAGTTAGACTTTTCGGCATTGTAAGCAGCTTTGGAAGCAAGATAGCTGTAATGGTAAGATTTTATGTTGTGGTTGTTTGTAAGGGCTGATTCTAAAACCTTATCCTTACCAAATTCTTCTTCGGCAATTTCTGGTTTTGTAAGATTTTCATGCAGCTCACCAATTACATTTTGATAATCGAACTTGGCTTTGTTTAAGCGGTTTAAAGCGTCAAAATATTTTTCTTCCGTGAGGGAGGTTTCGTAGGTGAATTTGATGATATCAGCTTTGTCGATGATGCGAACATCCTTTCTGCGCTTGACCAGATCAAAGAATTTTTTTCCAAGATGTTTATTTTCTTCCTGCAGTTTGATCAGCTCGAGGTAGCGAAAAAGATTACAGTAACTTTGCACTGCGGCAAAAGAAATCTCTTGAACCTTATCTGATGTTTTGGCGCTACCGGATTTTATTTTGTAATTGGCTTCGCGATATTTGGAAACCGAATGCATCCCATCAAAAATCGGCTGTTCAAGTTTTATTTCCTCGGTCCTCTGCTTGGTTGAACGATCATAAGTTTGCCCCTGATAAAAACTGTTTCTTTGTCCATAGGAAGCATTGGCGCTAACATTTGGCAAAAATTCAGCAATTGCTCTGGTTTTTTCGGTTTTTACAGAATTAAGCCTGATCTGCTCTAGCTTGATATTGCGGTTATTGGCCTGTGCGGTGGCAATTGCATCACTCAGGCTAACTGCGTTAGAGGGGATTCCGAATGCTTCAATTTCGGTGAAAATGTGATCTTTGGTTTTGCTGTTTTTATCTTCTGAATCAGTAAAAATATCTTCGGCCATATTGAATCTAAAACCGGCAGACAAGCCAGCTCCAACCGCACTTTCTGAGAAGCTTTTGTAAGGAGAGGAACCTGCAGGAACGGTTGATGATCCACCGCCAATGGCTGCAAAGGAGTGGACGGCATATAGAAGATTGGAGATAGTAATAAGAGGTAAGATAATGAGTTTATTTTTCATGATTTTCAGGAGTTGTGGGGTTGTTGGAAAACTACGTAAAATTTTTTTTAACATTTTTTCCATAGAAAGTTTTTACCGATTCTATTTTTTTCTTCTGCTTTACTTTTATTGACTTGCCGACTTTATGAGGAAACACATTATGACTCATGTCTCTAACTATTTTTTTAGCATGACCGAAAGGAGCAATAAATTCTGTAAAAACCAGACAATCTCCACAATTCCAATCTTCAATTTTTAAAGAATATTTTCCTTGCAAATACAAGCTTTCCCTTTCCTGACTCAAAAAAGCCCAACAAACAAATCCTACCGGATAATTGTTGCGGTCGCGATATATCCTGAATTGGTTCAAATCAATTGGTGGTAAAATGCAACTATAAATATCCGCTATAAAATATGAACAATGCAACCTCGATTGCATTAAGAGCATAGTAACTTCGCCAAGCAATTTGAATTTTTTTTGAGGTGAAATTTTGTTTAAAATTCCATTTCTGCCGGAGACTTCAGAAGCTGTATTCATAACTAAGAACCTGTTTAGAATCTTTTTTAACCCCATATTTTACCCTGTTTTTGCTTATTTTTTGACAAAATTACTCACCGTATTTCCAGATACGCTTCGTAATTTTGTCAAAAAATAAGCAAAAACAGGGTAAAATATGGGGTTAAAAAAGATTCTAAACAGGTTCTAAAATATAAAATCACTACTACCAAACTGAATCTCCCCTGCCAACTTCACTGCAAAGTTTGAATTGGGATCATCGATGATAGTATCGCCATCTTTGAAATAAAATTCGAGACCATTGGCAGAAGTAGCGCTGTCTTGTCCTTGCGTTATCGAATCAAAATCGAGATTGGATAAATTGATTTTATCTTCGTTCCTGATGAAATCCAAAATAATATCTGTTTCGCTTAAATTAGTCCATCCTGATAGCATAAAATTGTTGGAATATAACGTTTCTGGCGATGCATGACATTTTGTGATCATGATTAGAAATGCACTGCAAGACCGAGGGTCACTGCTGAAACATCAACTTCCACGCTTCTATATTCAGAATTTTTTGGCGTGAAGTCGAAATTGTAGAACATGGAATTTAATCTGACTCCAATGTTTTTTGTGATGTCATAGCCAAGGCCGATGCCAAAGAATGGAGCTGAAGCATTGACTGATTGTTTGGTATTGCCGGTTTCCTGATAATCAATTGATGATGATACATAGCCACCGGAACCATAAATTCTGATGCCTTTGATTTCGTAGCCAAGGTTTAGCCTACCGCCAAAATTTTGTTTAATTTCTCCGGAGAAAAATTGATTTCCGAATGCTTCAATTTCGGTGAAAATGTGATCTTTGGTTTTGCTGTTTTTATCTTCTGAATCAGTAAAAATATCTTCGGCCATATTGAATCTAAAACCAACAGACAAGCCAGCTCCAACCGCACTTTCTGAGAAGCTTTTATTTGGTACCGCTCCGCTTGCAACGGTTGAGCTACCACCATCCAGTGCTGCAAATGACTGGTTTGCAAAAAGCAATGTGGAAACAGATAAAGAAATTATTGTTAAAAATCTAAGCTTCATGAATTTAATTTTTTTTGGTTAATAGTGATAAACACTCGGTTAAACTAGCGGAGTTCTTGGCTGACATTTTACCATCAGCAATCTCAACTTGTTCCAAGTTATTCTGGCGCTTAGCTTCACAAGCTATCTTACATACTTCAGCCTTGTTGTTGCAAATTTCTTCTTGAATAGAAGCGGAAAATGCAGAGGCGCTCCATGCAAAACAAAAAACAGATGTAAAAAATATCTTCAAAAATTTCATATTTCTTATTTTATTGGTTAGAAGGCAAAATCATTGTGATCTAAGTGAATCTCTCCTGCTAATTTTACCGCAAAGTTAGAATTTGGATCATCAATTATGGTGTTACCACCTTCAAAGTAATATTCGATTCCGTGAGCAGAAGAATTGCTACCTTGACCCTCAGTTACAGAATCAAATCCAAGGCTTGAGAGATTTATTTTATCATCGAAGCGAATGAAGTCCAGTACGATATCGGTTTCGCTGTCTGTTGAATCGGTAAGGTCAGTAAAGATAAATTGATCATTGCCAGCACCGCCAATCATAACGTCAGCTCCCGCTCCGCCAGTTAAAGAATCGTTTCCATCATAACCTTTGATAATATCATTTCCATCGCCACCAAGCATAGCATCATTTCCTCTTCCGCCAACTATATGATCATTCCCGCCCGCACCATTGATAGTGTCATTCCCATCATTACTCCAAAGATAATCATTTCCTTCAGAGCCATTAATGGTAACGCTGCCGTAAGTAAATATGTTGGACGAAAGATCAATTATATCATTGCCGCCAAGGGCGTTAATAATTTCAATACCAAATAATCTGCTGCCACTGATGGTTGGGTTATCAGAAATCAAATCATCCAGGAAAATACTATCATCACCCTCGGTCAGATAAAGCGTGTCTAAATCCCCCTTTCCACCATCAAAAGCATCGTAACTTCTTATTTTTCCTGCCACATCTATTGAATCTCCCGTATAAGAATTTATGGCAACATAGCCAGCACCCCAAACATTATCAGTGACGTACATGATGTCGTCATCTCCTTCGCCTGCAAAAATTAAATCTGTTTTGCCAATATTGGCAAAAACTGTGTCATTTCCGCTGGTTGATTCAATGATATTAATTCTGTCATCATTTCTAACTTTGAGAGATTCTTTAACCACTAAAGTAAATAATGTTTTGATTTCAAACTCACCATCACTTGCCACCAAAATCAGATTAATTGCCCCAACGTCATTGTTGGTGGCGTTAATTCTAATAGTGTTTTTACTATTGCTGATCCAATCCAAAACATCGCTGCCATCTTCCATTTCAAGCCTTACCTCTAAATTATCACTATCAACATCGGCAAATATTTTAGAAATATCAATCTCTTCCAGCTGATCAGCCCGAACCATTTGATCACTCAGGCTATTTTTAATGGTTGGTGCGTCGTTAACATTGGCAACATTAAGATTGACTGCTGAGATATTGGAAATCGTGCCGTTAGAGTCTTTAATGGCGTAGGTAAATTGATCAGCTCCAAAATAGTTTTTGTTGGATCTGTATATTATCTGATTATTTGCATTTAAAAAAACTGTGCCATGAAGGACGCTGCCAAGTAAGATATTTTCTCTTTTTAGAGTTTCATCCTCAATGTCCGCATCATTGCTTAAAATATCGATAACATTATCAGAATCTTCCAGAACATTTATTTGATCATCAACGGCAACGGGGCTGTCATTAACGCTGGCAATATTTATTACCAATTCTTTAGTAATTTCGCTTTGACCATCAGTAACTGTATATTCAATGGTTTCGGTACCGTGGTAATTGGCATTTGGGGTATAAATTATTGAACCATTATCAATAACAACTGAGCCACTTTGGGCGCCATCAACATTAGTTATAGCCAGATAATCGCCATCCAAATCTGTGATGTTATTTAAGATATCAAATACAATTTGATGATCCTCATAAGAATTAAATATTCCTTCAATATTGATTTGCGGAACATCATCAACATTATTGATCGCAAGATTAATTTGTTTAGAAGTCAATCCGCCATTGCCATCGCTAATCACATAGTTAAAACTATCTGATCCAAAATAATTTGGATATGGTGTGTAGGTGATTTTGCCGTTTTCTATTGTAGCAATTCCGTGTGCCGGAGAGCTAACGCCAGTTATTGCTAAAGCATCGCCATCAACATCGCTGGCAAATTGTAACACATCAATTATCGCAACATTATCTTCATCCAGACTTTGAGAAGCCAAAGTGGCAATTGGCAAATCATTAACCGATTCTATGGCGATGTTAAAGTTTTTAACTATTTGAGTTTTGCCATCGCTGACTGTGTATTCAATGGTTTCGCTACCAAAATAATTGGCGTTTGGAATGTAAGTTAATTTATTATCAACGATGAGAATCTGACCATTATCAGCGCCGCTAACATTGGTTATGGTTAAAGTATCTTCATCATCAATATCGTAAGAATTTTTTAAAACATCGATGATCAAAATGTTGTCTTCCTTGATTATTTTATCTTCAACATTTTGAACAATAGGGGCATCATTGCCCGCTAATATCTTGATGGTTAACTCTTTGGTAATGACGCCACCATTGCTATCTTTTATGGTATAAATCAAAGAATCATTTCCGTTATATTGACTATCTGGCTTATAAATAATCTTGCCGCCAATAATATCGGCAATGCCGTTTGCTGGTTGACTAATAGCGATTATATTAAACTCATCACCATCAACATCGCTGACATTTGCCAAAACATCAATCAATATGGTGGCGTCTTCATTGACTGTAACATTGCTTAAATTAGCAACTGGCAAATCATTTACAAAATTAATCAGCAAATTGATAGTGTTGGTTTTGATGATATTGCCGCCAGAATCTTTAATGCGATAACTTAACTCTCTAACGCCATTAAAATTTGCTTCAGAATTATAAGTAATCAGACCAGTAGAAGAATCATAGCTGGCTTTAGCATCGTCAAACACCACATTTGCTATTCTACTTCCTTCAATTTGATCTAAAGATATGACTAAGGCTTGATCTTCAGTGCCAATAAAGGATTGGTTCTGCAGGTTAATCGCTGAATCAACGCCATTTTTAAAAGATATTCCTTCAACTCTTGAGCCGCTGCCATTGCCAATAAGCTGATCTTGAATTGCCAATGAATCATTCAGATTATTTTTAATTTTAATGATCAAATCTCTGCCATTATCACTTCTGGAAAATATCAGATTTTGTTTTTTAATAGAACTTTCAAAAGCGATAAAATCGCCATGATTATTAATGCCGTCAATGATGGTGTCGTTGCCATCACCAAGGTTGTAAATATAGGTATCGCTGCCACCGCCACCAAATAAAATATCATCTCCCGCCCCACCTTCAATAATGTTATTGCCAGCATCGCCGGTTAAGGTGTCGGCATAATTTGAGCCAATAATATTTTCAAAATTAGAAATAACATCACCCTGGGCATCGCCGCCAGATACGGTGTTACTGGCAATATTAACCACAACAGCAGAAGATGAATTAAGGTAAGAAATAGTGTCACCATTAACTTCAGAGCCTTCGCCACCATTTATAACATCAGCTCCCAAACCACCTTCAAGAACATCATCACCAACCTCACCAGAAATATTGTCATTACCAACTCCGCCTTCTATTTTATCATTTCCTACACCACCAACCAAAACATCATTGCCATCGCCACCATTGATAAAATCATTGCCATTGCCGCCATAAATTTCATCGTTGCCAGAATCGCCAAATAAGCGATCATTGCCCGAAGACATCCAGATTTTGTCATTGCCAGTTCCGCCATAGACAACGGAATCACCATAAGAATATTTTTGGGTAGAAAAGTTGATAACATCATTTCCAGCTCCGGCGTGAATTACAGAAATATCTTGAACTCTTGCTGTTGCTGAAGCGCCAGCCGCATCACTTCCAGAAGCTGAAGTTGGATCATCAAGAGCCAAAACATCATTACCCTCGGTCATTATAATTGTATTAACACCAGAGCCACCGATGAATTTGTCAAAGGTGCGGTTGTAGCCTGTGATGTCGATGAGTTGGGAAGTGTAGAAGTTCTTTGTAGCAAAATAATCCGATATTGTGAGCTGATAGTTTACTTGCGTTATGTCATTATCACAATATCCGTAAAAACCATCTTTCTGCCGATATAATGAGGTAGCAAAAATTTCAGGATGATCATATATCCATGCCCATTGCTGACCAATTTTTTTTGGATCATATGTATTTTTCCCAGAAACAACAATGTCGTCATTAATGTTTATATTGTTATTGGCTTGATATGTTTCGGTTGGAAGAAATTTAAACGAGACAATCTCATCACCTCCAAATTTTCCACTGTTGCGATACTCAAACCGTATCAAAAATTCATGATATATTTCAAAACCTGTATTGTTATATTTCGAATCCCCCTCATACCTCAAAATATCATCCCCGCCTTCACCGTAGAGTTCATCACTTCCTTTGCCGCCCCAAAGCTCATCATTTCCATCGCCACCATAAATTTTATCATCACCGGCATCGCCAAACAAAATATCTTCACCATTGGTTCCAAAAAGAATGTCGTTATTTTCTCCGCCGCTTAATCCGATCTGGAAGTTTAAGGAAGTGATGTCAGAAGTTGCGATATTTTCGATGATAATTTGCTGGCCATTATTAAGGGCAATTTCAACATTGCTGCCGTTTTGAGTCATTCCCGCCTGAATATCAGCAAAGGTAATTGGGTTTTGGTAATTTACTTTGAGGATGATTTTATCTTCGGTTTTGTTCCAGTTTTTTAGGCGATCGATGCTACTGCTTGCGCTGTTTTCTTTGGTGAGAATGATGATGTCAGAATCAGCACCGCCATCAAGAATGTCCGAGCCTTCGCCATCAACCAAAATATCATTTCCGGCCCCACCATAAATTAAATCATCGCCAGCACCACCCTCCAAAACATCACCACCCAGACCACCATAAATTTCATCATTTCCGGTATCACCATAAATTCTATCACTTCCCGATTCGCCATAAAGCTTGTCATTATCAGCGCCGCCTTCAATCCAATCATCGGAATCACCGCCTTTGATTTGGTCGTTTCCGGCATCGCCTTTTAAAATGTCAGCACCGCTTCCACCGTAAATATAATCAACTCCTGCACCACCGGAAATCTGATCAATTCCGGTGTCTCCAAAGATCGTGTCATTACCATCTTCACCATTAATCACATCATCTCCCGCTCCGCCGGAAATGTAATCGTCTCCAGCGCCCGCATTGATTAGATCAAATCCTTCTTGGCCGTAAATTGTGTCATTGCCACTTCCTGAGGTAATTGCATCATTGCCACCATTACCGTAGATCAGGTTATTACCATCTCCGGCATTAATCATATCTCCTTCATCATTGCCTTCGATTTTGTCATTTCCAGACCCGGCATTAATTACGTCATATCCAGCACCGGCAATTATGATGTTATTTCCTTCATTATCGGTGATTCTGTCATCACCGCCATTGCCTTCGAGATAATCATCTCCTGAGCTGCCACTAACAGTATCATTTCCTTCATTGGCATAAATTGTGTCATTGTCAGAACCGCCATCAAGATTGTCATTTCCGCTACCGCCATAAATTAAATCTTCACCAGCCTGACCATAAACATTATCAGCTCCGGCACCGCCGTGAAGAATATCATTTCCTTCACCACCATAAAGATTGTCATTGCCATCGCCACCATGCAGCTGATCATCCCCCTTTCCCCCATAAACATTTTCAGACCACCAATGTCCCACAATCCTGTCATTACCCTGAGTGCCTCCAAGGTTGCCTTCGTAGTGTTTATACCAAACTGTGTAATGACCACCAAACTTGCTGCGCTTTTCTTTTTTACTACGCCATTCAACTTGGTTGTATTTTTCGTAATCGATATCTTCCTGCTCACCGGAACTGTTGTAGTTGCTGGCATTGTAAGTTGAGGCAGGATTGGTTTGTTCGCCCTGAACCTGCATGATGTCATTATAACCAAGAGCCAGCTCTTCCTGAATAGAAGTGTCGATGTTGGCGTAAGTTGATGTCGTGTAAGAGATGCTGTTATCGCCGTTAATGGTGATGTTGGTCAGATCGATTGATTTTCCATCAGCAAACTCGATCTTTTTTAACTTCTCTCCACCAGTGAACTGGTCAGTAACGGTGATTTGATCAGATAGTAAGGTTCCAAGATCATTCTTGAACTGGATGAGAAGATTATTGCCGGATTTGGTTAGAACTGCTTTGTTGGTTACGTTGTCGCTGAGCTTGGAGTTGATGTCAGAAAGTTTTAGAGTATCGCTTCCGGATGTATCAGTATCGGTGATGGTATCTTGACCATCTCCGAGTCTGAAGATGATGGTGTCATTTCCTTCACCGGCGGTGATGGTGTCGTTACCGGTTCCGCCAAGGATTACATCATCTCCTGCACCACCGTCTAATGTGTCATTGCCGTCAGCGCCGATTACATAGTCATTGCCGAGTTCGCCGGAAAGAGTGTCATTTCCATCGGCGCCAAAGATGATGTCATTGCCGAGGCCGCCAAAGGCGAGGTCGTTTCCTTCGCCGGTGTTGATTATGTCATTTCCTTCATCGCCATAGATGAT
>MEMO01000021.1 GCA_001767955.1 Alphaproteobacteria bacterium RIFCSPLOWO2_01_FULL_40_26 | reverse complement strand
TAAGGTTGTTTTACCATGATCAACATGCCCGATAGTTCCGACATTGACATGGGGTTTGGTGCGTTGGAAGGTTGATTTGGACATAGCTCTGAAAAATTTGTAAATTAATGAAAATCTATGGGACAGAAAGGCGCGGCAATTTATGAAGAGCTAAATAAAAAGCAAAGAGAAATTAATTTACGAAATGCGATCCGAAGTAAATTAAAATTTAACCACAATGATGCTTAAGAAAATTTGTAATTACTCCACTCTTCCTGGGTTATTTACCTTCCTCACAAAAATATTTACCCCTCACAAAAATATTACCCCTCACAAATTATTTACCCCTCACCCCAACCCTCTCCCACAAGGGGAGAGGGAGTAAGTCCGAATTCGGTGCAACTCCCTCTCCCCTTGTGGGAGAGGGTTGGGGTGAGGGGTAATATTTTTGTGAGGGGGGGGGGTAATGTTCTTCAAAGAGTGATGTTGGGAGTATTTTTTTAAGCGTTATTGAGGTTATATCAATGAGTTTTGGGTTTGGTGGATTTTAAGTGATGATGGCGGTGGCTCCCTGGAGTTGTGTGGTGTTTTGGTTAATGGGTTTGTAGGTTTGGGTAAGGTTTGTATGAGGCTGGTAGGCTTTGTGATGGCGATGGCGGATACATCGCTTTCATCAAAGTTGAAATGAAACAAAGATGAGCGATGCAGATTTTTTATTATTAAAAAAATTACTACTAATCCCAGGCTTAATCATGAGAAAAAATTTCTACCTATGGTTTGCATCAATCACGCGAACAATCATGTAAAATTATGGCCCCGTCGCAAATCAACTTTCTGAAAAATCTGAACCCTTGATTTACAAGGGCTCGTCGAGTTTAAAAATGGCAGGAAATGGGGATTTGCGACAGTCCCATTATGTATGCAAAAAAGAGCAAAAATTTACAAAAAAGCGGGGGCGAATGAATTTGAATACAGGCTCTAGAGCCTGTATTCAAATTCATCACAGCTCGCTTTTCCACAAATTTTGGCTCGTTTTTTGGCAAAATTTTTTGCAGTGTTTGAGCGTTAAAACGCCAATTCCGGATAAGAACCTGCCTAAATTTTTCTCGATCTACTCCCTCTCCCCTTGTGGGAGAGGGTTGGGGTGAGGGGTAAATTTTAAAACATCGATTCAGAAATTTTGGAAAGAATCGATTAAAAAAGTTAATACCACTCACCCTAGAGCCTGTCTTCAAACTCATCACAGCTCGCTTTTCCACAAATTTTGGCTCGTTTTTCGGCAAAATTTTTTGCAGTATGCCAGATACAGCAGCAAAATTTTGCCGAAAAGTCGCTCAAAATTTCTGAAAAATCGAGCTGTGATGAGTTTGAAGACAGGCTCTAACCCTCTCCCACAAGGGGAGAGGGAACTAATCGAGATTGGCTTGATGCCTTATCCGGAATTGGCGTTTAAAAGATCGCGAAGCGATTTTAGCGAAAACGGGCATGAGAGCAAAGCGCGAATCCCGATAAGATACAGCGGCAAAATTTTGCCGAAAAGTCGCTCAAAATTTATGGAAAAGCGAGGCGCGGTGGGTTTTAAGACAGGCTCTAGGGCAAGTTTACTGAATTTGCGCTCTTACAACTCTTGTTGCATCAACCATGCCCTGTAATGCAGCTTTGGTTTCCGGCCAATCGCGGGTTTTTAGTCCGCAATCTGGATTCACCCAAATTTGTTCCGGCTTTAAGACATCAAGCGCTTTCTTCAGCAGATTTTCCATCTCTTGTTGTTTTGGCACGCGTGGGCTGTGAATGTCATAAACTCCGGGACCGATTTCATTTGGATATTTGAAATTCACAAAAGCATTGAGCAATTCCATTTGTGAGCGTGAAGTTTCAATTGAAATCACATCTGCGTCCATTTGCGCAATGGCTTCGATGATGTCGTTAAATTCAGAATAGCACATATGGGTGTGGATTTGCGTGCGATTGGCAACGCCAGAAGATGTGATTCTAAAGGCCTCAACTGCCCATTTCAGATATTCCTGCCATTTGTTTTTACGAATAGGCAAGCCTTCGCGCAATGCTGCTTCGTCAATTTGGATAATTTTTATTCCGGCTGTTTCGAGATCAACTACCTCGTCGCGAATGGCAAAAGCAATTTGTAAAGCCGTATCTTTTCTTGGCTGGTCATCGCGTACGAAAGACCATTGCAAGATCGTGATCGGGCCAGTCAACATGCCCTTCATGATTTTTGTAGTTTGGCTCTGCGCATATTTTGCCCATTCGACAGTCATTGCCCGTGGGCGCGAGACATCGCCGAAAATCACCGGTGGCTTTACGCAGCGTGAACCATAGCTTTGTACCCAGCCATTTTTAGTGAAGAAAAAACCTTTAAGTTGTTCACCGAAATATTCGACCATGTCATTTCTTTCAAACTCGCCATGGACTAAAACGTCAAGTCCGATTTCTTCCTGAAAGCGGATGGTGCGGGTAGTTTCTTCTCTGATAAATTTTTCATATTCTGCAGCGGAAATTGTTCCCGCTTTAAAATCAGCGCGATATTTTCTCACTTCTTTGGTTTGCGGAAATGATCCGATACTTGTGGTTGGAAGCAATGGCAGATTGATATGAGAGGTTTGCACTTTTTTGCGTTCGGCAAAATTTGATTGGCGTTTTGTTATTGATTCATCAATTGCGGCAACACGTTTTTTCACATTTTCATCATGGATTCTTTTTGAAGTTTTGCGAACAGCAATTGCGTTTTTGTTAGCTTCAAGCGCTGTTTTGACATCATTTTCCTGACCATTTACGGCTTTGGCAATTACGGCAATTTCAGTAAGTTTTTGTGTCGCAAAAGCGAGCCATGATTTTAATTCGCTATCAAGCATTGTTTCATTTTCAAGATCGACCGGACTGTGTAATAGCGAGCATGAAGGCGCGATAATCACGCGATCTTTGCCAAGTTTTTCTACTGCCTTTTTTGCCAAAGAAATCGAGTTTTCGAAATTATTGATCCAGATATTACGGCCATCAACTAGTCCGAGAGATAAAATCTGATTTGGTTTTACATTTTTTAAAACTTCTTCGAATTGCTGCGATGCGCGCACCAAATCAACATGAACTGAAGCGGTTTCGAGATCAAAAGCCAAAGAAGTATTTTCACTCAAAGTTTCGAAATAAGTTGTAAGGTGAAGATCAATTTCGCCCGCCGCCTGCTTGATTTGAGGATAGGCTTTCAAATAAGACTGCAAATTTTCAGAAGATAAATCGGTTGCCAAAAATGGTTCATCGATTTGCACATTTTTCACGCCGATTTCCCGCAATTTTTTGAATAATTCCCTGTAAGCTAAAAGAAGATTATCAAGCAAATCGAGCTTGTTTGAGCCATCAACTGATTTGCCCAAAAGCAAAAAGGAAATTGGCCCCAAAATTACCGGACGTGTTTCAATCCCAAGTTTTTTTGCTTCGAGAAATTCATCGAAAATTTTGCTCGAAGAAATTTTAAACTGCTGATTTTTTTTGAATTCAGCGACGATGTAGTGGTAGTTGGTGTCGAACCATTTTGTCATTTCCATCGCTGTTGTTTCAGCATTGCCCCTTGCCATGGCAAAATAGAGATCAAGATCGACATTGCCGCCGGAAAATTTAAAGCGGTCCGGAATTGCGCCAAACAAGGCAATGGTATCGAGAGTTTGATCGTAAAATGAGAAATCATTTGAAGGGATGAAAGCGATTTCCGCAGATTTTTGTGTTTGCCAATTTTTAGCACGGATTGTTGCCGCTTCTTTTTGAAGATCAGAAACGGATAAAGTTTTTTTCCAATAATTTTCAACGGCTTTTTTAAGCTCGCGATTAGCACCAATTCTGGGAAATCCCAGGTTTGCAGTTTTTAACATTGCATTTTGATTTAAAGTTTGCGCAAGGCTTTGCGAATAGAGCCTGTTTTCAAACCCGGCTCTAGAAAAATTTCTCCATCAAAGAGAAAAATCCAACGATTGATCCAACAATTACAGCGGTTTTGATGGTGAGCCTTAACTCTAATTCTTGTAGGGCGTTCTTTAGATTTTTTTTGGTGACCAGATTATGATCAATGTAATCGGTGAAAATCTCAACCTGGGCTTCAGCCTGTTGTTCTGTAAATCCGGCTTCTTTTAAATGATGCAGGATTTTGATAGGATTATCAAAATATTTTGGCATGGTTTCTGTGTATGACATGGTGTTTTGAGTTAAGTTTTATTTAGAGCCTGTTTTCAAACCCAGCGCGTTTCGATTTTGCCCAAATTTTGTGCGACTTTTTGGCAAAATTGTGCCGCTGTATCTGGCATACAGCAAAAAATTTTGCCAAAAAACGAGCCAAAATTTGGGCAAAAGCGAAATGTGGTGGGTTTGAAAACAGGCTCTACAATGAGATGCTTATCAAAGCGCGGCGAAAAATATTTTTGCTTTGCTTAAAAGCAAGGCGGAATCTAAAAAATCATCTTTCCAAAATTTTTTCCAAATGACAATTCACAACACTGATCTCGTCATAGTGGGCGCTGGTCCCGCAGGTTTGTTTTCTGTTTTTGAAGCCGGCATGTTGAAGATAAAATCGCATGTGATTGATACGCTTGAAATTATCGGCGGACAATGTCTGGCACTGTATCCGGAAAAGCCAATTTATGATATTCCGGCGCATCCAAAAATTCTCGCCAGCGAGTTGATCGAAATGCTGGAAGTACAAGCCGCACCGTTTCATCCCATTTACCACCTCAACCAATGTGTGGAAAAAATTTCCAGAAATTCTGACGGAACTTTTGTGGTTGAAACTTCAAAAAATACCAAAATTAACTGTAAGGCCATTGTCGTTGCTGCAGGTTGTGGAGCTTTCGGCCCCAATCGTCCGCCACTTGCGGGGCTTGAGGAGTTTGAAGGAAAATCAGTTTTTTATGCTGTGCGCAACAAGGCGGAATTTGCCGGAAAAAATGTTGTGATTGCCGGCGGCGGCGATTCTGCTGTTGATTGGGCAATTGGCCTTTCAGAAATTGCCAAAAAAATCTATGTCGTGCATCGCCGCGACAAATTCAGATGCGCTCCCGAAAGTGCCGATAAAATGAAAAAACTGGCAGAAAATGGTAAAATTGAACTGGTAATTCCATTTCAGCTTGATGGTTTGGAAGGCAATGGAGGCAAGCTTTCACACGTGATGGTAAAAGATTTTGACGGCAATATAAAAAAACTTTCCGCTGATTATCTTCTGCCATTTTTTGGGTTGGCGATGGAGTTGGGACCGATTGCCAATTGGGGCTTAAATCTGGAAAAAAATCATATCGCAGTTGATCCAACAACCATGCAAACTTCCGAAAAAGGAATTTATGCGATTGGCGATATCGCCACTTACAAAAACAAATTAAAACTGATTCTAACCGGTTTTGCCGAAGCCGCAACAGCAGCGCACGACATCTACAAAATCGTGCATCCAAACCAGATTTTCCATTTTGAATATTCAACGAGTAAAGGAATTACCAGTTAGATGTTCTTTACAAAATTCAAAAAAAATCGCCGTGGTTATTTTTCTTTTCTGATTTTTTCTTTGCTGTTTTTTTTCACTTTGTTTGCCGAATTTGTTGCCAATGACAAGCCTTTATTGATGCGTTTTAGTGGCAGTTTTTATTTTCCGGTTTTTGAGAAAATTTCTGAAAAAAAATTGGACGGAGTTTTTGAAAGCGAAGCGGATTTTCGCGATCCTTTTGTGCAAAATCTGATTGAAAAAAACGGCTGGGCAATTTTTCCACCAATCAGGTTTTCTTATGACACCATCAATTACAAAATCACATCTCCCGCGCCTTCAAAACCTGGTTTTGAAAATTTTCTTGGCACTGACGATCAGGGTCGCGATGTTTTAGCGCGTGTGATTTATGGCATCAGAATTTCCCTGATTTTTGGTCTGATTCTAACTTTTTTTTCTGCAATTTTTGGAATTTTTCTTGGCGCAATTCAGGGATATTTTGGTGGTTTGTGTGATCTTTTGCTACAACGTTTCATGGAAATCTGGTCGAGCATGCCGGTTTTGTTTTTGCTGATAATTTTATCCTCGATTATCGAGCCAAATTTTTTCACTTTGCTTGGCTTGATGCTGAT
This sequence comes from Alphaproteobacteria bacterium RIFCSPLOWO2_01_FULL_40_26, assembly GCA_001767955.1. Lineage (GTDB taxonomy): Bacteria > Pseudomonadota > Alphaproteobacteria > Rickettsiales > UBA1997 > UBA2645. The sequence continues at coordinate 105,042 of MEMO01000021.1, read as the reverse complement.
TTTTAGCTGGATGTCTCTGGTTTCCTATGTGCGCGCTGAATTTTTGCGTTTGCGCAATTTTGATTTTGTGCGTGCAAGCAAAGCTTTAGGTGCTGGCAATTTACGCATAATTTTTCGTCATATTTTGCCAAATGCTTCGCCGATCATCATTGCCAATTTACCATTTTTGCTTGCCGCCTCAATTACCACTCTGACATCTCTTGATTTTCTCGGGCTTGGTCTGCCAGCAGGTTCGCCTTCACTTGGTGAATTATTGGCGCAGGGAAAAAACAATCTTTCTGCTTATTGGCTTGGTATTAGCGGTTTTATCGTGATTACCCTGATTTTGACCCTTCTTGTTTTTATCGGCGAGGCGATGCGTGATGCGTTTGATGTTAGAAGGAGTTAAAGAATAACATCGATCCCAGCAGATCTACCGGATTTATTTTTTTGTCGAAAAGCAGACAGAACATAGCGGCAAGGCATATTGCCGGTGCAAAAGGAAATGTCTCATCTTTCTTGAATTTTTGCCAGGCCGCGCCAAAAGCCAATCCAAAAACGCCACTTAACAACATGAAGGCAAGAAAATTTTTTGTGCCAAGCATTAATCCGGCGATGAAAAAAAATTTTATATCGTCGATTCCGATGGCCTCAAAACCTCCGGCAAAATAAAAAAATATCCACAGAGCGACGCCAAATCCGGCATAAAGAAAAGCGGCTTTGACATTGATGATTGCAGCATTTGTTCCGCCCTGATGAATTACGAGAATTGTGGCAAGAATCGCCAGAGCATATTGCAGTGAATTGGGGATAAAATATTGCTCCAGATCTATGACGCACATCGCAATCAGAGTTGATGCGATTAGAAAATAGAGCAGAATTTTGAAATTTATTTCGCTTCCCAGAACGAAAAAAATCGCCAGAAAAGTGATTAAAAAACTCAATTCAATTGCCGGATAACGTGCAGAAATTTTGCAATGACATTGCGAGCATTTTCCTTTCTGACAAAGCCAGGAAAATAGCGGGATCAGGTTAATTGCTTTTAAAACACAGCCGCAATTGATGCATTTTGAACGGGTGAAAATTATCGGTTGTTTGTTAGCCAGGCGGTAGCTTAAAAGACTAACAAAACTTCCCATCGCCAAAGCAAAAATTGCTACTAAAAAAATTTGCATTTCAAAACTCATAAATTCTTTTGCTAGAATGAAATTATTACTGATTTTTGTTTTTATATTTTCCTTCTCTTGCTTGCAAAAACCAGCGCAAATAGTGAATCGCGGCAATGTGGTTTACAATAAAAATTTTAGCAAGCGTCTCGAAAAATCATCCGAAAAACCATCAACACAATTGCGTAATCATGAGGTTGAAGTTCAAGTTGGCGATACTCTCTATTCTCTGGCTAAACGTCATAACATCACTTTGCGTGATTTGATAAAACAGAATAATCTGGTTGCGCCTTATATTCTAAAGCCAGGAGCTCGTTTGACTATTCCCGCTCCCAGCTATCATGAAGTTAAAATCGGTGATACGCTTTACAGCATTTCCCGCCTTTATGGCATGAAACTCAATTTGCTTGTTGAGATGAATGATCTGCAAGCCCCATATGCAATCAAGGTTGGCGAGCGTTTGCGTATTGAAAAATTCGGCAAAGATTCATCGCAAAATTTCAGAATCATTAAAGAAAAAGCAGAAATTCATTCTCCCAATTTCATCGAAAAAACTCTCGACAAATTCAACCATTTTTCATGGCCGGTATATGGCAAAGTTATTTCCAAATTCGGGCCAAAAAGCGGCGGGCTTTACAATGACGGCATCAACATTTCCGCCAAAGAAGGTGAGGTGGTAAAATCTTCTGAAGACGGAGTTGTTGCCTATGTCGGCAATGAATTGAAAGGCTATGGAAATCTTATCATCGTCAAACATTCCGGAGGCTGGATTACAGCCTATGCGCATTTGAAAGATACCACAGTTTCACGCGGGCAAAGAGTTAAAAAAGGGCAAAAAATTGCTACAATTGGCGCAACTGGAAATGTTCAGTCACCGCAGCTTTATTTTGGTTTGCGCAAAGGTCGTGATGCGGTGAATCCGGAAAATTATTTGAAATGATCTCCAAAATCTCCACGGCGATTTCACGCATTTTTACTCATAAAAAACTTGATGATGAAACTCTCGAGCAGCTAGAAGAAACGCTGATTCTTGGTGATCTTGGAATTGAAGTGACACAGCAAATTATTTCCCATCTCAAAGCGCAAAAATTTGGCAAAAATATTGGCGATGATGAGGTAAGAAAATTTTTGGCGCAGGAAATCGAAAAAATTTTAAAACCTTGCGAAGGCAAGCTGGACATAGACGAAATGGCAAAGCCCTATGTGATAATTTTTAATGGTGTTAATGGAGTTGGTAAAACTACAACGATTGGAAAAATTGCTGCAAAACTAAAAAATCAGAATAAAAAAATCCTGATTGCAGCTTGCGATACCTTCAGAGCTGCGGCTTCAGAGCAATTAGCAATTTGGGCAAACAAAGTTGGTTGTGAAATTATTCTGCCGCAAAAAGAAGCGGAAGATCCGGCATCAGTTGCATATCGCGCTTTGGATTTTGCCAGAAAAAATAATTTTGACGTGTTGTTGATTGATACCGCCGGACGCTTGCAAAATAAGCAAAACCTCATGGATGAGTTGAAAAAAATTAACTTGGTTTTGAAGAAGCTTGATTCAGCAGCGCCGCATCAAAATTTGTTGATTTTAGATGCCACAACCGGCCAAAACGCCAGATCGCAAATGGAGATTTTTAATCAGATTGTGGGCATCACCGGACTTATCATAACCAAACTCGATGGCAGCGCCAAAGGTGGAGTTGTGGTGGCTTTAGCACAAAAATTTCAGAAACCGGTTTATGCAATTGGCGTTGGCGAAAAGGATGGTGATCTACGAGAATTTGACGCTGAAGATTTTGTAAGAAATTTGATTTATTGATTTTGAACAGGTTCTTAGGCGTTCCCTCACAAAATATTACCCCTCACAAAATATTACCCCTCACAAAATATTACCCCTCACCCCAACCCTCTCCCACAAGGGGAGAGGGAACTAATCGAGATTGGCTTGATGCCTTATCCGGAATTGGCGTTCTAAACAATAAAATTCCTTATCAACTCACAAGCATGCATCATGGCTTTGGCTTTGCTTAGACATTCCTGATATTCTGATTTTGGATCGGAGTCAAACACAACGCCGGCACCAGTTTGAAGATGGATTTTGCCGTCTTTAATTAAAGCTGATCTTAAGGTGATGCAGCTTTCCATATCGCCATTGGAAGCAAAATATCCCACACATCCGGCATAAAAACTACGTCGTACTTTTTCCAATTCTTCGATGATTTCCATGGCGCGGATTTTTGGTGCGCCGGAAACAGTGCCAGCGGGAAAGCCTGAAATCAAAGCGTCAAGCGCATCAAGATCATCGCGCAAAATTCCCTCGACATTGGAAGATATGTGCATGACATGCGAGTAATATTCGATGACCATTTTCTCGGTGAGTTCAACCGAAGCAGGTTTTGCCACTCTTCCGACATCATGTCTGCCAAGGTCAATCAGCATCAAATGTTCGGCGATTTCCTTTTCATCGTGCAAAAGTTCTTTGGCGATTTTTTTATCTTCAGACGGATTTTTGCCGCGTTTGCGCGTGCCGGCGAGTGGGCGTATGGTGATTTTGCGGTTTTTTAGCGAAACCATGATTTCAGGGCTGGCGCCGCTTAAAACAAAATCGTCGAATTTGAGATAAAACAAAAATGGCGAGGGGTTTACCGAGCGTAAAGCGCGATAAAAAGAAAATTCCGGCAAATTTTTGTTGAATGCGGAAGTGAATCTTTGTGAAGGCAAAACCTGAAAAATATCGCCATTAATGATATATTTTTTGGCGCGCTTGACCATTTCGCAATATTCTTTTTCCAGGCAATTTGAGCTGAAATTGAAATGTGGATCAGTCTTGATTTTATGCGGCTTTAAAGGCTCATTCAAAATTTTTTCTGCCAATGAAATTTTGGCGACGACATCATCATATTTTTGCGCAGAAAAAACCGGAGCGCATAAAAATGCGTGATCGAAAAAATTGTCGAAAATAATGATAATTTGCGGGCGGATAAAAATGCTGTCGGGGATTTTTATTTCATCAGGCAAACTGCGATCGGGAATTTTTTCCATCAGCCGAACCATGTCATATCCCATATAGCCAAAGATACCGCTGCCCATTGCCGGCAAATCAAGTATGTTAAAACATTCGATTTGCGAGCGTTGAATTAATTGGCGCAGATTGTTCAAAACATTGCCTTTCTGCGGAGAAAATTTGCGAGGATTCTTGGTAAAATTTTCATTGATGAAAGATTGTTTGCCAACGGATTTCCATAACAAATCTGGCATAAAACCAAGCACGGAAAAACGCCCCTTATTGTTGCCATTTTCGGCAGATTCAAACAGGAAATGATGATGAGGAAATTTTTGTGCAATCTTTCGTAAAGCCAGGACTGGTGTGATCGCATCGCTGGAGATTTTTTTGAATAAAACTGTTTTACCGCATTTTTTTAGAGATGAATCGAATTCATTTCGGTTAAGATTCATCTTTCTTACCGATAATTTTTTCATTCACTTTCACCGGAAATTTTTTGAGCAGATAGGAATTATATTCCTGCATCACCTCATTTTTAAAATTTTCTTCTGCCTGTTTTTGTGCTTCAGCAAATTGCGATGAATTGACATTCGTTTCTTTAATCTGACGCAGAATTCCGATTTTAAATTCACCATCTTTTTCTGATAAAGCAGAGGTTGTCTGGCCGATTTTCAGATTGAAAAGATTTTGTAAAAGTTTGCTCTGAAACGCCAATTGGCGGCCTTGAAATGCAACATAAAATTGACGTGGAAATTCGTGATTTTTTTCAAATAACAGACGATATTTTGCTGCGATTTGTGCAGCAGAATCTGGATTCTGTTTTATCTCATCCCCAACTTTTTTTGCCAATTCCGCAACCGCTTCCATTTTTTTGTTTTGAATAAAATTCTGCACAAGTTGCGTTTTGACTTCATCAAGATTTCTTTCATGCGCTGGAAAAATTTCGTCCACTTTTAGCGCGTAAAACCCATCGGAATTTTTGGCGTAGAAAATTTTGGAAGTTTGATTTGTTTGTAAAGCAAAGGCGTTTTGCGCAAAATTGTCGAAAGATTTGATTTGGTTTTGTTCTCCGCCAAGATCGATTGTAACTGATTGCGGCGTTTTCAGATTAAATTTTTTTGCTACTTCCGAAAGTGAATTTGAAGTCAGAAGTGCGTCATCAATTGCTGAAATTTTTTCCTGCAAAACTTTGTCATCACGATTTTGCGCCAGCTGTTGTTTTATCGCATCTTTGACTTCCGCAAATGGCAAAGGATGCGATGGTTTTATTTCGGTTAGAAAGAAAATATGAAAACCAAGAGGACTTTGCAAAACTTCGCTATTTTCATTTATTGCCAGTTGAAAAACTTGATCTGCGAGTTGCGGAATCAGATCTTTCTGTGTGATTTTAGTTAGCTCGATTTCCTTTAAATTCTTTTTTTGCAGTTCTTTTGCCAGCTGCGCAAACTCGCTTTTTGACTTGCTTGCCGAAGTATCGAATTTGTTTAAAAATTCCTTTGCCTCATTCTCTTTTTCAAAAAGCAGATGATAGAAATTTCTGCTTTCGGGACTGACAAACTGATCTTTATTTTTTTCATATTCGGCCAAAATTTCCTGATTGGAAATCTGGAAATCTTTGGAAAAATCTTTCTTGGAAAAATGCAAATAAGAAATTTTGCGCATCTCCGGCAAAGCATATTGCTGCCTGTTTTCGGCAAAGAATTTTTCCAGCTCTTCCTGGTTTGGTTGCGCAGGTTGTCTGATATTTTTTTGTGAAATGGTTATGATATCAGCGATGCGTTTTTCCTGTTTGAAATTTTCTGCCGCAAGAATTGAAGAATTGTTCATAGGTGCAGCCATGGCAAGGCTTTGCAATGTCATTTGTGCGCTAGTTTCAGTAGCGATTTCACTGACATATCTTTCTTCATTGATACCGTTTTTTTTCAGAAAATCTTTGAATCTGGCATGATCGAATTTTCCGGCTTCATTTTTGAAGCTTTGATCTTTGGCTATGTTTTCGAGGATGATTTTTCGGTCGGAAACAATGCCGAGATCATCAGTGATTTTTTCAATCATGATTTTGTTAACTAACCGGCCGAGAACTTCTGATTTGAAACGTTCTGATTCCAGATATTTCATAGCCTCTTCACTTTTTGCCGAAGATGCTATGATGTCGCGATCAGATTTTACCGCTTTATTGAAGGCATTGTAGCTGATTGTTGTATCGCCGATTTTTGCTACCCATGAATTTGGGCTGCCCAAAATAAAATCGCTGACGCCAAACAAGACAAAGCTAACAGCGACAAAAGCGAGAATAATTTTGAAAAGAATATTGCCGGCAAGTTTACGAAATAATTGCATGTAAAATTTACGATTTACGATTTACGATTTAATTTTTAGGTTGTGGACAAATCGTAAATCGTAAATCGTAAATCGTAAATAATTTAAATGTTAATCGTTCAAAAATTTGGCGGGACTTCAGTTGGCGATATCCCGCGCATTAAAAATGTTGCACACAAAGTCAGAGCCGAGCTTGACAAAAAAAATAAAGTCATAGTTGTAGTTTCGGCAATGTCTGGAGTTACCAACCAGCTAGTTAACTATTGCAATCAGGTTTCATCTCTTACTTCTGATGAGGCGTTAATCGAGTATGATTCAGTTGTTGCAACCGGCGAGCAGGTGACTTGTGGCTTGCTTGCGCTTGAATTGCAGTCAATGGGATATAAGGCCAGATCGTTTCTTGGTTGGCAAATTCCGCTTAAAACCGACGATGTGGCAAGCAAAGCACGAATTGAAGAAATCGACGGCGAAAAATTGCTGCAAATTTTGGAAGAGTTTGACGTGGTTGTGATTGCCGGATTTCAGGGAATTCATGAAAAATCAAATCGTATTACTACTCTGGGACGTGGCGGTTCTGACACTTCTGCCGTTGCAATTGCCGCGGCAGTAAAAGCTGATTTATGCGATATTTACACCGATGTTAACGGTGTTTACACAACCGATCCACGCATCACTGAAAAAGCCAGACGTCTAAAAAAAATCACCTATGAAGAAATGTTGGAAATGGCCTATAGCGGTTCGAAAGTGTTGCAGACGCGATCAGTTGCTATGGCTATGGCGCATAATGTGCGTGTGCGCGTTTTATCAACTTTCGAAGAAGTTAATGACAATTCAGGAACAATTTTGATCAACAATAATGAGGAAATTATGGAACGCAGAATGATCACCGGCATCAGCTATGCCAAAAATGAAGTTCATGTTACTCTGGTTAAAATGCCGGATCATCCCGGAGTTTCTGCCGCCATTTTTGGTGCTTTGTCGGAGAAGGAAGTCAATGTCGACATGATTGTGCAAAATATCAGCCAGGATGGCAAATTCATCGATATCACTTTCACTGTCGGAAGAGACGATTTGGAGCGCGCTAAAATTGCTATCGAATCAGTCAAAGACGAGGTGAAATATGATCATATCGCAATTGATGATAACATCGCCAAAATTTCAGTAATCGGCGTTGGTATGGCCAGCCACTGCGGTGTTGCGCATATCATGTTCAAAACTTTAGCTTCTAAAGGTATCAACATTTTACTCATCTCGACTTCCGAAATTAAAGTTTCAGTTTTGATTGCAAAGGAATATGGAGAATTAGCCGTCAGAAGTTTGCACGATGCTTATGGTTTGGATAAAAAATAAGGTAAAGTTTAGTTGCTTTTAAGGTGATGCTGCCTAAATGTGCGCGCCTCTTTTTTCCGTTTTTAATTTGCTAAAATGACACGCTAACATGACACAGGAATTACCTCTTATGCGTAAAGCAACCGCCGTTTGGCTGGTTGAAAATACCTCTCTGACATTTCATCAAATCGCGCAATTTTGCGGGCTTCACGAGCTTGAAGTTCAGGGTATTGCCGATGGCGATGTTGCAACTGGCATTATCGGACAAAGCCCGATTTTGTCCGGACAATTAATCCATGAAGAAATTACTCGTTGTGAAAAAGACCAAAATGCACTTTTGACTTTGAATAGAAGCTCTGCGAGTCCGGTTAAAACAGGCGGCAAAGTATCAAAATATACTCCGATTGCTCGCCGCCAGGACAAGCCGGACGGCATTTCCTATCTGCTTAAATATTATCCTGAAATTACCAATTCCCAAATCAAAAAACTGGTTGGCACTACTGACAAAATGATTGATTCCATCAGAAATCGTACCCATTGGAACATGAAAAACATTAAGCCGCGCGATGTGGTTTTGCTTGGCCTTTGCAGCCAATCACAGTTTAACGATGTGATTTCACAGATACAGGTTAGCTCTGTTGAAGTTGAGCAAAAAAAGAAGATCAAAAAATCATGAAATTGGAAATTGGACAATCTGCTCCCCTGTTCGCTCTTAAGAGTGATGAAGGCAATGAAATCGCACTTTTAGAACTCAAGGGAAAAAATGTTGTTTTATATTTTTATCCCAAAGATGACACTCCGGGCTGCACCATTGAAGCGCAAGATTTTACTAAAAAAATCAAGGAATTTGAGAAATTTGATTGTGTAGTTTTGGGAGTTTCAAAAGACGATATGGCCAGCCATTGTCGCTTTATTTCAAAATATGATCTGGCATTCAATCTGCTTTGCGATGAACAAGGCGAAGTGTGCGAGGATTATGGCGTTATCAGGCAGAAATCGATGTTTGGCAAAAAATATCTCGGCATTGATCGCAGCACTTTTCTCATAGATAAAATGGGAAAAATTTCACAGATTTGGCGCTCGGTAAAAGTGAATGGTCATGTTGAAGAAGTGCTTGAAGCGTTAGGCACTGTTAACTAACTATTTTCCCCGTGCTTTTCCGCAAATTTTTGCTCATTTTTTCAAAAAATTTCTTGCAGTATGTTAATACAGCGGCGAAATTTTTTAAAAAAGTCGCTAAAAATTTGCGAAAAATCCCGAAAAAAATAATTAGTTAACAGTGCCTAGCAAAACTTTAACTTGATTCTTTTCCACCCGTAAATAGCTTGCCGCGCCTCGTTTTTAAGTCATAATTTTTCCTCCATGTCTATCACTCTAAAAGCAGAAAAAAGAGAAATTCTTGGCTCTTCTTCTGCCAAAAAATTAAGAAAATCCGGCAATATTCCTGTCATCATTTATTCTAAAAATGGCAATATCAATTTGGCCATTTCTTCCCATGATTTTGAGCATGAATATTTCAAAGGTGGCATTTTAACCACCATTATTGAGCTAGAATATGCCGGCAAAAAAACCAAAGTAATTGCTCATAAAATTGAGCTTGATCCAGTCACGGATCGTCCGGTTCATATTGATTTTCTTAATTGCGAAGAAACCAAAATCATTCGCGCTAAACCGAAATTGGTTTTCACAAATCAGGACAAATCTCCCGGGATTAAAAAGGGCGGGTTTCTTCACGTAGTTTTACGTAAGGTTGAGGTTGTTTGCGATTCCGAAAAAGCGATTCCAGAAAAAGTTGAAGTTGATATTGGCGCTCTTCATCTTGGCAGCAAAATCAGAACCAAAGATTTAAATTTTCCCGCTGGTGTGCAATTGGTAAGAAAAGACAATTTCCTGATCGGAAGCATTATCGGCCGCGGAAAGTCTGAAGAAGAAAAAGCCGCTGAAGCAGCCGCCGCAGCGCCAGCAACAGCTGCCGGCGCAACTCCTGATGCCGCTGCAACAACTACTACTTCTGCTGCGAAAACTGAAGAAAAGAAGTAGCGTCCAGTGCTTTTATAATTGCTTTTGCCTTGCTGAATATTTCCAGCAGTTCTGCCTGTGAGTCAGAGTTAAAAGTGATCGCCCCGCCAGTTTGAAATTCAAATTTTTTCCCCTGCAAAATTAGAGTTCTGATTACCACAGATAAATTTGCCTTACTCGTCCCGTCCAAAAATCCGATACATCCGCTGTAAATTCCGCGATCCATTTTTTCTTTTTTTGCCGCTATCTCCATTGCTTTTATCTTCGGCGCTCCAGTCATTGATCCCGCGGGAAATGTAGCTTTGATTGCATCAATGGTTGAAGAGTTTTTGTTCAATATTCCATGAATTTCAGAAGACATGTGGTGAATATTTTTGTAGCTTGTGATGGTAAAAAGTTTTTTCACCGCGACGCTTCCGGCCTTACAAATTCTGGATAAATCATTTCTGACCAAATCAACAATCATCAAATTTTCAGCACGTTCTTTGGCAGAATTTTTTAATGCCAATTTATTTTTATGATCTTCTTTTGCATTTGCAGAACGCGGCATTGTGCCCTTAACCGGACGTGAAATAATTCTGCCGTTTTTAATCTCCAAAAATAATTCCGGACTTGAGGAAACAATAAAATTTTTATCCAGTCTTAAAAAAGATGAATAATTGGCGGGGCTTGATTTTACTAAATCGGTAAAGAGTTGAAATGAAGATTGCTGATTTTGTTTCTGCGTAAATTCACCAAAAAATTTTCGGGTTAAATTGGTTTGATAAAAATCACCTTTTGCGATCATTTCTCTAATATTGGCGATGGTTTTAAGATATGATTTGTCGGTGAAGTTGGAGTAAATATTTTTGATAGATCCCAAAACAAGTTCAGGATGACATTTTCGTGCTTCGTGCTTCGTGCTTCGTGCTTCGTCATCCTGAACTTGTTTCAGGATCTTTTTATCATCACAAATTGCGGTAAGAATTTTTTTGTCATGATCAAATTCAAGAATCAGGGAAAAATTTATCAGATGGATTTTTGGCAGATTGATGAAGGATTTTTTGGTTTTTGGCAATTTCTCAAAATCGTGTGCAACCTCATATGACAAGTATCCAAACCACTTTTCTTTGCCGTTTTTTATTTTTGCTTCTGCGGTTTTGAAATTATCGCAAATGATTTTTTCTCGCGGAAAAAGTGCGATGTAGGAAGTCGAATTTTTAATTTTTTTATGCAGTCCTGAATATAAAAAAACCCAGTCTTCGTTGTAGCTATCGGCAATTTTTTGAGCCAAATGCAGAGGATTTTGCCACGCTAACTTCATTTCAGCCAGTAACGCGCAATCGGATCAATTTCCAGATTAACCAGATCGCCGATTTTCATATTTTGAAAAGTGGTGTTGGTCATAGTGTGTTTGATGATATTTACGCTGAAAAAATTTTTTCCAGTTTCGTTCACAGTAAGAGAAACGCCATCAAGCACTACTGAACCTTTTTTGGCGATGAATTTCATAAATCTGGTTTCAAAAATGAATTCATAAGAATTTTTGATTGGCTTTATAGTCCTGATTTTTGCGGTTCCATCGACATGTCCCAAAACCATATGTCCGCCTAATTCATCACCAATTCGTAGAGCAAATTCGAGATTTATTTTTTGGTTTTTTTTCCAGTTTTGCAAAGTTGTTTTAGTGCGGGTTTCTTCTGATGCCTGAAAAGAGAGAAAAGTTTTTTTGCCGGATTTTTCTTTGGCAATCAGAGTCAGACAAATGCCATTGCAGGCAATAGAACAGCCTTTTTCAAGCTTACGATCAATTTTTTTTTCAACAGAAATTTTTAGCAGTGCATCATTGAATTTCAATTCTTCAACTTTGCCGATATGAGTGATTATTCCGGTAAACATTTTTTCATCTTTTGTGCGATTTCCTTCCTGATTTTTCTGATTGCATTTTCTTCGATTTGTCTGATGCGCTCGCGTGAGACTTTGTAAATCTGGCTTAATTCTTCCAGTGTCATCGCGTCTTCCGACATTTGGCGTTTGAACAAAATATCTTTTTCGCGATCATTCAAAGTTTCAAAAGCGGTTTTGAAGAGTGATTGCTGGCGCGATTTTTCCTGATTGCGGATGGCGATTTCCTCCTGACTTTCTTCTTTTGATGCCATCAAATCGACCATTTCCTTGTCATCTTCATCGCCAATCATTTTGTTAAGCGAAGTATCACCTTGAGAAAGGCGTGAATCCATTTCAACCACTTCCTTTGGCGAAACATTCAGATTATCTGCAATTTGTGTGATTTGCTCTGGCGGTATGGCATTTTCGCTGGTGTGTATTCCAAGCTTTTTTTTGATTTTATGCAGATTGAAAAAAAGTTTTTTTTGCGCCGCCGTAGTGCCGATTTTAACCAAGGACCAGGAACGCAGAATGTAATCCTGCAAAAATGCGCGAATCCACCACATGGCATAAGTGGAAAAACGAAAGCCTTTATGCGGATCAAATTTTTTTACTGCGTGAATCAAACCAAGATTTCCTTCAGCAACCAAATCAGTCATCGGCAAGCCATAATTGCGATATTTTCCTGCCATTTTTGCCACCAGACGCAGATGGCTTTGAATAAGCATTTTTGCCGCCTCTTTGTCTCCAGTTTCAGCAAAGCGGATGGCATATTCTTTTTCTTCTTCTTGAGTGAGGAGGGGAAATTTCTGAATCTTGTGCAAATATTGCAAAAAACCGCTTTCCGAAGATCTGATTAAATCTGACTTTTTTTGTGGAAGCTCTGAACTCATCAAATTCCGCTCACCGCGATTTTATATTTTTTGGACAGGTAATTCATCACATCTTTGCGTTCCTGAATTTTGAGCGAGCGGTTGAAAATTATCACTTCAGAAATCATGCCGGTGAAACCGCTGGTGCCGTTTTTATCAGCTCCGATGCTTGTGCCGGTTAAGGAATTGCTGCCGGCATTGATGTTGCCAGCGCCGGCAAGAGTGGCTGCGTTGTTGAGATATGCTCCGGATGACGAGCCGTTGAAATAGACGGCAAGGATATATTCTCCACCGGCAACAAAATTTGCCGGATTTGAAGCAGTTGCTGTATCTGCGGCGGTTCCCGCATCAAGCCTAATTGCATTGTTTTTAATGCCGATGGAGAAACGACTTGCACCGTTGTAAGAATCAAACGGAATTACTTGTGTTGCGCTTGGAGTAAAATCAGCTCTAAACACCAAAAACACTGTGGCCTGCGCAGTGTTGCCCTGATAAAAATTTGCCAGAGAAATTTTTCCGGAACCACTGAACTTAACTGATGGAGTTTTGTTGATGCCGGAAATGCGATAGATTGCGTCACTCCCAGCAGTTTTGGTTAGCTTGTTTTTTTTGGAGGCAAGTGAGTTTGGGCTGATGTCATACCATTCCGTAATCTGTCCATTTTCAATTGCTTCACTGCCTTTGAAAGAATCTCTCAGAGATGTTTCATACCATGCTGTAAGTCCTGGAATATTTGGCACAGGAGATTTGGAGGTGACAGATCTGGCATTGGTAAGACGTGCTGCATTAATCATTGCTGCACCTTGAGTGACTCCAACAATCAGGATGCTGATGATTACCAGGACGATTGCTAGTTCGAGGAGGGAGAAGGCGTTGGTGTGCTTCGTGCTTCGTGCTTCGTGCTTCGTAAAATTATGAATTCGATGCACGATGCACGATGCACGATGCACGAATCTTCCATAAAAATTCTTCAAATTTTGCCTCATAACTGCATCCAGGTTGTAATTGGATTTTTTGCGGCTTTGATGTCATCCAATCTGCGGCGCGGGGTGTTGAGTGGATAATTATGGAATTTTTCACCTCGGCCTTCCTTTGCTTCTTTGGCAATGAAGATCATTACGTTGATGAATTCGTCGATGATTTCCTTGCCTTCAGTTTCTGTTGGTTCGATCAGCATCGCGCCTGAAACAACAAGTGGGAAAAAGATCGTCATTGGATGAATGCCATATTCAACCAGAGCTTTGGCGATATCGAGAGTTGAAACCCCTTGCGCTTTCTGAATTTTATCGGTGAGCAGACATTCATGCATGCAATTGCCTTCAAATGGCGCATGATAAAAATTCTTCAATTTGGCGAGGATGTAATTGGCGCTTAAAACCGCATCTTCGGCAACTTTTTGCAAACCATCAGCTCCGTGTGAAAGCATATAGGACAAGGCACGAACATGCATGCCAAATTGGCCGCTAAAGCCTTTTACTTTGCCGCAGGAATTTTTCGGCGTTGTGAATTTGTAGATTTCGCCTTCTTTAATCACATGCGGAGTTGGCAAAAATTCTGCCAATTCCTTGCGCACGGCAATTGGTCCAGAGCCAGGTCCGCCGCCGCCATGCGGAGTGGAAAAGGTTTTATGTAAATTGAAATGCATCACGTCAACTCCGATATCAGCAGGCTTAACCTTGCCAACGATGGCGTTGTAATTGGCGCCGTCGCAGTAAAAATAAGCGCCGGCCTCATGAATCAAATCAGCAATTTCTTTGATGTTTTTTTCAAATTTGCCGCAGGTGTTGGGATTGGTGATCATGGTGCCGGCAATGTTTTTGCCATGTTCGGCGATAAGTTTTTTGAACAGCAAAATATCAATCAAACCTTCGGAATTTGACGGAATAACTTTGATCTCAAAGCCGCAAATTGCCGCGGTTGCTGGATTAGTGCCGTGAGCAGAATCCGGAATCAAAACAATTTTACGATTGGTTTCGCCGCGTGATTCATGCGCTTTTTTAATCGTAAGCATACCGGCAAGCTCGCCTTGTGCGCCAGCTGCAGGAGCAAGAGAAACAGCGGGAAGACCAGTTAAAGTTGCAAGCCAGTTTTGCAGATTAAACATCAATTCCAAAGCACCTTGAATTGTTGATTGATCTTGCAGCGGGTGAATATCGGCAAAGCCGGGCAGGCGCGCCATTTTTTCATTGAGGCGCGGATTGTGTTTCATGGTGCAGGAGCCAAGTGGATAGAAGCCGGCATCAATTGAATAATTCTGGTTCGAGAGACGAATAAAATGGCGTATCACTTGTGGTTCATTAACTTGCGGCAAACCAATTTTTTCACGTTTTGTTTGACCAATCCGAAGGCATAGTTTGGTATTTTCTACTTCTGGCAAATCAACGCCGCACGCGCCTTCATGTGATTGTTTGATTAGAAGTTCAGTTTCGTGATTTAATCCACCAATTTCTTTTGGAGCAGACATGTTAGTTTATAAGTTCTTGAGCAAGGTTTTCCATATCGTTTGCACTGGTTAATTCGCTAACCGCAACGATCATTTTTTTTCCTTCCGCAAATCCGCCGATGATGTTTTTTGCAAGAAGTTTTTTGTTAATTTCTTCTGCATCTTGACCAAGTTCAATTGTAAATTCATTGAAGAAATTTTTGTTCAGAATTTTCACGCCTTTGACTTTGGCAAGCATATCTGCAAGGTCGCAGGCCTTTTTGTGATTGATCAAAGCCAGTTTTTTAAAACCAATTTCGCCAAGAAGTGAGGCGTGAATTGTGAAAGCGGTGGCGCATAAGCCTTGATTTGAGCAGATGTTGGAGGTGGCTTTTTCGCGGCGGATGTGCTGTTCGCGTGCGTTAAGTGTTAGAACATAGCCAGGTCTGCCATTGGTATCAACTGTGGCGCCGCAAATTCTGCCTGGCATTTGACGGACAAATTCTTTTTTGCAGGCGAAAAATCCGAGAAGTGGGCCGCCGAAATTTAATCCGACTCCCAAAGATGAAGCTTCGCCAACAACAATATCAGCCATTGACGGTGCGGCAAGAAGGCCAAGTGATAGAATTTCGTTAACCACTACAATCAGAAGCGCTCCAGCCTCATCGCATTTTTTTCTGATCTCATCAAGATTGCCAATTTCGCCATGAAAATTGGGATATTGCACGATTGCTGCGGCACAATTTTCATCGATTTTGTCAACGAATTTTGTCTCATTTAAATCGAGATAGGTTGTGGTGACGTCGAGATAGTCAGGATGAATATGATCGATTTTTGCGATGTTTTTTTTGCCAGCTTTGATTCTTAAAGCCATCAAACAACTCTCTGCCATGGCGGTTGCTCCATCATACATCGAAGCATTGGCAACTTCCATTCCAGTCAATAAAGCGATGATGCTTTGGAATTGGAAAATTGTTGCCAAAGTGCCTTGTGAAATTTCTGGCTGATATGGGGTGTAGGAAGTTAGAAATTCAGAGCGCTGGATAATGTGATCAACTGCGGATGGGATATGATGACGATAGCACCCAGCACCAAGAAAGAACGGGCCTTGCGCAGCATTGCGATTTTTATTTGCCAGGGATTTGACAAAATTTTCCACTTCAATTTCACCTTGGTGATTTGGTAAATTTTCGATTGGTTTTTTTAATAAAAATTCTGATGGAACGGTGTCGTAAAGATGATCAACGGATGATGCGCCAATTTCGGCAAGCATTTCACGGCGATCATTTTTTGTTAAAGCCAGATAGCGCATGTTTTAGTTTGTAAGTCGTAAGTGGAGAGGGCGCGGCAAGCTATGTTTGAGACACAAAATATCAAGCTATATCTGCCAGATCTTTAAGACTGATTTTTTTGTCATAAAGAGCGCGGCCGATTACGCAGCCACTTACTCCGTCTTTCTCCAGATTTCTGATTTTTATCACATCTTCAAACGAAGAAATTCCGCCGGAGGCAATCACTGGAATCATGAGAGATTGTGCCAGTTTTTGTGTTCCTTCGATGTTCACTCCAGACATGGTGCCATCGCGCGAAATGTCGGTATAAATCACTGCGGAAACGCCGCAATATTCGAATTGTTTTGCTAATTCCTCTGCCAAAATTTTTTCGGTTTTAACCCAGCCTTCAGTTGCAACCTGACCATTTGTGGCATCAATTCCAACTACGATTTTTCCAGGAAATTTTTGACAGGCCTCAACAACAAATTGCGGATTTTTTGCTGCGATTGTGCCAAGAATCACGCGGTTTACACCGAGCGACAACCATTTTTCGATTGCTGCCAAATCGCGAATTCCACCACCGAGCTGAATTGGAATTTTTACAGTGGAAAGAATTTCTTTAACCGATTGTTCATTAACTGATTTTCCAGCAATGGCGCCGTCAAGATCAACAATATGCAAAAATTTGAATCTGGCCTCTTCAAATTCCTTTGCCTGCCTTGCCGGATTGGGAGCAAAAATTGTTGCGCTGTTCATATCGCCCTTGAACAGCCGCACACATTGTCCGGATTTGATGTCTATTGCTGGGAAGATTATCATTGAATTTACGATTTATGATTTAGAACCTGTCTAAAATCTGGGGTTAAAAAAGGATTGTTCTTAAAATTTTGTGTCCAGAAAAATGACAATTAGGGAAAGATGGTTCCAAAACATGTCATCCTGAACTTGTTTCAGGATCTGTTTTTAGAGACACAATATTTTTGATAACAACCAAAAAATTACTTCTAAATTATGTTAAAATTTCTTCTAAAAATCTGGCCAGGTCTGCTTCCGATCACGGTTTATGTTTTTTGGGTTTTTGTGATTGAAGGGTTTTTGTTTTCAAGAATTCTGAAAAGAAAAACCGAGTTTGAAGGTGAAAAAATCGTGGGAGAAAAATCAACAGAAGTAAAAGTTCCAGGAAAATTTTCTCTGCAGAATCGTCATTTTGTTGCTGTTCTTTATGCCAGTTTGATTTTGGCGATTTTAACTCTGATTTTTTCAGCCTTCAAATAAGCTTTGCCAAAAGTTTTTCAGCCTCTTTTTTCACTTTGTTTGCGCTGTCTATTCCAAGTTTTATTGCTGATTCCGGATTTGCTTTTGTGTTTAGATTTGTCTCAAAAAATTCATCGCCATTATGGGCAAGGAGGATTGTTTTTAAGTTGAGTTTGTTGTTGCTGATTTCGGCATGAGTTGCGACGGGAGTGGTGCATGATGCGCCAAGTTCCTGCAAAAATGCGCGTTCGCATCTGATTTCAATTTCGGTTTTTTCATCGCTGATTTTTTTTAAAACTCTTCCCAATTCTTGGTGATTTTTTCTTGCTTGAATTACTAATGCACCCTGACCTCCCGCTGGAAGCATCACATTTTTTTCGATGATTTTCCTGATTTTTGATTCTTTGCCAAGCCTTATCAATCCTGATACGGCAAGGATTGCGGCATCAACTTCTTCATTTTCGATTTTGATAAGGCGCGTGTCAACATTGCCGCGGAAATTGACAATTTTTAAATCAGACCGCGCGCGCAATAAAATTGCTTTGCGGCGTGGGGAAGAAGTTCCAACAACGGCGCATTTCGGCAAATCTTCAATTGAGTTGAAATTTTTGGAGATGAAACAGTCGCGTGCATCAAGGCGCTTCGTAAAAGCGACGATTTCAGTTTCATCATCGATCAGCGGTGGCATGTCTTTTGCTGAATGAATGGCGATATCAATTTTGTTTGAAAGCAGAGCTTCCTCCAGCTCTTTTATAAACAGACCTTTGCCGCCAAATTCGGCAAGATTGCGATCCTGAATTTTATCGCCGGAAGTGACTATTGGAACAATTTCAACTTGAAAATCTGTAAGATGATCAGCTAGTAAAAGATGAACTTCTGCAACCTGCGAAAGCGCTAATTTGCTGGTTCTTGTGCCGATTCGGAGCTTTAACCGCATTATCCCTGTCTAGCCTTGAAACGCGGATTGGTTTTGTTGATTACGTAAAGCCGGCCTTTTCTGCGTACTACTTTGCAGTTTTTATCTCTCTTTTTTGCTGTCTTTAGTGAATTAAAAATTTTCATCCGGCTCTCTTAAAGGATTGGTTAAACGAAGGCGCGGCAAGGTAGTTAGCGAAATTTATCTGTCAACCTCGCCAAAAACGATGTCTTGTGTGGAGATTATGGTGACGACATCGGCAAGCATATGGCCTTTGACCATGAATTCCAAACCTTGCAAATGAGCAAAACCTGGAGCACGAACACGACAGCGATGCGGTTTATTTCCGCCATCAGAAATTATGTAAACACCAAACTCACCTTTTGGCGCTTCAACGGCGGCGTAGGTTTCGCCTTCTGGAACGTGATAGCCTTCAGTGTAAAGTTTGAAGTGATTGATGAGTGATTCCATGTCGCGCTTCATCTCATCTCTTTTTGGAGGCGCGATTTTTGGGTCGTCGCATGTGATTGCGCCTGCCGGCATTTTTTCGATGCATTGTTCGATCAGCTTCACCGATTGGCGCATTTCCTCGATGCGGATCAAATAGCGGTCGTAAGAATCGCCATGTTTTCCAATCGGAATGTCAAAATCCAATTCGCCATAAACTTCATATGGTTGTGATTTACGTAAATCCCAGGCGATGCCGGAGCCGCGAATCATCGGGCCGGAAAAACCCCAATCCAAAGCCTGTTCTTTTGAAACCACGCCGATTTCAACCATACGCTGTTTGAAGATGCGATTGTCGGTTAAAAGTGATTCCACATCGTCAATCCATTTTGGATATTGTCTGGCAAAAGCGGCAATTTCCTCAAGCAATCCTTCCGGCAGATCACGATGTACTCCACCTGGACGTATGTAAGCGGCATGCATTCTTGAGCCGGAAACTTTTTCATAAAATCCCATCATTTTTTCGCGTTCTTCAAACATCCATAAAAGCGGCGTCATTGCTCCGACGTCAAGAGCTTGCGTGGTTACAGCCATGATGTGATTGAGGATGCGGGTGATTTCGGAAAACAAAACACGGATGAACTGTGCGCGACGCGGAATTTTGCAGCCCAAAAGTTTTTCTACCGCCAAGGCGTAAGCGTGTTCCTGACACATTGGCGAAACATAATCGAGCCGGTCAAAATAAGGCACAGCCTGTAGATAAGTTTTGTATTCGATCAGTTTTTCCGTGCCGCGATGCAGCAAGCCAATGTGTGGATCGGCACGTGTAATCACTTCTCCATCCATCTCCAAAACCAAACGCAAAACCCCATGCGCCGCCGGATGTTGTGGACCAAAATTGATTGTCATGTTTTTGGTTTGGGGGGAGGTCATATCTGCTAGATTTGCTGAAATTCGAAGGCGCGCTTTTTAGGAATCGAGATCAAAAACTCAAATTAAAGTTTCTGAACCAAAAAATTATCTGCCGTAATTTTCGCATCTGTTCCCAAAACTAGTGGCATCATGTTTTTGCTATGTCCAAGGCATTTTGATTTTTCGATGAAGAGTGGAATATTGCCGAGTTTTCCGCTGAATTTTTTTATAGCAATTTCGATATTTTTTGCTTTTGGAGCGCCATGAGGATTGGCTTCGAGGAAATTTCCAAGCAGAATTGCCGCTGGTTTTTTTTCACTTTCTTTGATGATGATGGCAATCTGATGGAAATAACGATCAAGCCGTTCACCATCCTCGCCTTCATCTTCGAGGAATAGGATTTTTTTGTTCCAATCGATTTGGTTTTGAGTGCCGAAATGGGCGGAAACGACGCTGATGCAACCCCCAACTATCAGACCCCGCAACAAGTGCGGGGTGACATTGTTTCTAGAATGCGGGGTGACATTGTTTTGAGTATAACTCCAGAACCGTGTCACCCCGCACTCGTTGCGGGGTCCATTTAGTGAATCCAGTTTATATTTTAATTCTTTGTTTTTCCCAAAAACCAAATCCAAAATTGCCTTTTCAGATTTTTTAGAAACCTTCTCCAAGGCAAGTTGCACTAGCATTGGAGCACTTACAACTTTCCATCCCCATTGCTGGATTAGAAAAATATTTAGCGAAGAAATATCAGAAAAACCGATAAAAATTTTTGGTTTTTTTGGTTTTTTCATCTTCATCAAAAACGGCAAAATTTCTGCGCTGCCATAACCGCCGCGCGTGCACCAAATTATTTTTGAATGGGGATTTTCAATTGCTTCCTTTAATTGTTCGAAACGCGTTTCAGCCGCAATTGACGCGAATTCGTGGCTTTGTGATTTTTTTATCGCCGTCTCTTTTTCCAAAAAAATTCTTGGAGTAAATCCAATTTTTTTTACATAATTTTTTATTTTTTGAATCTCATCAAAAGTACATGGGGTACTAGGAGAAACTATGTCAACAATATCGTTCTTTTTGAGCATCATTTGATTTGCAATTTAGAGCCTGTCTTTAAATTCATTTAACTTTGCTTTTCCGCAAATTTTTGCTCATTTTTTTGAAGAATTTTTCGCAGTATGCTTGATACAGCTTCAAAATTCTTCAAAAAAGTCGCTAAAAATTTACAAAAAATCAAAGTTAAATGAATTTAAAGACAGGCTCTAGACATACGGACTTGTATTTTGCTTCGTAGATTTCCAATTCAAAAATGGCAAAAGAAAAAATAATAATTTTTGATACAACTCTGCGCGACGGTGAACAGGCGCCTGGCGCGACGATGAATCTTGAGGAAAAATTACTCATCGCCAAAACATTGGAAAAAATGGGTGTTGATGTGATTGAAGCGGGATTTCCGGCAGCATCAAATGGTGATTTTGAAGCGGTAAATTCCATAGCAAAAACCATCAAAAATTCTGTCATTTGCGGACTTGCGCGTGCTAAAAAATCTGATATCGAAAGAACTGCTGAAAGTGTGAAACCAGCATCTAAACCGCGTATCCACACTTTTCTTGCCACCTCACCAATTCATATGGAATTCAAATTGAAAATGGATGAAAAGCAGGTGCTTTCTGCAATCGGTGAGAGCGTTTCATTGGCAAGAAATTTTGTGCCGGAAGTTGATTGGTCGCCGGAAGATGCCACGCGCTCAAAACCTGATTTTTTGTTTAAATGTATTGAAACCGCAATTGCTGCTGGAGCTAATACTATCAACATTCCAGACACTGTCGGCTATACCACTCCTGAAGAATATTTCGATTTGATTTTGGCAATAAAAAACAATGTCAAAAACATTGACAAAGCCGTGATTTCAACACATTGCCATAATGATCTCGGGCTTGCGGTTGCCAATTCTTTGGCGGCGATGCGCGCTGGTGCAAGGCAGATTGAATGCACTATCAACGGTATTGGCGAGCGCGCCGGCAATGCGGCTTTGGAAGAGATTGTCATGGCCATCAAAACGCGTGCTGATTTTTATAATTTTGAAACTGCAATTGACGCCACAATGATCACGCGAATTTCCAGGCTTGTCTCAAGCATTACCGGTTTTGCTGTGCAATATAACAAGGCTATCGTTGGCGCTAATGCCTTTGCTCATGAAAGCGGTATTCATCAGGACGGCATGTTAAAACATCGCGCAACTTATGAAATCATGACGCCGGAATCTGTTGGTTTGGAAAAAACGCAATTGCGTCTCGGCAAGCTTTCCGGACGTGCCGCTTTCAAAGATCGTCTCAGGGAAGTTGGTTATGATTTATCGGAAGAAGTGCTCAATTCAGCTTTTCAAAAATTCAAAGATTTGGCCGATAAGAAAAAAGAAATTCTCGACGAAGATTTGGTGTTGTTGGTTGATGGTTCAATCACGCATAAAAAATCACGTCTGCATTTGCTTGATTTGAATGTGGAATGCGGAAGCAGCAAAGAAGCGCAGGCATACGTCAAAATAAAAATTGACAGCGATGAAGTCGAAACTACCTTCCGCTCAAAAGACGGACCAGTTGACGCCATTTTTTCCGCAATAAAAAAACTCATCCCGCACAATGCCAGTTTAGAGCTTTATCAGGTTCAAGCAGTTACTGAAGGAACTGATGCTCAAGCGAATGTCGTCATCCGTCTCAAGCAAAATAACCGTATTTTTTCAGCCAATGGTGCAGATACTGATGTGCTTGTCGCATCAGCAATCGCCTATATTAACTGCCTCGACAAATTGAGGCAAAATTAAGCAGCAAATGTTTTCAAAATTTTTTTCATTTTCTTCCAAAGATATCGCAATCGATTTGGGTACCGCAAACACTTTGGTTTATGTGAAAGGTCAGGGTGTAGTGCTCAATGAACCTTCTGTTGTCGCGGTTTTAAGCGAAGGAGGAAAACTAATCCCCTGCGCTTTTGGCAATACGGCAAAGATGATGCTAGGCAGAACGCCGGCAAAAATTGAGGCGATTCGTCCGCTGAAAGATGGCGTAATTGCTGATTTCAAAGTTGCCGCCGAGATGATCAAGCACTTCATTCGTGAAGTAAATCAAGTCAGAAGTTGGCTTGGTCCGCTGATCATCATTTGTGTTCCGTCCGGTTCAACTCCGGTTGAAAGAAGAGCGATTCAGGATGCCGCTGAAGGCGCGGGAGCAAATGAAGTTTATTTGATTGAAGAGCCAATGGCGGCTGCAATTGGCGCTAATTTACCGGTGACCGAACCAACCGGTTCCATGATTGTTGATATTGGCGGCGGCACCACTGAAGTTGGAATTCTTTCGCTTGGCGGTATTGTTTATTCAAGATCAGTGCGCATTGGTGGCGATAAAATGGATGAAGCAATAATTTCCTATATTCGTCGTTATCACAATTTGCTGATCGGAGAATCAACCGCTGAACGCATCAAAAAAACCATCGGTGCTGCTTGTCCGCCGCAAGAAGGCGATGGTGCAACCATTGAAGTTAAAGGTCGCGATCTTTCCAACGGCATTCCGAAAGAAATGATTTTAACCGAAAGGCAAATTGCTGAAAGTTTGATGGAGCCGGTTGAGCAAATCATTGATGCTATCAAGGTTGCGCTTGAATGCACTCCGCCTGAACTTTCTTCCGACATTGTCGAACGCGGTATCGTGCTTTCCGGAGGCGGAGCTTTGCTGAAAAATCTTGATTATGTGATTCGTCAAGCCACCGGACTTCCGGTTTTCGTCGCCGAAGATCCCCTGCTTTGCGTGGTTAACGGTTGCGGCAAAGTTCTCGAAAATATCAAAATGTTTCGGGCAGTGTTGTTTAGACAGGATTGATGAGTAGTTATCTCAATTTCAAAAGCAGCAGAGTTAACTACAGCGTTTCCCACAGTTTTAATCTGATCTTCAAGAAAGTTGAAACTTTGCTTTTCAGCTTTTTGTGTGTGATTTGTCTTACGGTTTCAAAAGTTGATCGTGATTTTTCCAGAAATGTTTCTTTTGCATTTGTTGATGTGTCGTTGCCGGTAGTAAAATTTGCCGCTTTTCCGTTCAATGTTGTTATTGATCTTCTCACCAATTTTGGTGAGTTAGTTGAAGCAAAAAGAGAAAATAAAGCTTTGAAAGAGGAGCTCGAAAAACTCAAATCTTTTTATATCCAATCTCTCAACATCCATCAGGAAAACAAAGAGCTTAGAAAGATTTTAAACTTTGTCGCCGCAAAAAGTTCCAGTTTCAAAGTGGCAAGAATAATCGGGCATTCGCACCGTCTTTTTAGTCAGAAAGTTTTTATCGATGCCGGCAAAAATCGTGGTTTGAAAGAAGGAATGATTGTTGCCGGAAAATATGGAATTATCGGCAGAATCAGCGAGGTTGCGGCAGATAAATCGCGTTTGATTTTACTTAACGATGCCGCTTCAAAAATTCCGGTGATTACTTCCAAAAGCAGAGTCAGAGGCATTTTAGTCGGCAATGGCGGAAATTTGATGAGCATATTTTATTTGCCGAAAAATCATAAAATTGAAATTGGCGATACCGTCTTTACTTCCGGCGATGGCGATACTTTGCCGCCAGGATTGCTGGTTGGAGTTGTGAAGAAAGTTGTCAAAGATGCAATTTTTGTTGCGATGGTGGAGGATGTTGACAATGCGGATATTGTGACGGTGATGGAGTGATTATTTTTCCAGTTTTTTCATTTCCCTCACCATAAACGGCACTTGAGCGATAGTGAAGATCAGCGAAATCGGCATCATGCCAAAAACCTTGAATTGTACCCAGAAATCGGTGGAAAAATTTCTCCAGATTACCTCATTTAAAACTGCAAGAAAAATAAAAAACCAGGCCCAGCGCCGCGATAAAATCAGCCATGATTGCAAATTCATTTTGATCTGCCCTTCCAAAAGGTAGGAAATCAGCGGTTTGCGCGCAAAGTATCCATAAAACAAAATTGTGGCGAAAAGTAAATTGATGATGGTTGGCTTCATTTTGATGAAAATTTCATCTTTCATAAACACGGTGAGACCGCCGAAAATTGTGAGAATTATTGCTGAAACCAAGGCCACCATCGGGATTTGTTTGGTGAGGAAATAGGAAAATATCAGAGCGATAAGAGTTGTGATAATCATGAATATTGTTGCGGTGATAAGCGGCTCAGGGGTTCGTGCAAATTTGTAGCAGATAAAAAAAATGATTAGCGGAAAATAATCGCACAGAAATTTTGTGGTTGATTTTTTCATTGGCAGGAAATTTGTGAATTTTTGTTGTGAGCAAGAGACAGAATTACGATTTGATATCGTATGCCATTGCCGCTGAATTTAAGCATTTCCTGCAATCTTTTGTCTTCGGTTTGAAAGTTGGCAGGGATGATGATATTTCTGATTCCATCCTTTTTCATGTTGATGATGTTTTTTTCGACAAGATCGTTTTCTTTGCTGCCGATTTGCAGTTTTTGTGAATTTGTCATCTGCAATTGTTTGCCATTTGCATCAAAAATTCCGTAGGAAATTTCAACTTCATCGCCGCAGGAAACTGCGTTTTCTCCAGCTCCTGATTCAATGTCTTCGATAGTAATTTGTGGTGTATTTTTTGCGATTTCCTGCGCCATTTTGACATTGGTGATAATGAAGAGACTTTTGTCTTTTACCTCGCCAAAATCTTTTTTCATTTGTTGTGGCGACAGGCGATTTCCAAGGGATTCCGGATTTTCCGTATTGGCAAAAAGTGCAAAATAAAGAATTGCGACAATACCAGTTAGCTTAATCAACGGGTTATTTAGAATTTCAAAAATTTTCATAATTTTATGATTGTTCTTAAAATTTTGTGTCCAGAAAAATGACAATTAGGGAAAGATGGTTCCAAAACATGTCATCCTGAACTTGTTTCAGGATCTATTTTTAGAGACACAATATTTTTGATAACAACCAATTTTATCTTCCCCTTTATCTTCACCTTTATTTTTCCTTGGCGTAAAATTTCGATTTTGTCATCGGTGATTTTAGCCACAGTTGAAGGCTGTCCATCACATATTCCACCATCAATAACTAAATCAAGTTTTTCAAAATATTTTGCCACTTCTTTCGCGCTAGTTGCTGCTTTTTGATCGCTGATATTGGCGCTGGTTACCGCCAGATTGCCGTCAAATTTTTCAAATAATTTTTGTACAAAAAAACTATCGATAATTCGAAATCCAAGAAAGCCATCATTATTTTTATTCAGATTTGAAGCGAGAAAGGAAGAGGCTTCAGGCTTTGTTTTTAAAACCAATGTCAATTGTCCTGGAAAAAATTTCCGCACTATTTTTTTTGACAATTTATCAAAACAAAAAATTTTTTCCGCCGCTTTCAGATCTTTTACAAAAATTGCGATTGGCTTTTTTTCATCACGATTTTTTATTCGATATAAAGCTCGAACGGCTTTTGAATTAGAAGCGTCAACGGCAATGCCGTAAATTGTATCACTTGGAAAAGAAATCACTTTTCCTTCGCGCAAAAATTTGCAGGCCAAATTGACAGCATTTGGAGCTTTCTGGTTAATTATTAGGGCGTGTTGACATTCATTTTTATTCACAGTTTTTCAGAAATTTTTAGCGACTTTTTTGAAGAATTTTGAAGCTGTATCGGGATTCGCGCTCTGCGCTCATGCCCGTTTTCGCTAAAATCGCTTCGCGATTTTTTAACGCTCAAACACTGCGAAAAATTCTTCAAAAAAATGAGCAAAAATTTGTGGAAAAATGGGAATAAAAATGAATGTCAACACGCCCTAGCACAAAGCATTGATTTTATTGGCTCAAATGACTTGCGGTGAATTTCAGAAATTCCATGCTCTCTAATTTTTGCAATATGAAATTTTGTTGGATAGCCAGCATGTTTTTCAAAGCCAAATTGTGGATATTTTTTGCTAAATTTTTTCATGATTTCATCGCGTGTTTCTTTGGCAATTATTGAAGCGGCGGCAATAGAGAGACTTTTCTGATCACCTTTTACAACAGGTAAAATTTCCGTAATTTCATCGCGCTTTTCAAAAGGTAAAAAATTTCCATCAACCAAAATTACCTGCGCAAAAATTCCATATTTTTTTTGCAAATCGAGATAGGCATGAAGCATTGCCAGCTTTGTTGCCTCAAGGATATTGATTTTATCTATTGTTTTTTCGTCAACGATGCCGATGCCGAATTTTGCCTTTTGCTGCAACTCCAAAAAAACTTTGTAGCGCTTCGTTTTTGAGAGTTTTTTTGAATCATCTGTTTCTTGTGGAAAATCATCGCGATTAAGAATTACGCAAGCAGCAACAACCGGCCCCGCAAGCGGTCCGCGTCCGGCTTCGTCAATTCCGGCAATAATTGAATTGCCGTATTTATTTTCGATTAAAAAACCAGGTTGCATTTCAATTTGAGCTTAATTTAATCGCGCCGCTCATTTTTTAGATAATTCAATTTCAGTTTCCATGTCCTTCATTAAAAAAAATCTTAGTGAAAAGCCGTCTCTAGTTAAACCTGTTGCAATCGTTGTTGCGATCATTCTTGTAATTGGAGGAGTTTATAGTCTGTCTGGCAAGAAATCACAACAATCTGAATTAGAACAAAAAACAGAAGAAAATGTTCCGGCAGGTCTTGATTTTCTCAAGGGTGAAATCAAGAGCAGTGGTCTCGATAAAAACAAGGATATTGACAATGTCGGCGATGTTGAAGAGGTGATTGTAAAATGGGTTGAAGCCAATCCCCAAGCCATTCTGCAATCAGTTGCAAATATGCAGCAAAAAATGATGCAGGAACAGATGCAAAACGCACAAAAAAACATCGGCAATAAAAAGGAAGAGTTGTTTAACGATCAAAATTCTCCGCAATATGCACCAGAAAATTATGATGTCACAATAGTTGAATTTTTTGATTATTCCTGCGGCTATTGCAAAAAAGCGCAAGCAACGCTGGAGCAGCTGCTTAAGGAAGATAAAAAAGTTAGAGTCGTTTACAAAGAATTTCCGATTTTAGGCCAGCCTTCTCATGAAGTATCGCAAGTTGCTTTGGCGGTTAACATGGTTAGCCCATCTTCTTACAAAAAATTTCATGATGCCTTGATGAAAGGTAATGAAAGGGGAAAAGACGGCGCGCTTAAAGTTGCAAAATCTGTTGGCATTAATGCTGCTGCCGTAGAAGCGGTTTTGACAAAAGATGCTGATAAAATTAGCAGCTTAATTCAGGCAAATTTGACTCTCGGAAATTCAATTGGCATCAATGGCACTCCCGGGTTTGTGATCGGAGAAGAGCTGGTTCCCGGCGCTCTTGAACTTTCTACACTTAAAGAAAAAATTGCCGCTGTCAGGGCAAAAAAATGACAGATGGTTCTTGTCTATCTGATAAGCAAAAATCCGTAATTTCCTTATTTGAACAGGGAAAAAACCTGTTTATCACTGGTGGCGCCGGCAGCGGCAAATCCTATCTCTTAAATTTTCTCAAAAAAAATTATGGCCATCTAGGCCTTGAAGTAACAGCAAGCACTGGAATTGCTGCGGTTAATATTGGCGGTTCAACCATTCATTCATGGGCCGGAATTGGTTTGGCGAATTTGCCGATCAAGCAGATCGTTGAAAATATTTTTAGTGCGAAATTTGCCCGTGTCAGGCGCAGAATCAGATGTGTCAAAGCTTTGGCGATTGATGAAATCTCAATGATCTCATCCGATGTTCTTGAAATTTTAAACAAAGTTTTTTGTGCAGTGCGTGAAAATTCTGCTGCGATGGGTGGTATACAAATGCTGTTTTTTGGTGATTTTTTGCAATTGCCACCGGTGAATTCAGGCTTCTGTTTCAATAGCAAAATCTGGCATGATCTTGATTTGCAAACCATTACTTTTGAAGAAATTTTTCGTCAGGAAGATAAAAAATTTATAAAACTTCTCAATAATCTGCGTTTCGGAAAAGTTGATGAAAATGATCGTGATGCTTTGATATCAAGGCTGAAAGCTAAAGATGAAACTTCTACAATTCGTCCAACCA
Source organism: Alphaproteobacteria bacterium RIFCSPLOWO2_01_FULL_40_26 (assembly GCA_001767955.1). Classification (GTDB taxonomy): domain Bacteria; phylum Pseudomonadota; class Alphaproteobacteria; order Rickettsiales; family UBA1997; genus UBA2645. The sequence continues at coordinate 76,256 of MEMO01000021.1, read as the reverse complement.
TTTTGAGCACGCACAATGTCAAGGTTGAAAAAATTAATGAGCATGAGTTGCAAAAAATTTTGCATAATGAGGTGATTCATCTGGCAGAATATTTTGGATCAAATGAAAAAATCGAATTTCTGAAAAGAAACTGTATTGCTGCTGAAACTTTGAAATTAAAGGTTGGAGCGCAAGTGATGATGATAAAAAATACCTACCAGAAAGAAGGTGTTATCAACGGTTCTCTTGGAATTGTGCGCGATTTTTCGCCAAGAAAATCTTATCCTTTAGTAGAATTTACAAATGGCAAAATCCTGACAATTTCTTCCGAAGAATGGCTGATTGAGAAATTTGATGAGGAAAAAAAATTGGTCATAACTGAAGCTGGAATGTTGCAAGTGCCGCTGATTCTTGCTTGGGCAATGACGATTCATAAATCGCAAGGTATGACTCTGGATAAAATTTCTTGCGATTTAGCCCATGTTTTTAGTCCTGGTCAAGCCTATGTCGCCTTGTCGCGCGCTAGGAATTTTGATGGTGTTTTTATCGAATCCATGAATTTCGATCGTATTGCTGCCGATGATGATGCGGTTAAGTTTTATCAGTTTAAATGAATTTTTTTCAGCGCCTTTCTGACAACTCCCAAGGCATATTTTATAACATTATCTGCTGTTTTTTTGCTTCAATTTTGATCGCTATCGCACGCCATTTATCGGCCGAATTTCATGTTTTTTTTATCGTGATGCTGCGCAATTTTTTTGCGCTGGTTTTTTTTCTGCCGCAAATTGTCAGAGATCATAACAAGGTGTTTAAAACTCAAAAAATCAACTTGCATATTTGGCGCGCCATCAATGGCTTGCTGTCAATGTTTGTATGGTTTTATGCGATTAGCATTCTGCCACTTTCCGAGGCGGTTGCCATCAGTTTTATCGCGCCGATTCTAACCACCTTGGCAGCAATGATTTTTCTCAAGGAAAAAGTTAAATCACACATTTGGATTGCTGTCTTTGTTGGTTTTATGGGAATTTTAATTGTGCTTCGTCCGGGTTTTAAGGATCTAAATATTGCCCATTTGGCTGTCATTTTTTCAACCAGCCTATGGGTTATTACCAATCTGTTTGTCAAGGTGATGGCAAGAACAGAAAGGCCGCAAACCATTGTCGCTTATATGTCGCTTGTCATGTTTATCATCTCGATTCCATTTGCTTTGCCTTATATGAAACCGATCAATTTTGAGAATTTCTGCTATTTTGCCGCTTTGGGTCTGGTTTCGAATCTGACTCACATTTTTATGTCGCGTTCTTTTGCAAAAGTTGATTTGTCTTTAGTGCAGCCTTTTGATTTTACGCGCCTGATTTTTACCACGATTATTGCCTATTTCACTTTCGGTGAGATAATTGATTTTTGGGTGGTTATAGGCTCAATGGTGATTTTGAGCGGCGCAATTATCGTCATACCAAAACGCAATGCTAGATTACTTCAAACAGGCAATATCAATTCTTAAACAGGAAAATCGCTATCGCGAATTTCTCGATATTTCGCGTATTTGCGGCGAGTTTCCTTATGCCGTCAACAACAAAACCGGCAAAAAAATCATTTTGTGGTGTTCTAATGATTATCTCGGACTTGGTCAAAATCGTGAAGCAATTGAAGCAGCAATAAAAGCTTTGAAATCTTATGGCATCGGTTCCGGCGGCACACGCAATATTTCTGGAACCAGCAATTGTGTGGTGCGGTTGGAAAAAGAAATTGCTGGTCTGCACAACAAAGAATCAGCTTTAAGCTTTGTTTCCGGTTATGTTGCCAATGATGCTTCGATTCAAACTATTGCCAAAATCATTCCCAATTTAGTCATTTTTTCTGATGAAAAAAATCATGCCTCAATAATTACTGGCATCAAAAATAGCCGCGCACACAAGCATATTTTCCATCATAATGACATGCTGCATTTGGAAGAATTGTTGAAGATACACGCGTATGAACAGCCAAAACTGATCATCTGCGAATCGGTTTATTCAATGGATGGCGATTTCGGCAAAATTAAAGAAATTGTCGATTTGGCCAAATCTCACAATGCTATGACTTACGTTGATGAAGTTCATGCCGTCGGGCTTTATGGCGAAAAAGGCGGAGGCTATTGCCAGGAAATCGGCATCGCTGATGAAATTGATCTGATTCAGGGAACTCTTGCCAAGGCTTTTGGCGTGATCGGCGGTTATATTGCCGCAAAAACTGAAATTGTTGATGCCATACGCAGCGTCGCTTCCGGATTTATTTTTACCACTTCCCTACCTCCGGCAATTGCTGAAAGCTCGATTGTCAATATTCTTCACGTGCAGAATTCCGCTTCTGAAAGAAAAAAATTATGTCAAAGCGCTGAATCTTTGCGTCAGAAATTGCGTCAAAAAAATATCAATTTTGTTGCAAATGAATCACACATCATCGCTGTCAAGATAGGTGATGCAGCGAGAGTAAAAGCGATCTCACAGCGTTTGCTTGATGAATTTGGAATTTATGTTCAGCACATCAATTATCCAACAATTGCCAAAGGAGATGAGAGATTGCGCATCACCATCACGCCGTTTCATGATGAAAAAATGACAGATGATTTAGTTTCGGCTTTGCAAAAAGTGCTGTAAAATCAAACTGGCGGCAATGTCATCAACGAATTTATTTTTTTTGTGTCTATCTGTTTTACGCGATAGGGGAGAGGCGTTGATTTGTCTGGCCTCAAAGCTGGTTAGTCTTTCCTCAAAAAGAATGATTGGTAATTTTTCTTCCAGAAATTCATCAAGATTTTTGGCAAATTTTTGTACGAATTGCGACATTGGCTGGGTTTTGCCATCCATGGTTAATGGCCAGCCAATCACGATCCCAACAATCCTATTTTCCGCGATAAGATTCTTTATTTTGTCAAAATCTTTTTGATTGCTTTGGCGATATAGAATCAGCTTTGGAGTGGCAATCAGTCTGGTTTCATCACAAATGGCAATGCCGATTCTTTTAGTGCCGACATCAAGCGCTATCAAACGCCCAGAAACTTGATTTAATTGGTTTGGATCGCTAAAAATCATTCAGAACCTGTCCTAAATCTTTTTTAAAACAATGTCGCAAATTACTAAAGAAGACATCAAAAAAATCTCCCGCCTGGCAAGAATCGAAGTTCCCGAGGATCGTCAGGAATTTCTGGCCAGCCAAATAGGCAATGTCATAAATTGGGTTGAGCAGTTAAACGAAGTCAACACCGACAATGTTAAACCTTTTATCAATGTTCATGACATGTCGCTTCGTCTGAATCAAGACGAGATCAGCGATGGCAACATCTCCGCGGATATTTTAAAAAACGCCAAAAATGCCAAATATGGCTATTTCTCGGTTCCAAAAGTTATCGAATAACTTGTCACAGCTACCGCTCCCCTTTCAAATTAGCGATGATTACAGAGAAGAAGTTTTTCTTTTGTTGCCAGAAAATTCTTCTGCATTTGGTTATTTGGAAAAATTTTTTTCTCAGAAAAATTTTGCTTCGGCGCAGTTTTCATCACTAATTCTTAAAGGTGAGAAAGCCTGCGGCAAAACCCATCTACTCAATATTTTTGCCCACAAATCCAATGCGCAATTTTTGGACATAACAAAAAATCCGTCTGAAATTTTTTGTGAAAACAAATTTTATATTCTTGAAGATATCGAAAAAATTACCGATGAGGAGTGGTTGTTGCGCATGATAAATTTTGCTGCTGAAGCCAAATCTTTTTTGATTTTTAGCGTGGGAGAAAATCCAAAATTTCGCCTGAAAGATCTAAATTCGCGCCTGAAAAACATTTTTATTGCCGAAATAAAAAATCCCGATTTTGAATCAATCAAACAATTGCTGGCTAATTTTCTTTCGCGCAGGCAGATAAATCTTGTTGCCAAAGACATAAATTTTATCGCAAAAAATATTGATAGAACTTACGAGGCGATTTTATCGGCGGTAAAAAAATATGAAATGCAGTGAGGATTGGGTATATACCAAGCCCAGTCGCGCTTTTTCCCACATGTGTCACCCCGCACTTGTTGCGGGGTCTGTCTCGTCAAAGACTGGGTTTCTTTGTTAGTGATGAAATGGACCCCGCAACAAGTGCGGGGTGACATGTGGCAAGTGCGAGGTAATAATATGATAAGATTTGTTGTTTTAGCTAGAGTCTATGAGATTCGAGTTGTAAGTCCTTAAGCGCGACTGGGGTTAGTTAATGATTTCTCCGACCTCTCCCCAAGCCAATCATTTTACAGAATTTCTGTATGCAGCCTATATTCGGAGTTATACCCGGATCTCTATCTTCTTTGCTTCTCGCTTCTTCTGTAAAAGCAAGTCCAGTTGGTGAAACAGTGTCATCGCTAACCTCTTTCGTTTCTGTTCCTAAAGAAGACGCAATTTTCGTGGTGGTTAACGTTTCAGCTCCTGCACCGTCTCTTTCTGAAGATGGCGGCACATCTGCCGCCGCCGCGCCTCTTTCCATATAGGTGCGATATTGCGCAGTAAGCGCGGTTCGGATTCTTTCTTTGGTTTCCGGTTCTTCGCGGTAGAAATCTAAAATTTCATCCATTCTTTCTCTATTTCCAAAGACATGATAAAATGATTTGGGAATTGTGAATTCGCCATGTTCTTCCCTAAGGTTTGTTGCTAATTCACGGATGGAGATAAAGGTATGACCATCATCTTTGCGATTGTTAATAGCAAATATGACAAATTGGCAGAGATCATGATCTGTCAATCCGCGCAGTCTTTCGGTGGCGATGATTTTTGTGATCATTTCTTTTTCCATTTCGTATCTTTCTCTGTCGAATGCATTAAGCGTGGAAAGTAGCCTATCCGGGCGATCAAATGATTGTTCAGCTAAAGTTGTAAAAGAATTTTTTGCGTCTGATTTTAAATTCGGATCAAAACCGGCATCAAGCAATGTAATAAAAGGCGCAAGAGCTCTATGATTTGCAAGGCAACACATAAGGTGCCCCCTACATTTATCGCCCATGGTTGCAATATTAATTTTCTTAAACAGCAGGTTAAAAATGTCTTTTACGCTTTTGTTTATTGCATATTGTGATCCAATACTAGACAGACTAACAACAAAATCATCCTCACATTCCGCGATATTAATTGATCCATCGTTTATTTCACGTTCTTCAAGAAAGGATTTAATACCATCAAAATTTCCGCCCGTTGCCATATCGCATATAGCTCCTGATATTGCTTTAGTGCTTAATGGTGCTGGTATAATTCTTCGTGACATATGTTTTTATTTCAAAAGATGATTAAGAGCAATTTTGGCGGCTTCTTTTTGGGCTTCTTTTTTTGATTTGCCGTGCGCAGAAAATTCCAACCCTAGAGCGGAAATTTTAACTGTTGAGGTAAAAGTTGGAGAATGATCAAAACCGCCATCCTGAATAGTGTGATATTCCGGCAGTTTTTTGGTTTTGAATTGTGCCAATTCCTGCAATTGTGAAACCGGATCTTTTGGTGGTTCAATATTTTTTTCAAGAAAACTGCGCCAGAATTTCAGGATAAAATTTTTTGCCTCGTCAAAATTTGAATCAAGATAAATTGCGCCAATCAAGGCTTCGAGGGCATTTTCCAGATTTCTTTTATTGGTTTTTCCGCCAAGCTTTCTTTCACCATTACTGATTTGTAAAACTTCCTCCAGCCCGATAATCAAAGCAATTTCTGCCAAAGCTTCGCCAGAAACCAAAGCGGCTTGACGTCTTGATAGTGGGCCTTCCATCTCATGTGGATATTTTTTCATCAGAAATTCGCCAATTACCAAACCAAGAACTTTATCGCCTAAAAATTCCAGACGCTGATAATTTGGTCGCGATTTATTTTCTTTGGAAAGGCTCGGATGTGTCAGCGCCTCTTCCAGCAGTTTTTCATTATTGAATTCGTAGGAAATTTTTTTGCAGAAATTTTTGAAATCAGAGTTCATCAGTTGATTTTGTTAAGAATTCTTGTGAAACGAATTGAAGTTGGCCAATACCAAAATTGCCATGTCGGTTTGGAATTGGAAAAGAAAATTATGGTGGCGCGACCAATCAGGTTTTGTTCCGGAACATATCCGACATGATTTAGAAAACGGCTATCTTGTGAATTATCGCGGTTGTCTCCCATCATGAAATAATGCCCGCGCGGAACCTGATAAATTCCGGTGTTGTCCTGAGGAGTGATTGTTTGATCAAGTGTGTGAATAGTTTTTTTGTCAGACAGAGTTTCAAGAAATTTTCTGATTTCTGTTTTATTATCTTCATCAAAAAAAATTCCGTCGGAAATTTTTTCAATCTCTTCATCGTTGATATAAAGTTTGCCATTTTGCATTTGAATTTGGTCTCCCGGCAATCCGATTATGCGTTTGATGTAGTTGATGCTTGGATCAGTTGGCAAACGAAAAACTGCAACATCACCGCGCTGTGGCTGATTTTTTTGCCAAAATCTCCCTTCGAAAAAATTAAAATTTGAACCAAAAGGAAAGGAATAGCGGCTGTAGCCGTAAGAATATTTGGCAACGAAAATATAATCGCCAATCAACAATGTTGGTTTCATCGAGCTTGATGGAATGTGAAATGGTTCAAAAAAAAATGAACGCACAAAGCCAGCGCAGACGAGAGCGATGAGTAGGGTTGGAAAGAAGCCGAGAGATTTTTTTTCGTGCTTTGTTTTATGAGTTTTATGCATTTTGTATCAAATTTTTTCCATCCATTTCACTTGGTTTTTCAATCTTCATTAGATGCAAAATTGTTGGTGCGATATCGCTTAAGCGGCCATTTTGCAGTTTTGTGTTTTGAATATTTTTACCAATCAGAATGAACGGAACCGGATTTGTAGTGTGCGAAGTGTGCGGTTCGCGATTTTTATCAAGCATGCATTCAATATTGCCGTGATCTGCTGAAATTATCATCATGCCGTTTTTTTCCAAAATTATTTTTTCCAACTCGCCAAGTTCATAATCGATGGTCTCGCAGGCTTTGATTGATGGCTCAAGCAGGCCACTATGTCCAACCATGTCGGGATTGGCGTAGTTGACGATGATAAAATCAAATTTCTCTTCCGTGATTGCTTCGCGCAATTTATCTCCGACTTCATGTGCCGACATTTCCGGCTTGAGATCATAGGTGGCAACCGATGGTGATTTTACCAGAATTCTTGTTTCGCCAGAAAATTCCTGCTCACGGCCGCAGGAAAAGAAAAAAGTGACATGAGCATATTTTTCCGTTTCAGCAATGCGAAGCTGCGTAAGGCCATTTGTGGCTAAAATTTCTGGCAGAGAATTTTTGATCTCAAATGCAGGAAAAAGGATTTCATAAGATTGATCCAGCTTTTCTGAATATTTGGTGAGCGCCAAAGCGTTGGAAAATTTTTTATTTTCGAAAAGTTTTTCTGAAATTTGGCGTGCGCGATCAGCGCGGAAATTGCAAAAGAGCAGAGCGTCTCCTGCTTCAATGCCGCGATAATCACCAATTGTGCATGGTTTTATGAATTCGTCTGTGATGTTGTTTTCGTAAGATTTTTTGACTGCTGAAATTGCATCAAAAAATTTTTCACCTTGAGCGGAAATTATGGCATTAATTGCCAGTTTGGTGCGATCCCATTTTTTATCGCGATCCATGGCATAGTAGCGTCCGCAGATAGTTGCGATTTTAAAATTTTTCACCGCTTCCAGATATTTCAAAGCGCTTTTTTGCGCGACATCGCGTCCGTCAAGAAAGCAATGCAAAAAAACTTTTACCCCGTTTTTTGCAAATAAATCGGCGAGAAAAATTATGTGATCAATGTGTGAATGAACGCCGCCATCAGAAAGCAACCCCATCAAATGACAAGCCTTGCCGGAAGTTTTCAAATCGGAAATTATTTTTTGTAATTTTGAATTTTTAATCAAAGAGCCATCGCGAATTGCATTGTTGATGCGCGGCAGATCCTGAAAAATAATTCTTCCCGCGCCAATCGTCATATGGCCAACTTCCGAATTGCCGATTTGGCCTTCCGGCAAGCCAACGTCAAGTCCGGAAGTTGCGAGTTGCGAATGTGGATATTGTGATAAAAACCGCTGATAATTTGGCATTTTTGCCCGTGCAATAGCATTGTTTTCATCAGCATCATTGCCAATGCCAAAGCCATCAAGAACGCAAAGCAGAACTGGTCTGCAAGATAATTTAATTTGAGATAATTTCATTTTTGAAGTGGATTACTGGACGCGCAAATCTAAGAAACTGTTTATGATCTTTTTTAACCCCAGATTTTAGCATGTTTTTAGCGCTTTTTTGACAAAATTATGAAGCGTATCTGGAAATACGGTGAGTAATTTTGTCAAAAAATAAGCAAAAACAGGGTAAAATATGGGGTTAAAAAAGATCATAAACAGTTTCTAAATCCTAAATCCTAAATCTTAAATCCTAAATTAACCCCAATAACGCTTAAGAAAATTTGTAATCACTTTCCTCACAAAATATTTACCCCTCACAAAATATTTACCCCTCACAAAATATTTACCCCTCACCCCAACCCTCTCCCACAAGGTGAGAGGGAGTTGCACCGAATTCGGACTAACTCCCTCTCCCCTTGTGGGAGAGGGTTGGGGTGAGGGGTAAATGAGCTAGGGAGAGTAAAGTAAATTATGACCGACCTCATCGGCATTATCGCCGCCTTTCTCACAACCTTTTGTTTTTTGCCGCAAGCTATAAAAACCATTAAAACCCGCGATACTTCTGGAATTTCACTGGTTATGTATTCGATGTTTGTTGCGGGAGTGGTGTTTTGGCTGCTCTACGGTATTTTGCTTTCAAACCGTATCATCATTGTTGCCAACATTGTTACTCTGACTTTGTCTTCGATTGTGTTAGCGGTTAAAATTCAAAATGTTTTGAAGCGCTGAAATTTCTGTTTCGATTTTTTCACCGGTTTTTCTGTTTTTTACTTCAACCTTTCCAGCCGTTGCTGATTTGGGTCCGACGATAATTTGAGTTGGAATTCCAATGAGGTCGGCGATTGAAAATTTTTGCCCAAGACTGGCTTTGGTGTCGTCATAAATCATGTCTGGAATTTTGTGATAAATTTCTTCGCAAATTTTGTCGCATAGCTCATCGCTTTGGCGCACATTGATCAAAGCAAATTGAAATGGTGCAATTTCTTTTGGCCAGATAATGCCATTTGCATCGTGATTGGCTTCAATCGCCGCCGCAACAACACGCGAAACGCCGATGCCATAAGATCCCATATTTGGATAAATTTTTTCACCATTTTGTCCCATCACATTTGCCTCCATCGCTTTGGAATATTTTAAACCGAAATTAAAAATATGACCAACTTCAATGCCGCGCTTTGAGGCGAGCTGTTCTTTGGCAATCGGACATTTTTCTTCAATATGCATTTCATCAGCCATGGCATAGAGTTTCTGCATTTCAGAAATGCTTAAATTTTCATCTTCAAATTTTTTATCGTAGTAAATCGCGCTTTCGCCGCTGTTGGCTAAAATGTGAAATTCATGCGACAAATCTCCGCCGATTGCTCCTGTATCGGCACGCACTGCCATTGGTTTTAAACCCATGCGACGGAAAATTTTGAAATAGGTTTCATACATCAGATTGTAGGTTTTTTTTGCGTTCGCTTCGTCCAAATCAAACGAGTAGGAATCTTTCATCAAAAACTCGCGGCCGCGCATCATGCCAAAGCGCGGGCGAATTTCATCGCGAAATTTCCAGTGGATTTGATAGAGGTTTTTTGGCAGATCTTTGTAGGAAGTTATGTTTTTTCTGAAGATGTCGGTTATAACTTCTTCATGCGTTGGGCCATAGAGAATATTGCGTTCGTGGCGATCTTTGATGCGTAGCATTTCTTTGCCATAAGCGTCATAGCGTCCCGATTCCTGCCATAATTCTGCTGGCTGAATTGTTGGCATTAAAACTTCTAGCGCACCGGATTTATCCATCTCTTGACGGATGATTTTTTCGACATTGCGCAAAACTTTTAACCCCAAAGGCAGCCAGGAATAAATTCCAGAAGCAGTTTGGCGTATCATGCCAGCGCGGATCATCAACTGATGCGAGACAATGGTAGCATCGAGCGGATTTTCTTTGAGAGTTGGGAGGAAGTATTGAGAGAGTTTCATTTTAAAATTACGTTTCTTGCAAGTTTGTTAACCCCGATTACCTTTTAAAAATCACGATGGGGGAGCGAATTGTAGGGGTTAGTCCTTATGAGGTGCTCCCTTTTTGTTATTGTGATTTATTGTAGCTTTTCATTTTCCCGGATTTGTTTTTTGATAAAATTCTGCGCCACTCTTACCCCGTGAATGTCGATAGAGTGATCAAGATGCGGGAAGGAATGGGCTTCGTGGGAAATTTTTTGTGATTCTAGGATTTTTTTGGCTTCGAGAAAATTTTCAAAAGGTAGAACCGAATCAGATTCGCCGTGGATTAAACAAATTTCCGGTTTGGAAATTGATTTTTCTCCAAGAACTTCCGGCAGGATAATTTTTCCGGAAAATGAAATAATGCCGATCGGCTTTTCAGCCATGATCAGGCCTTGATAGACTGACATCATCGCTCCTTGCGAAAAACCGACCAACAACAAATTTTGCGGTGTTAATTTGAAACGCGAAAGCTGTTCATCGATAAATTTTTTTAAAATCCGATTGGCGCTTTTGATGTTGTTGGAAATTTCTAAAAGCGCTTTGCGATCAACTCCGTCATAGAGCGAGAACCATTGATATGAATGTGGAAATCCGCCTTCCCATGGTTCAATTGCATTTGGCGCAATGAAATGTGCATCAGGCAAAACATGTTTGAATTCGTAGGAAAGATTGATGAGATTCTCGCCATTGGCGCCATAGCCATGCAAAAAAACGACTAGATATTTGGGATTTTTTGCGTCGGAATATTCGTAAAATTTCAACATTATTTCAAAGAAAAAGACGTGCTCACAATTGATAATCTGTCGCTTTTCAAAGATGACAAGAAAATTTTCAGCGCTCTTGGTTTTTCTGTTAGCATCAATTCAGCCTTGATAATCAGGGGTCGAAATGGTTGTGGTAAAACCAGTTTGCTTAAAATTATTGCCGGAATTTCTGATGCAACTTCGGGAAGAATTTTGTGGGGCGGTGAAGATGTAAAAAATTTTCGCGCTGATTTTAACGGTGATACACAATTCATCGGTCATAAAAATTTTTTAAAACCGGAACTCACCGCATTTGAAAATCTGCGCTTTTACAGCAAATTATCCGACACTGAAATGGCTCTCGATTCCGCGCTTAATTTCTTTGAGCTGCAAAATTTTGCTGATGAAAAGATAAAAAAACTTTCCGCCGGATGGCAAAAGCGCGTGATGTTGGCGAAGCTTCTGGCATGTCCGGCGACGATTTGGCTTTTGGATGAACCCTCAAATAATCTCGATAAGGATGGAAAAGAAAAACTTTACGGACTCATCAAAACCCGCATCAAGGAAGACGGGTTGGTGATCATGACAACTCATGACGAAATGTTTTTTGATCTGGGACACAGATTGAATTTGGAAGATTTTGAACAGTTTCTAAGATGACTATCCGAAGAACCAGCCAGTGATGATGTAATTTAGCAACAGAATAACAATTGATGCGGCCACGACAGCGTTGGTTGTAGCGGCTCCAACACCTTCGGCGCCGCGGTTGGAATTATAGCCGAAATAACAGCCCATGACCGAAATGATGAAGCCAAAAAATCCTGCTTTTGTAAGGCCGGAAACGACATCGATTCTTTCCAAAAATTTGAAAGTGTTGCTGATATAGGGGCCGGGTGAAAAGCCAAGTGAATGCACGCTGACCAAATAGCCGCCCATTACGCCGATAATGTCGGCAATCACAACCAAAAGCGGTAACATCAAAACACCAGCGATTACGCGTGGTGCGATGAGATATTTGAAAGGGTTGGTTGAAAGAGTGCGCAAAGCATCGATTTGTTCAGTAACGCGCATAGTGCCGATTTCAGCGGCCATTGCCGCGCCGACGCGACCTGCGACCATAAGGCCGGCAAGCACTGGGCCAAGTTCACGCGTGATTGATAAAACTACGACAGTGGCGATGGTGCTTTCAGCATTGAAGCGCGAAAATCCGGAATAGCTTTGCAAAGCGAGAACTGCGCCGGAAAAGATGGCAGTGAGGCCGACAACCGGCAATGAAAAATATCCAATTTGCAAAAACTGGCGCAAAATCAGGCGTGGATAAAAGGGTGGGGTAAAGCAATGAACGACAGAATTTGCGGTGAACAAAACCATTTCACCAAGCTTGGCCAGATTGATGAGAGTGAAATGGCCGATTTTTTCGAGGAGGATAAAAATTTTTGTCATTTGCCAAGGTTGAATTTTTTGAAAACCAAAACATATTGCCCGGCGCTTTTTTTATGTTCAAAACAAAAATCAAATTCATTTTTAAAGTTATATTTCCGCTTCTGGCGCTGACATTCTTTGTTGCCGATCAAGGCTTGGCGCTGTCTCACAATATTTCACATCATGAAATTTCTACTGCAGATCAGCCGCTAAAAAAACATCATGATCAAAATTGTGTTTTGTGTTTTTCGGCAAATTTTCAAAATCATATTTTTGCGCCGGTTGATACAATTTTTGTTGCGGCGGTTTTTTATCTGGCATTTTTTGCGTGGATTTTTGATCGCGTAAAACTCTCCTATCTCCTTTTCTCCAAAGCTCCGCGCGCTCCTCCATTCAATTCTTAAAAATTCACCGCAAAAGGTTCTAATTTTTAAGAATTTCTTCATGAAAAATTTTTTATTTCTAGCCGCAATTTTTGTGGCGCAATCAGCGTTTGCTGAAACTTTTCACTATGAAATCACCGCTAAAAAACTGGATAAATCGCGCAATAATCTTTCGCCAAAAACTGGAGGCAGTGCTTTTGTTTTTGAGCAAAAGGATGTTGAAAATTTGCCGCAAGGTCAGGCCACGCCTTTAAATCAGCTTCTTGCGCGCGCGCCGTCTGTTGTGCAAAATACGCAGAATCAGATTCATGTGCGCGGTGATCACAAAAATGTGCAATATCGCCTGAATGGTGTGATGTTGCCTTCCGCTGTCAATGGTTTTGGGCAGATTTTTGATACGCATATTGCCGAAAATGTTGATTTTTTAACTGGTGCGATGCCGGCGCAATATGGCTTTCGCAATGCGGCGATTGTTGATGTCAAAACAAAATCGGGAGGTTTTGCCAAAAAAAATCGCACGGAAGTGATGCTTGGCGGAAATGAAACCGCTTTAGTAAATCAGCAGGTTGGCGGCAATTTTGGTAATCTCGATTATTACTTAAGCGCGTCATATTTGCAGAATAATCGTGGTATTGAATCAACTACGAAAGCAAGAAATCCCAATCATGATGATAGCGGACAGGACAATATTTTCGGCTATTTTTCCTATTTTCTTGATGCCTCAAAACGTTTGAGCGTGATTGTTTCAAACGCCACTAATCGTTTTGAAATTCCAAATAGTCCAAATAAGGCGGCGAAATATCAGCTTAATGGTCAGAGCGCAAATTCATCTTATCTAAACGAAAAGCAAAAAGATGCTGATCATTTTGCCATCATTTCTTTGCAGGGGGTGAGTGATTCGGAGGTTGATTATCAGATTTCGTTTTTGACGCGATACGGCGATTTGCAATATCGTCCTGATTTTAACGGCGGCCTGATTTTTAATGGTATTTCTTCCAATCTCAATCGCAGTTCTTTTGCCAATTCCATGCAAAGCGATTTTAGCTATGAGTTGAATGATAAAAATATTTTGCGTGCCGGATTTTTTGCGAGCAATGATCGTGTTAAAAGCGACAGCGAAAATTGGGTTTTCCCCGTTAGCGGTGGAACTCAAACCTCAACAACTCCATTTTTAATTGATGAAAACAGCGCCAAAAATTCACAACTTTACGGCGTTTATTTGCAAAATGAGTGGAGAGCTTTGAAGGATTTGACGTTGAATTATGGCGCACGCTTTGATCTTTCGCGCGCTTATGTCAATGAAAGCCAAATCAGCCCGCGGCTTGGCGCGGTTTATGATTTAAGCAAGGATACCAAAATCCATGCCGGCTTTGCGCGCTATTTTACTCCGCCGCCGGTTGCGGCAATTTCTGAAACCAATCGTCAGAAATTTAACGATACCAGCAATGCTTCGGAAAGTGAGTTAAACGGCAAAGTTAAAGCCGAGCGCAGCTCATATTACGACATCGGCATCGCTCACAAAATTTTGCCGGAATTAACTTTGGCAGTTGATGGCTATTACAAGCGCATCAAAAACATGCTTGATGAGCATCAGTTTGGTAATTCTTTGATTTATACGCCGTTCAATTATGAGGAGGGCAAGGCTTATGGCGTTGAGCTAAAACTTGATTATCGCAAAAACGATTTTTCCTCCTATGCCAATTTTTCGGCGCAAAGAGTTTATGCAAAAAATATCATTTCCGGCCAATATATTCACGAGGCTGAAGAGCTTGATTATGTGCGAGATCATTATGTCCGCCCTGATCATGCGCAAAATTATACTGCCGCGATTGGTGCGTCTTATCTGCTTTGTGGTACGAAATATTCTGCTGATGCGCTTTACGGTTCTGGTCTTCAAACTGGTGCAAATAACAAAAACACCATGCCTTCATACTGGCAAATTAACGCCGCAATAGCGCGTGATTTTGAATTGCCGGTTTTAGGCAAAACCAATTTTCGCTTTGCCGGCGTAAATTTATTTGACCGGATTTACCAATATCACGATGGCGGAGGAATTGGCATTAATGCCTCGCAATATGCGCCAAGACGGACTTTTTACCTGATTGCCAGTAAAACTTTTAATCAATGAGAAGTGATTCAATCAAAAGCTTCATTTTCAGCCTCGTCATTCACCTCATGGCTTTGGCTGTTCTGGTTCTTGAAAATTTAAATCGGCAGGAAATTCCGCAAGTGTCATTAGTTTTGGAAGCGAGGATAATTTCTGATATGGCAAAAAACGGCAAAGATAAAAAAGTTTTGCACAAGGAAATGAGGCGTGATGAGACGTCAGCCAACAAGCATCATGTTTACGCAGAACAAGATTCTCCGGCAAAAATGGTTGCGCCGATCTATCAACCGCTGCCGGAAATTCCCGAAGATTTGCGTTTTGAGGCTTTTAATTCTTCTGCCGTGGCGCGGTTTTATATCGCTAAAGACGGCAGTGTTTCTGATGTGAAATTGATCAAGCCTTGTGCCAATCCAAGATTGAATCATCTGCTTTTGAAATCTTTGAGAAATTGGAAGTTTGATTCTAGTTTGAAAGTGTTTATACAGGATATTCGTGTGAATTTTAAAGTTATTGAGTGATGAAAAAATTTTATCTTTTTTTTCTATTATTTTTTTCTTCAATCACTGTTGAAGCAAAAATCACCGTACTGACTTGCGAGCCGGAATGGCAAAGTTTGGTGAAGGAGATTGTTGTTGATAAGGCTGATGTGATCAATATCACTTCGGCAAATCAAAATCCGGTGGATATCCCATATAACTATATTTTGGAAGATCGCTTCGGAATCGCTGACATGATTTTTTGCTCGGGAGGAGGTCTTGAAGATAAATGGGTTACGCGCGCCATTCGCGGTGGTGATAATTTTCATGTGATGACTGATCCGGACAAGCTTCTATTCGCTTTTAATTTTGCCACGACAAAACCAAAGGGTGCGCGTGTTCATCTTAATCCGCATAATATCCTGCCGATTGCTGCGGAATTTACGCGTTTGGTAATATTATCCGATATAGATAACTCTGATTTTTATCAGAAATCTTACGAAAATTTTGCAGCAAGATGGAATCAGGCGATTAAAAAATGGGAGGAAGAAGCACAGCCGCTTAAAGGCATGAAAGTTGTTGTTAACTCTGATTCGTGGCTTGCTTTGACTGATTGGTTAAAACTTGATGTGGTGGCAAAAATTGACGCTCCGAAAGGCTATATTTCCTACAATTATTACATGAACAAACTGGCAAGAAATCTGAACAAAAATCGTGCCAAAGTGATAATTTTTGCCGCTTATGAGAATAAAGAATCGGCGTTGCACTTAAGCAAAAAAACCAATATCGCGACAGTTTTGTTACCTTTCACTGTCGGCGGAGCAGCAAATTCTTCCAATTTATTTGCGATGTTTTCAACCACGATTAACACGCTTTTGCAAATGCAGAAATGAGAATAATGCAATTGTGATGCAATAAATCAGATTCCATGCCGCCATCGAAAGTGAAAGCAGGAAAAATTGCGGCTGATCACAACGCACTGCTTTTGTTGCAAGCAGGGCTTTTTTCAATTCTTCAAGATCATTGATTTCGTTGAGATTTTGTGACGAACATCCGCTAAAACCTTTGAAGATTTTCTGCTCAACTCCAACGTGATAAAAGGCGATTCCTGCATTGATGATTAAAAAAATTATGCAGAAAAAAATGATGGTTTTTTGTGATTTTTCTGTTTTGAAAAAAACTAATGCACTCAATGTCAAAGCAATAATGGCAAAGAATGGCTTGCGTTGATAAAGACACAAAATGCAAGGCTGATAGTTAAAAACAAATTGTGAAATATAGGCGAAGATAAGTGCCAAAGCGGCGGCGGAAAATAAAAAAATCAGCAGGTTTTTATTGGTTTTAATTGACATTTTTTTGGGCATTTTTTTGATTTTTAGATCCTGAAACAAGTTCAGGATGACAAATTTCAAACTCCGTCATCCTGAACTTGTTTCAGGATCTATTTCTTTAAAATTTCTTTCGCCAAATTTTTGCGCAACTCAACGGCAGGCTGATCAAAGGGATTTATGTTTTTGGCGTAAGCAATCACAATGGTTTCAAGAAATATCCGCATCATCAGAGCGCCTAAAATTTCTTCATCGAGTTTTTCGATTTCAAAAATTCTGATTGGTAGTTTTTTGCGGTTTAAAACTTCGATGGTTGTTTGTTGTTCAATCGCAACAATTTGGCTTAATTTTTTTTTGCCGAACAATGTTTTGCAGTCGGGAAGATCTTTGATGGCAAAATCATTTTGATGATTTTTAGTAGTGATGAAGGTGAAAAATTTGTCTTTTGGACCATCAAGGTAAAGCTGTAATTGACTGTGCTGATCTATGGTGCCCATTGAGTTGATTGGAGTTGAGCCGAAATTATTTTTTCCTAAAGATTCTGCCCATAATTGACGATACCAGTCGGTGAAATTTTTCAGACTATCAACATAAGGCATGATGACATTGCCACTGATGTTTTTTTCGTAGCAAGAGAGTTGAATGGCGCATGAATCAGCAATTTCATTTTTACTTAAAAATTCTCCCAAAGTTTTTTTTGCGCCATCGCGGATTTTTTTGATATTAAGTCCGCAAAGCAATGAAGGCAATAATCCGACTATTGAAAAACATGAATAACGCCCACCGATTTTGTTTGGATGATTGGCGATTTCGGCGCCGATTTTTTTGGCGATTTTAGCCAGAGAATTTGTTTGCGATTCGGTGATAAATAAAAATTGTTTGGCAGAATTTCTGATTTTTTCTTTGTGCAGCTGATCAACTATGATCAAGGTTTGGCAGATGGTTTCAATTGTCTCGCCGGATTTGCTGATGACTAAAAAAAAGGCGTTTCTCAAATCAATTTTTGACAAACAATTTTTAACAGTTGCAGGATCAATTGATTCCAGAAATTCCAGCTTATTTTGCGGTTTTAAAGCACTTAAAGTTTTGCCACCAAGGCTTGATCCACCTACACCTAAAACCAGAATTTTCTGGTAAGGAGAAATCTTTTTAACCAATTCTAAAAAGTCCTGATTGGAAAAAACCTCGTCAATAGCGGCAATTTTTTTTGCTTTGATTTCACTGCGTAAAATTGCGGCAGATTTCCGGCAGATTTGCAGGAATTTTTTTGTCGTGGAAATGTTGAGAAAATATTGTGAGTGAAGAGAGTGATTCATTGAAAATTTATGGAGGCCGGGGCCGGAATCGAACCGGCGATGAAGGCTTTGCAGGCCATTGCATTACCACTTTGCTACCCAGCCGATGAAAACTTTTAAACCCAAATTCTAAGAACCTGTTCAGGATCTTTTTTAACCCCAGATTTTAGCATGTTTTTAGCGCTTTTTTGACAAAATTACGAAGCGTATCTGGCAATACGGTGAGTAATTTTGTCAAAAAATAAGCAAAAACAGGGTAAAATATGGGGTTAAAAAAGATCCTGAACAGGTTCTAAATCCTAAATCCTAAATCTTAAATTATTTCTTTCTCTCGCTAATCCTTGGCATCCTCAAATAGAGGGGATCAAGATTCTGCGAAATCTCACCATTTTTGAATTTTTCATAAGCCAAAACTCCTATCAAATCTGCTGCAACAACATCGCCATTTTTAGTGCCGCAGAGAAAAAAATTTTCCTGTGGTAGAATTTTTGGTAGCTCATCTTCCCTTGCCAGACAAGGCTTCATGATTTGTATGAGTTTTTCGTTTTCAGCAAGAAAGCCGGCACAAAAAAATTCATCATTTGATGCGTCAAGCACAACAAAAATTTTCCCCGATTTTTTACGATATTTGAAAGCGATTGCTTCGCAGGAATTAACCAAAATCAGCGGTAGATTAATTGCGGCTTTTATTGTGCGTGCTGTGGTGAGTCCGATGCGAGTTCCGGTGAAGCTTCCGGGACCATTGGTTGTTGCGATTAAAGCCAAATCCTGATACCAGATTTTCTGTGCGCGCAGAATTTTTTCGATCTCCGGAATTAAAAATTCCGACTGCTTTCCACTTTCAGAGATAAGGCTTTTTACAATTATCCCAGATCCGTCATTAGAACTGCCCATAATTCCTACTAATCCACGATTCTCTTGACCTCGTTCTGCGCTCCGCTCCGTCAGCGTATGCATGATACGCTTCCGGTGCGGTGCTCGCTCGAGGCCAGGAGAATCGTGGCTTAGCGGAATTCTGGACGGTTCTAATGACGGATCTGGGATTATTTTTTCATTGTTCAAAAGGGCTACGGAAAGGCCGAAAGAGGTGGTATCAAAAGCAAGAATTTTCACGACATCAGTTAATCACGCTTTTCACGCTCGGCACATCAAGAGAAAATGTTGGAATTGAAACATCAAAAATCTCGCTGCCATCAACATGTTTCATTTGGTATTTTCCGGTCATGATTCCGGAAGGGTGGCGCAGATGAATTCCGCTTGAATATTGATATGAGCAATATGGCGCAATTACTGGCTGTTCTCCGACAACGCCCTCGCCATCAACTTCCTGCACATTGCCTTTTTCGTCAATGATGCGCCAGTGGCGGTTTATCAGCTGTATTGGCTTTTCCCGCCTATTGTCGATTCGTACGTGATAAGCCCAGATAAAAAAATCACCGATAATGCTGTATTTGCTGTCAATAAATTCAGCCCATACTGTTACCTCGATATTGTTGGTGATTGTTGTATAAGGCTTTTGTGTAAAGAGCAGATCGAGCGCGTTGTTTTGCTGTTTATCTGATTTGGAAAGACGAGTCATAAAATTTTCTATTTACGAATTTTGTTTAAAATAATTAGCTAGAGCCTGTCTTAAAACCCACCGCGCCTCGCTTTTCCATAAATTTTGGCTCGTTTTTTGGCAAAATTTTTTGCAGTATGCCAGATACAGCGGCAAAATTTTGCCAAAAAGTCGCTCAAAATTTATGGAAAATCGAGACACGTTGGGTTTTAAGACAGGCTCTAACAGGCTCTAACTCATCCGGTCTGTCATATCAACAACCCGCATCAGTTCTTTTATATCGGTTATTCCTGCTATCACCTTTTGTATTCCGTCTTCAACCATTGGCACGAAGCCTTGTTTTAAGACATAGGACAACATCTCCTTGCGGCTGGCGGCGTTGGTAACGAGCTCATCAAATTCGCGATCAAAGGGAAGAATTTCACAAATGACCACGCGTCCTTTATAGCCGCTGCGGCATTTTTCACAGCCAACGGCTTTGAAAATTTTTTCAGCATTGGTGTATTTAGGGCCGAGCAGCTTTTTTTCAAATGAGTCGAGCGGGAATTCTTTTTTGCAATGTGGACAGAGTTTGCGTGCCAAACGTTGTGCTACCACACCAATCAATGAGCCGGACATCAGATAATTTGGCACGCCGATATTCATCAGGCGCGGAATTGCACCAAGCGCATCATTGGTGTGTAGCGAGCTGTAAACCTGATGACCAGTCATCGCCGCCTGAATGGCGGTGATTGCTGTATCTTTATCGCGAATTTCACCAACCAGAATTACATCCGGATCCTGACGCAATAAGGCTTTGATGCCAGCGGCAAAATCCATGCCAATATCGGAACGAATGTTTGATTGCCGAACCAGCGGGATATGATATTCCACCGGATCTTCGAGAGTCATGATGTTTTTGTCGATGGAGTTGATGTAGTTTAAAACCGTGTATAGAGTGGTGGTTTTACCTGAACCTGTAGGACCGGTGAGTATGATCACCCCTTCCGGACGTTGCACCATTTTCTTCATCAAATTGATGCTAATATCAGAGAAGCCAAGCTTGTCGAGCGAAATGATCGATTGTTTTTCATCGAGAATACGCATCACGATATTTTCCCCATTGATTGTTGGCTGAGTGGAAACACGAAAATCGATTTTGCGTCCGAGAATTTCGGAATTGATGCGTCCATCCTGTGGTTTCCTGCTTTCTGCGATATTCATGCCGGACATGATTTTTATGCGCACCGCAATTGCCGACCAATATTCCTTGTGAATGCTGCGAATCTGCATCATCTTGCCATCAATGCGGTAGCGGATGCGCAGGAATAATGCTTCCGGTTCAAAGTGTAAATCCGAGGCGCCGCGATGCACCGCATCGGTTAAAATCGCGTCAACCAAACGTACCATCGGGCTTTTATAATCACCTTTGAGTTGTGTTTCGTCGAAGGTTTTATTGGCGTTGCTTTCAATTTCTTTGAGTATGCCCTCGATTGACATCTCATAGCCATAATACTGATCAATGGCGGCAATGATATCGGTTTCAGGAACAAAAACCGGATTGATATGAAAATTTGGCGGAAAGAAGCGCCGAACCTGATCGATAGCAACAATATCAAAAACATCATTCATGCCGATGGTGATCGAATCGTGAGTGTATGAAACCGTAATCAGCTTGTTGTGAGTGGCAAAATCTTTTGGCACTTTTTTGACCAGCTTGGCATCAATGATGGCTGATTTGATGTCGAATTTTTTAACTCCGGTTGATTCATTGAGGATTTCACCGAGTGCGCCTTCGGAAATAAAACCCATCTCAATCAAAATTGCGCCGACGGTTTTTGCGCCTTTAATGCGCTCACACTCTTTGACGGCAATGGCTAGCTGATCATCGGAAATTACTTTTTTTTCCAGAAGTTTGGCGCCGATATCTGTGTTAGTAGAAGAAGTGATCATTAATTAATTTCGAATGCAAAATCAAAATGCAAAAATCAAAATGTAATGCAAAATGTAAAATGATTTTTTGATTGTTCCTAAAGTTTTATGTTTTCGTGCTTCGTGGTTCAAAATTAACGAAGCACGAAGCACGAGGCACGAAGCACAAAATTTATTTATGTCGGTTATTACCAGATTTGCTCCTTCTCCAACCGGATATTTGCATATCGGCGGCGCTCGCACCGCGTTGTTTAATTATCTTTTTGCTCGTCATAATCGCGGAAAATTTTTACTTCGAATTGAAGATACCGACGAAAAAAGATCAACCACGGAAGCAATTGATGCAATTCTACAAGGTCTTGACTGGCTTGGTCTTAAGCATGATGGAAATTTTGTTTTGCAATCAAAAAATTTTTTGCGCCATCAGGAAATTGCCAAAAAGTTGCTCGAAAAAAATCAGGCTTATTTGTGTTATGTTTCTGCAGAAGAGCTTGTCTGTATGCGAGAATTTGCTGAAAAAAAAGGAGAGGTTTTTCGTTTCAGAAGCCCGTGGCGCGATAAGGTGATGTCGCAAAGTTCCAGCGTTAAGCCGGTAATTCGCATCAAAGCTCCACTTGAAGGCGAAAGCGTAATTAATGATTTGGTGCAAGGTGAAGTGCGGGTAAAAAATTCCGAGCTTGATGATCTGGTAATATTGCGCGGAGATGGCATTCCAACTTACATGCTTGCGGTTGTTGTTGATGATCATGATATGGAAATAACCCACGTGATTCGCGGTGATGATCATTTAACCAATGCCTTCCGCCAAAAAATAATTTATGAGGCGATGGGCTGGAAAAATCCTGAATTTGCTCACATCCCGCTGATTCATGGGTCAGATGGCACTAAAATGTCAAAGCGCCATGGCGCTATTTCAGTGATTGAATATAAAAACATGGGCTATTTGCCAGAAGCGATGCGCAATTATCTGCTACGTCTTGGCTGGTCGCATGGCGATGCTGAAATCATTTCCGATGCGCAGGCGATAGAATGGTTTGGCTTGGAAAAAGTCGGGAAATCGCCTTCACGTTTTGATTTTGCTAAACTCAAATCGCTTAATAAGCATTACATTAGAGGGAAGAGCGAGGAGGAGTTATTGAATTACCTCAATTACCAATTGGTGCAGAAAACAAAGTTTTTACGGGCTTTAAAATTTTTGAAAGAAAGGGCAGAATTGCTTACCGATTTGGAAAAATGGCTGGAAACTTATCACGATGATTTTCGCGGTGAATTTGATGAGGCTGATAAAAAAATTATCGCTGAAAAAAAATCTTTGATTGGTGATTTGCGCGTGATTTTCAATGATTTAGAGGATTGGTCTCATGATGGTATAAAAAATTCCTTAAATGATTTTGCCAATTTTAGAGGTTTAAAAATCAAGGATTTTGGGCCAGTTTTGCGCTTGATTCTAACTTTTTCCTCCTCATCTGCCGGTGGAATTTTTGATGTGATTGAAATTTTGGGAAAGCATGAAGTTCTAGCGCGCATCAACTTTGCTCTTGAAAATTGTTAGAGCGCTTTGATAAGTTGCATTACGATTCACCTTTGAATCACTGACTTCATTTAACTCAAAACCAAATCACAGCCATGACTACACTTGCTATCGACTCACCAATGTTTTCACATTTTCTCTCCAATCCGGTTAAAATTCTTCATCGCTTGAAAGAAGCGGGTTTTACGGAGAAACAGGCGGAGGTTCAGGTTGAGATTCTTTCTGAACAATCAGGACAAATCGAAGCTACTCTTGCAACCAAGCAAGATCTTAAGAGGGATCTTAAAGAGTTGGAGACAGCCTTAAGACGAGATATGAAAGAAATGGAATTAAAGTTTGAAAGCAGATTTAGAGAAATGGAAATGCGACTTACAATCCGCATGGGCACAATAGTCAGCGCCGTTGTCGGATTTTTTTATTTATTGGAGAGGTTCTTTTGAAAAAAATATTTTTTCTCACCGCAATTTTTGCTTTCCTGAATTGCCAGGTTTTTGCGCAATCACCAGCTGATGATTATCAAAAAACTCCGCGCTCTAAACAGCCGCCTCTTCCTTCTGTTAACACGATTAGAGTTAAAACTGCGCCAACTCACGGATTTTTTTTCAAACCATCCTTGTCAATTGAATATAACGCTCCCGAAGTTTCTGGCGGTGGAACCAACACTGATTTCAAAACTTCCGATGATCTCTTTCACCAATTGCGTGAAATTGAAAATATTGCGCTTGGCTTCAATTTTCGTCTTCATCGTTATCTCGGATTTAATGCAAATTGGGTGCAAAGCGATCTCGATAACGCATCTTTGCAAGATGTTGGAGCGCTTTCGCGCAAGGCTAATTTCAGAATTGATCAATATAATTTTTCCGCGTTGTTTTATGTTCCGCTGGTTGAAAATTTATTTGAAGTTTTTGCTGAAGGCGGAGTTTCTGACATGACAAGCAAGCTGAATTACGCAAATGCCAGTGGAGTTTTTTTGGAAAGAAAAGCGCATGAAACCACCGGGCTCTACGGTGCCGGCTTTCAGCTCACTTTAAATGAAAACAATGCAATTCGTTTTTCAGTGCAAAAATATTACGGCAAACTGGCCTTGCTTGACTCGCACTATAGCACTGTTCGTATCGGCTATTTAAGATCTTTTTAACTTTTGGAAAGCCTTCCAGAATCTCAATTTTTTGCGTAATGCCAAAAAACTTTTTGTTTACTTCGGAATCAGTGTCTGAAGGTCATCCCGATAAAATTTGTGATCAAATTTCTGACACTCTTGTCGATGCCTATCTGGCCAGAGATCCATATTCGCGTTTAGCCATCGAAACTTTTGCCACTACCAACCGCGTGATAATTGGCGGCGAAACGCGCGCGCCGGAAATTTCTAAATCTGAAATTGAAAATTTGATTCGCAAAACAGTGAAGGAAATTGGTTATGAGCAAGAAGGTTTTCACTTTCAAAATCTTGAAATTACCAATCTGATTCATGGTCAATCTTCAGATATTGCTATTGGTGTTGATGCTAGTGGCTCTAAAGATGAAGGCGCTGGTGATCAGGGCATCATGTTTGGTTATGCTGTAAATGAGACTGAAGTTTTTATGCCGGCAGCGATTTATTATGCGCACAGAATTTTGCATAACATTATGGATGCAGTCAGAGCTGGCGAGATTTGTGGTCTTGGTCCCGATGCAAAAAGCCAGGTGACTTTGTGGTATGAAAATAGCATGCCAGTGCGCGCTGAAAATGTTCTGGTTTCAATTCAGCACAAAGAAGGCATGACGCAAAAACAAGTGCGCGAGCTTATCCACCCTTATGTTAAAAAATCTTTGCCCAAAGGTTGGATGTGCAAAGAAGAAAAATTTTTGGTCAATCCAACCGGCAAATTTGTGATTGGCGGACCTGATGGCGATGCCGGATTAACCGGTCGTAAAATCATTGTTGATACTTATGGCGGTGCAGCTCCGCATGGTGGCGGCGCTTTCTCCGGAAAAGATCCAACCAAGGTTGATCGCTCCGCTGCCTATATGGCGCGCTATCTGGCAAAAAACGTGGTGGCTGCTGGTTTGGCCACGCGTTGTACCATTCAAATTTCTTATGCGATTGGCGTTTCCAAGCCACTTTCACTTTATGTCAATAATCACAAAACCGGTGTTGCTGGTGAAGATTTGGTTAAAATCATCAATGAGTTGATTGATCTTTCGCCGCGCGGAATCAGAACCCATCTTGGTTTAAACAAGCCGATCTACAAACGTACCGCAACCTACGGACATTTCGGTCGCAATCCTGAAGCCGACGGCGGTTTCAGCTGGGAAAAAACCGATTTGGCGGAGAGGTTAAAAAAACTTATTTGATGACAAATTTGATTTTAATCGCAATCGGTGGTGCTTTAGGTTCTGTTGCGCGTTATCTTTCGTCGGAAGCAATCACGAAACTCAACCATTCTCTAACAAATTTTCCTTGGGGAACTTTTTTTGTGAATGTTGCGGGATCAATGTTTGCAGGCATTATCTACTATTTCATCATCAAAAATTTTGACAATTTTGATCCGCGTTTGAAGAATTTTTTGCTCATCGGTTTTCTCGGAGGGTTCACAACCTTTTCATCTTTTTCGCTTGATTTCTTCCGTCTAGCCACTGCCGGCCAATATCCTCAAGCCGCGATTTATGCGATTTCTTCTGTCGTAATTTCAATTGTCGCTTTGTTTTTCGGTTTTCATTTGATGAAATTGATATGCAATTAGGGCGTGTTGACATTCATTTTTATTCCCATTTTTCCACAAATTTTTGCTCATTTTTTTGAAGAATTTTTTGCAGTATGTCTAATACAGCTTCAAAATTCTTCAAAAAAGTCGCTAAAAATTTCTGAAAAACTGTGAATAAAAATGAATGTCAACACGCCCTAAGCCATGCTAATCAAGAGTTAGCAGGCCTTCGTCTCGATAAATTTCTCTGTAAAAAATTTGATATTTCTTTTGCTCTGGCGCAAAAACTGATTCGTGAAAAGAAAGTGAAAGTCAATGGCGCAAGAGTTGATTCAGCCTATAAAATCAAAGATGCAGATCAGGTAGAAATTTTTTCTGATCTAAAAAACCGTCGTGAAAATCAGAAACAAAGAACAAAAATTTCTACCGCAAAAATGCAAAAATTTTTGTCGTGGATAATTTTTGAAGATGAAAATCTGATCGCGCTTGATAAGCCTTCAGGCCTTGCCACTCAAGGAGGAAGCGGCATAGATGTTTCGGTTGATGACTTTTTATTTCACCAAAATTCCATAATTCCGAAGCACGAAGCACGAAGCACGAAGCACGAGAAATGGCAATTAGTTCACCGTCTCGACAAAGACACTTCTGGTATTTTACTTATAGCCAAAAATGCAAAATCCACTGAATTTCTGACTGAAGCTTTTAAAAACAAAACCATCAAGAAGACATATCTAGCCTTGGTTTACGGCATTCCAAAAAAATCGCATGGCATAATTAACATTCCTCTGCGCAAAAAAATTCAAGGCAAAAACGAAAAAGTTTCTCCTGATTTTGAGGAGGGAAAAGAGGCGATTACTGAATTTAAAGTTTTAAAAAGTTTTACAGATTATTCATTGCTTGAGTTAAAACCGCTTACTGGCCGCACCCATCAGCTCCGTGTTCATTGCAAGGAAATCGGACATCCCATCATCAATGATGTAAAATACGGCGGAAAAAAAGTGTTGCGAAAAGATATTTCAGATCGTCTTTGTCTTCATGCCCATGAAATCAAAATTGGGAAACTGAAAATTAAAACCAAATTGCCAGAGCTTTTTAAATACTGGTTCTAAGAAACTGTTTATGATCTTTTTTAACCCCAGATTTTAGCATGTTTTTAGCGCTTTTTTGACAAAATTACGAAGCGTATCTGGAAATACGGTGAGTAATTTTGTCAAAAAATAAGCAAAAACAGGGTAAAATATGGGGTTAAAAAAGATTATAAACAGTTTCTAAACCCAAAATGATTCAAAAACCTCACATCATTTTCAAAGAACATCCGCAAATCAGCAATGCCATATTTTAGCATGGCGAGGCGCTCTATTCCTATGCCGAAGGCGAAGCCTTGAAATTTTTCATCGTCAATTCCGCAGTTTCTTAAAACATTTGGATGAATCATGCCGCATCCAAGAATTTCCATGAATTTATCACCATTGCCAATTTTAATTTTTTCCTGCTCGATGGTGTAATTTATGTCAACTTCGGCTGATGGTTCGGTGAATGGGAAGAAGCTTGGACGAAAACGCAACTCAAGATTTCTATCCCCAAAGAATTTCTGTAAAAAATTTTCTAACGTCCATTTGAGATGTCCCATTGTGATATTTTCATCGACAACAAATCCTTCAAACTGGTGAAACATCGGTGCGTGAGTTTGATCGGAATCACAACGAAAAACGCGTCCCAAAGCCGCAATTCTAAAAGGTGGTTTGGAATTTTGCATTTTTCTGATTTGCACATTTGAAGTGTGAGTGCGCAGCAATAATTCAGAATTTTTGAGATAGAAAGTGTCTTGCATCTGGCGTGCCGGATGGGTTTCGTCGATATTGAGTGCGGTGAAATTGTGAAAATCATCTTCAATTTCCGGGCCTTGAGCAAATTCAAATCCAAACTGTGAAAAAATTTCTTCGATTTCTCTCATCACTTTGCTGACTGGATGAATCAGGCCAATGCTTTTTTTGCGAACCGGTTCGGTAAGATCAATTTTTTCGTCACTTAATTTTTCGTTTAATTCAGCTATTTCAAATTCATCTTTTTTATCGTCGAGTTGTTTTGTGATTTGATCGCGAAGCTGGTTTATTCCTGCTCCAAATGATTTTTTTTCTTCAGCGGCAAGATTTTTTAGCTGTGAAAAAAGCTCGGTTACCAAACCTTTTTTTCCAAGAAAACTAATGCGAATTTCCTCAAGGCTTTTCTTGTCTTTAATTGCAAAAACTTGCGAATTGAAATCGGATAAAAGTTTTTCTAAATCGGTCATATTCTTTTTGTCATTCTGAATTTGTTTTAGGATGAAGTTTCGTCAATTCATAAAAAATCAAACTACATGTCAATAAATTGGTTCGGCGCTCTTACTGTATTCAAAAAAGAAACAATGCGCTTTCTAAAAGTTTATCATCAGACACTTTTTTCTCCCGTTATTAACATCATACTTTTTCTGGCGGTTTTTTCGCTATCGGTTGGTCATGCGGTAGAAACTATTGAGGGCGTTCCCTTCGCTGTTTTCATGGCTTCAGGCCTGATCATGATGGCTTCGATGCAAAATGCTTTTGCCAATTCTTCTTCATCTTTTGTGATGGGTCGTGTGATGGGAAATATTGTTGATTATCTGATGCCGCCGCTTGGTGCGTTTGAGTTGCTTTTTGCTTTCACTTTCGGCGCGATTTTGCGCGGAATTTGTGTGGCGATTGTAGCTTTTGTGGCGATCTCATTTTTTGTTGCGCTGCCGATTTTCAGTTTTTTTCACGCAATTTTTTATCTGTTTTTTGCCTGCATGTTTCTGGCTTTGCTTGGAGTTTTATGTGGAGTTTTTTCTGAAACTTTTGACCAGATGTCGGCGATGACTAGCTATGTCATCACACCCCTCACCTTCCTGTCCGGCACCTTTTATTCAACAAATGTTTTGCCGGAATTCTGGCAAAAAGTTTCGCACCTAAATCCGTTTTTTTACATGATTGACGGATTTCGTTTTGGCATTACCGGACATCATGACGGAAATTTATTGACAGGAGCGATCTACATTTTATTTCTCAACGCCGCTCTTGCAATTGTGCTTTATGGCATGATTAAGCGGGGCTATCGTATCAAAAACTGACCAAATCAGAATTTAAACCAACCCATATCACCATGATAAGCAATGAAGAATTAATCGTTTCTTTGCGTCTTGCTAGAAGCGAAAATATCGGAAGATCAACTTTTTTCCGTCTCGTCGAAATTTTCGGCACGCCTTCTGCCGCGCTTGAGCATTTGGGCGAAATTTCTTTGCGAAAAATCAAAATCTGTTCACAAAAAGATGCTGAAGAAGAATTGGTAAAATCGCGCAAATTCGGCGCGGAAATTTTATTATTTTCTGATGAAAAATATCCGCGTCTTTTACGCGAAATTCCCGATCCATCACCAATTTTAACAGTCAAAGGCAATATTGAATTTTTTGATCATGATTGCGTGGCGATTGTTGGCGCAAGAAATGCTTCTTTCAATTCTTCCTCCTTTGCCAGAAGGGTTGCCCTCGATCTTGGCCAGAATTCGATAATCACAGTTTCAGGGATGGCGCGTGGCATTGATGCTGCTGCGCATGAGGCTTCAATTTTAAGTGGCACGATTGGTGTGATTGCCGGTGGTATCAACACAATTTATCCATCAGAAAATCGTAAACTTTATGATGATGTATCGCGTCATGGATTGCTAGTGACCGAATCTCCTTTTAACGCGCCGCCAAAGGGCGGAAATTTTGTGCAAAGAAATCGTCTTATTTCCGGATTATCCCTTGCGGTAATTGTGATTGAAGCCGGAGTTAAATCCGGAAGTTTGATCACAGCTCGTTTTGCCGCCGAACAGGGCAGAGAAGTTTTCGCGGTTCCAGGTTCGCCTTTTGATCCAAGAAATCACGGCACCAATCGCCTCATCAAAGATGGCGCCAACATGTTTGAAAAGGTTGAAGATATTTTGAACGAACTTCCGAGTTTAAAAGCGCGTTTCAAGGATGTTGGAAAATTAAGCGAACCGGAAGCGGAAGAATTCATCGCGCCGCAAGCCAAAATGCCATCAGATGCTGAAATCACAAAAGTGCGTGAAGAAATTCTGGCGAGATTGACTTTTGTTCCAATAGAAATTGATCAAATTATCAGCGAACTACAAATCTCGGTAAGGCTTACCAACATTGCATTGGTGCAGCTTGAGTTGGCGGATAGAATTGAGATTGGTTTTGGTAAGGTGGTTTTGAAAAATTGATCTTAAAAAAATTTATGATTTGTTGTGTCCCGTCCAAAATAAATTTTGTTCATGAAAAAGTTTAACAAATCAAATCTCCCCTCACGCTATGTCACAAATTCGCATGGTTGCGAAGCGCGAAAAACAATGCTCTACAACATTCAAACCGATCTCTATCCACAAGGTTTGGCAGAAGATGATTTACAAAAACCTTTTGTCGGAGTTGTAACCGCGTGGAATGAGGCGGCGCCATGCAATATCGCATTGCAACGTCAGGCGCAGCCGGCAAAAAAGGGCGTGAAAGAAAATGGAGGCACGCCGCGCGAATTCACGACAATCACGGTGACAGACGGCATTGCCAACGGACATCAAGGCATGAAATCTTCGCTGGTTTCGCGCGAAATTATCGCCGATTCAATTGAGCTCACGGTGCGCGGGCATTGCTATGATGCTCTTGTTGGAATTGCCGGTTGCGATAAATCTTTGCCAGGAATGATGATGGCAATGTGTCGCTTGAATATAGCTTCCGTCTTTATGTATGGCGGTTCGATCTTGCCGGGGAAATTTCATGGAAAAGATGTGACCATCGTCGATGTCTTTGAGGGAGTGGGGCAAAGAGACGCCGGAAAAATGTCAGATGCCGATTTGAATATTTTGGCGAAAGCCGCTTGTCCTGGTGCTGGCGCATGTGGAGGGCAGTTTACCGCCAATACTATGGCTTGCGTTTCTGAATCAATCGGTCTTGCCTTGCCCGGATCATCTGGCACTCCGGCGCCTTACGAATCGCGAGACGGATATGCCTTTGAATCTGGAAAAGCAGTGATGAATTTGATCGAAAAAAACATCAAAGCGCGCGATATCGTAACCAGAAAAGCTTTGGAAAATGCCGCGGCAATCGTTGCTGCAACTGGCGGCTCAACCAATGCTGTTCTTCATTTGCCAGCGATAGCTTCCGAATGTGGAATTGATTTTGATGCTTTTGAAATCGGCAAAATTTTTGCGCGCACGCCCTACATCGCCGATATGAAACCAGGCGGAAAATACGTCGCCAAGGATTTATACGAAGCCGGCGGCGTGCAAATGATTTTAAAACTTTTGCTTGATGCCGGATTTATTCATGGCGATTGCTTGACTGTCACTGGAAAAACCATGGCCGAAAATCTGGCGAATGTAAAATTTAACGAAAAGCAGGATGTAGTTTATCGTCCCGAAAAGCCACTTTCCAAAAATGGTGGCGTTGTGGTTTTGAAAGGAAATTTGGCTGAAGACGGAGCGGTTGTGAAAATTGCCGGTATGCAAAATGATGCGTTAAAATTTGTCGGGACCGCGCGCTGTTTCGATTCCGAGGAAGAATGTTTCAAAGCTGTTGAACAAAAAAAATATCACGAAGGCGATATTTTGGTGATCCGCTATGAAGGTCCAAAAGGCGGGCCCGGCATGCGCGAAATGCTGGCGACAACCGCGGCAATTTATGGGCAGGGCATGGGCAATAAAGTTGCACTGATCACTGATGGCAGATTTTCCGGCGGTACGCGCGGATTTTGCATCGGACATGTTGCTCCCGAAGCTGCAATTGGTGGCATGATCGCACTTCTTTGCGATGGCGATAAAATCATCATCGATGCCATTAAAGGCACAATTGATGTTGATTTATCTGCTGAAGAAATTGCCAGGCGTAAAGCAAAGTGGAAGGAGTGCCAAAATGACTATCAAAGCGGCACATTGTGGAAATATGCTCAAACCGTTGGCTCGGCGCGTTTCGGCGCCATTACTCATCCTGGAGCCAAGAAGGAAAAAACTTCTTACGACAAAATTTAATGCATTCAGTTCTCGGTTTTAATTGGCAACAAAAAAATTTTGATGAACGCCATGCGACAACGATTTGCCAGCGTTTTCAGCTTTCAGAAATTTTAAGTAATCTTCTTGCTTCGCGTGAAATTTCTCTTGATGAAGTTGAGAATTTTTTGCAGCCAAAAATCAAAATTTCTCTACCAGATCCATTTGAGTTGAGCGATATGGGCAAGGCAGTTTCACATGTAATTGCAGCGATTCAGGCGCGAAAAAAAATCACAATTTTTGCTGATTATGATGTTGATGGCGCAACAAGCGCAGCTTTGCTTAAACGCTTCTTTCGTGAGATTGGAATTGAAGTTAATATCTACATTCCAGATCGCATCCTCGAAGGTTATGGTCCAAATTCGCAGGCGCTTTTAAATCTTAAAAAAAATGGCACTGATTTGGTGATCACCGTTGATTGTGGCACTGTAGCTTTTAAGCCACTTGAAGATGCAAAGCTCGCCGGTTTGGAAATTATCGTCATTGATCACCATCTCGGAGTGCTTGAAAAACCTGAAGCCATCGCGGTTATCAATCCCAATCTTCTTAATGAAACTTTTCCGCATAAAAATCTCTGCGCTGCCGGAGTATCGTTTTTGTTTGCGGTGGCGATTAACAAAAAATTACGTGAAAGCGGTTTTTATTCACAAAAAAAAGAACCAAATCTTTTGGATTTACTTGATTTAGTTGCGCTTGGAACGGTTTGCGATGTTATGTCATTAACCGGCTTAAACCGTGCTTTCGTAGCACAGGGGTTAAAGGTTTTGAAGCAGCGAAAAAATCTCGGATTGCGCAAAATTTGTGATCTTGCCTCTTTGGATGAAGAACCAAATTCCTATCATCTTGGTTTTATTATTGGTCCGCGCATCAACGCTGGCGGTCGTATTGGCAAGTCTGATTTTGGGGCAAAAATTCTTTCAAGCGAAGATGAAAGTGAAATTGATGAAATCGGAGCGCAGCTCGAAATTTTAAACCGTCAGCGCAAAGACATTGAAGCGCAGGTTTTGGAAGAGGCGGTAAAGTCATTGGAAGCCGGTATTAATGGTTTTGCAATTTCCGATCCGGTGATTTTTGCTACATCAAAAAACTGGCATCAAGGCGTGATTGGCATTGTTGCTTCACGGCTCAAGGATTTGTACAATAGGCCTGTCGCAGTAATTGCTCTTGATGAAGAAAAAGGTAAGGCCTCGTGTCGCTCAATTGCCGGAATTGATTTTGGCGCGGAAATTCTGAATGCGCGTTTAAGCGGCTTATTGCTTGATGGAGGAGGGCATGCCATGGCTGGAGGATTTTCAATTTTAACAGAAAAAATTCCGGCGTTGCATCAGTTTTTTTGTGAAAATTTGGGAAAGAAAATTATTGAAATTACTGCCAAAAAAAATTCTGAATTTGATATCGCACTTGATTTGGTGCAGGTAAATATTGATTTACTGAAAGAGCTGTCGAAGCTAGAGCCATTTGGTGTTGGCAATGTGCGTCCAAAGTTTCTTCTGCGCGATGTTGTTAAGGTGAATGCGAGATTGGTTGGACAAAGTCAGGATCATATCAGCTGTGTTTTTTCTGCCAGAACTGCGCTTGGATTTAACGGACAAATTCAGGCAATTGCTTTTAGAAGCGCCAATACACCGCTTGCGCAAATTCTTCTCGACCCCAAATTTACCAAACCGCTTAATCTGATCGGAAGCTTGAATGTCAACAGTTGGATGGGTGTTGAGAGAGTGCAGATGGTGATAGAAGATATACTAATCCCAATAACGTTTAAGAAACCCAGATTCAAATTTACAGACTCTAAGCTAAATCACAAATCTCACCACACTGTCACCCCGCACTTGTTGCGGGGTCCATCTCGTCAAAGACTTGATTTTATTGGTTGCGACCAAATGGACCCCGCAACAAGTGCGGGGTGACAGTGTGGTGGAGTTTATTGGTTTTACTTAGAGTTTGTAGACTTAAGCCATAATTCCTTAAGCGTTATTGGGGTTATACTAATCCCAGATCAGGGCTAATTCCGTTTTCCAAATGAAAATAAAGAGCCGAGGAAAGATTTTTTTACTCCTTCATTTGTCGCTCTATTCCCATCTCTTCTTTCTGTAAATTTTCTTCTATCGCGATTATCAGTGCGGCGGTTTTTTCGGCTTTTGTCGCGGAATTTTTTGTTGCGGTCACGACGATTGAAGTTTTCCGGTTCTTCGCTTGTCCGGTTTTCGTAGCTTTCAAAATAGCTTTTTTCCAATCCAAGTTGATTGACTTTGCCGGTTGTGACCTGCATTTCAATCTCGCGTTTTTCGTCGTCAGAAAGGCTTTTGCGCCTTTTGATGTTGAATCCCTGGGCGCCGACTTCGTCGCTGACATGCATAAAGATATGAATGCCATAGCTGTTTTCGGTTGTGGCGATGTCGTTCTTTTTGTAGTTGAGCATATAGGCGATGGTTTCAGCATTGGCGTAGACGTAAATAACACCGGCCTGCTTATCAATGCAGGCATGTCTGATAGCGCGCAAAATGCTTACCGCCAGAATTTCAACCGAAGGCACATATCCAGTGCCACCGCAATGTTTACAAGGTTCGGTGATGATTTCAAAAAAGCTTGCTCCAAGACGTTGACGCGACATTTCCAGCAAGCCGAACACGCTGATTCTGCCAAGTTGAATACGGGCGCGGTCATCATGCAACTCATCACGCAACGCTCTTTCAATGTTGCGGCGATGTCTGTGTTCATACATGTCGATGAAATCTATGACGATCAATCCGGCCAAGTCGCGTAAGCGTAGTTGTCTGGCTATTTCTCTGACTGCTTCGAGATTGGTGCTGAAGGCAGTTTCTTCAACGCCGCTTTCTTTGGTGGCGCGTCCGGAGTTGACATCAATTGCAACCAAAGCTTCAGCATGATCAATCACAATTGAACCGCCGGATGGCAGATAAATCTGCTTTTCGTAAAGAGCGTCGATTTGCTGTTCGACACGATGTTTGTTGAAAACCGGAATACGTTCATCATGAAGTTTGATGTTTTGCGGCGCATTTGGCATTGTCAATTTGACAAAATTTACCACGGTTTCATAAGCCGTTGCGCCTTCAACCACAACTTCATTGACCTGTTCGTTATAGATATCGCGAATGCATCTGCGGATTACGTCATCTTCAGCGTGGATAAAATTTGGCGCAGTGGAGGAATTGGCAATTTGCCGAATGTTATCCCATAATCTGCTCAGGTAATCATAATCGCGCCTGATTTCTTCCGGCTTTTTGCCGACGCCTGCGGTTCGAATGATTATCGAGCGATCTAATGGCACCGATATTTCATTCAAAAGCGAACGCAAAAGTTTGCGGTCGCGGAAATTATCCACCTTTTTTGAGACACCACCTTTGTTTGGGGTGTTGGCCATCAAAACGCAATATTTGCCGGCGATTGAGATGTAAGAAGTCATCGAAGCACCTTTGTTGCCGCGTTCTTCTTTAGCAACTTGCACTAAAATCATCTGGCCGGCTTTGATGACATCCTGCATGTTGTAGCGTTTGTAGATGCTGTGAATATTGCCGCGATAAAGATCGGCTTCATCTTCAACCGAATAAGAGCCGGTAGTGATTGATTCCTCATTTTCACCCTTATCGTTATTTCTATTTTCGTTGCTATTTTGAGGCTGATTTTCCTCTTCTTCCTGCTGTTTTGTAGGTTGAGTTATTTCGCGCAGACGTTGTTTTTCGCTTTCGGAAATCTGGAAATAATCGGGGTGAATATCGGCAAAGGGTAAAAATCCATGACGATCTGATCCATAATCAACAAAGCATGCCTGCAATGACGGCTCAACCCTGATTACTTTTGCAAGATAGATATTGCCTTTGATTTGCTTGATGGCGACGGCTTCGCGGTCGAAATCCTGTAGAATGCCGTTTTCTAAAACTGCGACGCGCGTTTCTTCGCGATGCGCAGCATCAATGATAATTGTTTTGTTTGTCATGTTCCTCGAAATAATGCAGCTGTGAGGAACGGTTATCGCTTAAAGTAGAAGTAGATTTATCAGTGAATTTCTCATGAGAATCAAAACCTGTGAATTTTTAAATAACCGTGTCGCAGCTAAAATTTTAAAAGATTTTTTTGAAGTGGAATTTTTTTGAAGTTTGTCTGTGGTGGCGCGCGAAAATATAAACGAAAGTTAATTATGCCAGCGATTTCTCTACCCATTCCAGATAGTCTTTCGAGCCTTGATTTATCACGGTTGCGATGATTTGTGGTGTTTCGTATGAGTGATGTTTTTTGATGATTTTTTCAATCTCGTCAAAAAATGAAGAAATGGTTTTTATACTCACCAGAATTTCGTGGGAATTTTCAATTTTTCCCTCCCAAACATATGTGCTTTCAATTTTTTGAAACTGCACACAAGCGGCAAATTTATTCTTCAGTAGAATTTCCGCTAGATTTTTTGCCTGCTGCAAATTTGGATATGTTGTTTCAATCACAATGAATTTCATAAATGATACGGTTATTTGCCCATCGCGGTTTTTGTCCGCATAAAAATATCGCCGAACATTCAGTTGCAAGTTTAAAGAAAGCTTACAAACACGGCTTTCGCGCTGTTGAGTTTGATATTTGGGTTCTGAAAAGAAACCTGGTTTTAGCGCATGATCAACCAAGAGCCGGAGAAAGTTTGACAAGTCTTAGTGATTTTCTGCTTTTCGGTAATGAAATGGATTACTGGTTAGATTTTAAAAATCTAACCGAAGAAAATGCGAAGGAAGTTATGATTATGGTCAAGAAAGATTTTGATAAAGCATTTATAGATTTAAAAAAAATTTATTTTGCCCCTTTTATCACCGACTACAAAATCGCAGAAAAATTTTTTGCCATAATTATTGAGGTTTTTGGTGATGATGCGCAGCTGGTCGTGGTTTGCGATAAAGATATCAATGCATTGCCAAAAAACATAAAATTCCTGTCAATTTTTCATGATCTGATAGATGAAAATTTTATGAAAAAATTTCCTGATACTGAAATTTTTGCCTGGACGGTGAATGATTTAAACAGAATGCGCGAGCTTGAAATTTTGGGAGTAAAAAATTTTACAACCGATAAAATTACACCACGAATTTATGATAACCCCAATAACGTTTAAGAAACCCAGATTCAAATTTACAGACTCTAAGCTAAATCACAAATCTCACCACACTGTCACCCCGCGGGGTGACAGTGTGGTGGAGTTTATTGGTTTTACTCAGAGTTTGTAGACTTAAGCCATAATTCCTTAAGCGTTATTGGGGTTATGATAGACGATTATCTCGGACATAGATCACGCGTTAGAAAAAAATTTCTCGCCTCGCTTGGAAAGGAACTCCACGATTATGAATTGTTGGAAATCCTGCTTTTTGCCGCGCATCCAAGGCAGGATACCAAAGCGATCGCCAAAAAATTAATAACAAAATTTGGCGATATTTCCGCAGTGATTAGCGCCGATGTTGAAATGTTGAGAAGTGTTGAGGGGGTAGGAGAGGCGGCAATTACTCAAATCAAAATCATCAGCGAAATTCTGCATCGTGTTTTAAAAAATTCCGCGCGCAAAAAACCGGTTTTAAATGATTGGCAAGCAGTTTTGGACTACGCCAGCGTCGCTCTGAAAGATTTGGATTACGAAGTTTTTCGCGTGCTTTTTCTCGATAAAAAATACCGTCTCATTGAGGACGAATTGCTTGGCATCGGAGAAAATGATCATGTTGTTGTAAGCGCCAAAACAGTGGCGAGAAAGGCTCTGATGCTTCATGCTTCTTTTGTGATTTTGTTGCATAATCATCCAGGCGGCGATTTACGCGCTTCAGCAAATGACATCAAAACCACCAATGAAATTTCCGCCGCGCTGAAGAATTTGGAAATCAAAGTGTTAGATCATCTGATTATTGCGAAAGAGGGTTATTTCAGTTTTAGAGAGCAGGTTCTAATTTGAGTTAGAGCGTGGTCTGGTTGGTTTTGGAGTTGATGGTGGAGTTGGAGTTCTGCTGCCGGAAGATCCACTGCTTCTTCTTTCCGTTGCCGTTTTTCTTCCTCTTTCCGCTGCTTCATTAGTGCCGTGCATGTATCTTGATGGCGCGTTTCTGCCACTATCGATACTACCAGAATCAGGAGCTGCTGGCTGAACCAGGGGCGGAGCCGCCATCTGTGGCAGATGCAGCAGAACCAGCATCAGGAGATGCAGTAGGAATTTCAGAACCACCTCCATCGCCACCTGCACTGCCAGCAGATGTTGGTGCAGAAGAATCGGATGGAGAAGCAGTGGAAGATCCGTCTGTAGGACTACCACCACCACTTCCCGCATCTCCGCCAGAATTTGATGATGAAGCACTATCACGAGCTTCCTCTGCAGATCCTCCATCGCTACTCGGAGAATCTCCACTTCCGCCAGGAGTGCGTTCTTCCGATTTCGCTGCGCCATCACCGGTTGCTCTGTCTGCGCCATCTCCTCTATCTGCCACTGCCGCATCAGCTCCTTTTCTACCTTCATCTGTTGATGGTGTTGATGATTGCGAATCGCCGGTTGCAACTGCCTGATCTCCTCCGTCACTACCAGTTTCTCTGACAGCCTCCGTTACACCTGATTTTTCAGGCCCAACTGCAGCTGTGACGCCTCCTGGTGATGACGGAGCTTTGATAGCTTTACCTTTATCGCCAGCAGCGTGTGCCAAGCCTTTCATGCCCTCAACACCTTTTCTTGCAACCTTGCCGCCATGTTTCTTTAACCCATGCATAGCGCGCGTCTGTATTTGTCGAAGCGCTGCATAAGATTTGGCGGCCATGCCGGCGGCGGAAATATTCCAGTCTGATTTAAGTTCGGCGCCGCCAACCAAAGCTGCAGCAAATTCGGTAATTTTATCCATGAATTTGGTGAGGATAAACATAACCAGCGCTGCTCTTATGATGTTTTCAAGCTTTGCTCCATTTATTGAGCCAAGCATTGGCAAACCTATGCCCAGAACTTCGAGGCCGGTATAGGTTTTGATGTCGGCAATCCTGAAAATGCAGTAAATGCTGCTATCCTGTGCTGCACTATTGCAGACAATTGATTTTGGTGTTCTGCGACCGTGAGGATCATCAGAGGTGCCGCTAAATGTGACGTCGGCGCCGATTATCATTTTGTCAAAAATTGTTATCATGATTCCAAGATAGGCGAAAAGAATCATTGGCTGCAGGGTAAAGCCGAGCATTTGCTTCCACCACCCATCAAAAACTCCTTTGGTTTTGGCAAAAAAGGCGAGGGTGATGGTGATTGGAGAAACGTAAATCAGAATTATAACGCTGGTTATTGACATCAAAAAGATGTGCAGCGCCTTGACTGTTAATGCGATTAAGAAAAAGGCAAAAATGAAAGCGCCGACAAAAAATACAATGCCAAGACCGCCGGTAAAAAATCCGCCCAAAATCATCAACACCAGATTTGGCACCGACACTTCAGGGCCAAAGCCCAAAGCTCTTGCGATTTTGCAATCGAGAGTGTCCCAAACCCGTAGATAATCTTTGTCTGGAGGATATTGCCGAATGTCATATTTGGTTGCTTCGCTTGAATCAGCATAATTAAAGCGTGGGAATTGGCATCCATCCAGTTTTTCCGGAGGAGCGCTTTCATCAATTTTGAAGGTTAGATCAGCCAGAAAAGTTGAACTGTTAAGAACTCCGGTCATGAATTGGTTTTGCCAGGCATCACCCACGGCGAAATACATCACCAGGCCGATTTTTAAAACATAGATGAGCAGAACTTTTTTGGTGACATAAGCCTGTGGAACCGCAAGCAATATGGCCATGCCGAACAGCACAATTGACATGGTTAAGGCTATTTTGATCACTTCCTGAAGATTGTCCTGAATTTTTACAAAAAATGATTTTCCGGACATAGTTTGCCCTTCGCGATAAACATAGCCGCTTTGACAAATCCCATCCCGGTTTGGAGTTTCGTCGGCATTCAGACATTTGGTGTGACCAGCCTTGTGCAGAAAAACATTTTCCATCGTTTCTTTAAAACACTGGATCATCGGAGCAGAAAAACCGCGTGTATTGATTGGAACCAATTCACTGGTATAGCCATAAACATTCTGCGAATCGCCTTTCATATCATGGCATGCGGCAGAAATGAACTCACCTTCAAAATTGTGAGTTCTGATATAGGGCAAAACCGGCAATTTTGAGCAATGGTTCATGAACTGGCAGAAATTGTCGACTATGGCAGGATCGGATGAGTTATATTTTCTTTGTTCAGTGCCGCCGCCAAGGAGATGGTCGTAAGGACAGACGGAATAGCTTTTTATGCAGGCATAATTCGGCTGGCTACGGCTGGCAAAGGCTTCAAAGGTGATATTGGCAACAGAACATCTTGATCCTATTTCACAAAAACCATGCTGATATTCACCGCGAATACCGCCAAATCCGGTTCTGTGTTGTAAACATACCGCATTTTGGCTTCTCCTTTTGCAGCAATCATAAGCGGCCTGAATTGCTGATCTTTCGGATTCATCTTTGGTTGTGGCGATAAAACGGTGGCAGGCATAAACCGGCGCATTGCCCGGGCCGGTCATGTAATAACGCTGTTTGTTTGAGGAATAGCCAAGTATCTGGTTTTTCTTCGCTGTATCCCAATTGCTTGGATTATCGCATGAATTATCGCCATTATCTTCAAACTCAACGCCGCCATAGATAAATTCACGATAACATCTGTTGGTGATATTGCGGGTGGTGGAATAATCATCGCAGTAAAGATTTGGGCTATCGTTCTTGTAGGAATCGATCGCATCTTGTTCGGGAGAGGTTGGATATTTTTCGGCAAATAGTTGTTGTAGACGCAATAGATGCGGACCTCTGGTTTTTACCCATTTGCCACCAGTTGAAACTTCACCATCCGATCCGGTGCCACCGATTTCAGGAGAAAAGCGTGCCCATCTTGACCAGCCATGACCGCAGATTCTGGCGTCTTCATAGGCAATTACCGACTGATTCCAGATGATGGCTAAAGCGGCCATCATTAAACCAGCAGCAACAAGATATGCGGCAACACTGCCACAGCACATGGCTACATCTGCTGAAGCTGGTGCGCATAAAACTACTGCTTGCGGACCGGCACAGGCTGTAATGGCGCTTCCAGCTCTGAATGCACATTGACCGGATTTCATGGCAAGCCTGACTGGAAGTATTGGAGTTGGATATGGTATCGGGGGCCCCAAAGCTGTTTCTGAAACGGTTTCTTCCGCTGATTTGGCGGCATTGGGAGGATAGGTGACCGCTGCCTTGCATAATAATCTGGCAGTGATGTCGGCGGCCAGCATCACCGCGCCTGATGCGGCGATGAAGGCGATACAGGTTGGATTATCAAGTTTGATGTTGAAATCATCATTAACACCGGTTGGAAGAAAGGCGATTGAACTAGTGTCACATTTGTTTTTTTCGGCATCAAAAGTGATTGCCGGTTGTGTGCCTGAAGTCGGATGATCATCGATTCCGCGCACACCTTCATAAACAGCATAAGCCTGACTCGGAGTCAAAATGGAAGAAACAGCGACAAAGTAAACAAGCGGTAGACAAAGGAACTTATGAAAAAGGCTACTGCGTCGCATCAAAAATTTTGATTAGCTGATTTATCTTGGAATTGGCGGTTTTGAAAGAGGCGCGGTTAACGATCAAGTGGGAAGTGACATCAAGAATTTTTTGCACCTCAACCATGCCATTTTCAGCAAGGGTTTTGCCGCTGCTGACCAGATCAATGATAAAATCGCAAAGTTTTAATTTTGGTGCGATCTCAATTGCGCCGTTGAGTTTTATGGCTTCAACCTGAATTCCGATTGCAGAAAAATAATTGTTGGCGATTGCGGTGTATTTGGTGGCGATGCGAATGTGGCTCATTTTTTTTAAATCGAATGCAACAGATTTTTTTGCTGCAATTGATAAACGGCACTTTCCAATCGCAAGATCGAGAACGGGAAAAATTTCATTTGAAGAGAATTCTTTGAGAACATCGAGGCCGCAAATGCCAAGATCGGCAGCGCCGAATTTGACAAAAGTGGCGACATCAAATGAGCGGACTTTGATGATTTCAAGATTCGGCAAGTTTGTTTTAAAAACCATTTTGCGTGCGGATTCATCAAAAAAATCCTGTTCCGGAATGATTTTTATGCGTTGCAGTAGCGGATTTAATTCTTCAAGAATTCTGCCTTTTGGGACTGCGAGTAGGAGTTTTTTCATCTATTAAAAATTTTTATAATATCTCGCTAAAACCCCATAAACATTCTGTGTTTCAAGGCTGGTTTTATTGTCGGTTCGCAGGTGTTTATATCCGGTTTGCAGGGTTAAGTGGTCGAAGAATTTTGTTTTATCAAATTCATAACCGAAAGAAATTTCTGATAAATTTTGATCAAAACCATTTTGGTCAATCTGCATTCTTCTGCGGTTTGCATTGCCAAGGATAACGCTCCAATTACGATGGAATTTGGTTATGATGTTGGCTGTGAAATAATCCTCTCCGATATCGGAATTACCGTTAACATTTTTTATTTCGGCATATTCAAGCAAGGCATCAAGTGAAAGATTTTCTGCTACGGGATAACGATAATTCATGCCGGCGGTGAAGCCTTTTTGATCATCGATTTTAGTTTGCGAAACTGCGCTGGTTTTTTCATTAACCGCTAGGTCGATATAGGAAAAATGATAAGCCAATTTTTCCCGTTCGCTAAAGTCAAAAGCGATGTTTAACGAGGCGCTATATGACTCAAGAGATCTTGTATCTCCTGGTTTGCCATCGGATCTGCTGGTGTGATTGCGATCAACCATTGCTGAATTGTCAAAGTTTTTTCTGTCGTTGGTGAAGGTAGTGGCGCTGAAATTGTAGCGTCCGGTTTTTTTAGCATCTCCGAGACGGTATACGCCGCTGAAACCAAGTTTTTCAGTTTGTTTGTAATTGTCGGCAATATTGTGAATCCATATGCCGCGATCCCATCTCCAGGCACTGCCAAAATCGAGATTAAATTTTCCTGCGATCAAAGAGTAATTTTCGCGACTGCTGTTGAGATTCAATTCTTCAACGATCACCCCGACATTTTCAAAAGCACGATCTCCGCCGCCATTTGTTGTAGCGTTTCTGCGGTTGGTTTTATTCTGATTATCGAAGCGATCGAGTTTGAGATAGCTGCTTATCCACACCTTTTTGTTGAGGTGAAAATTGCTGTAAAAACGAATTTTTCCCAAAGTTTCTTTATATTCATTGCGGCGATTGGTTGATTGGTAATTGTCATCAAATTCAACTTCAGCGATAAAGCGGTTGGTAATTTTTGGATCAATATTTTTTATAAATTTTTTGATGTCCAAAGTGACGAGATCGTTGAGAATTCCCTGGTTGGTAA
The DNA here is from genome assembly GCA_001767955.1 of Alphaproteobacteria bacterium RIFCSPLOWO2_01_FULL_40_26. Lineage (GTDB taxonomy): Bacteria > Pseudomonadota > Alphaproteobacteria > Rickettsiales > UBA1997 > UBA2645. The sequence goes on along the minus strand of MEMO01000021.1, from coordinate 33,256 downwards.
AATCACGCGCCAAAACTTCACATGAAAAAACAAGCAAAAAGAAAAAAATTTTTTTCATTAGATTGACTGATTATGACTTACAATTTACCACTAAATTTATGTCCTTCGCAATTCTAATCGCAATAAGTTTTTCCGCTGGTTTTTTCTTTGAAAGCATCATCGGTTTTGGTGGTGGAATAATTGCCTATGCCATTCTCGGATTTTTCATTGATCTGAAGGAGATGGTAATCGCCGGACTTTACGTTGGAACTCTTGCCAGTGCCTACATTGCTGCTTCCGATTTCAAGCAATTTGATAAAAAAATCTTTATTTCCCTGATTCCCCTGTCATTGGTTGGAACAGTTTTTGGCGTGCTGATTTTTTCCAGATTTTCTTCGCAAAGCCTGGCATTTTTGCTTGGAATTTTGCTTATAATTCTTGCTGTAAAAACCATATTTTTTGATCGCGTTGTTTTTCCAAAATTCTTCAAAAACAAACTGATTTTTATTGGCGGAATTTCACACGGAATTTTTGGTCTCGGCGGACCTTTTGTGGTTAATGCGATTAAAAATAAATTTAAAAATAAATCTTCTCTTCGTACGACAATGGCAGTATTTTTTGTTTTGCTGAATTTGGTTCGTATCCCGCAATTATTATGGCAAAATCAACTACAATTGGAATTTTTTATCACAATCTGGTGGACAATAATTCCAGTTTTTATCGCCATTAAACTTGGTCATCTGATTCATCTAAAAATCAGTGAAGATACTTTCAAAAAAGGTATCGCCATCATGACAATTTTTGCTGGATTAAAATTTTTGAGTAAGGTTTTGTAAGCCAACATTTCTCTCAAAATATGAAAAATCTGATGAAAATTTTAGTTCTGACATTGATGACAATTTGCATGTTTTGGGTTTCACAAAACTCCAAAATGCAATCTTTTTCCAAGGTCTCGCTATCCATGGAAATCACTTCTGAAGCTGGAGAAAATGGTGAGGATAAAAATCTGGAATTGGCCAATATAAGTAACAAAATTTTTACCTGCATGGGTTGGATTAAATCTTTTCTTCCAATCAATCATTCCTTCAAAACCGGCTTTTTCCCCGCGGTTTTAACCTCTCCCCCTAATGTTTAAGATTACACCACATTTCGTGTAATTTTAAGTTTATCAATCATGCAAAATTTCATCCAAAATCTGCGCTACGACTTGTCTGCAAGTATCGTGGTGTTTTTTGTGGCATTGCCATTGTGCCTTGGTATTGCTTTAGTTTCCGGCGTGCCGCTGTTTTCCGGGATAATTTCCGGAATTATCGGTGGTGTTGTAGTTGGTGCTGTAAGCAGATCTCCTCTTGGCGTTAGTGGTCCGGCGACTGGTCTTGCCGTCATAGTTTTTGGCTATGTTGCAACTCTTGGTTCTTTCGAAAATTTTCTGGTTGCGGTGTTTCTTGCCGGCATCATTCAGATAATCATGGGCATGATGCGGCTTGGCACCATCGCCTATTATTTTCCTTCATCAGTAATCAAGGGAATGTTGGCTGGAATTGGGGTAATTATTATCATCAAACAGATTCCACATGCTCTTGGTTATAACACTGGAATGGCGCGAGATTTCGAAGAATTTCTTGATGAAGGAGCTCTGATCACTTTGCAAAAAACCGTCAATAATTTTACTCCCGCGGCAATAATCATCAGCATCATTTCGATGTCGCTTTTGCTTTCATGGGAATCTCTGGCAAAAAAATACAAAACTTTTTCCGTGATTCCCGGGCCGCTTGCGGTTGTCATTGTCGGGATATTTGCCAGCAATTTTATGGAACTGGCCGGACATCAGATTGTGCAGATTCTTGTTGCAGAAAATTTCAGCGAATTTTTTTCACAATTTTATCTGCCCAATTTCGATCAGCTAAAAAATCCGCAAATTTACGCAATGGCGATGGTGATTGCCATCATTGCCAGTTTGGAAACTTTGCTTTGTGTTGAGGCAACCGACAAACTTGATTCTTTAAAAAGAATTACTCCGACCAATCGCGAACTAAAGGCGCAGGGTTTGGGAAATATAATTTCCGGCCTTATCGGAGGTTTGCCGATTACTCAGGTGATTGTTCGAAGCAGCGCCAATATCACCTTTGGTGCACGCAGTAAATCTTCGGCAATTTTGCACGGATTTTTGTTGCTGATTTCGGCAATCGCAATTCCGAATCTGCTCAACATGATCCCGCTTTCAAGTCTGGCCTGCATTCTGATTATGGTTGGCTATAAGCTGGCAAAACCTTCGCTTATCAATGAAATGCGCAAACTTGGTTTTGAGCAATTTTTACCATTTTTTGTAACCATTGCCGGAATCGTGATTTTTGATTTGCTCAAAGGCGTTATGTTTGGCATGGCAATATCGGTTTTATTCATTCTCTACAACAATTTCCGCAATGCTCTTTCACGCGAGCATATTGAGGATAAGGAAGGAAAAAATCATGAGCATGTTATTCGCCTTGCCGAGGAAGTTTCGTTTCTAAACAAGGGCGCGATTCTACAGACGCTTGCCGATATTCCTGAAAATTCCATGGTCATTATTGATGGCAGCAAATCGAAATTCATCGATTATGACGTAGTGGAAATCATCCAGAATTTCAGGGTTCAGGCCAAGTCAAAAAATATTAGCCTCACTGTCAAAGGCGTAAATCTCAAAAAAATTTAAAAGAATTTATCATGTTAACTTTAACTAAAGAAACGCGCGACGCGTTAACGCCAAAAATGGCGATTCAACTGCTGCAAGAGGGCAATAAACGCTTTGTCAGAAACCTGCAATTTGATCGCAATTTGCTCAAACAGGCTAACGAAACTTCGGAAGGACAACATCCTTTTGCTTTCGTTTTGAGTTGCATCGATTCACGAACTTCGGCCGAACTTATTTTTGATCAGGGTTTGGGCGATATTTTTTCCTGCCGCATCGCGGGTAATATCCTCAATGATGATATTTTAGGCAGCATGGAATTCGCTGCAAAAATTGGCGGGGCCAAGCTGATCATGGTTTTAGGTCATACTGAATGCAGCGCGATTAAAGGCGCTTGCGATCATTTGTGGATGGGGCATTTGAGTGGTCTTCTTGCCAAAATCGAGCCGGCGGTTTTGGAAGAAAAAACCGAAACAAAACGCGATTCGCAAAATGTCGCCTTTGTCGAAAAGGTTTCCTCAATCAATGTTAAACAGGTGACAAAACAAATTCCGCAGAGAAGCGGAATTATAAATGATATGCTAAAAAGCGGCGAAATCGCCATCATCGGCGGTGTTTATAATGTGGCTACCGGAGTGGTTGAGTTTTCACAAAATTTTGCATAACAACCAAAAATTTGGTTGTTATCAGAAGTGTTGTGTCTCTAAAGTAGACCCCGCAACAAGTGCGTGGTGACATCCTTCCAAAACTTGTCACCCCGCACTTGTTGCGGGGTCTATCTGAACGAGACACAAACTATTAAAAACAATATCATGAAAGTTTATTATGATCGCGATGCTGATTTAAGCGTCATCAAATCTAAAAAAATTGCCGTTATTGGTTATGGCTCGCAAGCGCATGCTCATGCGCAAAATTTGCGTGATAGTGGAATTGCTGAAGTCAAAATCGCACTTCGCGAAGGATCAACCTCAACAATCAAAGCCAAAAATGCCGGTTTTGAAGTTTTATCAAACTCTGATGCGGCCAAATGGGCTGATGTGGTTATGGTGCTCGTTCCAGATGAGCTTCAGGCTGAAATGTATGAAAAAGATTTACATGACAATTTAAAGCAAGGTGCGTGTCTGATGTTTGCTCACGGTTTGAATATACATTTCGGCTTGATCAAACCACGTGCCGATCTTGATGTTTTTATGGTAGCACCGAAAGGTCCGGGACACACAGTCCGTAGTGAATATCTCAAAAGTGGCGGTGTGCCATGTCTGGTTGCAATCGCGCAGGATAAATCCGGAAATGCTCTGAAAATCGCACTTTCCTATGCCTCGGCAATTGGTGGTGGCCGTTCTGGAATCATCGAAACCACTTTCAAGGAAGAATGCGAAACCGATCTTTTTGGCGAGCAAGCTGTTTTGTGCGGTGGTCTCACCGCGCTAATTCAAGCCGGTTTTGAAACTTTGATAGAAGCCGGATATGCGCCGGAAATGGCTTATTTTGAATGTCTCCATGAAATGAAACTGATTGTTGATCTGATTTATGAAGGCGGCATCGCCAATATGCGCTATTCCATTTCCAACACCGCAGAATATGGCGATTTAACGCGCGGTCCCAGAATCGTTAATCCGCAAACCAAAGCCGAAATGAAAAAGATTTTAAACGAAATCCAGTCCGGCCAGTTTGTGCGTGAATTCATGAATGAAAACAAAAGCGGCAAAAAGAATTTTGATGCCATGCGCGCCAAAGCCAAATCTCACCCAATCGAAGCAACCGGCGAAAAACTTCGCACCATGATGCCATGGATTGGGAAGAATAAGTTGGTTAACAAAGCAACAAATTAAGGGGAAATTATGCGAGTAAGAAAATTTTCTGAAGTGCAGAAAAATTTTACTAAAATTGCTAATGAGATTTTGCGAGATCATGTTCCAACAATAATCACCAGCAATTCAAAAGAACCGTTGGTGATGTTATCTCTGGAAGATTTTAGCAGTTACGAAGAAACCCTCTATTTAACACGTAGTCCGACAAATCGCAAAAGACTTATGGAGTCGATCGAAAATGTAAAAAATGAAAAATATCAGCATCACAACTTGATCGAACATGAAACAAATTAGTTTTGATTTTAGAGCCTGTTTTCAAACCCACCACATTTCGCTTTTGCCCAAATTTTGGCTCGTTTTTTGGCAAAATTTTTTGCAGTATGCCAGATACAGCGGCAAAATTTTGCCAAAAAGTCGCACAAAATTTGGGCAAAATCGAAACGCGCTGGGTTTGAAAACAGGCTCTAATGCCTTGGAAGACTATGTTTATTGGCAGCAACATGATAGAACGATGATCAAGCGAATTAATGCTTTAATTAAAGAAATTGCTCGTACTCCATTTTCTGGAACCGGAAAACCAGAAGCGTTGAGAGGTAATTTATCCGGTTTTTGGTCGCGTCGGATCAATGATGAGCACCGGCTAGTTTACATGATTCAAGATGGTCGTGTGATCATTGTGCAATGTCGCTATCATTATCAGCCATGACTCTCTCCATCATCATCCTTGCTGCTGGTAAAGGAACGAGAATGAAATCGGATTTGCCGAAAGTGATGCATAAAATTGCTGGTCGCGAGATGCTCAATATGGTGATTGATGAGGCGAAGATTTTGCATCCACAAAATATCACCATCGTCATTTCGGATGAGATGAAAGATTCTGTGGAAAAAATTCTTGCCGCTCACCCAAAAACGGAAATTTCCTTTGTTATACAAAAAGAGCGCAAAGGCACAGCGCATGCAGTTCAAACAGCTCTTGGAAAAATCAAAAATCTTGGTGAAAAAGTTTTGGTGCTTTATGGCGACACGCCACTAATCGAGCACATCACTTTAAAAAAAATGGTTGACAAACTTGATAGTTTTTCGCTTTGCATTTTAGGTTTTGATGATGAGGAGGAAAATCGCTACGGTCGCCTGATTATTGATGAGAAAGGTCATATTGAAAGTATCGTTGAATTCAAAGATGCCAGCGCTGAAGAAAGAAAAATCGCTTTGTGCAATTCTGGCGTGATGGCAATTGATGGCGAAAAAATTTCTGAAATGATTTCACAAATTGGCGACAACAACGAAGCCGGCGAATTTTATCTAACCGACATCGTTACCATAGCTGGTAAAATGGGCCTGAAACGCACATTCATCAAAACTTCGATGGAAAAAGTTTTAGGCGTAAATTCGCGTGCTGAACTGGCAAAAATTGAAGAAATAAAACAAAACCAAATCAGAAAAAAAATGATGGATGAAGGCATAACTTTGCTTGATCCATCTTCAGTTTATTTTTCTTTCGACACTAAAATTTCGCATGATGTCGTGATTCATCCGCATGTTTTTTTCGGCGCTAAAGTTGTGATTGAAAAAAATGTTGAGATCAGATCTTTCTGTCATATCGAAGGCGCTGAAATCGCGTCAGACGTTGTTGTAGGGCCATTTGCAAGAATTCGTCCGCAAACAAAAATTTCAGAAAATGTGCGCATCGGAAATTTTGTCGAAGTAAAAAAATCCAACATAAAACGCGGTGCAAAAATCAATCATTTGAGTTATGTTGGAGATTCTGAAATTGGCGAAGATTCCAATATCGGTGCTGGCGTAATCACCTGCAATTACGATGGCTATAACAAATTCAAAACCACAATTGGCAAAAATGTTTTTGTTGGTTCAAACACGGCTTTAGTTGCGCCGCTTGAAATCGGCGACAGCGCCGTGATTGGCGCTGGAAGCGTGATTACAAAAGATGTAATCATGGATGACTTGGCGGTTGCTCGCGCCAAACAGGTTTCAATTCCACGGGGTGGAAAAAAATTTCATGAAACAAAATCCAATAAATAAAATCGTGCTTCGTGCAGCCTGCACTGAACTTGTTTCAGTGTGCTTCGTGCTTCGTGGGTTGTTGAGTTTGTATTTTGTTGTTTCCCCCGCTTTTGCTGCCAAACAAATCTCTGAAGTAAATTATTTTGCTTCGTTGCGTTCGAATGAAACCAATATTCGCTCCGGGCCTGGGCAGAATTATCCGGTTAAATTCACTTTCAAATTGCGCGGCTTGCCGGTTCATGTGATTAGCGAATATGACAATTGGAGTGAAATTGAGGATTATGAAGGACAGAGCGGTTGGGCTATGCAAAGTCTGCTTACCAAAAAACGAACCTTAATGGCGCTTACCACCAAGGATTTTATCAATATGCATAGCAAGCCAAACGAGAAGTCGCGCATCATCTTGCGATTGGAAAACAATGTGATTGGCGATTATTTGAAATGTGTTGATGAATGGTGTGCGATGAAGATGGAAAGCAAAAAGGGGTGGGTGCAGAAGAGCGAAGTGTTTGGAGCTGATTAGAAACTGTCTAGAGCCTGTTTTCAAACCCAAGAGATCCTCGGGCCACTAAAGTGGCCAAGGATGACGGGTTGTTGACGTTTGAATGAGAATTATGTCCTGGTGTGATTAGGTGTTGGAGCTGCTTCAGGTTGTGGATGTTTCGGACTGGCTGTTGGCGACGCTTCCTCTCTCTTATTGTCTTCCGTCTCTTCTTCTTCGGATGTTTCCACATCGGTTTCTGCTATTACAGGCAAAGAGGCGCCAACAGTGCGTCGTGGTTCTAATGTGAAAGCAAATTCTGACCATGATGCAGATGCTTGGCCACTAGCCGCCGCTGCTTCTGCTTTAATTTCTTCATCGGTAACACCTAAAGTCAATCTTTCTTCCGGCGATAATTCACTCAAACTGGCAATTGTTCCGGAACGTCTTCTTCTCATAAATTATCATTTTTTTTGTTACGTGGATCGCAATAAAGCAAGATTGGCGCTGAAATGTAGATCGAGGAGTAAGTTCCAACTGTGATGCCAAAAAATGTTGCCATGCTGAAACTGAAAAGAACATCGCCGCCAAAGAGAATTAATGCCAGAAGTGAGATCAAAGTGATGCCAGATGTTAAAACCGTTCTGCTCAATGTTGAATTGGCGCTGGAGTTTATGATGTAAGACAAATCCATTTTTTTATAGCGGCGCAGATTTTCACGAATGCGATCATAAATCACCACTGAGTCATTGATGGAATAGCCAATGATAGTGAGGATGGCGGCTATAGAAGTAAGGTTGAATTCAAGGCCGGTAACAGCGTAAAATCCAAGTGTTAGAGCCGTATCATGCAACAAGGCAAAAATTCCCCCGAGTCCAAATTGCCAATCGAATCGAACCCAGATGTAAATCATGATGAAGATGAAGGATAGCAGCAATGCCATCACGCCTTTAAGAATCAGCTCAGAACCCACCTGCGGACCAACATAATCAATTTTACGATATTCAATGTTTTTGAAATTCGCGTTTAAAATTTCTTCAATTTTTTTAATTACCAAAGATTGCTCTTCATCGGTTTTGGCGACGCGGATTAAAATGTCCTTTTGATCGATGTTTTGAATTTGCACATCGCGGATTTGCGCTGTTAAGAGCTCGCGGATTTTTGCCACATCGAAATTTTTTTCGATACGCGCTTCAATCAAAATACCGCCGGCAAAATCAATACCGAAATTCAAACCTTTGACAAAAACTATGGCTAAAGAGGCAAAAATAAAAATCACCGACATCACAAGCGCAGGCTTATGCACTTTCATGAAATCGATGTTGGTTTTGCTTAAAGAGGAGCGAAGTGAGGAAAGAATGCTCAAGATTTCTTAATTTTGCGAATTGCCGCAGATAGTCTTCTTAATTTTCTTGCGGCATTATTGAGTTTTAAAACATTTTTTGTGACGCCGCGCATAATTTCTACTTCCAGAGTTTTAAAGGCCTCGCGCGCTTTTTTTTCATCATTTGCCTTGATTGAATCACCAACCTTTTTGACAAAAGTTCTGATGCGATTTTCTCTTGCTGAATTAACAGAATTTTTTCTGGCGCTTGAGCGAAGCGCTTTCTTTGCCGATTTCGTGTTAGCCATTTTAAAAATTTTAAAAATTGTGAGGCGGCGGAAAATATGAACGCAGCTAAATTTAGCAAGAAATTTTATCAACTCCGCTCATATAGCTCGTGAGCGCTTTTGGCATTGTGATTGATCTATCTTCATTTTGATAATTTTCCAGAATTGCAATCAGGGTTCGGCCAACGGCCAAGGCGGATCCGTTTAGAGTGTGAGAAAAATGTGTTTTGCCATCTTTGGTTTTATATTTGATTGAAGCGCGTCGCGCCTGGAAATCGCCACAATTTGAGCAGCTGGAGATTTCGCGATATTTGTTTTGTGAAGGCAGCCAAACTTCCAGATCATAAGTTTTTTGCGCGCAAAATCCCATATCACCGCTGCACAATAAAATTTTGCGGAAAGGCAATTCGAGACGACGCAAAATTTCGCAGGAGACATTGGTCATTCTTTCATGCTCTTCTTTCGATTGCTCGCTTGTTGTGATTGAAACCAGTTCAACTTTTTTGAATTGATGTTGGCGCATCATGCCGCGCGTGTCTTTGCCGGCAGAACCGGCTTCGCGCCTGAAACATGGTGTGTAGGAAGTGAAACGTAGCGGCAATTCATTTTCAGCTAGAGTTTTTTTGGCAACGAGATTGACCAGAGAAACTTCAGAAGTTGGGATCAGCCAATAACCGTCAGATGTTGAAAATGCTTCCTCGGCGAATTTTGGCAATTGTCCGGAAAATTTCATTGCATCGCTTTTTACAAGATTTGGCGGTGAAACTTCCGCGTAGCCAAATTCATTTGCCACATCAAGCATGAAATTGGAAAGCGCGCGTTCAAGCTGCGCCAGATTTCCTGTCAATGTTGAGAATCTTGCGCCGGACATCAAAGCTGATTGCTCGAAATCAAGCATTCCGGATTTTTCGCCAAGTTCATCGTGAGATTTCGGTGTGAAGGAAAATTTTTTTGGCTCGCCGAATTTTTCGATTTCAACATTTTCATCTTCACTTTTACCGAGCGGAACTGATTGATCGGGAAGGTTTGGAATGGTGAGTAAAATCTCGCTTAACTCGTCATCAAGCGCAAAATTATTTTCAGCGTCGGCAAGCTCAATGTTGATTTTTTTCGACTCTTCAAACAATGAATTTACATTATCTCCGGCTTTTTTTGCTTTGGCGATTTCTTGAGCCAGCTTGTTTCTTCTGGCTTGCAATTCCTGAATCAAAAAAGTTTTTTTTCTTTTTTCCAAATCAAGAGCAATAAGCTCCAAAGCCCTGAAATCAGCTCCGCGTGCGTACATCGCTGAATCAAATTGTTCCGGATTCTCACGAATCCACTTTATGTCTAACATTGATTTGAAAATGACGTAGAGTTAAAATAGTCGGCGTAGAATATTAACTACCCCTCACCCCAACCCTCTCCCACAAGGGGAGAGGGAGTTAATCCGAATTCGGTGCAACTCCCTCTCCCCTTGTGGGAGAGGGTTGGGGTGAGGGGTAACTCTATTTTGGCATAAGCCATATTTTTCCTATCTGAAAAAAATTCAATGACGAAACTTGACGTAATCAGGCTCTCGCAAGATTTAATCCGAATTCCTTCCTACAGCGGTGTTAATCGCGAAATAATCAGTTTTCTTTCCGGCATTTTACAAAATCTTGGTTTTGCCTGCGACATGCTTGAATTTGATGGTGATGATTCTTATCCGGTCAACAATTTACATGCTGTTTTCAATCCAAAAAATTCCAACAGGATTTTGTATTTTGCCGGACATACTGATGTGGTAAAAGAAGGCGATTTGGCTTTGTGGAAATATGATCCGTTTTCCGCCACAATTTCTGATGGCAAAATTTTTGGTCGCGGTGCGGCCGACATGAAATGTGCGATTGCCGCTTTTGTTTCTGCGGTTTTTGAATTTCTTGCACAAAATAAAAATCCTGATTTTGGCATCGGATTTTTAATCACCAATGATGAAGAAAATGACAGCATAAACGGCACAAGAAAGATTTTGGAATGGATGGAAAAACAGGACAAAAAAATTTCACATTGCTTAGTTGGTGAGCCAACAAATCCGCAAAAATTTGGTGAAATGATAAAGGTGGGAAGGCGTGGTTCAATTAGTTTCAAGGTCAAAATCATCGGCAAGCAAGGCCATGTTGCCTATCCGGAAAACGCGCTAAATCCGATCACTATTTTGATTAATCTTTTGAAGATTTTGAAAGATCATAAATTCGACGAAGGCACTAAATTCTTTGATCCAGGCAATCTTGAAATCACAGCGATTTCCTCACAGAATCTTGGCGGCAATGTGACTCCAAATGAAGCGTGGGCTGAGTTTAATGTGCGTTTTAATGATGCTCATACTTCGCAATCAATCATTGACTTGGTTGATTATGCGTGCAAGAAAACTGTCGGACTCGGCGCAAAATATGAGCTTTCCAATCGCGCTAGCGGAGACGCTTTTTTAAGTGAACCAAAATTTTTGGCGCCAATTGTAGTTAATGCTGTTGAAAAGATTTGTGGAATAAAACCGGCTTTAAGCACAAGCGGAGGAACTTCAGATGCCAGGTTTATCAAGGATTATGCTGAAGTTGTGGAGATTGGAATGATCAATAAAACAGCGCATAAGATTGATGAATTTTCTGAAGTAAACGAGGTCAAACAACTACAACAAACCTATTTGGAAATTTTAAAAATTTTTTAACAAACAGGTGAAAAAAGATTACAAAATTTCTCTGATATTTTTGGTTATTTTTCTTACCATAATCTTGTTTTTAACCTGGTTTGCAATTCGCATAAAAAATAGTGCGCAAGATAAAATTAGATCAGATCTGGAAGTAGAAATGGCAAGGCTGGAAGGAAATTTCAGCGATAGGATGAACTACACCACTTTGATGATGAAAAATATCAATCTCAATATCGCAGAAAATCCGTTTGATAAAGATTATATCGGAAGGATTTTACGCATTTATCGCACCGGAGAAAATTTTTCTGCCAATTTTTCTTGGACTGTGCTTTCATGGATAGACAAAAATTATCAACTTGTCATCACTTCCAATGATGGAATTCTGGCAAAACCAATGGATGTTTCGAGCCGGTCTTATATCGCGATGACAGAGCAATATCCTGGCATTTTGCATTTTGAAGCTCCGATAATTGGCTTGAGCACAAAAAAATGGCTGATTCCGGCAGCTATGGGATTGAGAGATCAAAATGGTAAATATCTTGGAGCTTTGGTTCTCGGATTTGAAGTGAAGACTCTTGCGAAGTTGATGCATGAGGTGATACAAAATCCGGAAATAAAATTTAGTCTTTTTGGCAAAAATGAAGTGCCGATTTTATATGGGGATCATCAATTCTTTGGAGTTGACAGATCAAATGATGATGCCGCTAACAACACGAAGATCAGCAAGATTTTGAATCAAATTTATTTGCATGAGGATAAGAAATTTTTTGACATTGCTTTATTTGGAAATCGCCATGCTTTTTTAGTGAAGAAGGTAAAGTCCTATCCATATGTTTTAATTTTGAAATACAACCCGCAAGCCATAGCCATGGAGATACTCCGTACCACTCATTTACGATTATTTGAAATTTTTTCGACCCTGTTTGGGTTGATAGTTCTAATGGTTTTAGTTTTGCGTGAAAAACAGCAGACTTCACGGATTTTACGACTACAGCAGGAATCAGAGTTGGCAAATGAAGAAAAAACCGAATTTCTGGTTAAAGTCGCGCATGAATTTAAAAATTTTATTTTTGGTATTCAGGGTTGTGCAGAAATTATAAAAAATGATCTTGGTTCACTTGTTAAAAATCTAAAAAATGAGGATCAGCAAGCATTGCAAAAGCTGAAAACAAATTTGGAATTGAGCCGAAACATCATTACTATTTCATATGATTTTCACAATTTTTTGAGTGAGGCGCTTGATATGAATCACATCAAAAATGACAGTCTTAAAATCAGAAAAAGCTCAAGAGCAATAAATTTGGCAAAGATCATTAACAAGGTGATTAATGAATCGAAAAAATATGCGGAAAGTTGCGACATCATTTTGACGGCAAAAGTTGATAGCAAGCTGTATGAACTGCCATCACTTGATCAAAAGCGCATGAAGCAGATTATCACAAGCCTGATAGGAAATGCTGTAAGATACAGCCAAAACGGCACCGTGGTTGAAGTGATTGCTCGCAATATTTCAAATAAAAATGAGCTCAAAAAAATTCATATTGCCTGTGGAGTAAAAAAATCGAAGGCAATTGAAATCATCGTTAAAGATCAAGGTTGTGGCATGACAGAAAATGAAATAAAAATCGCGTTACAAAGCACAAGAAATATTCAGAATGTCGATTCTCTCACTTTCTCGCTTCCGGTCATAAAATATCTGATTGAAAAGCAGGGCGGAATTTTGGAAATCAAATCGCAGAAAAGTGAAGGCAGTGAAATCAGGATTATCTTAGGCACTGTTAACTAATTATTTTTTCCGTGCTTTTCCGCAAATTTTTGCTCATTTTTTCAAAAAATTTCTTGCAGTATATCTGATACAGCGGCGAAATTTTTTAAAAAAGTCGCTAAAAATTAGCGAAAAATCCCGAAAAAAATAATTAGTTAACAGTGCCTATGAGCTTCGCCAAATTTTTTCTTACATTTTGCTATATCGGAAAAATCAAAAAAGCGCCAGGAACGTTTGGCTCTGTTGCTTCTGTGATTTTGTGGTTTTTTGTTGTTGGATGTTTTGCAAGTCAGCAAATTTCGCTATTATGGCAATATTCCTTTTGGGCAGTTTTTTTGGTTGTGATTGTCTCATGTTCCCTATTTGCCATTCCGGTTTATGCAAAAAAAATTGGTGAAATTGATCACAAGTCAATCGTAGCCGATGAGGTTGTTGGGCAAATAATTGCACTGCAATTGCCGTTTTTTCTGATTTATGGTGATGACAATTTTTTGCCGGAATATCTGATTTTATGCTTTGCTCTATTTCGTTTTTTTGACATAAAAAAACCATTTATTATCGGTTATTGCGATCGCAATTTTAAAAACCCGTTTGGAGTAATGCTCGATGATATACTTGCTGGAATTGCTGCAGCTCTAGTCGCCGCGGTTTTGTTGACATTGGTGAAACTGTAAATACTTTGCCCGAAAACTTTCCCTCAATGGATCAGATTTTAAATCTTCTTTTAGTAAAAATTCTTCCGACTTTTGGCTGGATTTTACTCATCATCCTGCCTTTGCTTGGCGCTGTCGCCTATCTAACTTTGATGGAAAGAAAAGTCATCGCCGCCATGCAGTTGCGTAAAGGTCCAAATGTTGTTGGTCCGTTTGGCTTGTTACAACCATTGGCCGATGGCGTAAAACTCATGTTTAAGGAGGTGATCATCCCTTTCAAAGCCAATAAAGGGCTATTTTTACTGGCGCCAATTATCACTTTTGTTCTTGCCATGATTGGCTGGGCAGTGATTCCCTTTTCTGAAACTTTTGTCATTGCCGATATCAATGTCGGTGTCACATATCTGCTTGCCACCTCGTCTCTTGGCGTTTATGGCATCATAATTTCCGGTTGGGCCAGCAATTCAAAATATGCATTTTTGGGCGCTATTCGCTCTTCGGCGCAAATGATTTCTTATGAAGTTTCAATCGGATTAATCATCATTTCCGTGGTGCTTTGTGCCGGCTCGCTCAATCTTTCTGAAATTGTCATCGCGCAAAAAAATGGCTGGTTTGTCTGGCCGATGTTTCCGATGTTTTTGTTATTTTTTATCTCCGCTTTAGCTGAAACAAACCGCCATCCTTTTGACCTTCCCGAAGCAGAATCCGAGCTGGTCGCCGGCTATAATGTCGAATATAGCTCCATGCCATTTTCAATGTTTTTCCTTGGCGAATATGCCAACATGATTTTGATTTCAGCATTTGCTTCTGTCCTTTTTCTTGGCGGCTGGCTACCACCTTTTGATATTGAAATTTTGCAGGCAATTCCTGGTTTCATCTGGCTCTGCATCAAAATTTTTATCCTGCTTTTCTGTTTCATATGGGTGCGTGCAACTTTGCCGCGCTACCGCTATGACCAGTTGATGCGTTTAGGCTGGAAAGTATTTTTACCTCTTTCATTAACCTGGGTTGTTGGCACAGCTGCCTATGTAGTTTATCTGAAATGAAAATTTTAAAAACTGCCTACGCCTTCTTTCTTAAAGAAATTTTTTTCGGTCACCTAAAAACGCTGCAATATTTTTTTAAGAAAAAAGTAACCATCAATTATCCTTATGAAAAAGGTGAAATAAGCCCGCGCTTCCGCGGTGAACATGCTTTGCGACGCTATCCCAATGGTGAAGAAAGATGCATTGCATGCAAACTTTGCGAAGCAATTTGTCCGGCGCAGGCCATTACAATCGAAGCTGAAGAGAGAGAAGACGGTTCGCGCCGTACCACCAAATACGACATCGACATGCTAAAATGCATTTATTGCGGTCTGTGCCAGGAAGCCTGCCCCGTTGATGCCATTGTTGAATCGCCAAATTTTGAATTCGCCACCGAAACACGCGAAGAGCTTTATTACAACAAGGAAAAACTTTTGGCCAATGGCGAGCGCTATGAATATGCGCTGAATCACGCTATTGAGGCTGATGCCAAATATCGGTAAATTGCATTGTTCTTAAAATCTTGTGTCTTTATTTCGTGCATCGTGCTTCGTGGTTTAGAACTACCGAAGCACGACGCACGAAGCACGAAGCACGAAATGCGCCGACACAAATTTTGCATAACTAATTTGGTAAATTGCACTTAACATGAATTTCACACTCACGCTTTTTTACATTTTTTCCTTCATCCTCATCTCTTCTTCCATCGTGGTTGTTAGCACGCGCAATATGGTGCATGCGGTGATGTTTTTGGTTTTAGCATTTTTAAATGCGGCGGCACTTTTTGTTTTGCTTGGTGCAGAATTTTTGGCGATGCTTTTGATCGTTGTCTATGTCGGCGCCATTGCAGTTTTATTTTTGTTTGTGGTGATGATGCTAAACATCGACATCGAGATAAAAGAAGAAGTAAATCGCAAGCGTCCAATCCTTATCCTCATTGGAGCAGTGATGTTTTGTGAAATTTTTCTGATCACAAAATTTTCCACTATCAAACATTATGAAACGAAAATGCTCTATCCCATACAGATGGAAATTCACAACACCAAAGCGATTGGCAATATTCTTTACACCGATTTCATGCTACCATTTCAGCTTGCTGGCGCGGTGTTGTTTGTGGCGATGATTGGTGCTATTGTTTTGACTTTGAAAGACGAAACTCGCTTCATTCGCAAACAAAAAATTTCTAATCAGGTTATGCGCAATAAGGCAAATTCACTTTCGATCATTAAAGTAAAAATCGGTGAGGGAATAGATCTATGAATGGCTTGGAACTAAATCATTTCATCATTCTTTCTGCTCTGCTTTTTTGCATTGGCGTTAGCGGGATTTTTTTGAATCGCAAAAATGTGATTTCGCTTTTGATGTCAATTGAGTTGATGCTTCTTTCAATCAACATCAATTTTGTAGCATTTTCTTCTTTTCTGCAGGATTTAGTCGGACAGATTTTTGCCATTTTTGTTTTAACTGTAGCAGGCGCTGAAGCCGCAATTGGCTTGGCTATTCTCGTGATTTATTTCAACAATCGCAAAAATATTGAAATCGAAAGCATCTCTTCAATGAAAGGCTGATGAAGTTTATCAAGGTTATTAAGCAAAATTTTGTGTCCGGAATATTTCGTGCATCGTGCATCGTGCTTCGTGCTTCGTGGATTAAAATTATCGAAGCACGAAGCACGAAGCACGAAGCACGAACAAGACACAGGATTTTGAGAACAATCTTTATCAATATTTTCACCGCTGTTTTTTTCTTCTGCTGTTCTTCCCTTTTTGCTGAGGATTATTGCAACAATATCAGTGGCTATTACGACAAAATTCTTGAAGAGCTCGGCAAGAAAAATCAAAACGCCATCAAAGATTTGCCGGAATGTTTCAGGCGTGACCGCACTTTGATTTTAAAGGCGGTATTGCTTGATTACGAACAGTTTCAATATGCCGATGATTCTTTGCGCGAAGATGCCGTTTTTGTTGAACGTCTGCTCAAAATTAGTCCAGAAACTTTGAAATTTGCCGCGCCGGAATTACGCTCCAGTCAGGCTTTTATGGAGAAGGCCACTTATTTGAGCCGCGATTCTTTGCAATATGCAAGTTGGAGTTTGCTCGATAATAAACTTTTCATGAAGCGGATGATTGCAATTGACTCGCGCAATTACAAATTTGCTTCTGATCGTCTCAAAGAAATTCCTGAAATTGCAGCTGATGCTTTTGAAGATAATGGTCTGTTGCTTGAGTTTGCGCCGCCAAAAATCAGGGCTGATAAAAAATTGGTCAAAATTGCAGTTAGATCAAACACAAAAAGTTTTGCCTTTGTGGCAGATGAACTCAAGAAAGACAAAGAATTGCAGAAATTAGCGCAGCAAAAAACCTCAATCAAATCGCAAGAATCGTTAAAAAAATTTCTGCAGGAAAACTATACCGGCATTCATGATAAAAAAAATCTCGGGAAAGTTTTTGTGGGCAAAGCAAAGTTTTTTGAGAAAAACAAAATCATTGATCGCAATTATGTGACTAAATGGCAAAGAAGTTTGAATTTTTATAATATTGAAGGCGGACATGTAGCGGAAGATGCGCGCCTTATTGCTGCGGATAGTCGCAATCATCAGATTTCCTGGCGCGAAGATTTTAAAAAATATCCTGATTTGACCAAAAAAATCGAAAAGTTTTTTTTGAAGCACAATGTTGCCGCAAACACCATCGAGAATCTTTCAACCACTTATCTTTGGAGAGTAAAAAACAAATCTCTGACTTTGGCGTTTAATTTGTATCTTCTACGCGACAGTACTGATGATATTTTGGGGCCGGATTTTGCCAATATCACCAGCCTTTCTGCTATTGCACAAAAGCGTGGCAAAAAATGGGAGATGACAATTTTACAGGTTATTTTTGACAGTGAAATCAAAGTTGAAGTGGCCTATGAAAACGGGCATCGGCACTATGAATTATGGGATTTGTACAAGGTCAATAAAAACGACAAAAACCCAAAAATTATTTTTAAAATTCACGACCGGTTTGGCGAACATTTGGAAGTGTTTGAAGAACAGATTGGTGGTAAATATCAGATGGTGGTTGATGAGATTATTGAGAAGTAAGAAATAAGAATTTCCCGCGTTTTTTTCTGTGAGTCATGATGGCGAAGCGATGAGACTCGTCGCGCAAGCGTTGTAAATAGTGCATTATTGGCGAATGTTTTGGTAGCGTAAAAGACTGTTTTCCAATCATGTGAAAATTTTCCTCTCCGGCATTTCTGTTTTTTCCTTTCGACATGCAGACAAAAGGGATTTTGATTTTCATCTCGTCGAAAATTTCTTGTGCCGCCTTTAATTGAGTTAAACCACCATCGATAATAACGAAATCTGGCCGGCCATCATGTTGCTTGGAAAATCTTCTTTTTAGAACTTCATAAAGCATTGCGGTGTCATCGCGATTTTTGTGTTCAAAACGAATATTGAATTTGCGATATCCACTTTTGATAAACCCTTCCAAACCAGCGGCAATCATAGCGCCAACCGCATTGCTTCCGCTAATGTGGCTATTGTCATAAACTTCAATTTTTTGTGGAATTTTTGGCAGGCTGAAAATTTTTTTCACTTCGAGCAGCAATTCTTTTATGCTTAGAACCTGTCCTAAATCTTTTTTAACCCCATATTTTACCCTGTTTTTGCTTATTTTTTGACAAAATTACTCACCGTATTTCCAGATACGCTTCGTAATTTTGTCAAAAAAGCGCTAAAAACATGCTAAAATCTGGGGTTAAAAAAGATTCAGGACAGGTTCTTAAATTTTGTGAAATTTTTTGTTCGAGATTTTGTCTGGCGATATTTTCCTGATTTGTAATCAACTCAAATTTAGCGCCTTTTTTGGGGGAAATTATCTCAACTTTTTTGCCAGCGATTCTTGTTATAAAATCTTCCATCGACTTTTTTTCCAAAAGTTTGCGATTCATCATAATCAAGCTCGGAGGAGCGTTTGACAAATAAAACTGACCAAGAAATTCATTGAGAATTTCTTCATCTTTGTTTTCAAAAAAATATGGTTTTGCTCCAAAATTTTGCCCGCCACGATAAAATGAAACATAAACGCAGACCATATCACCACTCGTTGCAATGGTGATTATGTCGAAATCTTTGGTTTCGCCAACATTGATGTTTTGTTTGGTTTGAATCGAGTTTAATGCTTTGATCTGATCGCGAATTTGCATCGCTTTTTCATATTCAAAATTATCGCTGAATTGTTGCATTTTTTGCGTCAGATCATGTTGCAACCTAGCTGATTTTCCGCTTAAAAAATTTAGCGCATTTTGCACTTCACTGCCATATTCTTCTTGTGAAATCAGGCCAACACATGGCGCATAGCATCTTTTTATTTGATATTCCAAACATGGTTTTTTGCGCGATTTGAATTCGGCATCGGAACAATTGCGCAGGCGGAAAATTTTGCGTAAAATATCGATGGTGTAATTGACATCATGGGCTGAAGCGAATGGTCCGAAATGCAGGTTTCGTGCTTCGTGCTTCGTGCTTTGTGCCTCGATATTATCCAATCTTAATGAACGAAATTTGGTGATTTGGGGGAAGTTGTGATTGGTGATTAGAATTTGTGGGAAGGTTTTGTCATCGCGCAGCAGAATATTGAATTTGGGTTGGAATTTTTTGATGAGATTGTGCTCAAGCAAAAGCGCTTCCACCTCATTTTCGGTTTGAATTATCTCAATTTTTTTTGTGAGAAGAACCATGCGGGCAATGCGCGGCGAAAGCAGATTTTCCTTGGTATAACTACTGACGCGTTTGTGCAGATTCTTGGCCTTGCCGACATAAAGGAGTTGGGTTTTGTCATCAAAAAACTGATAGATGCCGGTAGTGGGTGGTATTGAATTTAACCGTTTTTGGATAATCGAAACTGGCATCAGAAAAACGAATTACGATTTACGAATTACGAATTAAAACATAACAATTCGTAATTCATAATTCTTAATTAATGGTCATAAAAAAATCGCAGCTTGAGGAAATCTTATCTTTGCGCGATCAGTCAAATCAAACTTTTCGACCAGTTTCAGAAGAATTGGAAAAAATTTTATATCAACCATTTGAAGTTCTCGATCATGGCTTTGTGCGCGTGGTTGATTATATGGGAAATGATGCTTCGGTGGTGCAGGCGGCACGCGTTTCTTATGGCGCCGGAACAAAAAAAATTAATGCTGACAAGGCTTTGATCAACTATCTCATGGCGCATTATCACACCACGCCTTTTGAAATGTGCGAAATCAAATTTCACATCAAATTGCCGATTTTTGTGGCGCGGCAATGGATTCGCCATCGCACCGCTTCCATCAATGAATATTCAGCGCGCTATTCGATCGTGGAAGATGAATTTTATATTCCGCGCACCGAGGTTTTATCAGCGCAATCAAAGGTGAATCATCAGGGGCGTGACGAAAATAAAATTTTGAACGAGCGGGAATCAAAACGTGTTTTGGAAATTCTAAAAAAAGATTCAGCCCAAGCTTACGGACATTATCTTGCGATGATTAATCAGGATGAAAATGGCAATGTGATTGATGAAAAAGACGAAGGTTTGGCGCGCGAGCTGGCGCGCATGAATTTGCCGCTTAATTGCTACACGCAATGGTATTGGAAAATTGATCTGCACAATCTTTTGCATTTTCTGCGTTTGCGTGCCGATTCCCATGCGCAATATGAAATCCGCGTTTATGCTGAAGTGATTTTGGATATTGTCAAAAAATGGGTTCCGCATTGCCATGAAGCGTTTGTCAAAAACAGGCAAGGCGGCAAAAACCTCTCTGGCCCAGCTTTGGCGGTGATTAAAAAAATGTTGAAAGGTGAAGAGGTTATGCAAGAAGGATCAGGTTTGAGCATCAGAGAGTGGGACGAGTTAATAAAATTAATTTCTTAAAAGGAGGAAATATGTCTGTTGGTATCGGTGAATTATTGTTAATTTTGTTGATTGTCTTCGTGATTTTCGGTGCTGGAAAATTGCCGCAAGTTATGAATGATATTGGCAAAGGAATTAAGAGTATGAGGAAAGGATTGAAGGAAGAGGAAAAATCCGATAAATCTGAACAGGAACAAAAATAGGGTTGTCGTAACTCACAACTCACAACCAATCTCCGTGGATCAACAAAAAATAATCACAACTCAGGTAATTGAAGATGTTGTCAATAAATCATCTTCCGATCGTGTGCCGTTGCGCGATTTGATTGACGCCATGGATTCAATCGGTTTTGGTTTGGCGATGATGATTTTTTCGCTTGGCATTATCGTCCCGCTTCCACCGCCTTTTCCAAGCGTGATTGCTATTCCACTTTTGATATTTTCTGCGCAGATGACTTTTGGTTATTCCGCTCCCAAATTGCCAAAAAGATTTTGTGATATGACAGTCAAGAGATCGGTTTTGGCGATGTTGGTACAAAAATCCTCGCCGATAATTCGCAAAGTTGAGCGCATTCTAAAGCCACGTCTTCTTTTCATGACGGTTCCTTTCGCCGAAAAAATAATCGGGCTTTTTGTTCTGCTTTTTTCCAGCTTCATTTTGCTGCCAATTCCTTTTTCCAACCTGATTCCGGGGCTTGGAGTTTTGATTATTTCCTTTGGATTGCTTGGCAAGGATGGCTTGGTGATTATTCTTGGAATGACAGTTGGGATGACCGGTGTTTTTATCTCTGTTGCAACCATAATTCTTGGGGTTGAAGCGATAAGTTTTGTTAAAAGTTTTTTGTTTTAACTTGACAGGCCAAAAAATGCTTTTTACAAAGCGCGGCCTCTTTGTGCCAGCTTTCATAAGCAGTTTTCAGCTCCTCTCTTCCAATCCAAATTAAACTTTTCCAAACATAATGTCTTCCAACACTCTTACCTTGCGCTATAATAGCGGCACTCCTGAAAATAATGAATCTTCCCGTTTGCATAGCGGAAATCTGATCAGCCGTAGCAGTCAACAAAATTTCACCCATCAACAAACCTCTGTTGATGATGAAGAAGAAAATGCGCGTTTTGAACGTAAGGTCGGCGTTAATGGTAAAACTCTTGAGCTAAAATCCCTAAAAACAAAATCCGCCGAGCAGCTGATTGAAATCGCTAAACAGCATGGTTTGGAAAATATCGGCGATTTTGGTCGTCAGGATATTATCTATCATATTCTCAAAAGTTTTTCTGATCAAAGCCCGGAAAATGTCATTATTGGCGAAGGTGTTTTGGAAGTTCTGGAAGATGGTTTTGGTTTTTTAAGAGCGCCGGAAACCAACTATTTCCCTGGTTCAGACGATATTTACGTTTCACCAAGTCAAATCAAAAGATTTGCTTTAAGAACCGGCGACACCGTGAAAGGCCAAATTCGCGCGCCAAAAAAGGGTGAAAGATATTTTGCCCTGCTTCGTGTTAATGAAGTGAATTTTGACGCTCCCGAAAAAGTCAGAAATCGCGTTTTGTTTGATGATTTAACTCCGCTTTATCCCAACAAAAAATTGCAGCTGGAAGAAGACAAGCCGCTGAATAACGATATTTCCACCCGCATCATCGACATGGTTGCTCCTTTAGGCAAAGGCCAGCGCGCGTTAATTGTGGCGCCGCCAAAAACCGGTAAAACTTCCCTGATGCAAAACATTGCTCATGCCATTACCACCAATCATCCCGAGGTGGTTTTGTTGGTATTATTGATCGACGAACGTCCGGAAGAAGTAACCGACATGCTACGCACTATTAAAGGCGAAGTGGTTAGTTCAACTTTTGATGAACCGGCAACACGTCATGTTCAGCTTGCTGAAATGGTCATCGAAAAAGCGCGTCGGTTGGTTGAAGCAAAAAAGGATGTGGTGATTCTGCTTGATTCAATCACCCGTCTTGCTCGCGCTTACAATACTGTTATTCCTTCATCGGGAAAGGTTTTGACCGGCGGTGTTGATTCCAACGCCCTGCAAAAACCAAAAAGATTTTTCGGCGCTGCGCGCAATATTGAAGAAGGCGGATCACTAACCATAATTGCAACTGCGCTGGTTGATACCGGTTCAAGAATGGAGGAGGTGATTTTTGAAGAATTCAAAGGCACCGGCAATTCCGAAATTGTTTTGGATCGCAAAATTTCCGACAAAAGAATTTTCCCGGCCATTGATATCACTAAATCCGGAACCAGAAAAGAAGAGCTCCTGGTCGATCGCGCCGCTTTGTCAAAAGTTTGGATGTTGCGCAGAATTGTTAATCAAATGAGTCCGGTTGAGGCAATGGAATTCTTGCTTCAAAAAATCGAGCACACTAAGACGAATGAGGAGTTTTTTAAGGCAATGAATTCATGATAGATGTTCTTTAAAAATTTACGAAGCACGAAGCACACTGAAACAAGTTCAGCGCAGGCTACACGAAGCACGAAAATAATTCTGACATTAACCACCATACTCGTAATCACCTCCTGCACCACGTCCCTGCAGCTTTTATCTAACGAAGGATTATCGCTTAAAACCAAAGGTGGATACAAATCCTATTTGGCTTTGGAATATCTGTCTTTTTCGCGCAGATTGCTTGTGGTTAAGGATAAAAATGCTTCTGACTATTTTGCCAAAAAAGGTTTAAAAATTGCTGCGGGAGAAGAGTTTGTACCAGAAAATCCGATGGGTTGGAAAGCTGATTTGGGGCAAATGGAAGAGATGATTCTGATGCAAAAGAGATTGGAAAATATTTTACACTCCAACTCACATGTGACGTTCTATCTTCCCATTCAAACCGCCCATTTGTCTTATCTCTACGATTGCTGGATTGCGCGTGAATCGAAAGTAATTTTTCGCAATAGTGAACTTGCCGAATGTCGTGAACGTTTCGTGAAGCTGCTTGATGAAATCGAGCATTACATTGATGACCTCAAAAAAGATAAAACCCCTAAAGTTGAAATCAAAGAGCCGGAATTTGAGCGTTTTGAAATTCTTTTCGATTTTAACAATTTCAAACTCAATGACCGTGCCAGCAAAGAGTTGGTGAAGATTCTAAAATATCTCAAAACCTTAAATGGTGATTTTAGAATTTTACTGGTTGGCAACGCAGACCGCGCTGGTCTTGAATTATACAACCAGAATATCGCTTTGGACCGCGCTGATGTGATTAAAAATTATCTGATCAAAAATGGTGTTGCCAAAGATCTGGTTGAATTACGTTCAGTTGGCGAAGATTTTCCAGATATCATTACTAAAGATGGCATGCAGCAGCAAGTAAATCGCACTGTCGGAATTTATGTTTTAAAGGGCCAAGGATCATTTTCATCATATCCATTGCCATTACTTGAAAATATTGTTTATCGCGAAGAAATACGCCGCGCTCGTGAGCAAAAAGGATTAAAACGATGAAATTTGATCTCAAAGAGAAAAAAAAACTGGTCATAAAAATCGGTTCATCGCTTTTGGTTTCGGAAGGAAAATTGCGCGAAAAATGGCTGAAAAATTTTACCGCAAATATTGCCGATTTGGTGAAAAAAAATTTTCAGATCATCATTGTTTCTTCGGGAGCAATTGCCCTGGGACGTCAAGCTTTAAAAACAGTAAACAAAAAACTTTCTTTGGAAGAAAAACAGGCGGCGGCAGCGATTGGGCAAATCCATCTCATGGGTTTTTATCGCGATTTTTTTTTCAGGCAGAAATTGCAGGCGGCACAAATTCTTCTCACCGCTTCTGATTGCAATGTGCGTGATCGCTATCTCAACTGCAAAAATACCGTTGAAACCTTGCTGAAGAATTCGGTAATTCCAATCATCAATGAAAATGATTCGGTGGCGGTCGATGAAATCAGAATTGGAGATAATGATCGTCTCGCTGCGCGCGTGGCGCAAATGGCTGATGCTGATTTGCTTATTCTGTTTTCCGATATCGATGGGCTTTATGAAAAAAATCCCAGAACTCACAAAAATGCCAGAGCCTGTATTCAAACCCAGCGCGTTTCGATTTTGTCCAAATTTTGTGCGACTTTTTGGCAAAATTTTGCCGCTGTATCTGGCATACTGCAAAAAATTTTGCCAAAAAACGAGCCAAAATTTGGGCAAAAGCGAAATGTGGTGGGTTTGAATACAGGCTCTAATCTGATCACGGAAGTTTTTGAAATTACCAAGGAAATTGAAAATATGGCTGGAAGTGCTGGTTCTTTGGTTGGAACTGGAGGTATGATCACAAAAATTTCAGCGGCAAAGATGCTAAAAAATTTCTCATGTGATGTTATAATCACCTGCGGCACATCAGAAAATGCGCTAAAAAATTTCATTGATGGCAAACAGAATTTTACAATTTTTTACAGCAAAAAGAAGCTAACCAAACAACGCAAACACTGGCTTTCCGGATTCTTAAATGCCAAAGGCGAAGTGATTGTAAATGAATGCGCTGCTGAAATGTTGCGTAACAAAAAAATCAGCCTTTTACCAATCGGCGTTATTGCCGCTAAAGGCGATTTTAAGAAAGGCGATGCGATCTTTATCAAAGATAAACTCGACAATCATATTGCCAGCGGAATCAGCAATTATGACATTGCAGATTTGAAAAAAGTTTTTGAAAAAAAATCAGCGGAAGTCAAAAAAATTCTGGGAAAAGCTGTGAAGCCAGAATTGGTGCATATTGATGATCTGGTGGTGATATAAATATCTACTCCTCACAAAAAAATTACCCCTCACCCCAACCCTCTCCCACAAGGGGAGAGGGAGTTAATCCGAATTCGGTGTAACTCCCTCTCCCCTTGTGGGAGAGGGTTGGGGTGAGTGGTAGTATTTTTGTGAGGGTAATATTTTTGTGAGGGGCGTAATGTTGTTAGGAGCATTTTTCTTAAGCGTTATTGGGGGCAGTATAATCACTATGCAGGAAGCTTTCCTACCTTATCAGCCAATAATTTTGCCAGCTTCTCTTTAGTGATGTTGCCGAGTTTTTCGGTCTCTTTTTCTGAAACAAAAATTGCTTTGGTTTCGTTTGCGCCAAAAATTTTTCCGGATTCTATGTCGTTGGCCACGATCAAATCGCAGTTTTTTTTGCGTAGTTTTTCCCTCGCATATTTTTCAAGATTTTTGCTTTCGGCGGCAAAGCCTATAACTAGGGCAGGGCGGTTTTTAGCTTGTCCTACAAATTCAAGAATATCGGGGTTTTTTTCGAGCTCGATGGTAAGATTTTTGCCAGCAGTTTTTTTAATTTTTTCTTTGGAAATTTTTTTAACACGAAAATCGGAAACCGCGGCACAGCTGATAAAAACATCTTTTTCGGCCAGATTTTTTTTCACCGCAAAAAACATTTCTGTAGTGCTTTTGACGCGAATGATTTTTTTTGGTGGTAGAAAAATTGTTTCGCGGATATTGCCCGCAATTAGCGTCACATCTGCTCCCATTTCGTATAAAACTTTGGCAATTGCAATTGATTGCTTGCCTGAAGAATGATTGCCGATGAAGCGCACCGGATCAATTTCCTCAAAAGTTGCACCGCCGGTAATTAAAATTTTTTTTCCTTTAAGACGATTTTGATTGGCAAAAAATTCACAAATTTCTTCACAGATTTTTTCTGGACTTGCCATTTTTCCGATTCCAAATTCGCCGCAGGCAAGTATATCTTTTTCAGGCTCAACCATTGACATTCCTGATTCCAAAGCTTTTACCAAATTTGTTTGCGTTTGTTTGTTCTCCCACATTTTTTCATTCATTGCCGGCGCGATGAGAATTTTTTTGTTTGCAGCAAGTACGATTGAAGAGGCTAAATCGTCAGCATAACCATTGGCAATTTTGGCAATAAAATCGGCAGAAGCGGGTGCAATCACTATCAGATCAGCAGCGCGCGAGAGTTTGATATGTCCCATTTCAACTTCATCATCAACGGAAAATAAATCGCTGTGCGCCTTATTGCCTGAAAGCGATGAAGCCAGTAATGGCGTGATAAATTCGCATGCCGCTTTAGTGAGAACGCAAGTGACGTCATAGGATTTTTTGGTTAACAGCCGAACCAAATCCATTGCTTTGTAAGCCGCAATTGAACCGGTGATGATGAGAAGAATTTTTTTCTTTTTCATAAACCAAGATGCATGAAAGCGGTTTCGGTGAGGACGCGCCCGCGCGGGGTTTTTTCAATGAAACCTTGCTGGATGAGATAGGGTTCGATTGTGTCTTCCACCGTGTCTTTTTCTTCGCCGATTGCTGCGCTGATTGTCTCAATCCCAACCGGTCCGCCGCGATAATTTTTAGCGATGAATTTGAGATAGCGATAGTCTGAAGCGTCAAGTCCGGCGGAGTCGATTTCCAGGCGTTTCAAAGCATAGTCGGTTAATTTTTGTGAGATGATTTTTTCGTTTTCATGCGAGGCAAAATCGCGCACCCTTTTTAATAAACGTATCGCGATTCTTGGAGTGCCGCGCGATCTTTTGGCAATTTCATGGGCAGCATCTTTTTCAATTTCAATTTGCAGGATTCTGGCATCGCGAATCACGATTTGTTCGAGTTCAAAAGCATCGTAAAAATTGATGCGTAGTGGAATTCCGAAGCGGTCTTTTAAAGGATTTGCAATTAATCCAACGCGTGTGGTCGCGCCAACCAGAGTGAATTTCGGCAGATCAATTTTAATGGCGCGCGCAGCCGGGCCTTCGCCAATAATGATGTCGAGCTTGAAATCTTCCATCGCCGAATAAAGCACTTCTTCAACATTTTTGTTGAGGCGATGAATTTCATCTATGAACAAAATATCGCCTTGCTGCAAGTTGGTTAAAATTGCCGCTAAATCACCAGATTTTGAAATTACCGGACCGGCTGATGATTTAAATCCAACCCCTAATTCATGTGAGATGATCTGTGCCAAAGTGGTTTTTCCAAGCCCGGGCGGGCCATAAAACAAAGTGTGATCGAGAGCATCGCTGCGGTTTTTGGCGGCTTTGATAAAAATTTCGAGATTTTCTTTTAATTTTTCCTGCCCCAAAAAATCACGCAAAAAACTTGGGCGCAGAATATTTTCATTACGCTCTTCATCCAGTTTTTGCGGTTTCAGATTTTCATTTTGTGTCATTATAAAACCTCCTTTGAAAAAGGAGGTGGCGCGAAGCGCCGGAGGATTTGTGGAGATAAACTCAGAATTAGAGTTTGCCTCCCCCAAATCACCCGTCATCGCACTTCGTGCGATGCCACCCTCTTTTTCAAAGAGGGCTAACCTCCTTTGAAAAAGGAGGTGGCGCGAAGCGCCGGAGGATTTGTGGAGACAAACTTTGGATTGGAGTTTGTCTCCCCCAAATCACCCGTCATCGCACTTCGTGCGATGCCACCCTCTTTTTCAAAGAGGGCTAACCTCCTTTGAAAAAGGAGGTGGCGCGAAGCGCCGGAGGATTTGTGGAGACAAACTTTGGATTGGAGTTTGTCTCTCTCAAATCACCCGTCATCGCACTTCGTGCGATGCCACCCTCTTTTTCAAAGAGGGTTTTCTTGACCAAACCTCCTTTGAAAAAGGAGGTGGCGCGGAGCGCCGGAGGATTTTGCGATGCCACCCTCTTTTTCAAAGAGGGTTAAAATTTGTTTTTGCTTAATTCTCGCAATGAAGAAGTAATCAGGTTTTCCAGTGTAATTTTTGGATTTTGTTCAGATACAAATTCAATCACGCGTAGACAATCATGTTTCTTGTAACCAAGATTCTCAAGGGCTGATAGTGCATCAATTGCGGTTTGGTTGCTAGAAATTTTTGTTGGATTTTGGTGTTTTGTTATATCGAATTCTGTGCCGATTCCGAGTTTTTTTGGTGAATTTTTAAGTTCAGTTGTGATGCGGCTGGCAAGTTTTGGACCGATTCCAGAAATTTTGGAAAAAGTTTTTTCGTCAGAAGAAATCAAAGCTTTGGCCAAATCTTCAATGCTTAAGGCGCTTAAGATCTTTTGTCCCATTTTGGCGCCAACGCCCTGGACTTTGATAAGTTCAAGAAACCAGGTTTTTTCGATTTCCAAAGCGAATCCGTAAAGCTCAATCGCATCTTCTTTGACTACGGTTTCAATGGTCAGAGACACTTCTTTTTCGCGTGGAAATTGCGATAAAAATGCAGCGGTTTTTTGCGAAATAAAAATGAGATATCCAACGCCGTTAACGTCGATTACACACTTGTCTTCGGTGATTAAGTCAATAAAACCGCGGAGTTTGCTGATCATATGTTTAAAAATGCTGTCGCATTTTTAGTTTTAGTTGAGTCAAAAAACCAAGAGCGGTCTTGGTTTTCCGACAAGTTTTTATTTTTTTAGTTGGTGAAAAAACAATTGTCTAACATCGAATGGCGCATCAGCAAAGAGCCGGTGCATTTCTTGGAGGCGCTTGAATTTATGCAAAATAGAGTCGATGCAATCATCGCTTGCAAAGCGCCGCAGCTGATTTGGCTTTTGGAACATCATCCAGTTTATACTTCTGGAATCAGTGCCAAAGATGCAGATTTGTTGGTTAAAACCGATATTCCCATTTTTAAAACCAATCGTGGCGGTAAGTTCACCTATCATGCTCCAGGCATGAAAATCATCTATGTCATGCTTGATTTAAAAAAATTTTTTACTCCTGAAAAACCCGATGTTTTGCGCTTTGTTAAGTTTCTGGAAAATTGGGTGATTGCGATTCTGGCAGAATTTGGAATTAAGGGCGAAATACGAAAAAACCGTGTTGGCATTTGGGTTGACACACCGGAAGGCGAAAAAAAAATTGCCGCACTCGGAATAAAATTAAAAAAGTGGGTGAGCTATCACGGCATTGCCATCAATGTTGATTGCGATCTTTCCGGCTTTCAAAACATTGTGCCGTGCGGGATCAGGGAGTTTGGCATAACTTCAGTAAAACAGCTTGGGATTGAAATCAAAAGCGATCTTGATGAGATAATTATTGCCGCGATGAAGAAAGTGAATCTTTGAGAGGGCATTAATTTTTGCCAAAAAACGAGCCAAAATTTGGTTGTTCTTAAAATTCTGTGTCTAATCAACAGATCCTGAAACAAGTTCAGGATGACTGGCTTTAAGATCGGTGTTTCCAAGATGTCATCCTGAACTTGTTTCAGGATCTAATTTTCTCGGACACAAGATTTTAAGAACAACCCAAAATTTGGGCAAAAGCGAAATGTGGTGGGTTTGAAAACAGGCTCTAAACAGTTTCTTACGGGCGATATTAATTTATTTTTAGCATGACAAAAGAACAACAATTTAACTTCGATGTTGAGGTGGGAAAAATTCTTAACCTCATGATCAATTCACTTTATACCAACAAAGATGTTGCCTTGCGCGAACTGGTTTCAAACGCATCAGATGCTTGCGATAAATTGCGCTATTTGGCGGCACAAAATCCGGATTTGGTGAGGGATGAATTAAAAATTATCATCACCACCAATAAAGAAAAAAAACAGCTCATAATTGCTGATAACGGTATCGGCATGAATCGCGATGATTTGATCGCAAACCTTGGCACAATTGCGCGTTCCGGTACTGAAAATTTTATCAAATCTCTTACTGGTGATAAACAAAAAGATGTGCAATTAATCGGCCAATTTGGCGTTGGTTTTTATTCCAGCTTCATGATTGCAGGCAAGGTGGAAGTGATTTCGCGCAAGTTTGATGATGAAAAAAGCTGGAAGTGGGAATCGCAAGGAAGTGGGAATTTTACCATTTCCGAGTCAGAAGAAAAAATTGAAAGAGGGACAAAAGTTATTTTGCATTTGAAAGATGATGCTTCCGATTTTCTCGATCGTTTTCACATCAAACATGTTGTTCAAACCTATTCCGATCATATCAATTTCAAGATCGAATTTATCCCAGAAAATGTTGATGATGGCGCAAAAGTTGAAACACTGAATTCCGCTTCCGCCCTTTGGACAAAGCCCGCAAGCGAGATTATCTCCGAGCAATATCAAAATTTTTACAAACATATTTCACATTTGCCCGGCGATCCATTCATGACCATTCACAACAAGGTTGAAGGCTTGATTAGCTATACAAATTTGCTCTTTGTGCCAGGCATGAAGCCATTTGATCTCTTTCATCCCGATCGTAAAACATCAGTAAAACTTTACGTAAAAAAAGTTTTCATTTCAGAAGATTTAAATCTGGTTCCAGCGAATATGCGCTTTCTGCGCGGTCTCGTCGACTCTGATGATTTGTCGCTCAATATCAGCCGCGAAAATTTGCAGCATAGTGCGGTGCTCGAAAAGATTCGCAAATCGGTGGTAAGCAAAGTGCTTTCTGAGCTGAAGAAAAAAGCTTTGGAAAGTGAAGAGGAATATCTCAAATTCTGGAATAATTTTGGTGCGGTTTTAAAAGAAGGTCTGTGCGAATCTTCAGAATTCCGCGAAAAAATTCTCGAAATTTGTCGTTTTTATTCATCGAAATCTCCGGAAAAATTAATCACTCTTGCTGAATATCTCGATGGTGTGAAGCCAGGACAGGACAAGATTTACTTCCTCACCGGCGAGTCGGTTGAAAAAATAAAAGCCTCACCGCAGCTTGAAGTTTTTTTGCAGAAGGATGTTGAGGTTTTGTTTCTTACCGATGCTGTTGATGAATTTTGGGTGACAGTAGTTTTGCCCTACAAAGAGAAGGAATTTCAGTCGATTAATCGCCATGATGTTGATTTAAAAAACATTGATAAAAATCCTGCAGAAAAAAACGAAGAAGAGCAAAAAAGCGAAGAAATAAAAGATATAACCGCCAGCCAGTTCGAAGCCAGCCAGTTTGAAGGTTTGGTGAAGTTCATCAAAGAAGTTTTGGGTGAAAAAATCAAAGAAGCGCGCATCTCCAAAAAACTAACTGATAGTCCAGTTTGCCTCGCTATTGACGCTGGTTCGATGGATATTCGTCTTGAGAGATTTTTGCTTGAACAAAAACAGATTCAGGCATCTAGCGCCAAAATTTTAGAGGTGAATCCAAGCAATAAAATTATCAAAAACCTCAACGAAACTTATGCCGATGAGGCAAAAAAATCTTCTGCCCGCGACACAATCACAACACTCTTCGACATCGCTTGCATCATGGAAGATGAGCCGATCAAGGATGCAAAAGATTTTTCGCGAAGGATTCAAAACTTAATGATCTGATTTTTTATCTTTTGCCAATTCAAGCAAATCGTCAGCCCTCATAATTTCCATTTTATCAGATTTCTGTAATTTTTCTTTGGCCTCTTTGGCATATTTTTGGCATTTTTCCTTTTCTCCGATTAGGAGGTTGAATTCTGCTAAAGCCAATAAAGATCTGGCCTCGTCATTTTTTCTGGAATAGGCATTTGCCAACTGTTTGAATAGAAACGGATTTTCATCTTCAAAATTTTTTGCTTCTTCGAGATTTTGGATGGCCAGATTTATCAACTCATTGTCAGTGGTTTTTAGTGATAAAATTGCGCTGGCAAAAGAAATTTTTGTGGTAGGGGAATCAATAAGAGAAAGTAATTTAAGCGCTTGGTTGTAAGCCAAAATCGAATCCTGAATTTTACCGCTTTCAAATAAAATTTGTCCTTTTAGCTCATGCAAAAATCCATCGCGCGGATTTTTTTCAATGATTGGATCAAGTAATTCCAGCGATTCGGAGATTTTTCCTTTTTTAAATAAAGCAATTGATTTGGTGTAATTGGCATTTTCATCATGGTGATTTTTATATTTTTTTAGCGTCTCATCGGGCTGATCTATAAAGCCAGCAAGCTTTGCCAGAACACGGTTCATAATCGGTTGTAATTTCTGGTTTGTTTTTTTGTCGGAAAAATTTTTGTGCGCGGTGCGTGTTTTTATCAGCTCAATTCTTTTGCGACTTATCGGATGCGATAGCAAATATTCATCAAGTTGATCTTTATATCCGACCATCTGCATTTCAAAAAATTCCAGCAATTTTATCAGACCATCTGCCGGATAGCGCATTTTGTCGAGATATTCGATGGCATGGGCATCGGCGGCTTCCTCCTGCGTTCTGGTGAACTTCATGTAAAGTCTTTGTGCGCTTTGCGAACCACCAAGAATCACTGCCGCTCCGGCATCAGGCGCGCCTGAAATTGCCGCTCCGATTCCAAGCAAATAGCTCAACAGCATGGCATTTTGTGCTTCTTTCGCGCCTTCTGCTGATCGCGCCAAATGGCCGGCAGTGATATGTCCGGTTTCGTGCGCAATCACGCCGATCAATGCATTGGGAGTGTTATATTTGCGAATCAGGCCGGTATTGATAAACACATTTTGTCCACCGGAAACAAAGGCGTTTATCGAATCATCATTAACGATATAAATTTTGATATTTTGCGAATTTAAACCAGCTTCTTTAAAAATTGGTTGCGAAAGCTCGCGCAAAAATTTTTCCGTTTCAGCATCGCGAATGAGGGAAAGATTGGCGAAGGCTGGGGTTGTAAATAGAATGAGGCAGAAAAGGAGTTTTCGCATTGCGGAATTTACAATTTACGATTTAATTAATTCGTAAGAACCTGTCTAAAATCTGGGGTTAAAAAAGATTTTAGAGCCTGTCTTAAAACCCAACGTGTCTCGATTTTCCATAAATTTTGAGCGACTTTTTGACAAAATTTTGCCGCTGTATTCAACATACTGCAAAAAATTTTGCCAAAAAACGAGCCAAAATTTATGGAAAATCGAGGCGCGGTGGGTTTTAAGACAGGC